>NZ_SJDS01000002.1:0-540089 GCF_004332175.1 Lysinibacillus sp. OL1 | reverse complement strand
ATGAAAGATAATCATCAAGATTCACAACTAAAGCGGGAATTAAGTACGCGTCACATGCAATTAATTGCACTTGGCGGGTCCATTGGGGTCGGTTTATTTTATGGCTCTAGTTCAACCATTCAAATGGCGGGACCATCTATTTTACTAGCTTATTTAATTGGCGGGTTAGTTATTTTCACCATTATGCGTGCATTAGGCGAAATGGCAGTAGCAGAACCTGTATCAGGCTCATTCAGTATGTACGCGAATAAATATTTAGGGCGCTTTGCTGGTTTCTTATCTGGATGGACATATTGGTTCATGTGGATTGTCGTGGGCATGGCAGAACTAACAGTTGTCGGTGTATATATTAACTACTGGTTTCCAGATATTCCACAATGGGTAACTGCCCTTGTCGTACTTGTGATGATGACGCTTGTAAATTTAGCAAATGTAAAAGCATACGGAGAATTCGAATTCTGGTTTGCGATGATTAAAGTTGTGGCAATTATCGGGATGATCGTCCTAGGATTAGCCATTATTTTCTTCGGTGTCGGCAACCACGGTGAAGCAATTGGCTTTGATAATTTATGGGCACATGGTGGCTTCATGCCAAACGGTTTCCATGGTATTTTAATGTCACTTGTATTAGTTATGTTCTCATTTGGTGGGGTTGAGTTAGTGGGTATTTCTGCAGGAGAAGCAAAAAATCCTAGCAAGTCCATTCCATCAGCGATTAACAACATCGTTTGGCGTATTTTAATTTTCTACATTGGGGCATTAGGCGTTATGATGGTTATTTATCCTTGGAACGAAGTTGGCTCAGAAGGTAGCCCGTTCGTTCAAATTTTCGATTACGTTGGCATCCCTGCTGCGGCTCACATTATTAACTTTGTCGTCATTACAGCTGCAATGTCTGCCTTTAATAGTGGCTTATATGGTTCAGGACGTATGCTACACAACTTATCGGTACAAAAAAATGGTCCAGAATATTTTAAAACAGTAAGCAAAAACGGTAGTCCGAGTCGAGGGATATTATTTTCGTCAGCTGTGTTATTAATCGCGGTTGTCTTAAACTATGTAGTACCTGAAAAAGTGTTCATCTATATTTCTGCAGTTGCGACGGTTGCAGTTATTACAAGCTGGATGATTATTTTATTAGCACAGTTGAAATTTAGGAAGTCAAAAACGAAAGAGGAAGTAGCCAAACTGAAATTCAAAATTCCGCTTTACCCACTTTCTACGTATATTGCTATTGTATTTTTATTAATGGTGATTGTGTTAATGGCGTTTATTCCAGATATGCGTGTTGCCCTATATGTGGCACCAGTTTGGTTTTTCATCTTATTTATTGGCTACAAAGTAATACATGTTAAAAAGTAGTGACATCAATACATTTAGCTGATACTTCTACAGCGCAAACGCTTGGTTGAAAATATACTCGATTCGTTACACCTATCTAAGGATTAATAATTTTTATCTATTAGTAAACATACTTTCTTGAATGTGAAGAGTGCCTTTCTTTATGAATAGGTTCGTAATAAAATTGATCTGTATTTAGACAAAAAAGGAGGGGCATGATGGAAGTAATATATTTGGCAGGTGGATGTTTATGGGGCGTACAAGCTTTTATAAAAACGCTACCAGGAGTTACGTTTACAGAAGCAGGAAGAGCGAATGGAACAAGTCGTACGCTTGAGGGCGATTATGACGGGTACGCTGAATGTGTAAAAACAGAGTTTGATCCCACAGTTGTAACCATTCGAGATTTAATGGGCTATTTATTCGAAATCATTGATCCTTACAGTTTGAATAGACAAGGACAGGATGTTGGTGAGAAATATAGAACGGGCGTATATAGTGAAAATCCTGAGCATTTAAAAGAGGCGAAGGCATTTCTTAGAGAGCGAAATGATTACGAGCTTATAATGGTTGAAGTATTGCCCCTTACAAACTATGTCAGAAGTGCAGAGGAACATCAAGATAGATTAACCAGATGTCCAAATGATTATTGTCATATTCCCGCAGAAATTTTAAATAAATATAAATAACGGAATTTACGAGACCTTTCATTTTAAACTACACAACAATTTTGAGGGGGAAGTGAATGACACTATCTATTCTGTGTGTCTGTAAAATGAGAGAGACAGCTATTTGTAAACATTATACCTAAAAATGATAGTTAGAATAAGGAAGATAGTGTATTGGTATATAGTATTGAACAATGTATTATCAAATCAATACATCACTATTTTTTTAAAAAGATAAAGCCTGTTTCTTCAATTACCAAGTAATTATGGATACAGGCTTTTTTTGTGGCCTTTTAATAAAGATTGATAATAATTAAGTTCGATTAGTTATAATAAATTTTTGATGAAAAAACTGTATGAAATAAGCAGGAACTAAAAATTATTTGGAGAATTTTAAAAGTATAGTTCAAATTAATGAAGAGGATTGTTATATAATGGAGGACGGTAATTATGAACATTTATAATACAGTTCCATATTTTTTATTAAACTACAAGCCTTCGGAGCGGTTCTTAAAACACTACCATGAAAAGTTCTCCCAACACTTCAAGGAATATTTTCTGTATCATTGTAAAAATGCAGATGAGAAGATTAAAAACGCAATTCAAAAATATCCTTCCAAAATGAGTGAGATAAAGGAATCGAGTGGAAAAATCGGAAGTCTCATTCAACAAGTTGTGTTAACTTACAGACAAAAATATAATGTCGAGTTCACTAAAGATGTACATATTATTGTTGGAGCATATGGGTCAAATGCATTTACACATCGTCAAATTATTCCTG
Source organism: Lysinibacillus sp. OL1 (assembly GCF_004332175.1). NCBI lineage: Bacteria > Bacillati > Bacillota > Bacilli > Caryophanales > Bacillaceae > Lysinibacillus > Lysinibacillus sp. OL1. The sequence goes on along the minus strand of NZ_SJDS01000002.1, from coordinate 537,299 downwards.
AAGTGACTTTTTGTTTAGAAAAGCTCTCTTCTAATGATAAGCATTTAAAAGTAATTATTGCTCATGAATTTGGTCATACGCTTCATAATATTTTATCAGATCAGGAGGGTATGGATTGGTCTAAAGTTCAGTGGTTTCATCCCTTTACAGCGCTGTTTCAGGAAGGTTGTGCAACGTATTTTTCAGAACAAGTTGCTGATGCTGATAAATCGGTCTATTTTTTATACGATGATAATGGAGAAGAATGGTTAAGATTTGCAGAGGAAAACAAAAATGATATTATCACTACTTTTTTGGATGATATAAACAAACGTGCACAACCTGAAATTATTCATGAATGGTTTTCAATTAATGGAGGTTCCAACTTTGGTTTCACACGTTTAGGGTATTTTATTGGCTACAATGTGATTCAAATCTTAATTGAAAAGTATCAAGAGAAAGAGGCTGTTACACTTTGGAAAGAATCTACCTTCAATAAAGAAATAGAGAATGTGCTTTTAGAACTTACTTAAAATGATTTATTTAGAGTTAAGTTATTTGACACTCGGGCCCGATTGTCGAGTAACAGAGGATGAAAATGAACAAGCTTTTTATAAAAAACAAACTTAAAACTGCTAAAGAAGAGTCCATTTTGAACAATCTCTTTCAAAATGGATTCTTCTTATTTATCTTAAAACAAGTATTTACGAGAGGTGTTGCTCGAACTTATTTCAACTTGCTTCTCTGAGTAGGAAATAATATATCTTTATCTCTCATCGCATTTGTAAACATGCCATTACGATACACAACCGGATTCTCTTTAATCCTTCCACTAGCTTTAAGCTAAAGAAATAAAGAACATACCCTATCTATGATGGCATTGACAGTAGAAACTTTAAGGTCATCTTCAATATATTCGTAATCTAATCTCCACATTTCCATGAAATCTATATGGGTTCTTGAGCCACAATTTGAAGTTAGTAAGAACATCAGGTTTACCGTCTAAAATATCCAACCCTTTTAACTTCAAATACACAATGCATAAGTTGTAGTAGTATGTTCTTATCGTATTAGGAGAATACTTCTCGTTCTGCTCTTGCTTGTATCCTATCAAGATATTCTTTTACCAATGATTTAAAAGTACTCCCTTGCAGTATAGATTTCCAATAAAAAATTCACCGTTCATTTTGTTCAAGAGGTTTTGGTCCAATGTAGAGGTTAGGCTGTTTTAACAGATTTTTTAATGAGTAATTGAATTTGGCTAAAGTTAACTATAGAAAGTTGCTATATTGTAAATGTAGCAGCAACTTCATTAGAGCGTGAATTGCAGAAAAATTAAAGTTTCCATTTTCAATCCCTTTGATGAAATATGGTAAAATGGACAAAAGCATAAGGTTTGGAGGGATGATGTTGGCAGAAAAAAGGTTAAAAGTTTGTGAAAAAGGACATCCATTTTACAAAAGCACAGATTGTCCAAGCTGTCCTACCTGTGATCAGGAAAATAAACCTAGCAGTGGCTTCCTTTCCAAGCTGAGTTCACCTGCAAGAAATGCATTCGTACACGCAGGTATTGATACGTTGGAAAAACTATCAATGTATACGGAAAAGGATATCTTAAAACTGCATGGTATTGGACCAGCCTCCTTACCGATTATGAAATCATTATTGAAAGTAGAAGGCTTGTCATTTAAATAAGTGAGGGGGAAGACAACAATGTCAACGAAAGAATTATCACAAGAGCAAACCGAGGAACTAATCAATACTTTGCAAGTTCGCTTCGAGAAAAATACATCTCGTCATGAAGGGCTTGATTGGGTAAATGTCCAAGCTAGGCTAGAGGCTAATAGGGAGAAACTATGGTCGCTCCACGAAATGGAGGCAACAGGCGGTGAACCAGATGTAGTAGGCTATGATGCAAACACGGACGAGTTCATATTTTATGATTGTTCTGCGGAAAGTCCTAAAGGTCGCAGAAGTTTATGTTATGACCGTGAAGCATGGGAATCTAGAAAAAATCACAAGCCTGAAAATACGGCTATGGATGTTGCAAAGGAAATCGGCATTGAGCTGTTAACAGAGGAGCAATATCGCCAACTACAGGAGCTTGGCAAGTTCGATTTAAAAACATCAAGCTGGGTACAAACACCTGACAACATTCGCAAACTAGGCGGAGCTATCTTCTGCGATCGTCGCTATGACATGGTCTTTATGTACCACAATGGGGCAGAATCCTACTATGCGGCAAGAGGCTTCCGTGGATCGTTAAGAGTTTAAGAAACAAAGGCATATGTCCGATCTGCGGATGAGCATATGCTTTTTTCTATGGAAATATAGTTATGCCAATGTCTTTCTAGTTAGCTATAACCTTTAGTAGTGTATGATAAACTAAAAGGGGAGGTGGAAAGTTATGTTAAATTGTTTAAAAATTATTTTTTCCATCACAGGCATATCTCTCGCAGCTTACGGACTAATCACACAAGATTTCCAATTGAATTACCTCATGATATTGTTCTTAGGCCTTTTCATGTTCACTTTAGGCATTCAAGAATTTCAAAAACAGCGAACAGTTTATGGTTGGTTCCTAATGGGGGTATCTATATTTTCAATCTATGTGTCCGTTCAAAGCTTTGTCTTGATTTAAAGGAAGCAGCCACTGATTTTCGTAATACCATACATCGATCAAGTCCTTCCAGCCATTTTCATAAATCACTTCCATAATGGCCCTTCATCTGAGGGGTTTTTGTTAAAATTGCATGGCATTTTTATTCTGTCGATGTCATCAGGAAATGCAAATGTTTTTCCACCGTTTTAACCGTTTCATTATACCCTATAAGAAATAACAAAATGAATAATAAGATTATTTTCTTCATTATTTCCCTAGATACTTTATAGATTTGATGGGTCAGACTCGCTCATCGCTCATATCAGATATTTTTATGTTATAATTTACATAAATTACATAATGAGGTGATAAGATGGAGAATGAAAAATTGGTTTGCAAGGTTTGTGGTCGAGATAAATTTACGACTGGACAGGTGGGAGGTACTACAAGCCAAGGCAATATAAGACCTATTGGCGCAATTATGGCAGTAGGGTCACCACTCCAAATGACTTTTTGTAAAAACTGTGGCGAAGTTGCTTCATTTAAAGTAGTAAAACCACAGAATTTTAAATAATCGTTGAAAGGATCATTGATAGGAAAGTGATCCTTTTTATATAGTGGACGTTTAAAAGGGGATAAGGATTTAAAAGCATACATGATGTTCGACTTTGGTTAAGTGAATACCATGATATGAAACCTCTTACAAGACAAACACCCTCTAATTCGTTAAAGGGTGTTTTGCTAATAAATACTAGATCGAGTTTCGATAAGCTCTCAAAGTTGAATGTAAGTTTGAATTCGAACTTGCGATTGATTTTTTATAGTTATACATACCTAATGGGCTTAAATGATTAGAACTAGATCCTAATAACCCTTGCTTTACAGCGCTTTTTAACGTTTCAATTTGTTTGCTAGATAGTTTAGAAGTTTTACTTTCTTCAAGAATTTTATTGACATTATTTATTTTTTCTTGATCCTCTTTTGATGTAGCTTTCACTTCCTTGCTCATTTGTCGCGTCAACCCATAATACTTAGACGAGGACTTTCGGGACATTAAATATTGCATAGTGGAAAATTTCGTTGTCATCATGATACATTATCACCTTCCTATTCACATTTTTAGTTCCATAGTTGTTATCGTACTGGAATTGAAAAGATTTAGTATATTTACTTTTTTTAGTAATTTGAGTTCGAGCTAAGTTACTTAATGATAAAAACTTAGAGTTGTCAAAACTGAGGTAGAATTTCTCTAGGATTCATCCCAATTATTAATCAGTTAAGATCCTTTCATATGGTCAAGAATTTATTTACTACATTATTACTATGCAGCTAATTAAATAATGTGCTATTTTCAAAAATATTGTTGGATCTCCTTGCAATACAGTAGTTGACAGCATTTTCTTTATCAATATTTAGTATTTAATTAATTCTATATAAATAAGAAGTTCAATCATTTAAATAAATAAACGACTTTTTAATTAATAAATTGTATTATTGCATATTTTTTTCAAAATTATAGAAAATGTATGGTGAATTTTTGTAACATACAAGATACAATACTTACTAGGGAGGTAAATTTATGAAAAAAATATTCAATGTGCTTTTATTATTAATTTTTACTTTTATCTTATCAACTTCTATACCTGTATTAGCCAATGAAACAGTTAAAGCAGAAGGAGAATTTGATGAATTTGGTATCAGGAATCATAATTTAATCAAAAATGAGTTTGATCCTATTAATCCATCGGATGGATGGGAGACAATACATTCAAAGAATAGTGTTGAATTAAATAAAAAGTGGACTATTACATTTACTGGTAGCACTGTGAGTGTCGATAAAATTGCTGGAATCGTAATTGAAAAAGATGGTAGCTTTCTTCCTGTGAAAATTGAGTTACACCTAAATGAAAATAAGGCGACTATAGAAACGGTAAAAGATTATTTAGGAGATCAGTCATATACCGTGAGGGTATTTCTTGAAAATGGACTAAAATATAAAATGGATTTTACTACCAAATCCAAACATTTAAATTCCTTAAATTATGGAAACTCAACTGGTAATCTTCTAAACGGAGGCATTGTAGCAGAAGATAATGACTGGATTTATTATGCTAACTCGAGTGAAAACAATACTTTATATAAAATAAATAAGTCCGATTCAACCAAAATTAAATTAAGTGACTTAGAGTGGGTATCACATATCAATGTTCTTGAAGGGTGGATATACTTCTTTAGTGCTCAAAATGAAGACAGTATGGGTTATATACATAGAATCAGAACTGACGGTACGGACCTGCAAAAGATAACTACTAGCAATGACATTTTCAGAGTTAGTAATAATGGCTGGATTTATTTTAAAGATATGATGCCAGCTAATAATGGCAATGGCTATTTTAAAATAAAACACGATGGTACACATCGTCAAATAATAATGAGTGATGAATATTATTATCATACTCCGATTATTGAAAATGACTATATACTCTATACGTTTGGTGATTCAACCCAACTTGTTTTATATAATCTAATTAATAATAGTAATTCGATAATCACTACTGATATTCATACAATTTTTAATTATATATTAGTTGATGATTGGATTTATTATCAGAACGGAATTAATAAAATTTACAAAATGAAATTGGATGGTTCTGATAAATCTGAAGTAATAGATAATGTAGGAATTTTTAATATAAATAGAGATTATATTTATTTCACCAATTCTGATAATTATATCTATCGAATGAATATGGATGGATCAAATATTCAACAATTAAATAGTATGCCATCTCATAATATAAATATAATTAATGACTGGATTTATTTTGAAGATCAAGAGTGGAATTATTACCGTATGGGGCCAGATGGTTCATTATTACAAGAAGTAAATTAAACACTAGATTCTTCTAGAGAATACATTGCACTGCGGAATTATTAAAATATATTTAAGCAAGTCACCCATTTGAAAACCTAAATGAATGGGTGACTTTTTTATTTTGAAGAATATATCTTTCTTTAATATAGACAGTATACTATGGTTAGATTCTCTGCTTTGCTCACACCTTTTCGAATAAAGTTGAAGAAGGTAAGACATCAATGCTTTAATGAGTATTGACCCATATGTTTTCTACAATTCTTTCTATACTAGTAGAACAGCAGAAGCAACCCAATCAGGCACAATAACGTGGTCATCAAGCAATACAGGTGTTGCAACAGTTCATTCTAGTACAGGTGAAATTACTGCTCACACACCAGGCATCACAACCATTTCGTATACAAGTAGGAATGATAAAATGAATTCTGTGAGTCTCACTGTATATGATGAGGCAACAGCAAAAAGCCCAACATATTCGCAAGTACTGCAAATGGATGAAGTAATAACAGCTTCAGTAGGAGCAGGCTCATCTGCAACAGCAACAAACAAAAGTTTTGTAGCTGAACCAACAAGTGTAGCGACAGTGAATACTACAACTGGCCAAGTAACAGCTATAAGTGCAGGTAGCTCAGTTATTACGTATGTAGGAATGGATGCTAATGGCGTAGTAATTGAAAAAGGTACGACAACTGTGACAGTTCATCCACAAGCAGCAGTAACAGCAATACCCATGGTGCCAGCACCTTATTCAGTTATTGGCTGGGGCTCAGCAGCAACTAATTTTACGCCTCCAGGAGTCGGACAATCCATCATCTGGACTGTAACAAATGGTACAGGAGCTGCAACAATTCAGCAAAGTACAGGGGCTATAAGAGGTGTTACAGCTAGTGATGTAACGGTAAACTATAAAATAGTGGATAATAACACTAGAGTAGTAGCTTACAAGTCAGCACTCGTAACGGTGGCAATTCCAGATACACCAAGAGTTAATATTTCACCACCATATGTTGATGGGGGGACAATTGGTGGGCCTTATTCCATGTCAACTAATGTGAATTTGACGGTTGCCATAACAGGGGAAAACAATTCAACTGTCATTTTCAGCAATCCGAGAAGCAACGATGAAAATATTGCCACTGCAACGATCACAGGTCCAAATCCTTCAGGACATGTTTCTTTAATTGTGCAGAAGATTGGTTCAGGAGAAGCACAGATAACATTTGATTACACAGATATTAACAATAATACTGGGTCGATGACATGGATTTTTAATTTCCAATAGAACAAATTTTACAAGCTAAAGGATGCGTCTATGGACGTGTCCTTTTATAGTGTCGTTCAAAAGAGGCATTGACTAATCATTCCCTCTTTTTTCAGCATAAAGTCGGCAATAAAATCATCACAGCTTGGCGAGCAGGCATTCATATATAGTGAACCTCCAAGTAAATTAAGCGAAGCGAAAACAAAGCCAGTTTGATACAAAGCATGTCGCGTGTTGGTCAATGTATTGATACGGACCGATTGAAGCATTTTGGTGCAAAAGCATGGCTTATGTAAATATTATAAGCATACCGTTAGCAGAAACGTTTGAACGGCTTGAGTCCTTTCTACTTACAGTTGTTCATTTTGACAATTATGTGAATGGTTTCACCTAACTAACATTAAATTGTTTTCAAGGGTTTTTGAAGAAAATTCACAGTAAATATTACTTTAGATGTACAAGTAATGCCTTGTACGCCAATAATAAGGAAGGATAAGTGACGTGATTTGGCGTGATTTGTTTTTTATTTATAAATTACGCCAAAATATACATAATAAACGCCAAAAAAATGGCGTTGATTGAGTATTGATTTAGAAAAGTTAAGAATGTTAGGATAAAATTACCTCGAGGGATATTTACTATAGTAATTCAACAACTATTACTAAATAGATTACAATAGGAGTTTATTTCATGAGAAAATATAAATTAATAACTATTTTAATGATCACAATGACGTTACTTTTTTCAGGGGTCTCTAGTTCGTATGCAATTAGTACTGTTGAAAGTATGAATCAAGAACGAAAATTAGAAAATGATTTAGCAGAAGCACTTGAATTGATTTTTGACAAAGCAGTTTTAAAAAATAATAAAGAAGTTATTGTAGGTTATGATAGAGAAATAATAGAGACAGAATTAAAAGGTAATTCTATGAAAGAGGCGATCATTGAGGGATTAGAAGTAGAAAACCTACTAATTTCTTCTGAAGACGTTAATATAATTTCTGAACCACAAATTACACTATTTGCAGTAGCTTGTGAATGGCATGGTAAAAGAGAAACAATGGAATTTAGAGCAGCAGAAAATGAATGTATTAAAGAAGGTTTATCGAGTTATTTTGGTATTGCTACATCATTAACGATTATTGTTGATGCAATTAGAGCATCTAATTTCAAACAAGCTGCAAAATTAATTTTAAAAGAGTTTCCTAAAAAAGTTGCAGGTGCAACACTTCCAGGTTTAGTAATAAATCTTAGTGTTATCTCAGTAAGCTGTTCTACTAAAATGAACAAACTATTCCCAGGAAGTTCTAATTGTGAATAAGGAAAAATAAAATATGAAATTAATCAGGAACTTTCTAATTTATTTTATAGTCGGTGCGATAATTATAAACATTTCTAAGTTTATTTATAATAAAGAGGACTACTATTTTGATAGTAAAGAGACGATAATGTACGGTATTATTACTATGGTTGTATTTCTCATAATGGATTATGTAAGAAATATAAGTAAGTCCAAAAGTAAATAATTTTGCGATAAACCCAGGTATTCAATAATTTTGAGCCTGGGCTTTTTCCTTTTGTATTATTGGTATATTTAGTAATTAAATATTAAAAAAATAAATTTACAAATAATAATTATTATTTATAAATGATATTAAAGATAATTTTTTATATGGTTTTCTACAAATTCTGTCTTGAAAAAAATAACGGATAGTAGCGTTATGCTACTATCCGTTATTTTTTTTATGAAAACAAAAATCCACATAATCTTGAAAGAAGAATTATTCAGAACTAAATAGTTAATAAATGGTTTTATTGGGTATCATATCTTGCTATAATAGAATTAACTGAGACTTGAGTCATGGTTCTCTTGGTGGGAATAATCGATTAAGTATATTTCCAGTAGTGTCACAAGGTAGAGAAAATGCTGATAAAAAGGATAAAGGTGAGGAAATTTGAAGTCATTTGATTTTGAAGAAAATAAGAAATTTATTAAGAAAGAAACTTATAATAAACTCAGTATTTTGGCAGGTTTTGTAAGTGTAATGATTGCATTAGGGATAATTTGTTATTTATTATCCTTATCAATATTTATATCTTTTTCTGAGAAATTATCGTTTTGGGAAGTATATAATCAATTATTTCAATTAATTAATTTTGGAAAAAGTAGTATTGAAGAAATTTTTGCTGGTTATAGTATAATACTTTTTTCAACCTTATCAATATTTTCAGCTTTTTTTTATGCAGTCATTTTGATATTCTTAAAGAAAATCGAATATTTACGCAATAATTATGAATATCTAAGAGAACAAATTTATGATTTGTTAACGATGTTAATTTTTCTATTTGGTTTTCTACCGATAATTGTAGGTTTTTTAACTACCAAGGATAATGAAACATTATTAAGTGAAATTAGTAATCTTTATCTAGTATCTTTAATAGGAATTTTACCACCGTATTTATATTCAAGTTTATCTAAGATATATTATGCTACAGCAGAAAAACAATTTAGTAAATCACTTATAAATCATATGGAAAAAAAGATTAATAATAAATAAATATTATTTGCGAATAAAAGTTCTGCCAGCACCCTGGAGGACAACAATGTTATTGTCCCTTGAGGATTTGTTGCCGACGATTACAGCGAATTATACTTTAAACATGTCATCATACAGTGGAGGGTTCCATTCAAAAGTTGAAAACGCTGCAATACGAAATGTAGAGCATTATAAGCAAGCGAAAGCAATTCTTTGAAAGATTTAATCGTGCATTTTATAAGCTTACGCAAAAAGAGCGACAGATTATTATTATGGCTTATTTAAAGGAAACCTAATTGTATAATTATTAAATTTCAAAAAAGCTTCATATTTAGTAAGCGAACGTTTTATCGTATAAAAGCACAAGCATTTTATTAGCATTGCGTTGGCAGAATATGATCCTGTTATGTTCTTGGTAATGGGCTTTTTTAATTAATTTAAAAACAGACTCCTCATAAATGACAGTATAATAATGAAAAATTTATCAATAGGAGGATAATTTATTGCGGAAAAACTTGGATAGCTGAATTTGAATGTGCTTTAAATCAATATTAAATAGAAGCGACCAGGTATATAATTATTATTAAGCTTGGTCATTTTTCCTCTATGATCCAGTTACATTCAATTTAGTTCCATTTTTTAGGTGTGTAACGACCCCAAATAAAACCACTATCCGTTACACAAAAAAATCACATTCCCCCCAAAAACCCACGAAATCAGGCGAAAAGCATGTCTTTGTACATTCACACAAAACCTTGCTATAATAAGGTTTGCGAATACATAGGAAAGAGGGTAAAAGCATGAACGCTTATGATGAATATATGAAGCAGGTTGTGAAGCCGATGCGTGAGGAGCTTGTGGAGGCTGGTTTTACGGAGCTGACGACTGCGGATGCGGTGAATGAATTTATGGCGGAGACGAAGGGAACATCGTTAGTGGTGATTAACTCGGTTTGTGGTTGTGCGGCAGGGCTTGCTCGTCCAGCGGCGCGTGAGGCAATTGCAGCGGTGAAGCCAGATCATCTTGTGACGGTGTTTGCGGGGCAGGATCCAGAGGCGACTGCGGCGATGCGTGGTTATTTTGAGGATGTGCCACCTAGCTCACCATCTATGGCGATTTTAAAGGATGGGGAGTTGGCTTACTTTATCCCACGTGAACAAATTGAGGGATTCCCTGTGGAGCAGATTGTCTCTCATTTAACTGGCGTGTTAGAGCAAACATGCGAGAACTAAAAACGATTGTGACGACAGCGGGCAGACCAGACGATGTATCGATGGCGCTCGCTGCTTTTGCGTGTCAAGAATTAGGTGCTGCGTTTGAGCCACGGAACAAGCGCTCTGTTCGCAAAATTTCGCAGGAGTTGCAGGCACATGTGATGGTCGCTGGGAAGAATCGCTTCGAGTATTATGCCTATGGGGCGCAGGAGCCGTTTTTCTTTCACCCCAATTCTGCGGCGTTTCGATTAAAGCGTGTGGCCCGTGGTGAGGCAGAGCCTTTTTTGGAAGCGGCACAGCTTCAACTGGGGGATTCGGTGTTGGATTGTACGTTAGGTTTAGCGGCAGATGCCATGTTAGCAGCTTATACAGTGGGTGAAGCAGGTCGTGTTGTGGGACTGGAAGCAAATCCAAATGTAGCGTTTATTGTTAGACAGGGGATGCAAGCCTATGATACATCCGAGCTACCGTTAACTGCCTGTATGCGACACATCGAGGTAATACAGTCTGAGGCTGTTCGCTATTTAAAAACCCTACCAGACAACGCATTTGATGTGGTTTATATGGACCCAATGTTTGAGAAGGTTATAGAAGAGGCCAATAATTTTCAGGCATTACGGCTAGCAGGGGAGCATGTCACATTAACCGATGAATGGGTTTATGAAGCCAAGCGTGTAGCGAAAAAGCGTGTGGTGTTAAAGGCACATTTTCGCTCAGAGTGGTTTGCGACCTATGACTTTCAGCAGCATGAACGGATAACTGCAAAATTTCATTATGGTGTGTTAGAGGTATAGAGGCTTGTTCTTGAGACAAGCCTTTTTTTAGTATATGGTAATAAAAGAGGAGGGTGGAATAATATGGTGAACAATGATAAACGAACTCCCTTTGAGCTAGAGTTGCTGGCGAATGCACAATCGTTGATCTGCACAAAACCTCCTATTCCATGGGCCTATGAAACGAGTATTGCTGCCAATGGTGTTTTGGCTTGCGGTTGGGATCATGAGGAAAACATCGTGCTAATTAGTGGCTGTGGCTATAGTGTCACTGAGCCTATAACAGGTCGTCGTCTTCATCGAGAACGAGACGTGGATGAAACCTACGACAGAATGAGTGATGACCGTTTAACATTTCAATTGCCTCAGGGGACAATATCTATTTTCGGCTTTGAAGCTGGGGATGGGATTCATATGACAGCAGATGGCTGGCAGGTTGAAGTTATTTATCCTTGGTGGCCACGTGCAACAGTAGTAATCGATTATCTTTATATAACTAATTATACTTATTTAAAAAATGCGACAGCTATTGATTTACAGCGATTGGATGGCATGATTAAATGTGGATTTTCGCCATCTGGCAAGCATTTAATAATAATGGGCTCAGGCGGTGCATTGATTTATTCGAGAAAGGGATGAGGTCATGGATGATGAACAAAATGGCTATGTTTCCATATGGGCTGGTCATTTTACAAGCGAAGAACAGTTACATACATATCTTGCCACTGTCTATCAGGGAGAAGATGAAACGGACGAAGCCTTTTCACAAAAATTAGCAAAGCTTTTTTTACCAGAAAATCAGCACCGTACTTGTGAGGAAGAGTTTAAAGCACTTTATGATGAATTCTACAATCAATTTGAATACGATTTCGGCTTAACCTTCGACGAGGATTTTTGTGAAGCACTATTTTACGAAGCAGCTTCAAATCAACTTAAGCAACTACTTTGTGATGAATTTTCCTATTCGCAGCAATTTAAACATCAAGTGCTAGCCAAAATGGGCAATGAACTACAGAAAGCTTATAATGCAATAATTTTACTATATGACATGAAATATGAGGGTCACATTCAATCTGTAAGCCATGAAGCGTTTCATATCGATTTTGTATGCTCTATTAAATTACAAATGTGATGAAAGGAGGTTTTGATGATGTTACCAGCTCCTCGTTAAGCCCGTGGTCCACCTTGGTTCAATAACAACGATCTTACTTATAAAAGGAGCGATGTAAATGATTGGACCAAGAAAAAAGACAAGTGATGAACGCATGCAGATTGCCCATTCGATTGCACAACAAGTTCTCGCAAAATATGGAGGAAATGTTCGAGCAATTGGTATTTATGGCTCGTTGGCTAGAAAATCAGATGGTCCGTTTTCTGACATTGAGCTTAAGTGTGTCTGTCATCAATTAGAGCACAGCTATAGCTATGAATGGACAGCAGGAGATTGGAAGGCAGAGGTTAATTTCGATCAAGCAGAAGTGATTATCGAAGAGGCAATAACGGTTCAGGAAGATTGGCCATTAACAAATGGGAAGTTTTTCGATTTACAGCCACTTTATGATCCTTCGGGCTTTTTTTTAGAACTCAAAGACAAAGCGGCCACTGTGGAGAATGCCCGATTTAAGGAAGCAATTTGCAAAACCATTGTAGAAGAAATGTATGAATACATGGGGAAATTAAGGAACATAGCTGTTCAGGGTCCCACTACATTTTTGCCGATACTGGCGATGAAAATAGCGATGACAGGTGCCATGATAGTAGGATTACACCATAGGCAGTGCTATACAACATCTGCACAAGTATTACCTGAGGTTTTAGCGATGGATGATCAGCCACACGGGTTAAAAGCATTAGCTGAAATGGTCATGACAGGCAATCTAACGAATCCTCAGCAAATCATAGCTGCCTGTGAAAACTTTTGGCAAACACTTCTCCAATGGACAGCTGAAAAGGGTTATCAGATTAAATGCTCTAAGGAGATTCCTTGGTAAATTTTTATAGACCTTTACTTTTATAGTATAAGGTGCTATAATAGAACACGTGCTATTTTAGGTAGCATATTTCCGTAATCTGGCATTCTGCTTTTTGTTTTTGTAGATACTTATTCACACTGGCGCATGCTTTGGGGCTGCAAGGACGCAAAAGATGGTAGGGTTTGCGTTGCTTAAGTTAGAAGGCACACAGTGGAATTTTACCGCGGTGATGAAACGATTTGGTTTCAAGATAATATTCCCCAGACGATTGGGTTGAGACTTTTACAATTTACGAGAATGTTACCTATAAATACTAAAGGGGTAGTTTCGCAACAGCGAGGCTGCCCCTTGTCTAATTTTAAGGCCAGTCATGTCCAACCCTGACAGGCCTTTTTGGTATACATTACCGTTTACTCTCTTCCATAAATAAGTGATAATAAAAGCATGAATTTTAGTAAAAGTCTAAATTCAGCATAAAAAATCAGAAAAATCAAAAAGGTGAGGGATGTCAATGGGAAATATCGACACACTATCGACGAATGTCGTGACACAATTAGAAGAAATGGCTACACGGCAAGACAATATGGATCAGCTAGTATCATACTATTGCCAAGAAAGACTGCTTTATCGTTTATCCGTATCCTCCTATGAAGATCAATTTTATCTAGATGGGGATCTACTATTATTTGCTTTAACAAATGGATTGGTGAAGCCTTCCAATGAAGTCACGCTGACAGCTCAAGCAAGCGTTCATCAACACGATATAGTGAAACAGGCCTTTAAAGAAATTTGCTCACTAGCAATACCAGCGGATGGCATTGAATGGGATGCACAGCGGATCGAATCGTCTGTATCGAGTGACAATATTCAACTAAGCATACCAGCTACATTGGGCAAAATGACTGTATACATAGAAGTTTGGATTACCTTTAAAGAAAACATGCGAATAACACCAAAGACCATTAATTTTCCGAGCTTGCTAGACAATAAGGCTGCGGTAGTTTATACATATCCAACAGAATTCGTACTGGCACAAAAATTTATTAAAATTTACCAGTACCCAGCATTAGAAAAGACTGAAAAAACAATAAATGAAGTACAACAATTGCTACAAACGCAAACTATTGAAGGACGAAGATTGCAGGCGTATATTGTGGACTTATTTGATCGTCATCATTTTACAATCGAGCTAACTTCTACACTCGAGATGACAGGGATTCTGAAACAATTCTTTATCCCTGTTTATGAAGCTATTTTGGCTGAGGACGAATTTTTCAAGCAATGGAACAATCGAGCTTGGCAATGAAGAGAGGGACCCGCAAATCATCTACGGTTTGCGGGTTTTTGCATGGCTATTATTCAGTAATTTATTAGGGGGATACATTTGTATGTCTTATGAATGGTTTCTTCTTTTTATTAAAATGAAGCTAAAGTGTATCTGTTGCACGAATAGATAAAGTTGAATCGTATTATGTCATGAAGGAGGTTAGGTGAAAAATATGATAAAGTTTGCTGGCATAAGTGTGCAAGAAATTGTTCAAACATATAGTGACACCCTCATACGAATTGCTGTGCATCAGACCAAAAATATGGCTGAGGCGGAGGACATTGTGCAGGAGGTTTATATGACACTGATGAGGCAGAACAAGCCCTTCGCTCATGAAGCACATTTAAAGGCTTGGCTCATAAAGGTGACATTTAATAAGTGCAAGGATTATTTTAAGTCCTCACGTGTGAAGAAGACGGTACCCATTACAGACGAAATGGCCTTTATTGCAAAAGAGGAGCAGATGGTTCTTACTGAAATTTTTGAGCTTCCTTCAGAAGAGAGAGTCATTGTTTATTTACATTATTACGAGGGCTATACAACGGCAGAAATGGCTGAGTTATTAGAGATTAACGTAAATACAGTAGGCTCAAAGCTCAGAAGGGCACGAATGAAGCTGAAAACGATTCTAGAAGAGGGGAGCAAAGTATGATGAATGCTTATAAGAATGTGATGAAGCAGATTCATGCTTCTGAGGAATTTAAGCGTAAGATGCAGGAAGAGATGATGAAATATGAAAAGAGGTCCTTTATGAAAAAAGTAAGAATTAGTGTTGGAAGCTTAGTAGCCTGTGCAGTGATTGCTGTCCTTGCTATGGTAAATATAAATCATGATACACCAATTGATTTGACGGAGAGAATTGTTGCGGACCATTCAGCTCCTGCGGCAAGTGCGCTAGTAAATATCGAAGGGACCATTACGGAAGTCGGAGAAGATGGGCTGAGCTTTACATTGGATAACGGTATGGAAGTAGTCGTGACAGATAAAACCAAAATAGGAATAGATGGACCGACAGCACCACCTAAGGAGGAACAGCTATTTGAGCCTACTTTTAGAGTAGGTAATTTAATTGGCGGCTATACAGAAGATACCTCCTCAAATCCAGTTCAGGCTGCTGCCATTTATACAAATTGGAATTTTGAACATCCAATACGATAAAGATTTAGATGCGCAAAAAAGAATTTCCGAAGGGAGATTCTTTTTTTATAGCTTCTGGTTAACTATTTATTCCTTTTTATCCTAAAAACGAGATTGAATAATACTATTTATAAAGAAATGATTATTTTTATACAAAAAAGTATTGTCTAAAGAGAATATTGTCACTATAATTTACGTAATAGTCTCACATTTCCGAATTGCGAAAAATAATACGCATTATGGAAAAAATATCATACTAGGGGGATGGGCTATGAAAAGAAATTTAATGGTGTTGCTTACAATTATGGCAGCTTTCACGCTAGTTTTAGCGGGTTGCGGCTCGAAAGACAATACATCATCAGGTGATGGAGATAGTAAAAAAGTTTATAAGGTAGGTACTGAGGCTACATTTGCACCTATCGTATCTCTTGATGATAAAGGGAATATTGTAGGGATTGATGTGGATGTGCTTCAAGCAATCGCGGATGAAATGGATTTTGAAGTGAAGTGGGAAAGTATTGGTTGGGAGCCTGTATTCCAAACAATTAAAAATGGTGAAACAGATATTGGTGGTGCAGGGATTACAATTACGGACGAGCGTAAGGAAACATTTGATTTTACTGAGCCGTACTACGAATCTCAATTATTAATCGTGGTGAAGGAAGATTCAAAGATCCAATCATTGGATGAATTAAAAGATAAAAAGATTTCTGTACAAATTAATGCTACTGGTCATATGGCTGCCAAGAAGCTACAGGGTGAATCTAGTCCCAACATTTTTGCTTTCGAAAATCAACCAATTGCTATTCAAGAGATGCTGAATGGCAACGTAGAAGCGGCGATTGGAGATAATTCAGTTGTTTATGAATATATCAAGGCACATCCAAATGACAAAATCAAAGTAATTAAAGATGATTCCTTCGAAAAAGAATACTATGGTTTCATGGTTCAAAAGGGGAACAAAGAGCTTTTAGATAAGTTAAATGAAGGCCTTAAAAAGATTAAAGAAAACGGTAAGTTAAAAGAAATTACAGGTTCAGACTTTTAGTAAAAAATAAACCGTAGAAGCTCACCTCAAGGGGAGTTCTACGGTTTATTTTTTAGGTGCTAGTCTTGCGCTTCAGCAACTGTTTTGACCCGTTCTAAAAATTGTACGACTACTTTGTCCGATGCAAACAATAAAAATAATTTGACGAACCATTTTAACGCATTATTTGTTACGGAATAAGTAAAGGAAGTCTCTGTTTCATTTATTTTATTTAATTCATAGTAAGCCGTAATTTCAAACAAATTAGCGAGTACAAAGCCTACTTTCAATATTTTTTTATCAGGTGTATTCGAATATTCCAATGTTTCTACATCATACGTTTCGATACGTTTTCCTTCTTTATATTTTTGGCGATAAATACTGCCAACCCCTTCTTCTGTTACTTCTACAGGCTTGTTTTCAATTACCTGTGGCATAATCTTCTGCATGTCAGCTAAAGAGCCATCAAGTAATGTCCAAACGTTTTCGATGGGGGCATTTATGTTTATAGTCTTTGTCCATGTTTTCATCCAAACACCTCTACTTTCAAAATTACTTATCTATGCTGTAAATTAAACTAATTAATAAATGTAAGTATACTAAATTTTAACGGTAGCCACATGATTATTAACATTTGAGGGGATCAGGGAGAGAAAAACAAAAAAGATTGAAGCCAATGTAGCTCCAATCCTTCTTATTTACATATTCATCCTATTAGTGGAATAGCTATGTGTTAGTTTTCATCTTTTATTTTCCAATCGTTATAAACGATATCTTGAAGTACATTTTTCAGTTGTACAAATTGCTGCTCTGAGATATTCGATTGCTTCATCACTTGGCGAGACACTTCAGGTAGTTTCCTTCTTACATCTACGCCTTCCTTGGTTAAATATATTTTCATTAATCGTTCGTCCTCCTTAGAACGTTCACGACAAATGTAATTCTTTGCCTCTAATTTTTTTAACAACGGTGTTAATGTTCCTGAATCTAAAAATAAACGTTGGCCCAATTCTTTCACCGTTATCTGTTCGTTTTCCTCTAAAGCTAATAAAGTGATATAGCCTGTATAAGTAAGATCGTAAGGCTTCAATAATAATGTATATTGCCGAGTGATTTCCTTTGATGTTGCATACAAAAGAAAGCACAGCTGGTTATCTAAATGATTAGGCATAAAAATCCCCTCTTAAAGTTCTTCTACTACCATTTATATTAAAAATAAAGTTCCTACTTGTCAAACGCAATTAAATTGTGTACAATTCAATTTGTAAAAATTAGATTGTACACAATTTAATTAATAACAAAAGATAAGGGGTTTTCAGTTATGAAAGAATTATACGCAACTACAATGATTAATGAAGGTGGCCGTAGTGGCACATCCTATGCAGAAGATCAATCTTTATCGTTAAAAATTGCACCACCAGGCTCCAAATTAGCGGATGTTACAAACCCAGAACAATTATTTGCGGCTGGCTATAGTGCTTGCTTTAATAGTGCATTAGATTTAATCAAACGCCAAAAGAAACTAAAAAATGCATCAACCATTAAAGTAACAGTGAAATTAATGGAGCAAGCTTCTTTTGACTATGTGCTTGCAGTGGAAATCGAAGGGCATATTGAAGGACTAGCAGTGGAGGAAGTACAGGAATTATTAGAGGTCACACATACGGTATGCCCATATTCAAAAGCAACAATGGGCAATATTAATGTAACAATAAAAGCAGTTTAAATTGTGAAAAGAGGGAAACTACATGTTATCAACTACACCATTAAAACAAATTATGCAAATGCGTAAATCTGTTCGTAAATACAATGCAGAGACTAAAATTCCGCGTGAAACAATCATGCAGCTGTTGCAGGATGCTACTTCAGCACCTTCTTCAAGTAATATGCAGCCATGGCGCTTTCTTGTCATTGATGATAAGGAAATTCAGAAGAATATCAACTTCTTTTCATTTAATCAAGAGCAAATCGAAACAGCCTCTGCCATTATTGCTGTCATTGGTGATATAGAGATGTATGTAAATGCTGAGGAAATCTATGCAAAAAACGTGGAGCTGGGCTATATGCCAGAACCAATTGCCAATAAGCTTGCACAAGATGCGCTGACAATGTATGGTTCAGCACCAACAAAAACATTAGAAAATATCGTACACTTTGATGCTGGCTTAGTATCGATGCAAATCATGTTATTAGCGAAGGAAATGGGCTATGATACCGTTCCGATGGGTGGATTTGATAAAGCAAAATTCGCTGAATACATGGAATTACCAGCAAATGAAATTCCTATTTTATTATTAGCCATTGGTGAAGCGGCAGCCCCAGCATATGGTTCTTCACGCCTACCAATAGACCGCATTGTTCGTTTTAATAAATAGTTTCAAGCAATGTCCTTGATACACTTGAGGACATTGCTTTTTTAAAGATTTTTTAGGAGGGAATAGGATATCTTCATTAACTTTTATTTTAAGCTTAGTCGTAGCAGCAGAGCATTTGTATATTATGTATTTAGAAACGTTTGCAACTACTTCTAAAAGAACAGCAAAAACATTTAGTCTTTCTGAAGAAGCATTAGAAAATGCAAATGTTCAGGTTCTTTTCAAAAATCAAGGCGTTTATAATGGTCTGATTGCGATCGCCTTATTGTATGGATTATTTTTGTCACATCAGCAAACTGAAATTGTTGCCATTTTTTTAATCTTTGTATTCATTGTCGCTTTGTATGGTAGCTTAACAAGCTCTAAATCGATTCTATTAAAACAAGGTGGACCTGCTATTTTAGCACTTATTAGTTTATTTTTCTCGTAAACTTAGGTAGAGTTTTTCATAACATCCTAACTTTTTAATAAAGGGGTAAAATAGATGATGCTTAAAAATAGAAAAGTAATAGTAACAGGTGCAGCTTCTGGTATAGGAAAAGAAATTGTTAAACAATGTTTAGATGAAGGTGCTTCAGTACTTGCTTGTGATATTAATGAAGACGCCTTAATGGCATTAAAACAATCAATGAATGTCCCCTCAGATTTGTATACATATCAATTAGATGTAAGTATTTATGAAGAAGTTGTCAATTTTTTTGGAAATTTGGAAAGAGAACATTGTGATGTGGATAGTTTAGTTAATAATGCAGGGATTTATTTGGGTAAGAATATACTGGATTATCAAACTGAGGAAATTGATAAAGTCATAGATATAAACTTAAAGGGATGTATTTATTTTTCTCAAATGTTCGGGAAATATCTACTTCAGAGCGAACGTAAGGGAGTCATCGTGAATATGTCTTCTGTATCAGGTATGGAAGGCAGTTCAGATGCAATATATGGACTCTCAAAAGCTGCTATATTGGGATTAACTAAAAGCTGTGCAGTGAATTTCTCACCATACATCAGAGTTAATGCCATTGCTCCTACAATGGTAAACACTCCTATGATGGATGCAATACCTATTTGGAGAAAAGAGGAATATTTAAATCACCAGCTCATCGATACACCTGTAATGCCTAAAGATGTTGCTGATACTGTTATTTTCCTCTTGTCAGATAGATCAAAGCATTACACAGGTGCGACATTTGATATTAATAATGGTGGATATCTAAGGTAGTTCAAGAACTTATTCAACTGTTTTGCCAAACTAATTATTTATCATTAGAAGTTGTTCAATGAAAGGAATCGCTACATAATGATTTTTGATTAGGGAGGGGTTAGTTCAGTTGATCAAAATGTAGTTCGTCAGTCGAAGAGGCTTGGTGCTCAAATATTAATGCCATTTTGAAGCAGAAGTAATAATATAAATATGTACCCCTAGGTCAATGAAAAAGGTACTTTTGCAATGCAGAGACAAAAGTACCTGAAAACTTCTATATTAGGGTTTTAAAACCACTTTAATGCAACCTTCTTGCTTTGTATCGAATATTTCATAAGCATGTTTTGCTTTTTCAAGGGGGAGTACATGTGTAATGATATCACCGACATTCACTTTTCCTTCAGCCATTAGGTTATAGACATGGGGCATGATATGAACAACTGGAGCCTGTCCAGTACGAATCGCTACATTGCGTTGGAATATATCTCCAAGTGGGAAGGCATTGTATCGACCGCCGTATACACCGGTAATTTGGATTGTTCCTCCTTTACGTACAGCTTGACTGGCTGTGACAAGGGCGCCCATAGCACCACCTTGAAGTTTTACCCCACTTGCAAGAAATTCTAGAGGCGTCATTTTTCCGCTCATCCCTACGCAATCAATGACAACGTCTGCACCACCCTTGGTAATCTCTTTCAAGTATTCGCCACAATTTTCATGGTCTTCAAAATTAACGATTTCCACATTATTTGTCTTCTTTGCATGTTTAAGACGATACCCAATGTAGTCAACTGCGATTACTCTTTCTGCTCCTTTCAGCCAAGCAAATTTTTGTGCTAGCAGTCCAACAGGTCCGCAGCCAAGAATAATAACAGTATCTCCTTTCTTTACACCAGCATTATCTACACTCCAAAAAGCAGTAGATGCGGCATCAGCAAGGAGAACAAGACTTTCATCAGGAACTTCTGATTTCTCTGGAATTTTGAAAGGGATAAAATTACCATAGGGCACTCGCATAAACTCTGCCTGTCCTCCTGGAAAACCGCCTGTTGTGTCTGAATAACCAAAGTAGGCACCCATTTCGCCATTATCGTTTGCATTATCACATTGACTTTCCAGATCATGATTGCAGTACCAGCATTCCCCGCATGCAATATTAAAAGGAATGACAATCCGGTCACCCTTTTTAACCTTCGTCACATCTTTTCCAACTTCTTCTACAATACCCATTGGTTCATGACCAATGACATAATCTTGTCCAAGATTCGGAATCATACCATGAATTAAATGCAAGTCTGACCCGCAAATGGCAGTAGTGGTTAAACGAACAATAATATCATCGGCTTTTTTTATTTTAGGGTCTTGTACTTCTTTAACCTCAACATTTTTTACACCTTGAAAAGTGACAGCTTTCATTAAAAAAATCCCTCATTTTCGTTTATTTTTTCGGTGGGGTAGGGAACATTCCTTTTCGATTCATATCTTTAGGGAATAAATCCAACTGGGCAATACTAATCGCATTTTCTGCTGATTTAATATCCAGTTCCTTTTGACCTGCAAGATCATAAGGTTTCAGCCATTCTTTTTTTACCATCAGTTCAGAAATTTCGAAATATAAATCGACCATGACATCCAGCTGAGTTCTCAAGATTTTCTGAAGAGCAGGAGAAGCTGTTTCTGTTAAGGCAATTGAAAGATTACGAATACCCGTTTTGGTTGTAAGTAAAAACTCAAGAGCAATCCCCGAATCAGTTAGTTCGGGCATTCCAACTGAATTTATAGGATCTAAATAGTCTTGCATACAATTGTCCTCCTAATATTCCAATTCCGATTTTGAGTAGAGCTTAACCATAGCAGTGAGTGCCGGGGTAGATAATTTTACATTTTTGTCCAATAACGCTCTTAAATCATCATCAAAGACCACACCTTGACTCAGCTTCGATTTAAGTAAACTAGTTGTCATAAAGTTAATGACTTCATGAAATTCCATGGTTTCATGAAGTGCTAATTTTTTCTCAAACACGTAATTCGCACCTCCATAATTTTCTTTAAAAAGTCTTCCCTGTAGCAAGTCTATTTATGCAAATTCGCATTGGATTAATTCTAAGACTATATTGATAGATAGAATCTGATTTAAAGTTGAATTTCCTCCATTCTTTTCACTCAACCCATTTATGACATTACCTATGTGATGGAAGAAGGGCACTTTTTTTAGATAAATTTATACAAAATTGGTTAAAAAAAAGGACCTTCAGTCTCTGTAGCTGTCAGGTCCTTATTTTTTATACTATTTCATTTGTTTTTTAATATCTTCTACTTTGGTAAACTTCAAGACAACAAACAAGCCCAATAACTCTGGATATATCCCTTTTAGCTTCAATGGTTCATCATCTTTTGAATGCAACCATAAATTTGCTTAACACGCCGCCAAGAATTATTAATATTATATTAGTCCCAACAAGCCAACTGTGTGCATGCATTACTATACATTGTAATGTAAAGAAAAATAAAAAACCCCAAAAGCTGCATATAACAGGCTTTTAGGGCTTAGTAGGGTACATATTACAAAATATAAAAATTAGTCCGTGAAACATAAAGATGATAAGTAACCTAACATTAATAAAAGACCAATACCCATTGCGATGCTCATGCTTTGTACCTCCTTTAAAAAAACGACACATTATTCATAAATATTGTACAATGAATTATAGAAATATGAAACCTTTTAATGGCGAGAACGTATATAATAATAGGAGAATTACCAATTTGTACATAAAGAGTAGGTGACAATAAATGAAAACGTGGGTTAAGAAAAGTATAGTCATCATGGTTGCGTTTTTAACATTTGGTTTAATAACGCCTACACATGAGATTTGGGAAGCATTTGATCAAAATCCTTCGAACCGTGCATCCATCGGCCCTTCATCAGGGACAAGCACTGCTTTAGCTGCTGAGCATGATGATAGCAGTGACGAGCAGCTACAGATACAAGAGGAAGCAATTGATTATAATGCCTTACTGGTGGATGCGGCTAGAGAACAATCGTACATAAAATTTGGCACAAAAATTGGTCCGAAAATTAGCAACGAATTCGACAGCATCATCTTCCCGAAAATGGAGGAAGCCATCGCAATGACAGTGGCTAATCTTGATGATCAAACTGCTGCATCTTTAACCATCTCTGAAAGACCAAGTGGTAATTACGGTGAGAAAATTTTCAATGTCATCAACAATGAAACAGGCACAGATTTAATTCGTTTCCATGTGCGCACAGAAAAAAGACCGCAGGAAGGCTACTACTACAACTTCCATTACCACAGTGTCGAGGACAACTTCATGGCACATAACAACCTTGGCGATATCTATTGGGAAAAAAACACACCACCTAAGTGGTTGTCATGATATATAAGGGTTTAGGGGCTGTCTCTTAGAGATTAGCCCCATTTTTAGCCCCAATTTCGATAGCACGATCAAAAGTATCGATAATTCTATCTTCCATTTCTCTCAGTACATGACCGTATGTTGTGTAAATCATTTCAGGCGTGTTCCCTAAACGTTCAGCAATAGCCCTTACTGGTACACCATCGTTCATTAATATTGTTGCATGTGAATGTCTAAGAGAATGGAGTGTGCACTCCTTTAATCCAGCGCGTTGAATAATTCTTTTAAATCCTTTGTGTAACGTTGTTAATGGCATTGGTATCATACTTTCTAAAGAGTGGAATACATAGTCTTCATCTTCTAGCTTTTTCCCGAATGATAGTAATTTTTCTTTGATTACTTTTTGATAACGACTTAACTGATCAATTACATTTTTACCAACTTTGATTTTGCGTTCACTATTTTTTGTTTTAGTTGACCCCGTACCATATCTAGTTCTATTCCGCATAATATTAATTGTTTGCGTCTCAAAGTCAATATCCTTCCATTGAAGACCTAATGCTTCACCTTTACGCATTCCTGTATAAGACAGTAACAGTAAAATTGAATAGTACGTTTCATCCTCATTATCTTTTGTGTAAGTAAGCATTGTACTTAGTTGATCAGATGTAAGTACCGATAACTCAGCTTCTTTTTTCCGAGTAGAAGGTAGGCTTACTCCTTTAAATTTGTTTCGAGGAATTATTTCATCTTCAACAGCAGCATTTATAGCTATTAAAAAGATTGAGTGTATTAGTCGGATTGAGCTAGGTTCATATTTCTTTTCTAAGGAATTTATTAAACTTTTTTGATATGTTAATCTGTCTAGTTTTTGTAATTTGAAATGACCAATATACGGTTTAATATTAAGCCTTATAATGATTTCGCGTTGTGTTATCGTCCCAAGTTTCCATTTTCGTTTATTAGATTCAAACCAAATATCTAGCCATTGTGTTACAGTTAGGTTATCATTTTCTATATATTTTGTTTCACCACGCAGCGTTTGAGCCTTTACATCCACAAGGGCTTTTATCGCTGCTTTTTCAGTTTTAAAACCACTTTTTTTCTTTTCTTTACGTTTACCAGTCAATTCATCATAGTATTTGTGGCGGAACATCCACAATTTTTCACCTTTATTATTGAGGTAAGAATAGACTTCTTTTTCCTTTGTTGATTTAACTAATTCCAATTTAATTACATTCCCTTCATCGCTTTTGGTGAGCATGTGTGTAGGGATGGAATATAAATTATTTATCGAAAGTTAATTTTAAAATTTGTAGAGCTTTTTGTTTTTCTTCATCAGTTAAAACTTTACCGTTAATTGTTATTTCTTGTGCCATACTAAATAAGTTTTCAAGTTCAACATTTGATTTAGATTCACCGACAGAATTCTCTATCATATTTTTGTCTTGAGTTGCTTCTTTATATTCTAGTGAGTTTCTAATTAAATCGTTAATTTCATCAATTTCAACAGATAAATCCTCCGATTGATCTCGAAGGTCTTTAGCTTGTTTTAATAATTCACTTCTTTCTTTAGATAATGAACTCACTTCGCCTTGTTCTTTATCGTTCAATTCATCTATAGTGAGATATTTTTGTAACTTTAACTCTATATCTTCTGCTTTATTGATGAATTCTTTTTTCTTATTTCTATATTCAGCTTGTTTTGATTTAAGTTCATCACGTTTTAGATACAATTCAGATAAATCATTTCCAGTTAAGTAACCAGCCTTAACCATTAAATCTATATATGGAATATCTAAGACCTTAGCAATTCTCGCTAAAACGTCAGGAGATGGATTTTTTTTTCGTTCATTTTCTAAATGTGAAATGTACCCTTGAGAAACTTCCACCATTTCAGCCAATTGCGTTGTTGTAAGTCCACTTTTTTTACGAACTTCTTTTATTAAATCTCCTAATGTATTCACATTATTTCTCCTTTCTTTATCATTAATCGGTTTAAATAAATAATACTCAAAGTAATAAAAAGTTGCAAATTATTTATAAATGGTTTAAATTAATACTATAAGAATTAATACTGATGGTATTAATATTTTTATGCAAGGTGGTGAGTTCATGGATAAAATCACTTTATCTGTTAATGAGGTTGCTAAATTAATTGGAATAAGTACTACTACTGTTTATACAATGGTACGCCTTAATGAAATTCCATATAAAAAAGTGCGTGGCAGAATTATTTTTCATCGTGGAACTATCGACAATTGGTTAGCAACACCTTTTAAAGGGGGAGAATCATGATTCCGGCAGAAATAAAAATTGAAGTTAATGAAAATATAATTAGAGAACAATTAGAAAAGCGCGTAAACGAAATTGTTGATAGTACTTTACTTTTGATTGATGTAAAAGGTTTAGCCAAAAAATTATCAATGAGTGAGCGTTTTATAGAGGAAGAATTCTTACATGATCCACGCATTAAATTACATGAAGTTAAAAAGAACAGAAAACGTTGGTACTTTTATAAACCAACAATAGAAGCAATTACGGAAATTTTACGTACAGAATGGTAAAAATTAAAAATGCTTTTGGTGAGCGTGTAAGAAAAAACAACAATGTCACAGCACATAGGTGGTGAAATATCTGATGCAACAGGAAATGAATTATTCTTATGATTCCATACCAGAGGAACTTAAAGAATTGAGACAATGGTTATGCTTTGAAGTTAAAGCTGTACCAGGAAAAGAAAAATTAGAGAAAATACCATGGCATTATAGTGGCAAATTTAAAGCTTCTTCTACTAATCCAAGTACATGGTGTTCATTCGATGAAGCTGTAATAGCAGCACAAAAAAGGATAAATGGTATTAACGCTATTGGTTTTGCTTTTAGTGAAAATGATCCATATACAGGAATTGATTTAGACAATGTGTTAGAAGGTAATAACCTTAATGGAATGGCCAATGAAATTATCGATATTGCTGATTCATATACAGAGTATTCAACTAGTGGGACAGGCGTACACATCATTATTAAGGGATCTCTACCCGATTACATTAAAAATACCGGTAAACGAAATGACAAATATGGTATAGAAATTTATTCAAGTGGTCGTATGTTCGTTTTTACTGGAGATGTTCTTGCTAATGAAGGCAGTATTTATGAACGTAGTGATCAGTTAGGTGAGATTATTGAGAAGTATTTTTCAAAGGAACAGTTAGCTGATTATTCAGGGATAAATTATAACGAAATTCCCAGTGGTACAAATACTGAAGATGATAGCGATACTTGGAAAAGGATGTTACTAGATAAAAAAGTGGTAGAGAGTAAAGGTGTGACACATGGTGAGTTAATCCATAGAGCAATTAAAGGGGAACTTACACACAATAATGATCACTCTGAAACTGATATGTACTTGATTGGCCAGCTTGCTTATTTTTGCAAATGCGATTCTGAAAAAATAGATCGTATGTATAGAAATGGGCCAGAAGGAATTGGAAATGCATTGATGCGTGATAAGTGGGACGAACGCAGAGGGGCAACTACATATGGTGAACGTACAATAGTGATTGCGATTGCTAATGAGATGCCTAAGCTCAAAGCCCTTGAAAAGAAAGAATTCGAAATGATATCACCAAACGGTACAAAAGTAATGTTGAAAATACCAGAAGGTTATATATCGAAAAAAGGATGTTTGTATAAGGTTTCAGAAAAAATGCTGAAGGATGGTTCTATTGAACGTAACGAAACATTTATTTGTAGGCAGACACCAGTGATTACAAGAACTTTTACAAACATCGAGTACCAACAACTATATCACGAGCTCACTTGGTCTGATAATGGTCGTGACTATAAAGTTGTAGTTCCTGCTGGAGACCTAGCTATCCGAAAAGAGATGTTGAAATTGTCTTATCAATCTTTGGCGGTTACAGAAAACAATGTAAAACACCTTATTCAGTATTTTGACACTTTTATTATGGTAAATCATTTAGAGAGAGAGCATCTAGTGGAACGTCTAGGTTATATAAAAGGAGAGCTTGTTCACCCTTTGAATGCTAACAATATTACCATTTTACCCGCAGATGCAGGTGAAAAGCAGTTGTTAAATGCATTTGATTTATCTGGAACCATCGAGGATTGGATTAGTGGTGTGTTAAACCCAATGAAAAAGCACTCAAGAGCTCTTTTGATGTTATTAGCTTCATTTACAAGCGTTATTTTAAAAGATTTAAAGTTACAGCCTTTTATTGTGGATTTAAGTGGTCCAACTTCACGTGGTAAAACAACTGTATTACGAGCTTGTGCAAGTGTTTGGGGTACAGAGTACTTGGTTTCTGAATGGAATATAACAAAAGTATCTGCTAAGCGAAAAGCAAGTTTTTTGAATAGCTTTCCTCTCATTCTCGACGATAGCCGTAAGGCTGATTCAAGGCAATTACAAAGTTTTGTTTATAACTTTTCAGGTGGCCGTTCTAGAGGGCGTGGGTCTATTACAGGTTCTCAAATGGAGAGTACATGGAATAATATTTTACTTTCTACTGGAGAAGCTTCGTTGAATGAATATGCAGTATCAGCAGGCGGAGTAGCTGCACGTATATTATCAATAACTGGGATTCCATTCGAAAATGAGGAGTTTAGTTTTTTCAATAACATTTATGAAGCATTTGATGGAAACTATGGTGTTGTAGGAATGGAGTTTTTAAAACAATGGCAGGAGAGTAAAAATACCCTTATTTCGGAATTTGCCGAATATAATAGTTTGTTCCAAAAGGCTTCACAGGGTAATGAAGTGATTTCTCGAATTGCGCGTTACTATGCAGCTATTGTTTTTACCGCAAAGCTATTAAATGTTTTCTTTGATTGTGAGATTGATTTAAAAGTATTGTTTCTATTGTTCGAGGAATTGAATAAGGAAAATAAATCTTTAGATAAGCCTTTGCAATTGTTGGAATTGATTTTACAAGAGTTAGATGCGGATCGAGGCGCTATCTATAGAAATAATAGCATCGGTACAAAAACAATTAAAGCGTTCTATAAAGCAGGCACACTTTATTTTGCACCAAACATTTAAAAGAAACCTTAAAAACAGAAGAAAAGGCAACCAGAAATGAATGGTTAAGGCGTGGAATAACAATTGAACGTGAAAATCGAGGGAAAAAAGTCGATTATCAACAATTAAAAATTTCAGGTCAGAAGTTTAGCGGAATAGCTGTACAACCGAAGATTTTACAAGAGTTAGGGTTCGACTTCTCTGAAGAAGCTAGATATTAATCTTTTCGGTACAACAAAGTACAACAAAGTAGGTTAGTTTTTAATTTTGTTGTACCGCAATAAAGATTGATATATCAAGGTTTTAGATATAAAGGTACTAAGAGTACTACAAGTACAACAAAATAAAAAGAGGTTGTATGAGAAATGATTCTACGCAGTTTTGTAGATGTCCTTTATATATATACTATTTTTCTGTTGTACCGTAGTACTTGTTGTACCATACATCTAAAAATGTTGATATGACTGGATTTTGCCGGTACCACAAAGAGTACAACAAGGAAAATCAAGGTACAACAGATAAAAAAGTGTAGGTTGAAAGGAGCAACGACATGAGATTCAAAAAATGGATCCTACAATATATTAGCGAAGATTCACCAATCGGCGATTTTGCAAAAGACAACTTGGAAGATTCAACGTTTCCGAATTCATATTCATACAAAAAAATCCGAGCGCATCTCGAAAGACAAAATGCTAGTGAATTGTGTATGAAATCTTTCCAAGATGCTTGGACACGATATAAAAATAGAAACAAACATAAAGGGGAAATATAAATGAAAGAAGTACGTTGTGCATCATGCGCCAAATTATTATTAAAATCTGTTATAGAATATGAAGTTTGCAAAGTAGCAGCGCAAATAGAAATCAAATGTATCAAGTGTAAAACTATTAACAAATACAAATCAAAATAATCAGAGACTCCAGAAGTCCATTTCATTCTAGCGATAGGATGTGATGGGCTTCTTTTATAACTGTGGAAGGGGAATGCAGAATGTATATGACTCTTGAGGATAAACAAAAAGGAGAAACCGAAGTATTGGAGAGGTTCCTTAGTGAATATGAGGAATGTAAAAAATATGTCGAAAGTGCTACAGATGAAGAAAAGCTAACGCCGCTGTATAGACATAGAAAAAACATTGTGGAAGGTGTAGATACAATTTATCCAACACTTAATGATGATTTGAAAAAAATTATCAAAATGCGTTATTGGTATAAAGATTATAAAAGTGATTGGGCTGACATTGCAGATGAACTATATATGAAAGTTAGTAAAGTTAGGCGATTACGTGACGTCATTATCCGTAAATTTGCTGAAGCAATCGGTTGGGTGTAATTCAATAAAAGGTGGTGTGTTCATTGGCGATTATTGTAACAAAGCCGGAAATCGCATTCTCCAATCAAAGAGCACAAGTCGATGAACTGCTTTACTCGTTGGGGAGTGATGCTAAGAAGAATGAAGTAGCTGAACGATTATTACTAGAAAGAGATCAGGAGATTGAAGCAGCGTACGAATTTAGTTATGGGGTTGCTATGTTGGACCCAATAGATAGATGGTATACAAGCGATATATTCAATATAGTTAGTGAAATCATCGCGTTAAAAGAACGTTATGCAAAGCGCATTAGAAGGTGTAAGGTGCGTCATGAGAGATTTAATTCAATTGTAAAAAGATTACCTCCAGAAGATGCAGAAACCTTTATACGTGCTTTCTGTACAGATTTAGAGGTAGATGAGCGTGATGTGAAAGCTATTATCCGTAAACATTACAAATTATTAGCTTCTTTCTACGATTAGGAATCGAATGAACTCATGAACAAATTGATTAATTGTTATCTGATAAATATAACTAAGAGACTCTAGAAGTCCATGACTGCACAGCAATGTGTTAGTTGTGGGCTTTTTATTTTATTTGAAAGGGGTGATTGAAATGTAAAAAGTGATATAAGCCCCCCGCCTTTCAGGGTCCGAGTTTTCCAGAAAATCGGGCAACGGTGATGGGGTGTACTGTCCAAATTTTCTTCCCTCTCTACACGCGTGATAGGGGGGGAGGGTCAAATACGAAAGGTGGAACAACAATGGAAAATCCATTCAAGGAAACAATAGCATTTTACAATTCATTTCGTGAAGTAGCAGATACTCAAATGATAAGTAATCAAAAGTCAAAATATATTGAGCAATTGAAAGAGAAAGAAAAACAGTTATCAGAAGCGCCAAATCATCAAAAGTACAAGGAAATTTCAGATGAAATCGACGAACTAAAATTCAAAATCAATGACCGGAATCGCGCTCTACAAATCGCAAATGAACAACGTCCAAGTTATTTTCATGATGAAGAACGAGAAAAAGCAGAGGTTCTATATAACAAAGAAATCACCCCTATGATTAAACGTTATGAAGAACTGATGGTAATTACAGAGAAAGCCATTGTTCAATTTGAAAAAGCTGCAAAAGATGCAGTTACAGAAATGGCTCAGATTGAAAAAGAAGTGACCAACTTGACACCAATTCGTATGAAATTACGAAAAGTGAAGCGCTTGCCAGTAAAAAAACCTTCATTACTCGCAGAAAACATTGCGCGTTGGAATAAATCTAGCGAAGCCACTTTCCCAGGTGTAGTTATTTCGAAATTATCAGACTTGAAAAAATACGTTAGTAAATAGTCGTCAATGAAGGGAGGTGAGAAAAATGGCAAAAGTAATCAAAGTTAACGGAGCGATCGTTTCTGACCAACATAAAGAAATTTATGACGAATGGAAAATAGAAAACACAGCTCCAAAAGATATATTCAGCCAGTTACCCAAAAAAGATTCGGAACCAATCGAAATTCACATTTCAAGTGGTGGCGGAGATGCATATGCAGGGTTTTTAATCTACACCAAGTTAAAAGATTACAAAGGCAAAAAGACAGTAAAAATATTAAACATTGCTGCAAGTGCAGCTTCTATTATTGCAATGGTTGGTGACGAGGTTTTAATTAGTCCAGTTGGTCAACTAATGATTCATAATGCATGGACAACCCAAACAGGCAATCAACACGCAATGCGCGAAGTTGCAGATCAATTGGAACAACTTGCAGAAAGTTTAATTAACGCTTATGAATTACGCACTAATCAACCACGGGAACAAATTCAAAAATGGTTAGATAAGGAAACGTATTTTTCAGCTCATAAAGCAGTTGAGTATGGCTTTGCGGATGAAGTGATGTATTCAGAAAGTCGTACTCAAAATAGAGTAATAGCTGCATGTATAGGTGTGAATGGATTATTGAGTGAATCAGTTATCGATGAATATCTTCAAAAGAAAAATGAGCCGGAGCCAGTAGTTAAAAATAAACAGAAACGATTTTTGTTTATGTGAATATGAAAAAAAGGGGAGTTTAAATTGATTCAAGTAAGAAAAGATGTATACACAACAGAAGAACGTCTACAAATTATCCAAGAGAATGACTGGGAGCAAGTATTCGATCTAATTCAAAATATAGCAGAAAGCAATAAACTTGTGGAAAGCTTCATTTCAAAAGCTATTGAAAACAAATCGACAATGATGGAGCAACTTCAAACAGATGAAGAGAAAAAAGAGTGGTACAACGATACTATCCGAACGCTAGTACAAATCAATCAAGCAGTGTTCGGGCTTGCTAAATTTACTAGTGAAAAAGCAAAGTAAATAAAATCTTTGGATGTGTTTGACTTTTATAGTTTAAAACCAACACATTTCTAGCAGCTACATCATATTCGTGTGGCTGCTCTATTACAAAAATGCGAAAGGATTGGCTACATGAATATTCGATTTACAGTTGAAATAGATGGAAAGAATGTTCCTATGTGTGCTGGCCCTATGACAAAAAGAATATATAGAAAAAACTTTCATGGGGATTTAATAACTAATATCGGAATCTATTCAACTGATTACAAGAATGATTTATACCATAATGAAAAGCTCGCACAAATAATTTGGAGTTTTGCTAAAACTGCTAACCCTAACCTACCTAAATACAATGATTGGGTTGATAGTTGTACTACTATACCTGTAAAAGGCATCTTTTTAGAAATACAAGAAAAATTGAAAGGAGATGATTTCTATGTCGAATAATCGTATTAAGGGGATTACGATTTCCATTGATGGTGATACAACCGGTTTAGAGGGAGCATTAAAAGATGTTAATAAACAAGCTGGTAATTTACAAAGCGAATTAAAAGACGTTGAACGTTTATTAAAATTGGATCCAGGTAACGCACAACTAGTTGCACAAAAGATGGAGCTTTTGCAACAAACAGTACAAAATACTGAAGAAAAGTTAACTGCATTGCGGAATGCTCAATCGCAAGTAGACGCACAATTTCAAAGAGGTGGCATTGGAGCCGAACAGTATAGGGCATTCCAAAGAGAGCTAGCATTAACAGAAGCTCAATTTAGAAATTACAGTAATCAACTTAGTACAGTTCAGATGGACCATGAAAGGCTATCTAGAAGCCAACAAGAACTGGGTACATTTTTTAGAGCAACAGGTACCGATATAAATCAGTTTTCTGATGCACTTGGTAATAGGCTTACCAATGCAATTAGAAATGGTACAGCTTCAGCAGATCAAATAAACCGTGCCTTGCAAATTATGGGCCGTCATGCACTAGGGGCAAGTGCAGATATGGACCAAATGCGTAATGCACTGCGTCAAGTTGATTCTAGGGGATTAACGAACGTTAGTTTAGAGTTATCAAGGATAGCAGATGCTGCAAATGAAGCAGGAGATGAAGTAAACGGATTTGGTGATAAATTAGGTGGTGTCGTTGCAGGATTAGCAGCTGGAGGAGGTATAGTAGGAGTTGTACAACAAGCACTTGATGTTTCAAGTTTAGACACTAAGATCGATATTTCTTTTGATGTACCAGAAGAAAGTAAGGCATCGGTTCGAGATGCGATTAAATCGATTGAAACCTATGGTGTGGATGGCGAAGAAGCACTTGAAGGTGTACGACGCCAATGGGCCTTGAATAAAGATGCTTCTGATGAAGCTAATGCATCGGTCGTAAAAATGGCAGGAGTTATTGCTTCAGCGTATTCAGGTATTGATTTCACAGAATTAATTCAAGAAGGTAATGAAATTGCTGCTACTTTAGGAATCACAAATGAAGAAGCAATGGGGTTAGTGAATACTTTATTGAAAACAGGTTTTCCGCCAGAACAATTAGATATTATTGCTGAATACGGAGATCAGATGATTCAGGCTGGTTTCACAGCAAAAGAAGTACAGGCTATTATGGCAGCTGGTGTTGATACAAAAAGTTGGAACATAGATTCACTTTTGGATGGTGTCAAAGAGGGCCGTATCCAAATGGCTGACTTCGGTAATGGGCTTGATAATTCTTTAAAAGAGATAATAGCTCAAACTGATATTTCAGCTAAACAGTTTGTTACCTGGGGGCAATCAATCGCTGAAGGTGGCGAAGAAGGTCAAAAGGCTATGCTTGAAGCCACAAAGGCATTAGCTAGTGTCGATGATGCAACTGTCCGTAACCAACTTGGCACAAAGATGTTTGGAACGATGTGGGAAGATCAAGGGAAAAAAATTATAGATACCATCCTTAAGGCTGAAGGAAAACAAGTTGATCTGAAAAAAGGCATTGATGATATTGCAGAATCTCAAAAGAAACTAGAGAATGATCCAACTGTTACTATGCGAGAAGCATTTGCAAGTCTACAAACAGCTGTAAAACCTGTTCTGGATGTCATTGCAAATTTAGTTTCAATAATTTCTCAATGGGTTACCAATAATGCCGGTTTAGCTGCAGCAATTGTAGCCATTGGGGCAGCAATTGGTATTTTAGTAGGTGCATTCGCTGCATTAATGCCAGCTGTTGGTGGACTAGTCACCGCGTGGCCTGCCCTAGCTGCTGCAGTAGGAGCAATCATATCGCCAATAGGTTTGGTTGTCGCCGCCATTGCTGGAATAGGCATAGCTTTAGTGGCTGCTTATCAAAGTTCAGAAACATTTAGAGAAAATGTTAATACTGTCTTTCAAGCTATAAAGGATATAGCAGTCACAGTCTTTGAGTCCGTTGCTTCTTTTATTGGAGAAAAAATAGCACAGATCAAACAGTTTTGGGACCAAAATGGTACTCAAATATTACAAGCTGTTGAGAACGTATTTAATGGCATAAAGGCTGTTATTGAGTTTGTAATGCCTGCTGTGAAGTTTGTAATTGAAACTGTGTGGAATGCCATTAAACAAATCATAGATGGCGCTCTAAATGTGATTATGGGAGCCATTAAAGTATTCAGTGGATTATTTACAGGTGACTTCAGCAAGATGTGGGAAGGCGTTAAACAAATATTTAAAGGGGCCATTGATCTTGTTGTTGGCTGGATGACACTATCATTCTTTGGTGGTATCAAAACGATTGTCACTAACCTTGCTAAAACAGGTGTGAATTTACTAAAAGGTATGTGGGATAACATTGCAGGATTCTTTACCTCAATGGGGTCCAAAGTATCTTCCACAGTATCTAGTTTCTCTACATCAGTGCTTAATTTCTTTAAAAATTTAGGTACCAATGCAAGTGGCACTATTTCGAATATGGTTACATCTGTGATCAATTTCGTAAAGAATTTGGCCACTAATTTCGTTAATATAATCTCTACAATGAAAAAGAATGTCGTTAACAAAATTACAGAAGTAAGAGACGGCATGGTTGAAAAAGTAAAAGCATTACCTGGTCAATTTATTTCAATTGGTATGGATATCATTAACGGTCTTATAAAAGGTATTTCAGCTATGACCGCTAATGTTCTTGAAGCAATAACAGGTGTTGTGGATGGCGTAGTAAATACAGCAAAGAAAATGCTTGGTATTCATTCGCCAGCAAAGGTGTTTATCGAATTTAAAGCTAAAAAAGTTGTACAAGCAGCAAAGAAATTTGTTCCGAATCCTAATTTACCAAAAATTAAATTCGAACCGATAGGAGTGAAAGCATGACACTCATTTCTACTTTTGGAGATGGCCAATCAGTCTGTTTAATAAGTGGTGATACTAAGCAAGTTTTTAAGCTATTTGGAAAGACTATTAAACTACCTGATATGGAAACTAAAATTCATCGTATTTCTAATAATTTTATTGCTGCAGGCGGTGGCTTAAATGCTGTTTATGAATATGTGATCGAGGAATTGGTAGGTTTAAATTCAAACAAGGCAACTGAAATTTTTATACACTTGAATAGTCTAGCTCATACAATTCCTAAAGAATTTGCTACATTATTTAAAATCCACAAAGAAACATTCTTTACTGTTCAAATTATTGGATTTGATATTGAGTTAGGGAGTATGTACAGCATTACTTATAATGTGGATGATGGAGTTGAAATGTCCATAGTACCTTCATTCGGTATAGCAGGCAGTTTAATTGCTCCGAAGGACGTTTCAAAAGCATATGAACGATTAGGAGATGTTAACGGAGCGATTAGAAATAAAAACGATATTTCCACATTAATAGAGGATCTTATTAATTACTCAATGCACTTGCAATATGAGCTAATGAAAGATTATCCAGATGATGTTTCAAACACTTATTGTTACCATGTGTTAGCCTTAGTTAATGGAGAAGTAATGCATTTTGAAGGTAGGACAGAATTACAAAATCAAGAAATAAATTAAACTATTTGAGACTACTAAATTGGTAGTCTCTCTTTATAATGACATTATGTGACAAAATGTCGGTAGTATTTTATGATTAGAATAAGAGGAGGTGTATTAATAATGAACAAGGATACTGTTGAGAAAAGACAAGATTTACGGATGCATTTATTAATTAATCTGTATGAACACTATTTTAATCATGAAAATAAAGGCATTAAAAAACGTTACCTAAGAATAAAAACTGAAGATTTTATTGCGGATTCTGAAGTAGAATTAGCATACACTTATCTAATTAACAAAGGATTAGTTAAAAATGAAGGTAATGCTACTAGTTTAGGATTTATAATTACAGTAGATGGAATTGATTTGGTAGAAAGTCATTTTGCTAAATAGATTAAATAGTATTCTAAAGGAAGTCACATCTAACAAGGTGTGGCTTTTTATTGTTCTTTATATTTCTTATAATGACAATACATTCCATTTATCCTATGATATATATAGATAGGAGGTGAAAATATGGTTTTTAGTGGTGAATGGATGGCGGAGATGATAGAGAATAGTAAAAGACTTACTTACAACTGCGGATATTGTGGTTCAAAAGTTAGTCCTGCAAATGTATTACCTGCATTCGATTTTGCTTATCCTCGAAACATTTTAGGTGTTGTTGCTATATGTACAGCATGTAATAAACCATCTTATTTAAATAATAGGGAACAAGTTCCTTCTGAAAAATATGGGAAAGATGTAATGTTTTTACCGGAGGATATACAATCAATTTTCGAGGAAGCTAAAAAATGTTATATGGTAGGAGCATGGACAGCAGCTAGTTTGATATGTAGAAAAATTCTAATGAATATTTCAGTATTGAAGGGTGCTAAAGAAGGAAAAAGTTTTATATCATATGTTGATTTTTTAGAAGAGAAAGGTTATATACCACCTGACGGTAGAAGTTGGGTAGATGAAATAAGGAAACAAGGTAATGAAGCTACTCATGAAATACATCAGATCAGAGAAGAAGATGCATTAGAGATTTTAGATTTTACTACAATGTTATTGATTTTTATGTTTGAATTACCAGGGAAAATGTCTATAAGAAATAAATAATTAATTTAAGTCGTAGGATACTTACGACTTTTTATTATGCAATTAACTATGATTTGTGGAGTATAAGTCGAAGAGAGAACACGTTCGATGCCTTTCTATAACTAGCTTAATGAACTTGGTAGCCTTCAGAAAAAGACTAAGTAACTTGGATATTTGAATTGAATGGTAGGATGGTATAAAGGTTCCAAACAGCAAATTAATAAACTAAAAAAACAAGTTATTAAATTTATAATTAGGATATTACTTTTTGTATAATAAAATTTATGATAAATAATATTAAAAGAAAGGAATATATTTAAATGGAATTTAATTTATTGTTAGACACATCTAGGTCAAAATTGGCTGGGATTGAAAATCCTTACTTTTCTTTCGATGAACTAGAAGAAGAAAATGTTGAAGGTGCGATTTCAAGAGCTAATCAAAGAAATTTTTACCTTAATCATCCTAATTCAAATAATTTTATAAATAAAATGGGTATTGAAAA
Organism: Lysinibacillus sp. OL1; assembly: GCF_004332175.1. Lineage (NCBI taxonomy): Bacteria > Bacillati > Bacillota > Bacilli > Caryophanales > Bacillaceae > Lysinibacillus > Lysinibacillus sp. OL1. The sequence goes on along the minus strand of NZ_SJDS01000002.1, from coordinate 499,376 downwards.
TACATTCTATTTGCATAGACTTTTGCTATCCTATTATGACGCATTTTCCAAACTTAAATATTTTTGGGAAAATTATGCATGCCCAGAAAAATTAAACCTTCAAGCAAATATTGAAATAGCAGATTTAGAGAAAGTAGCTAAAAAGTATCCAATAAATGTGTTTGATACTCATACTATGAAATTTGCTAACTATATGATTGGTGATAAAATGCAAAAAGAATATATAGAAGCTAACCCATTTCAAGAGTATCTTTGGGCAATTAATATGAATGAATTTCTTAAAAGTTATAGAATAAATCCGTTTCCTGATGTGGAAATGGAAAATAAAGGGATTTTCAACTCTAGTTACATTTTTAAATTAGCCATTTCAAAAAAAGAGGTAAGTATAGCTTTATATGAATGGGCAAATATTAATAATTTCAATCAACCTGACTTCATCAAGCGAATTAGTAATGTCTTAGAATTGATTAAAGAGGATTTAGAAAGAAATAAATCAGTATATCAAAAAATAACAAAAGGTACAGATGTAAGAGAAAATGTGTATCTACTTAGTAAGAGAATTAACAGTGGCAAAAAGTGGAGATCTTTTTTCTTTGGAGTATTTAATGCGGCAGATCTTTTAGGAGCATATTCTCGACATGCTTCAAATAAAATAAAAAATATTGTAGGTTTTAATAAGCAACCTGATTTAACTGCAGAAGAAATAGTAAAAATGTGGAGAGATGAAAATTTATTGCCTAATAATCATCAATTCGATCACTTGTTTAAAGTTTGGTATTTAGCAACATCAATACTTTTATTAAATTGGTTAAGGCTGAATCATATTAACTCTTAATATCTTAATTAAAATAATAAATAGTTTTATATGAATTCAATAATTATGACCACTCGTAATGGGGGGCACTAATTATTGGGAGTAAGCGTGACTCTTTATAATTAAGCAGCTGCTAAAAATAAAGTTGCTTTTTGTAATAGGAAATCTTTAAATTACATATATAAATTTAGAGGTGATCAGGTTGGAAAAACCAGTATATCTAAAGGATTTAGGAATAAAGGTCGTAGTTACTCATCTTGAAATAGGTGGAGAAAAATTCCCTGCCCCTGTTGGCCTATCTGAATTACTAGAGCATACATGGGCATATAATGTTGATAGAGAAAGAGTCAACCAAACTGCTAGCCAATATGATTTTATCCATTACAAAAATGAAAAAGGTCGATGGGTTACGAGATGTACAAAAAAGAAATAAGGAAATATAAACACTTTCAGCTGCAAGAACAGTCGAGAGTGTTTTTTCTATTTGGAACAAGGAAGGACACCCGAATTATTGGGCGTCCTGTTTTGCTTGGTGTGAATCTCCATCAAGCCAACGATCTATTTTGTCTAGATCAAAAAGCAAAATACCTGGCGATGGTTTATTAAATGGAATACTGTTTGTTCGCATTAAATTGTAAATAGTTGTTTTACTCATAGGGCAATTGATAGATTGAAGATAAGTTATCAATGCCTCGACACCTCTTACTTTTCTCATTGTATTTCCTCTTTCTTATTCCACTCAATATTCATTCCGATAATATCTGCAATTTCTTTAACTTCACTGTATTTAATAGTACCACGTGTAAGTTTATTAGAGATATTCTGCACAGTAGTTTTTTTATCGTCAGGTAGATTTTCATTCATTTTATTTACTATTTCAGTAAGTGTCCATCCTGATGAAGAGATATAACCCTTAATTTCATTTTTTATTATATTAGACATATTATTCCTCCTGTTTTTCTTTATTATAGCTTATTAATACACTTAAATAAATATTTTTATGCAAAAATGAATAAAAAGGCTTGAAGTTTTATTCGCTATAGTTTATTCTTACACTAGAAGGAATAAAATATATCAAATGACTATCAATAGTCAGTCGGTGAATGGACTAGAAATAGCTGACATTTAGAAAGGGGTGAGGAAGTGAGAGTTACAGCAAAAGAATGGTGTACTATGTCAGACCACAATAAACAAATACTTTTAAATGCAGTAGCAAAGAAATAAAAACCACAGAAGGGAATTGATAATTATGCAACAGCAAACACAACTCACATTAGAAAAAGTAGTGATAGATTATAGCAATAAAATTTATAGTTTATCAGCACAGATGAATCAATTAGAGGTTTTACAAGGAGCCATTGCAAGATTAATGGATAGAATTGATGAGATCGTTCATAATGGTTGGAATAAAGATCGAGGGATGGCTTATCTTGCAATTGATGAAATACAAGATACAGTACGTTTAATTGATATGGGCTTTAATCCGTTGTTCAAAGAAATGTCAGAAGAGATTAATACCCTTAACATTCATGCAGATAATTTATATGAAAGGGTAGTAAAAAGCAAATCAGATCAATCAAATAAGGAACCTAATAAACTGGATAAAAATAGTGTGGAAGGTTGGAATGCCTTTGCAATGGAAGGTAATATAAAAACATTCACCAAGGAAGTTGGTAGAGAGCCAGAGAGCTTTGAGGAAGTATTAACGTATATATTGGGAAAGGTAAAAAAAGTTGTGGAAAAAGAAGAAGAAAATAAAAAAGCCGATGCGCTAACATCGACTCAAGAAATATAAACTGTGATTTTTATTTTAACACAAAGAGAGGACTTGCGCAAAATTGCGTAGTCCTTTTTACTTTTAACTATTATTTAATAGGTTATGTGGACAAGAAAGTATATTTGTGAAGTTTTAGGAATATATACAATGAAGAAATGATTGTAATATGTGGGTGATAAAATCCACACTTAGTAGGTAGAAAGAGACAATAAACGAAAAGGAGCGAATTTATGAAAACTATTCCATCAATTGAAACTCAACAACGTATGCATGCTTTCTTTATGAAAACATCTGCACCACGTATCTATCAAAGACAATTAGAAGAAGAACGAAAACGTAAAGAAATAGAAGCTCAAGAACAATTGAAAAAAGATCAGAAATAATTTATTTAAGCACTTGCTACAGCGGGTGTTTTTTTGTGTAAGGTAAAATAAAAAGGACTGGGGAAGTAATCGCAATCCTGATTTCTCATCCCTATAAACATACTCACCAAAAGCATTATTAATTAGCCCCAATCCAGCCCCAATTAGCCCCAAATCTATTCAATTTTATGCTTCATTTTGCGTAGTTTAAAATTAATAGAAAATCATTTAAATGTTGATAAATCAACGTTTACAGGACTGTTTTATGTGTAATTTGCACCTAACAATATCTATTGGGAAAAAAACACACCACCTAAGTGGTTGTCATGATAAGTACGAAACACTCGTTTACATGACGAGTGTTTTTTTGTGAATATCTCAGCGTTTGTAAAAAGTCATTGAGTTATAACTTTTAATTTTTCAGAGTGGGGGAGGTAGGGGAAAGCATGTACCCTAAAAAGTACCCCAAATTCTTAAGTTTTTGATTTTCTTAGATTTATCAATTGAATTGTAGCGATAGCTGATATCAATAGCTACATCGAGCACTCTCGATTGAAGGTGCTTTCCATCAATATAAACAGGACTTTTGTTTATGATTGATTACCCTATATGCAAGTCCTTTTGTTATGCTTTCACAGCTTCTCCCGTAACTTCACATATGGCTTTATAGCACCATTTAGACAACCATATAAAAGAAGAAAGGTGACTTTTATAGTCACCTTTTCACTTATAGATAGCAATTTATTTATTGAATATTTGCTCATAACGGTGGAAGAATGCCACTGCGTGCGCTCTTGTTAGAGAATCATTTGGTTTAAACTCTGCATCCGTTTTAGTAGTTGTTAAGTCGAAGTCACGTAGAAACTGGATGGCTTCTGGCTGAGATACTGTTTTTCCATAATGCATAGATGCTAGGATACGAGCAAAATTACCACGTGTGATGTCTTTGACTGCATATACCTGTTTAGACGCTGATATACCACCAAGGGTTGGTAGAGCGTACTTACTTGCTAGTTGATAGTTTACATCTGCACTCCATGAAGAACTAGGTTTTGTTGAAGCTAATTCATCAGACTTAAAGTAACGGAAAAGTACAGATAACATCTGATTTTCTGTTAAATTCGTGTTTGGTTTCAGTAAGTTTTCGTATTTCTTTGTTGCAGGGTTGTATACGTTTGGATAACCGCTGATAAGTCCTTTGTTTACTGCCCATTGAAAATCCTCTGCCCAGTACTGGTCTGCCTTGTAATCAGCGAACTTTGATACATCTATACTACCTACTGGAGTTGTAGGTGTTGAAGCTGAGTAGTTTAAATAACTTGATGCTACATACCCCTCTGTCCCGTCATTTCTTTTCACAGGATACCAAACAAAATGGTTTTTCTTCGTTGATACGGCTTCATATTCAAAAGGACCAGTAATGGTAACAATTTCGCCTTTACGTAAAGTACCCATAGATGGACTATCCGTAGTAGGCTTTGTCCTAACTGTTACATTAGTTGTTGCATTAACTTTTTGATTTGTTTTAAAAAAGTACTTTGATTTTGTTAATGGTAAATCAAAATCATAGTTCATCACTGAAAATTTAATATTTTCCCTGCTGTTAGAGTCATATTGAAAATGTTCGCGTGTAAAAGGCAGCTCTGTTAAGTCTATTAATTCTAATCTCTCAATAATTCGGAGAATTTTTTCTTGATAGGCATTTGCATTTCTTTCCCCAGTTGCTTGAACAAATGGACTATTTACTGGCTTAGTACCGTTATAAGCCATGATAGCGAAGTACCAATGTTCCAATATATCTCTTTCCCCACCGTTGATGCTAGGCAAATCCTTCCGCTTAAACATATCATCTAGAGTCTCCACACCAGCTCGAATATTATAGACAATATCGCTTTTTAGTCTATCTTGATTGTAGCCTGCTTGATTGGTAATTTGCATAATGCCAATTCCATTATCAGCTGTCACAATCGCTTTACCATTCCTATCGAAATGACGCCAATTTCCACTTTCACCTTCCGCTATTGCCTTCACAATTTCAGGAGGAACATTATAACTCAGTGCTGTTTCGGTTAACAAACAGTTCATTGTGGAATAATCAGGGTTGACCTTCGATGCCGAATCATACTTACATGTATTTGCAATATCATTAGCTAATACATTTTTATCTATATTTATCGTTAGAGAGAGGGCACCAATGACAATACCACTAATCAATGGTTTCAATAGCTTTTTCATATCTGGTTATTACACTTCCTTTCATATGTTCCAAAGTTAAAAGATTCAGATATATGTTATCATAAACCCAATATTTGGGATAGGGGTAATATTCAATGTTTCTTTCATTTAACAGGGTAGAGTGATAAATGATAGCCCTAACATATGATTCGGGGAAAGGGGTGTTAGTGTAACAAAATCTGTCATTTGGAGTATATGTATCAGTAAGTCAGCCGAATCTGCTTCTACGGGTTTTTATATTCATGCAGATTATAGTAGGTGGAGTCGTATATATGGTGACAAATTATAAAGAAGTAAAATACAACGTTGCTGGAAAATTTTTTCAACAACTTATAAAAACTATCCATAGGCTGATAGAACTTATGAAAAAATATTATATGAATACTAAAAAATAAAAAGATGCAAAAGAAGATGTGGTTAATACCCTCATCTTCGTTGGTGGAGGAACAAATATGATAAAAAGATCAATTTTGTTATTTTTAGTTACTTTCCTTCTGTTAACTGGGTGCAATGAACGAAATCAAGACAATATTTCTTTCCCTGTATTTAATTGGAATGGTCATAATTATATTGTTACTAATGAACCGATCCCAAATGATAAAATAGAAGAAAAAGTCGGAGAAATAAAAGAACAAACAACAGATTTACCTACAAAACACGAAGAGGGTTACAGGCTGAATACCGGAACGAATATATATAAAATAAGGGCTGTGGAAATTACGAATGATATTGATAGTAATATGGCGATAGAGATAGAAGGTGAATATAGAGTAGCGAGAATAATTGTTGACATAAAATAATAGTATTTAGCTTATGCCATTTGAATTTCTAACGAAATATGAGACTTGGAGAAAAAGTTACACACCTATAATATTTTGATAAATTAAAGGATTGACATACACAAAAAAACTCAAACCATTTTTGTCTGAGTTTCAGTACAAAGGGTATTGGTTAAGCGAAATATGCTGATTGATGAAACAGCTAAATGACTGGGATGGACATAGTTTTTATTAAAAGGAAAAATGTAATGGGCAAACTCATCTCTTTTGTACAAACGAATATGACCTAAAAAACATAAAATATTCTAATCGTAATAATAGAGGGGAGGATACATTTGTCTAATAATCATGGATTCAATAAGCTTTGCAATGATTGCGAGAGGTGTGAAGACTGTAAAAGTTTCTCCAAGTATAGGGTTTCTAGTTGTCCCGATGTGCCAACTCAAGAAGAACCAGTACAATTTACCCCAGCTTATGGTTCAATTTATAATGTAGCTGGAGGAGATCCTACAACTGATTCAAATGTTGATTTCGACACAGTCGGACCTTTCAGTGGAACAACACCAAGTACAGTTGATGATTCTATTACTGTTAATAGCCAAGGGGTATATACTGTTACGTTTACAATTGAACTAAGAGCAAGTTCAGCAGGAACATCTAGTAATATTATTTTTCGTCTCTCTATAAATGGGACTCCTCTTGCAACAAAACAGATTGAATATCAAACCTTTGTAGCTGGTGCTATGAATGAAGTAGATGTAGTATCAAGAACAGACCAAATTGCGTTAAACCAAGGTGATGTTATACGAGTTGCCATAGTAAGCTCAACGGGACTCATAACTTATGATAATGCTGCATTGGTAGTAACAAAAGTTGCATAGGTCAAATATATATATTGTAATTGTGCGGTATAGTGAATTACGCAAAAAAAGTGTAAATTGATATTATCAAGTTTTATCAAAAGCGTACGGAAATACGCTAAACAAATTTCCATTACAAAATAAACACGATCGCATACGTGTATGTCAGAAACAAGTGAAAGACCACTCAACCCCAATCCTAATAAACTTGCAAGAATTTAAAAAACCTACACACCATCTAAGTAGTTGTCATAATAATTACAAAACACTCGTTTATCTGACGAGTGTTTTTTTTGCTAAACACAATACTGAGAGAGGTAAGGGAAAGCACGTAGTCCAATAATTTCAAAGATTGCATGGTCATTGAAGATATTCAACAGGAAATAATTATAGCCCCATCCCAAAATCCTTCTGCAAGCATTTCAAAAGGCAAGGAAAAGGAAGAAATCAGTCGCTTGATGGAGGAATGTGGGATTGAATTTGTCTATTCTTGCGCTTACCCGGGAAATTTTTTTATTCCTAAACAAACATTTGAACATTTTGTTAAAGGGAGATAGGGGGACTGACAAATGAAAATACGACTCCAATTGATATCCAACTACTATAAGAAAAATAGCTACCTGTTAAGGCAGCCATTTATGATTCCGCAACATTGCCCATAGCAATAGAAATTCGATTCCAACTGTTAATTTGATTAATCAAGATAACCAAATCGACATAAGCCTTTTCATCAAAATACTTGCGCACACGCTCATATAATTCATCAGGAACGCGTTTTTCTGGAATAAGCGTAATATGTTCCGTTAATTCTAATGCTACTTTTTCAGCATCTGAATAAAAAGTACATTCTCTCCAAGCGCTAATGCAGTATAAGCGCTGTTCAGTCTCTCCCATTTTCTTCGCATCAGCAGTGTGCATGTTGATGCAATAGGCACAGCCATTAATTTGAGAAGCTCTAATTTTAATGAGCTCACGAAGCTTTCTCTCAATAGCACTTTTCTTCGTGTATTTTTCCATTTCCATCATTATCTTCATAGCATCTGGTGCAATTTCATAATAATTCATACGTTGTGTCATTGTGAATCCCTCCATTATTTATTAGCTAATTCAACGGATAATTGATCCGCTTGATCAAGTGCATTTTGCAAGACATCTTCTGTATTCAATAAGGCTGTTCCTTGGACACGAAGAATATTAAAATCTTCTATTCCAAGAAAGGCAAACATTGATTTAAGGTATTTGTAAGAATACTCCACTTCGGTATACCAATCGCCATTTGTATAAATTGAACCACTTGCCTGTATGATGATCATGCTCCTTCCATCATTTAATAAGCCCACGGAACCATTTTCCGTATATTTGAATGTTTCTCGCGCAATTAGAATGTTATCCATATAATCCTTTAGCTTTGAAGGAATATTAAAATTATGCAAAGGCATTACAATTAAATATTTATTAGCACTTTTAAATTGAACTAAAATTTCATTCATGCGTTCCAAAACTTCATTTTCTTCGTGTGTTAAAGGATCTCCATTTCGTGAATGTTCCCAGCCACTTAAAACAATTTTATCTATCATCGGAACAACGTCTTCATATAGATTAATTTGCTCAATTACTTCATCATCCTGTTTATTTTCTTTGTATGTCCCTAGAAAATGATCTAATACTTGAAGGCTCAAAGATGTCTTTGACTCCACTTCAGGGTGTGCATTTATCACAAGTAGTTTACGCATAAAAATCCTCCAGTTAAATAAAGTTGTTACTAATCGTCGATTTATTTAATCGTTGATTAACTTTGTCTACAATATACGCTTTTCATTTTCGTTTGTCAAACTGATTCATTTATGTATAGCTAAAATGTGTTACTATCATGGTAAGCAAAATGTTTTAAGAGGGTGGAATAATGAAATATAGTGTGATGGTTGAATATGCCCTACACAGTCTTGTTTATTTAATTGATGTACCAAAAAATGAAAGTATAGGAATAAAGGATTTATCAGAATTTCAAGGATTATCGGAGACCTATCTTTCAAAAGTTTTAGGGAAATTGTCCAAGGAAGGCATTGTTAGCTCGGTATCTGGTGTAAAAGGGGGTTATCGACTCAATAGAAAACCTGAAGATATTACATTTTGGGATGTTGTACGAGCTGTTGAAGGTGAAGATCCGATATTTCAGTGTAAGAATATTAAAGCAAATTTTGCTTATCAAAATAAAAAACAAAAGTGTGAGTCTTGTTCAAGTCAATCGAACTGTACGATCAATAGTGTCATGCTGGAAGCGGAAGAACACATGCGAAATTATTTAAGAAGCAAAACGATAGCGTGGTTAGAAGAAGAATTACTGCGGACTCTACCAAAGGAGCAAATAGAAGAAGCAAAAAATTTTTTTAAAAAAACAAATTGATAACTTGAATCGAATCATTTTGGATGTATGTAAATTCGGTTTACCTGAATGAAAATCTAAAGCGAGAATTTTATGCTGAAGGAATTAACCAAAATTGGGAGAAACAAAAAACCGGCAAGGATGCCGGCTGCGGATGTTAAATGAAAGCTATTTTGAATTATTTTCGTTAGCAAATTTACCAGAAGCAAATTTTTTGTTTGCTTCAGCTTGTTGAATTTGTTGTCTGATTTGGTTAACATCAGTCTCGTTCCCGAATTCAACGTTCGTTGACTTCATTGCGTTCATAGAACCAGAAGCCTGTTGCTTTTTAGCTTCAGCTTGTTGAATTTGTTGTCTGATTTGATTAACATCAGTCTCGTTCCCGAATTCAACATTCATTGAATTCATTGCGGTTGGAGCTGCATTAGGAATTTTTGAGTTGAAATTTTGGTTGTTGTTATTATTCGCCATTAAATATCACCTCCTGAAAAGTAGTGTGTGCAGAAGGTTTTTTACTATCCATACATTTTAGAAAAACCTAACCGATTTGGACTGGCACTACAGAGTGAGGACCTCTAGTATCAAATTTGCATAGTTTAAGAAATCTAGTTTTCCTAGTATAATTGTAGTAAGTTCGTTATTGTGTTTAGAGATTGGAGAAATGTATGAAAGATCGTAAACAAATCGTTATCGAATCAACATTACAATTATTTACTGAAAAAGGGTATCAGCATACATCGGTTCAGGATATTTTAGATAAGGCAAATATTTCGAAAGGTACATTTTATAATTATTTTTCATCTAAAAACGAATGCCTGAAAGCCGTATTAGAGCAAAATCGTCAAGAGCGAAATGTTTTAAAAGAGGAAATTTTAGTTGGTAAGAAAAAAGATGATGTAGACGTTTTAATTGAACAATTAATCGCCACATTAAAAATTAAAGAAAAATATAATTTAATGCCATTATTTCGAGAAATCTCCTTTTTGCATGATGAAGAGCTGCAAGAAATTCTTGCGGAACATCGCTTTCATGAAATCACCTGGTTAAAAAACAGATTCTATGATATTTATGGAGAAGAAGGAAAGCACTATTATTATGAGTGTGCGGTCGTCTTTTTTGGCACATTCCAATATTTATCTTTTTATTGGAATTTGGCTACTAATATGACGATAGATCTAAAAAAAGTGGTTACTCGGTCATTGAAATATGTAGAAAGTTTTCTGCCAGAAATGATTAAGAGTGGAGAAATTCTATTAGAGCCACAGGAAATGTTTTTATTAGAAAAGGATCTAGCCTATAAGTCCATTACTAATAAAGAAATACAAGAGAAATTAGAGAAATTTTGTAAAAAAATCTCGACAATCGAACTTCCACAAAAATCACTCGAACTCTCTAGCTTGCTTTTGGATGAAATGAAGAGAGAAACACCCCGCATGAGTGTTTTAGAGATCATGCTACAGCCATTTCGTGCTTCTTTCGCTGAAACGATTTATAAATATGAAGCTGAAGAAATTGCCAACCTTTTCTGGCTCTTTATGAAGATGCAAAACAGCAAGGCATAAATGAATGATTGAATGACGAGACCAGCTTTTTAGCATAAAGTTGGTTTTTTCTTTTGAATTCGTTGGCTATTAATACTAGTGAGGGCATTAAGTTTTTTTCATTCTTCTGTCAGTGAATACTCGATACTTGGTGGAATCGTGTCATTTTTCATAAAGCGGAAATCATAAAAGTATACATTCCCACCAATTATACTTTGTTCTATAATTCCTATCCAATTCATGTTGAAACCGTATTAAGACACAACAAGTAAGCTCACCATAGACGACTATACATTCTTGGTTTAAGTGAATTACTAATTCAGGAAGTGTTATAATAATTTTACAGATTGTGGTGGTGGAGAGAGCTTGTGAAGGAAATAAGAAAACTATGGATGATTACATTTAAAATATTTTTAGAATTAATAAGAATTATTATCCTTTTTTCCATTATTGGATGCGTGATGTGGGGAGGCGCTAGGCTTATTTATACCTCTTTTGGAATAAATGTTGATGGTTCATACGCTGGGTGGCTGGGGGGAATCGCCATATATAGTTTATTGTTTGTCCTCTATCGTAATAAAGTGCAGTTTTCGGGATTTTATAATGGTCCATATCGCCAAAAATTATCTCCTACAACCACTACCATTTTTATTACGATTTCCGTTTTTTTATTAATACTGCCACTTTTTTGGCGTCCTCATTTTTAATATAGTTTCATTTGATACATTAAAAAGAATGAAAAGAGGGTTACTACTGTGAAAGAATGGAAGGATAGGGCAGAAGTATCTTTTGTCACGGATATTTCCCGATTCGATTACCTGAAACAGCAAATTCAAGAGGTGGCTGAAAAATTCAGTTTCAATCATCAGCAACTTGCGAAAATAGTTGATTTACCAATGAATGAGCTGGATAGTTTATTGAATAACAAGGGCAGCATCACGACGGAGCAGCTAGATAAGATTGAACGAAAAATAGCTATGTTATGTGTTGGCTTTGAAGGCTTTGATGCAAGGGAAAGAGCCGCATTGCTTTTGAATGACCTCATTAAGGATTACATGTTTTCAACGGCTAGTGTCGCGAAAATGATTCATGTAGAGGAAAAGGACTTAATCGATTTTAGACAAGAGATATCGATCGATAAGAACGTAGAATTGAAAATTTGCGTGAATAGTATCATGCTCCATTTTGTATTACATGACTAATGACAAGCCCTGGTATTTTGGACTAAATCATTCAAGAAGGAAGAATAAAAAATCTTCTCTTCTTCGCTGACATTCTTCATCACTTCCACGATTTCCTTCATACATAGTAATGATGAGAACCACACACATTAACCCCAAAAAGTATGGGGGTTCCAAAATGAAAAGTGCCAATAAAGTGTATGTGCTTTTATTGATCGTAGTTTTCTCATTCTCTATAACTGTATATGCAGAAGAAAATAAGGAAGGTATTCTTGTATACCATGTGAAATATGATTATGAAGCTATAAATAAATTTTTGGGCATGACAGTGCAGGAATACGACCAAGAGTGGAGGAAAGGTCTTTCGATTGCAGAGATGGCGGAGAAAAAAGGAATTGCTAGAAGAGAGGTAGAAGGCTATTTTTATCAATTTCATTATGAAGAAATGCAAAAATGGCGAAAAAAGGGTGTCATGACGGAGAAACACTATTTCCATCTTGTGTACGGATTAGCCGATGAAATAGAGGAATTTATTGATCGTAATCCCAACCGATAACATTTCTCTATACCCTAACAGTAATTCTTTTAAAGTTTAAAGGCAGAAATGTTGCTTGCACAACATTTCTGCCTTTGTTCATTTATTTTTGTGTAATACGCTCGAAAAACTCCAGTGTTCTGTTCATATCCGTAACATGTACATTGCATGTTTGACTATCTGCACAAATGTAATTACTGTGGTTGGTAAACGTGCCAACCACCTGTCCTTTAATGGAGGTAGTAAATAGGCCTACATCTGAATGGCGATTACAGATAGCGCAAATGCCGCGAACCGTGTTATTGGCAAATATCCCTTTGATCCCTTTTAGCTGCCCATTTTGCTCAAGGACAACATACTTTCGATGTGTGCCAGCATCATCCCAAGCAAGATAACAAATTTGCTGAAAATCGAGTGCTTCTAGATTTGGTAGCTTGAGCTTCTTTTCCTTTTTAAATAAGGCTTTAAGCGTACTAGCGGTCACCGGCTTGAACGGGATGACATATGGTTTTAATTGCTCTAAAAATGCATCGCCTTGTGCACGATCTGTGACAGCAAAAAGCTGGTCAATCAGCATTGTTTCTGCTGCTGATAATGCTAATTTTGTCGTTACCTCCGTATCAACAAGGCCACGTACTGCTAGGATAACGTTTTTATCCTTTGTTGTTGTCAGTGCATGTAAAATTTTATTTAATTGCTGTTCTAGTAAATGATAGTTGGCAACCGTTAAAAACGGCTGAATTGTTTGTTGTTCCATTTGAAATCTCTCCTGTTTATTAGGCTATTTGATTACTTTTTGGCCTAAAGAGATCATTCAATTTCTGTTAGTTTATAACTTAATCTTGACCTCTTTGACCTAAAGAAGTCGTTCTAGAGCATGCATTACAAGTGAATGCGATCATTTAGATCCCTCCTTTAAAGGAAACGTTGATTTATATGGGTTTTACATAAGGTTTTATAATAGGTTGAATTAAACAGGCGACCAATTTACATTAATTTGTTAAAAATTATAAGTGTCTATAGATATAGTAACATGTGATTGCCCTAATTGCTCTTGAATTGTTTTGAAATTTACTCCCTTTACAATGGGATAAGATGCAAAGGTTCATGCAAATTTATTAGACGAAATTGTTTGTCTATAATCAACATTTCCATCTTCATTATATGCAGGACACTATTTATTTTTCTTTTGTTAGGCTAATTTTTGTAATCTTGATGTATAAGAATTAGGATTGTTTAAGTAATTTTAATGAACTAATTATATTTCTACCACAAAAAAGAATAAAGTAAATTAGTGTAACATTTATAAAGAAATAAAGTATATTAAAGTGAATTTGAGTAATGCCATTTATAGTAAATAAAGCAATTGCGGATGATAACTTATTCTCACCGATGTAACTTATAAAGGGGAATGGGGCTCCAAATTTGTTAGAACCAAAAGATGCAAAGAAAATGGACATTAAGCTCATTAGAATGCTAATCCATAACAACGCCTTTTTGTTTGTACCTTGCATTAAGTCATCTCCTTTTATATTTTAACTACCCAATATTATTATTATATCGTAAAATGTTGAATATGGTAATATTTTGGGAATTTATAATAAAATATTATCCAGAATGTTTATTGTAATTTTTATACATATTGATTATAACAGCTTATGAAAATTTGAAAATTGATAATGCACTGTTTATTTTCTGAATTGTTGGAAAGGTAATAAATTGGTATAATGGACTGAATTGGTTAATGAAGGGGGATTTATGATGAAACAGATGGCTGAACGTATATTAATGAATGCTTGGAGAATTTATACATTGTAGGAGGCACTATGCTATTAAATAAAGAAGGTTTTGATTTATGGGCCGATGGATACGACCAAACGGTACAACACAGTGAGGAAAAGTATCAATACCCATTTGCAGGCTATAAAGCGATTTTAAATAAAATTTTCAATGAAGTGATGGCTGTTCCCGCTTCCACAGTTTTAGATATTGGCTTTGGAACAGGGGTATTAACGGCGAAGCTTTATGAACAGGGGCATTCGATTTATGGCTTTGATTTTTCTGCGAACATGATTGCCATTGCCAAGGAAAAAATGCCAGAGGCTCACTTAATGGAGTGGGATTTAATTAATGGCTTGCCACAGGAGCTATTACAGCAGCCCTACGATGCGATTATTAGTACGTATGCGCTCCATCATTTTACAGATGAGCTAAAGGCTGTGTATATCACACAATTATTACAGCACCTATCACCAACAGGGAAAATTTTAATTGGCGATGTAGCTTTCCAGACAAGAGAGCAGCTGGAGCAATGTCGTCAAGATAGCAAGGGATACTGGGATGAGGATGAATTTTACTTTGTCCATGAGGAACTAAAGGTCGCCTTACAGGAAATTTGTGAGTTAACCTTTTACCCACTATCACATTGTGGTGGAGTCTTTGTGATTAGTCGGAAGAATATAAATGCTGATTAGTGACCCCTTATATGGGGAGTTCGAAATCGATGGTTTGTTAGAGGAATTGATTGTAAGTAAGCCAGTTCAACGCTTAAAGGGTATTCATCAGGCTGGGGCAGGCTTTCTAGTAAATAGCAGGTGGACTATTTCAAGATTTGAGCATTCTGTAGGTGTCATGCTGCTTATTAGACAGTTTGGCGGTTCATTGCAGGAGCAGGTGGCAGGCTTATTACATGATGTGTCCCATACCGCTTTTTCCCATGTGGTGGATGTTGTCCTTGAAAATGAGGCGGAAGATTATCATGAAGCAATATTCATGGATGTTATCAAACAGTCTTCGATACCTGCGATTCTTGAAAAATATGGCTACGAGGTAGAGAACATACTAGATACATCCAGATGGTCGTTACTTGAACAACCTGCTCCAGCATTGTGTGCGGATCGTATAGATTATACATTAAGAGATATGTATTTTTATGGAAATTTAGCCTTGGAAGATATCCAAAAATTTTTACAGGACTTATTCGTTTTTCAGGGGAAATTGTGTGTTAAAACGATTGAACGTGCAGAATGGTTTGTAAAAATTTATTATCAGGAAGTGTTAGATTTTTTCTTGCACCCTTTAAATATCTATGCAACTAGTTCGTTAGCGCATGTATTAAAACTGTCGCTAGCAAAACAAATTCTAACGCTTCAAGATTTCCTAAAGACTGATCATGAGGTATTGCAGCAGATGAAGGCTTCACATGATCGAGACGTTCAAGCTCTTTTACAACAATTACATGAAAATGTAGAGGTAAGAGAAGAACAAGAGAATTATGACATTCATTTTCGCAATAAAGTGCGACTCATCGATCCAGCTATCTATCATCAACAGCAACTATGGAAGGCGAGCGAGGTATCTAATCATGTCAAAGCAATGAATGTCTGTGCTTTGGAAAGGTTTGAGCAGGGTGTTTATGTGAAAATAATCAAAGGGTAGGCAATCATTGAGGAGCTGTCAAAAGGCAGCTCCTTTTCTATAGGCCAACATGGATAAAATATATTTGCCAGAAAGCATAAATAGGGCATAGACAGCGAGCGCGCTCATAACAGAGATGCCTGGTTTAAACCAGCTTGTTAGGAGAAACGTGAGCACAGTAAATAATAGCATGCCGACCGCTCCAAATACCGTGTTTTGAAGAACAGCATGAAAGGTATCTTCTTTCATATTTTTCATTTGCATGCCCATATTAATGAGCGTCAATATCGGTAAGGCCGTAATAATACCTGATAAAAATAAATACTTAGATTGGCTAAGTAGTAGCGCTAGCACCATGATTGTGCCACCTACTAAATAGAGAAAGTATAACATGGGGTGCCCTCAATTAAATTCAGAATAGAGTAATAATACTGTGGAAGGAGAGTGTTCACAAGTACTCATTGATACTATTTAGCAAGAAACGCAGAAAGATAGATGTTTATGAAAAATAGATAGAATATTTGGGAGGGGGTGAGTTGTGATGTCCATTCTATCCTTTATGCTTTTATATGTAATAGGCATACCAATCTCCACACTGTTGCATGAAATTGGGCATGCATTGGGTGTTATAGTATGTTCAAAGGAACGAGCCCATGTTTATTTGGGGGCAAAAAATTCTCCTGAAACCTTGCGTATAGGTCGTATACATTTCCATATTCGTTGGGGATTTTTTGGCTTCTGTACCCCGCAAAAAGGGGGTAATTTAACGCGCAAGCAGTCGCTTGGATTTATAGCGGGTGGTCCTATCATGTCTTTAGCAGTATTACTTTGTGCCAGCTATCTAGCCCGTTATTTTACTGATTATGCAGGGATACACTATTTTTTTAATGGCCTTTTTTATTGGAATACTTTTCAATTTCTTGCAACAGCATTCCCGCTAATTTATCCAAACTGGTATAAGCCCTATGCAGGATTACCCTCAGATGGCTATCAAATGCTAAGCTTACTGAAGAAAAATATCTGAAAATATAAACTTTAACGAGGTAGCTTTTAATGTATCGTATTATACGATATAATCGTGTGGAACGATATATTAAAGGAGCTATTACAATGATTAAAGATATAAATGATTATTTTACAACGATATTCTATCATCTACATACAACCCATGAAGATGTTATTTCCCATCAAAGTGTGCGTATTTTGCAAATGATTCAAAAGGAAGCGGAAGTGACGGTGCGTGATATTGCAGGGTTACTAAATATTTCTCCTAATACGGCATCAGAGCATGTGAAAAAGCTAGAGCGTCATGGCTGGGTGATGAAGGAGCGTGCAAGTGACGACCAGCGTAAGGTCATGCTACATTTGACAGCAGAAGGGCTACAAGTGTTGAAGAAAAACTCGGAGCTAGATGATGATAAGCTACAGCAAGCCCTTAATCAGCTAACTGAGCAGGAGCAACAAGCCATTCTACAGGCGTTTCGACGTCTAAGTGAGGTGGCAAAATAATGTATACATTCTTTAAAATTTTGAGTTCAGCAGCCATCATTGGCGTTGTGACGGAGGTTGCACGTCGATTCCCTACCTATGGAGGCATTATTGCTGCGTTGCCATTGGTGAGTATTTTAAGCATTATTTGGCTGACCGTGCAAAGTGAGTCGAGTGAGCATATTCAACGCTTTACAGTAGGCGTTATCGTTGGCTTGCCCGCAACGATGTGCATGCTATTTGTGATTTACATGGCGATGAAATCCTCTGTACATATTGTACTAGCTATTGGACTTGGTGTACTATCCTGGGCTGTATTTTTAGGCATACAAAAAGCGATTGCAGGGGTTTTTCATATTTCCATTTAAGAAGGGGTTTATAACATGACGATTATTGCCATACATCAACTACCAAAACAAACTGTAAGCGAATTTTTTCAGGAACATTGGGGTACGACAGAGATGGTCATTTCCAGTGGCATTTATGATTGTAGTGAATTAGCGGGCTTTGCTTTTATGAATGAGCAACAAATGATGATCGGTTTAATCACCTATATCATGCGAGAAGAGGACTGTGAAATCATTTCGTTAGATAGTACGGTTGAGGGGAAAGGTATTGGTTCTGCTCTTGTGAAAGCGGTAGAACAAGCAGCAATGGAGCAGGGCTGTACAAGCATATCACTTATTACAACAAACGATAATTTACATGCATTGAAATTCTATCAAAAACGAGGCTATTGTTTAATAGAAATACTGCGTAATGCAGTGGAAAAAGCAAGAGCCTATAAGCCTTCTATCCCACTCATTGGTAATGATGGTATTCCAATACGAGATGAAATACGTTTACAAAAACAACTTGACTGTCAATAAGTCAGGTTGTTTTTGTTATACTAGTTGGGAGGAAAGAGAGGGAAAGTATGAAAAAAATACTATTTATTTTAGTACTGAGTGTGCTTGTGGTCGGGGCAATCTTTATGATTTATCTCAAGAGCAATCCACCACTTGTTATTCAAAGCTATAGCAGCAAACAAGGCAATGAAGCAATCAAAATCATCGCACTTGAAAATACAGGGCTGCGTGAAATTAAGCTAAAGCAAATACTGGTGAATGATCAGCGTCCTGATAACGCGAAGCTTGTAATAAGTAAGTCAGAACCTTTTGAGGCGGAAACAAAGCTAGAGGGAAATGATCAACTATCTTTTCATAAATTAGCACAGCGAACGATCGTACCTCAAAGATACATAAATCAACAAGCTATTGGCGAGCAGCCACAGCATTATGCAGTACAAGTTCTAGCATCTAACAACCAGAAAGTAACAATACACTATGAATACTTAAAAATACCTTTTACGCTTACAGTTGAGCTTCAAGCCAACAAATAATCACTTTTTGTCTTATCCTTTATGCCTGTGTCAATTTCTAAGATTGTTTGGTGAAAAGCTCCTATCCCTCCTAGAACATGGTAATATTGTATTAACAGCAATTGTAATACTAGGAGGGACCTAATGGCATTTATCATCTTGGGTATAGTACTATTTATCTGTGTTGTCACTGTGGCTTTAGTGTTTATGAAAAAGCTTTTAAAAAATGATATTATGCTTGAAGTGACAGCCACTTGTGAAGGAAAAAATGAATACAATCAAGCGATTATGAAGATATATTTTAGGTATTCCATTGGACGTCTTGCCAGAAGGAAACGAGAAATGATAGGCAGTATTGAATGGTCTGAAGGGTGGATGCCTGTCAGCTATAATTTAAAAGAACATGGCGTGTATGATGAAGAACGACTTTTGTATGCAACGAATGAGCAAACGTATTCCACCTTTGAAATCAATGCGACGAATGCGCTTGATGAGCAAGGACGTGGAGAGGGCTACGTGGTCCTTGTATTAGAAAAGCCAAATACCTCTCATATGTCCCGAGCGGGTGTTATTCTCGCTGTGACAGCCAATATGGTTACATATCAATTATCAGACTCGACTAGCTGGCCCAATGATATGCTAGCGAACTAGCTATCCAATGTATTGGATAGCTTTTTTGGTATTTACAAGTAAAAATAGGCTGTTTATGGAACCAATTGCGGAAAATAACGTATAGAAAGAAGAAGGACTTGCAGGAGGAAGGAGGATATAGATGTCCGAACAACATAGCAAATACAATGATTCAAGGCTTGTCACAATAGATGAGCAAATATGTGCACTTTTGCAGCAACGAAAAGAGCAAGCTGCTCTTACTCCAGGCTTGCCTTCGGATGATACCATTTCGAAATGGGCACAGCAATATGGTTTCGATGATACTTTTTTAGCGTTGTTTTTCCAGTTGATTAAATCAGAAAAATACTATACTTCAAAGGTAGAACCTTCAGGCTTCCGTCACTATATCCCTGTATTGAAAACGGTAGCAAAGGGGGAGCGTTTGTATACGGTTTCTTATGTTCGTCAATATGACAATGCAAGTGTGGTGCAATTATTAATCGATTGGGATGAGCAGCAAGAACCTCAGCTAACGATTCAGCAAAAATTAGAACGAAAACATTTTGGTCTATACATTGATGTGTCCTATGAATGCCGAAGTAAAGGTACAGGTGGCTCAAATGGACATGAAAGCAGTACGTATGTGGTGACACCACCCTTGCCAGATGATTTAAGGGGACTTCATTTTGTTTTTACAGAATACGAGGATGCCTTTGAAGAAAAGCCGACAGGGTGGGCTATCACCATACAAGGTTAGGGGGATATTTAATGAAAAAATCGATCTTTCCACTTGCCCTCATCATCCTATTGACAGCTTGTCAAAGCCCCAAGCAGGAGATACATTATATCGCCAAAAGTGAACATTGGAAAGCCATCTATCATAGTAATGGTGAGGTGGGCTTACGCTTATTTTATCTGGGAGATGATGATGATTTGGGGCCTTTAGAAATTACAATTGAGGGGACAAAAGAATCCCAAAATTTAAGTGATGTTCAGTTAAATAAAGATGGCTATTATTCCTTCACAAAAAAAGAAAGTGAGAAAATCTTTAAACGAGAAACAAAGCCAATGATCCATGTAGAATGGCAATCTGAAGATGAGACCTTAGAAGTGAAAAATCATTAGGAGATAATAATAAAATGCGAATTGAACAGCGCGAAGATATAGTGATTTTTGATGGGCTAGAAATCAGCGGTACGATTCAAAAAAATCAACAATGCCCGAGTTGTCAAAATTCCATCATCTATGATGACACGTTTGATAGTTATTTTTGTGCGATGTGTAATGAGTGGCAAGAGGAGGCATGTGATGACCCGCATTGTCACTATTGTGTTCAACGTCCAGAACGCCCATTGCAAGTCCGTCGCTAAATTTTTTTCTTTTTTAGTGTTTGACAAAGAATTCACTATTCGTTATAGTAATTAACAATTTCATACAAAATGAAATGGGCAATGATAAGGACAAGAGATGCGATTAACCATTTATAGAGAGGGAGGCCTTGGCTGCAAGCTTCCTAATGTCGTACTCCCATCTTACTACCTTGGAGCCGTGCTTGGAAACTTGCACCGTTTTTTGCAGCGTTACAGCAAAATCAATGAGCCACTAGCTTATAAACTAGTGGGAATTTGGGTGGAACCACGGGTAATCAACACATACTCGTCCCTTCTTAGGGGCGGATATGTGTTTTTTTTATCTACACAATTATGCCAAGGTGTAATTGATTTTATTACGAAAAGGAGTAGAGAAACATGTCAAATCAACGTATTCACATTCAATTTCCAGATGGTCAACAACAAGCATTTACTAAAGGTGTGACACTAACCGATATTGCACAAGCGATTCGTCCAGAGCTTCGTAAAAAGGCAGTCGCAGGGAGTGTTAACGGAACCATCATTGATTTGACGCACCCGATTATGGAAGATGCACAAATTACATTGTACGATGCAAGCTCAAAGGAAGGGATCGAGGTCATTCGCCATTCTACGGCCCATTTATTAGCTCAGGCAATTAAACGACTTTATCCACATGCACAATTTGGAGTAGGACCAGTCATTGAAAATGGCTTTTATTATGATATAGACATTGCTAATACACTGACACCGAGTGATTTACAGCAAATTGAAAAGAAAATGAAACAAATTGTACAGGAAAATATACCGATTCATAGACGCGAGGTTTCACGTGAAGAAGCAAAGCAATTATTCGTCCATGATGCGTTAAAGCTAGAGCTGTTGGAGGCAATTCCTGTAGATGAGCTAGTTACGATTTATGAGCAGGGAGATTTTTATGATTTATGTCGTGGTCCACATGTCCCGTCTACAGGCAAATTACAGCATTTTAAATTAATGCATGTGTCAGGCGCTTACTGGCGAGGCGATAGCAATAATCAAATGCTTCAGCGTATTTATGGCGTTGCCTTTGCTACAAAAGAGGAACTGCGCGATCATTTTATCTTCTTGGAGGAAGCAGAAAAGCGAAATCATCGCAAGCTAGGTAAAGAGCTATCGTTATTTATGTTTTCAGAGGAAGCACCTGGCATGCCCTTCTATTTAGCCAATGGTCAAATTTTACGCAATGAACTGGAATCGTATTTGCGACATTTACAAGCAAAATATGATTATAGGGAAGTACGAACACCACTGATGATGAACCAACGCTTATGGGAGCAGTCAGGTCACTGGGATCATTATAAGGACAATATGTATTTCACACAGGTGGATGACCAAAGCTTTGCCTTAAAGCCGATGAACTGTCCTGGGCATATGCTGATTTTCAAAAATGCCTTACATTCCTATCGGGATTTACCTATACGTATGGCAGAATTTGGGCAAGTGCACCGACATGAATTTAGTGGCGCCTTGAATGGTTTGTTACGTGTACGAACTTTTTGTCAGGATGATGCCCATATTTTTGCAACACCACAGCAAATTGAGGATGAAATTGCACTGGCCTTAAAGATTATAGATGAAGTGTACAACGTCTTTGGCTTTGCGTATACGATTGAATTATCGACACGACCAGATGATTATATGGGTGATTTGGCACTGTGGGATCAAGCAGAAGCAGCACTTGAAAATGTCCTAAACAATTTAGGTATTGCCTATACAATTAATGCAGGGGACGGGGCTTTTTATGGACCGAAAATTGACATCCATATTAAAGATGCGATTCAGCGCAGTCATCAATGCGCAACAGTTCAGCTTGATTTCCAGCTACCAGAGAAATTTGATTTAACGTATATTAATGAGCACAATGAAAGGGTGAGACCTGTTGTCATCCATCGTGCAGTGTTTGGCTCAATTGATCGCTTCTTAGGTATTTTAATCGAGCATTTTGGCGGAGCATTCCCAACTTGGCTGGCACCACAGCAAGTCCAAGTGATTGGGGTAGCAGAGGCACATCAAGGCTATGCCAAGCAAGTTGTTGAAGCTTTACAACAAGCAGAAATCCGTGTGCAATTAGACGACCGTCAAGAAAAGCTCGGCAAAAAGATACGAGAAGCCCAATTGCAAAAAATACCATATATTGTGGTAATCGGTGATCGTGAGGTTGCCAACCGAACTGTAGCTGTTCGCAGACATGGTCAGCAAAATTCCGCTGATAAGTCACTACAGCAATTAATAGAAGAAGTCACAGCAGCCATTCAACAAAAAAGTTTAGCTTAATTCAAGTAAAGAAAGCTTGCGATGAATGTTCGTCATTCATCGCAAGCTTTTTAATTGTTAAGAAATTTTTACTTCTATTTTTTTTGAAATGACTACTAGAATCTACATGGTGTGCATACAATGAATTAAAGGTGCTTGGAACTTTCTTGAAAATGCGAATGTCCCAGTATTACTTTTTGTGTTTCAGCGTCGATGACAAGAAATTTGCGATAGGATTCATCGGTATTGTGCTGAAAGGATGCTAAAAAATAAACTTGTCGATTGGGATGAATAAAAGTATGTTGAGAGAGGTCTATTGTTTCCTGTTTACCATCTGTTTGTAAATAAAAACGTTTTGTCGCATTTGCTACATCTTTAAAAGCCATCTTTTGACGAATATTCAATGAAGCATTGGTATATTCCTCATAAATCGCACGATTAAGCTGCTGATAAAATGTGTCCTCATCACGAAACGATTGAAATTGGTTGTTTGGGTATTGATATAGTGTATTTATTTCAGTTGGTGTGCAAAGTGTGGGTGTTGTATGGTCTACTGAATGTTGAGGTGGCATTAATATTTTGGAAACAACCATAAAAGTTAAGATGAATACGTGCATCATTCAACCTCCAAATGTTTTCTTATCAAAAACATCGCCTACTTTTTCATTCTCTATACATTATGAGAAATGGCTAGGTGAATGCATGTATCATTCCTGATAAAACCAGCCAATAAAACATGGCTTGGCTTTATCATATCTATTCTTTCTTCTATTATATGCCTCGTTATGATTAGGAAGCTTGTGCTTGTTTTAAATATCTATTAAGTAAGACATCCAATTCTTGACTGTAATCTACTACAATAGGGTGGGTGAAACCAAGATCCTTTGCTTTTTTATACATAATTCTTCGTTTGATCTCAATTTCCGCCTTCAAGAATTGTTTAAGTAATAAGTTAACCAAGATATTTTCCTCCTAATTTTTTATCCATATTCTTGAAATAAATTTTTATGACCTCGATTCAACTTTTTCATTGTATATCACTTATATTAAAAAAAATGTCACATTGTGTATCGTTTCTTAAATTCGTAATTTAGTCATAGATAAGGTACTTCATCCTATTTAGCTCGATTGAAAATTTTTATGTATTATAGATAAATAGTGCTGTGAATTTCCCTTTTTATAGAATTTAATACATGACTTAAAACCCTATTCATGTGCTGGATAGGGTTATTCACGTTCTTTGTTTTAGAAAATATTAAGGGGGAAATGGAGAAGTATTGAGTCTTTTATACTAAGAAAAAAGTTGTGATTAGAGATTGAATTTTCCGATAATTAAGCGTAGAATTCATATCTTGTCACATTTTAGCAAATTCCCTTTTTTGTTGTTTAGAAATGGGGACATTTCATTGTCTATGGTGAAATGTTGAGAATTTTTGAAATTAATGGAATAATGGATGGTAGATGAGGTGATGAAGCGCATGATGAAAAAACTGGTTTCAATCATTGCTTTTTTAAGTTTACTAACGCCATGTGAAAGGGAGAGCCCTTACAGGAACCGACCATTGTGTATGACATGGATACGACTTCGACATCCACTGAATTTAGCTATGTAGCGGATTTATCTTTTGAAAATAGAGAGGCCTATCAAGCATTTTTAAACGATGGAGAGATTCGTCTTTTACAAACCTTTTCAAACAGAGGAAATGCTGCTCATTATGTTGGATTTAGTGGAAGAACTTCGTATGGATGCATTAAATGCAATTACTGACAGCCATGTTGCATTCCCCATAAAAGAATTGTTTGAGCAGTACGGTTTCACTTACGTATTTCATTATAGATTTTATGCTCGAATAGCTATTCATGAATCGAATACTCCTGATTCACAGTTCGTTTAACTGGAAACTTCCGTTGGGAGTCAGTGCTACATCAAAACATATACCCTGCAATTTGAAATGTTCATTAAGATTAAAGAGGAGAAACAGATGACTGAGATTTATTTTGTTAGACATGCACATGCCCATTATTCAGAGGATGAATATCATCGTTCACTATCTGCTCAGGGACAAAGGGATGCAGAGCGTGTCACAAATCTTTTGAAGCATCAGCGAATTGACGCAGTTTATGCTAGTCCCTATCGTAGAGCCATTCAAACAGTGGAGGGGATTGCACAGGCGCGTCATTTACCCGTCCAAACGATAGATGCTTTAAAAGAACGGCAGCTTGCTAGTGGGAAGCTGGAGGATTTTCATGCAGCAGTTCAACGGGTGTGGCATGAGCCAAGCTTTGCATGGGCAGGTGGAGAGTCCAATCAACAGGCGATGGCTCGTGCTATTCCAAGTTTGCGGCGCATCCTTCTTACTCATCCAGAGGAGTCTGTCGTTATCGGTACACATGGCAATATCATGGCATTGATGATGCAATATTTTGATGCCCAGTACGATTATGCATTTTGGCAAACGCTAAGTATGCCAGATATCTATCGATTATCCTTTCAAGGGCTATCCTTACAGGAAGTAACACGTGTGTGGCAAGCGGACTGAACAAAAGAAAAGAGATACTACAGCAATCATAGTATCTCTTTTGTGCTATTCTGTTAATTCCTCTCCCATTCGGAGCGTAAGAGGCCAAATAAAACTACGTCATGGAATGTACCAAAGCGGAAAATTTCTTGGCGTAAAATGCCTTCTTTTGTGAAGCCACATTTCTCATAGGAGCGAATAGCTGCTGGGTTAAAGCTAAAAACCTGAAGCTTGATTTTCTGAACAGCTATATATTGGAAGATAAAATCAATGAGCGTTTTCATTGCATCCGTGCCATAGCCCTTGCCGTGCCACTCTTTCCCAATTGAAATGCCGACAGAGCAAGTGCTATTTTGCCAATTCACTGCATAAACGCCACAGGAGCCTATTAACTGTTGTGACGCTTTTTCATAGATACCGAAAAAGTATTCCTCCTTCTTCCCACTGATACTGTTAAAGAAAGCGGTATGATCCTCTACAGTTTGTGGAAAAGGAATCTCGTCATTAGCAAGTAGCAAAGAGGTAATCTCGCTTTCGATTGCTATAAAAGCCTCTAGGTCAGCAGTAGTCATTTGTTGTAAAGTGATCGATTGCCCTGTTAAAAATGTTGTCAAATAGTGTTCCATTATTTTATTCTCCCTTGTACAAGGGCTGCAAGTAGCGTTACAACCCTACGATTGTTGGTAATATTTTCACGTCTACTGCATCTTTCACACTCATAAACCCACCCCTTTTTTGTGCATACTTCCATAGTAGCATGAGGGACTAAGAGAATGGAAGAAATTATGTTAAAATATGTCATAGTTAAAGAGAGAGAGGGATTAAGATGCGCACAACATATTTTGCGAATTTATTACAATACTTACCACAAGAAGAGCAGCAACAATTACAACAGGCTTTTGGTGCTTCAGAGACACAAATTCAGGCCTTGTTAGAAGTATTTCCGAACTGCCCACAAGCTTTGGTGGAGCTATTACAGGATGTCAATGGTACATATTATTGTCAGCATGGGCAAGAAACGATCTGTGTTTTAGTGCTAGGCTCTGATTTAGGGGATTATCCGTATTATTTAAAATCGGTGGAGCAAATCATGAAAGATTATCATGATAAACGTGAAACAATTTATGAGCGCTATCAGGAATTTTTAGCGTATGTGGAAGTAGATGAAAAGATTAATATGCATGTCCTGTTAAATGAACGGCTCTGCTTTGCTGATTGTATGAATAATGGGGGCACATCGAGCCTATATATTGATTTTACGCCAAATGAAGCGGGACAAGTTGGCCAGGTGGTTCGTTATGTCCATGATCCTGATAGCTTTGAGGTGATTGCAGCTTCGTTTGAGGATTATTTACAGCAACTTATAGAGGGAGACTATGAATTCACTGCTATTTACGAGGAGGAATTCGAGTGACTATGCAGCTCAAGTTCTATGAGGACAAAGCACAAAATTTAGTAGAACAATATACCCTAACAGAAGAGCAGCTACGCTATACAAAGTCTCCAAAAGAAAGCATTGCACTTGCTAAGCAGGATCATAGTCGACATGCCATTTTAGCATTGGACGGTAACAAGCTAGTCACGTTCTTTGTCTTACATGAAAAAGAGGGGGTGACGCCTTACTCCTCCAATGAACATGCGCTATTAATCCGTTCCTTTTCCACTGATTTTTATGAGCAGGGCAAAGGCTATGCCAAGACAGCACTTCAATTATTGCCTGACTTTGTTCGCAAGCATTTCCCACTCATCAATGAGCTGGTGCTTGGGGTCAATGTGCCAAATAGAGCTGCTCAAGAACTTTATAAGCGATGTGGCTTTGTCGATGAAGGCAGACAGGCAATGGGACTTCGAAATGAGCTAAAGGTGATGAGCTACTATATGAAGGAGGTTGAAAATTGAGCCATCATATAATTGAAGCAAGAATGGAGCATTTACAAGCACTTTGTACAATCGATCAAGAAGTAATTGGAGATTCATCCAGAGCGGAAGAAATTCAGCAAGCTATCAAAGAGAAACGCTGTTTGCTATACCAATCCGCCGATACCATTGGGGGGTTTTTGCTATTTAGCAATGACTTTTTTGGCTATAGCTTTATTTCCTTAGTCATTGTCAAGCCGTCCGAGCGCAGAAAGGGGATCGCATCTGCCTTAATGACCGCTTATATCCAAATGGCTAAAACAGCAAAGGTTTTCTCCTCTACAAATCAGTCCAATAGGCGTATGCACCAGCTTTTTCATAACCTAGGCTTTGTCAAAAGCGGTTTTATCGACAACTTGGATGAGGGAGACCCGGAAATTATTTATATGAAACAAGCCTCACCACAAACATAGGGTGAGGCTTTCGTTTATTTTTTTGCTTTGATGAATAAAAAGGATGGTCTGCGTAGCTCCTTTTCAATAGAAGGAAGTTGTTGAATGGCTGCTGTGCTTGGAATTGGTTCTACGATTTTATCAATGGTTAACCCATGGGTAATCAATGTATTGACCAGTGTCGCTATAGTGCGATGATATTTGACAACACCATCCACCAACCATGTTTGCTCACGCTTGCCTTCTTCCTGGTAATGATCCACAGCATAGTGCAGACGTTGATGATTGTCATCATATACCCAATTATCATCTGTTGTATGACGAGCTGTAGCAATAGGATGCTCTACAGAGAAAATAAATACACCGTTAGGACGTAGCATGTGAGCAATTTGACCAATGACCGCATCGAAATCTTTGACATAATGAAGAGATAGGGAGCTGGTTATACAATCAAAGCTAGCCGAAGGAGCTTCATAATCCTCTATTGCCTGTAGCTGATAGTCAATTTGTGAGTGGGCATGCTCCTGTTTAGCGACGGACAGCATATTGCTCGAAACATCTAATGCGGTTACGTGCTTGGCTTGATGGTCGATACAATACTTGGCGAAATCCCCCATACCACAGCCAATATCGAGTACCTGTAAATTTGTCAACGGTGGAAGTAAAGCCTTCATCGTGGGCTGCTCCAAAAGACGGTTATAATTAGATGCTTTTTGTCTCAATGTCTTGTAGTGATGAAAAAATATCGGATTATCATAAATATTTTGTTTCATTAAAAGCCTCCAGTTTATGAAACATAACGTTATGTTATTTGTGCGCATCATTATTGTCCCATGTAGATAGAAAAAGAAATAGACTTTTATTACAATTTTTTGTAAGATGTAGATAGAGGCATACCATTTTTTTGATACAGTTATCTTCCATTTAATGGGACATTTTATCGTTCCCTCTACATAATGATTGATCCTACCAAGCACATCCCCATTTCCATGTCATAAAAATGTAACAATTTGAAAAAATAAAAATATTTAAAGGGAAAACATGGCACTTCTTACACGCTATAACGTTCTTACTATTTGGAAGCATATTCCGAAAAAGAGACGTTGGAGGGATTCTATTGAATCAAGAAAGTTTGTTATCCATTAGTAGCAATGCCTTATTTATTGCCTTTATTCTACTACTCATTGCTATTGTGCCATTAGGGCTAGCAGTCAAATCAAAGAGAAAAACATTCGGTAAGCTAGGACTATTGCTCACTTATATAGCCTTTGCCCTACAGCTCGTGTACTTTGTTGTCAGATGGGTGGCGGTTGACCATGCACCTGTCAGTAATATGTATGAATTTATGACGTTCTTTGGCATCATGCTTACAGGAAGTTACTTAATTATCCATTTCTTATATAAGCAAATCGTGGTTGGCTTATTCACGATTCCTGTATCCTTAATCATCCTTGGTTATGGAAGCGTTTTCGCGAAGGAAGTATCGCCGCTTGTTCCATCATTACAAAGTCACTGGTTAACAATTCATGTCATGACTGTGGCCTTTTCTAGTGCCATTTTATCTGTATCCTTTGCTACAGGTTTAATTTACTTATTAAGAACGCTGGATGTTTCCAAAAAAACTATCAGTACATACGGTCTTGAGTTTGTGTTGTATTGTTTGGTGGTTGTCATTGGCTTTATTGGCGTATCGACGTTTTTCAGCCTTGCCACAGAAGAGGTGCAGGTACAATTCGATAATGCACAGGGACAGCAAGAAAAAGCCACTTACTCCATGATGCCCCTGATTGTCAGTAAAGGAGCCGTCACCGAGAAGGGTGAAGCAATCGGTGGTGTCGAAATCACAAATAAAATAGATGCCAAGAAATTAAACTCGATTGTCTGGGCATTTATCGTGGGTACTATTTTATATGGTGTCATTCGATTCATCACAAGAAAATCAGTGAGTGCCTTATTAAAGCCATGGACAAGCCGCGTACAGCCACAATTAATGGATGAGATTTCCTATCGCGCAGTTGTTATCGGCTTCCCATTATTTGCATTAGGTGGCCTGCTATTCGCCATGATTTGGGCGCAAATTGCCTGGAGTCGCTATTGGGGCTGGGACCCGAAAGAGGTGTGGGCATTAATTACCTTTTTATTCTACGCAGCCTTCCTCCATTTTCGCTTATCCAAAGGCTGGGAAGGAGAAAAAACAGCCTGGTTGGCCATCATCGGCTTCGGCATTATTGTGTTCAACCAAGTATTTGTCAATCTAGTCATTGCCGGCTTACATTCTTATGCCTAGTTAGAGGTAGGGGGTCTTGACTCCTAAGTAATCCTGACTGAGTGAGGAGGAGCCCGCTCTAAAGTGAGGAGAGAGCGCTCAAGCTAGTCAGGTAATCGCTCCAACTAGTGAGAGAACCTCTTAGCTTTGGCCATCCTTTTCTTCTTATTAAAATATTCAACCGAAAAAAGCATTACGAAATGCATGTAGCACTTCGTAATGCTTTTTATTAATTATTTTTTGCGAAGTAGTCTAGCGTTGCTTGACCTAAAACGTTGGCGGCAATTCGTAATGAGCGCTCGTCGATATCGAATTTCGGATGATGGTGTGGATAGACTTCCTCCCAATCAGGGTTTTTCGCCCCTGTGAAGAAAAACGCACCGGGGATTTCCTCTAAGAAATAGGCAAAGTCCTCACCGCCCATATTTGGATCAACTATTTCAACAGTCTCAACATCTGCAATTTTCTCTGCGGACGCCATTATATGCTCAGTCTCTGCATCATGGTTCACAACTGGCGGATAGCCTCGCACATATTCATACTCGTAATCGGCTTTTGTTAAATAACAAGTTGCCTTTAAAAGCTCTTCGATTTCATGCTCTAACAAACTACGCTCCTCCTCGTGGAAAGTGCGCACCGTACCTTTCATGTACACTTGATCAGCAATGACGTTGAATGGATTTAATGCCTCAATATGCCCAATTGATACTACTGCTGGACGTAATGGGTTGATACGACGTGCCACAAGCTGCTGTAAATTTGTAATAAACTGAGCTGCAAGGACAATGGAATCCTTGGTGTCACTTGGGTTTGAACCATGGCCACCCTTACCTTTTATCGTTATATAAATACCATCTGCTGCAGCCATTAATGGTCCTTTAGCTGTTTGCACTTTGCCAAGATCAGTGGGTGCCCATAAATGTGTCCCAAAAATAACATCTACACCTTCTAAGCAGCCATCTCTAATCATCGAAATAGCTCCACCTGGCGCAAGCTCCTCAGCATGCTGATGGATAAAGACGATTGTTCCTTCTAAATCATCCTTCATTTGATTAAACGCCTTCGCTAAGATTAAGAGGGAAGCTGTGTGTCCATCATGGCCACAAGCATGCATACGCCCTTTAATTTTCGATTGGAAAGGTAAGCCGGTTTCTTCCGTAATGGCTAAAGCATCAAAGTCTGCTCGCAAGGCTACTGTTTTCCCTGGTTTTCCACCAACTAGCTTTGCCACAACACCATTGCCACCTACACCTTCACGAACCTCATGTCCTAATGCGCGATGAAAGGCAGCAATGGTTTTTGGCGTTTCAACCTCTTCAAAGGAAAGCTCAGGATTTTCATGGAAATGACGACGAAGCTGTATTGTCTCTTCTTCATAATGTTTTAATAAATCTGCTAACTGTTGTTGTAATGTTGTCATTTACTAACACTCCTTATTTTAAGTAAATATAATCTCCCGGACCAAGCGGTAAACCGAATAGGAACCAAATGGCGAAGAGGATAATCCAACCGATTGCGAAAAACACCGAGAACGGCAATAAAGAAGATATAAGCGTGCCTATACCGATATTTTTATCATAGCGCTTTGCAAATGATAGTAAAATCGCGAAATACGGTAACATAGGGGTAATTGGATTTGTAATCGAATCCCCTACACGATAGGCCATTTGTGTAACCGCTGGGGAATAGCCTAAATATAAGAACATTGGTACGAAAATTGGAGCAAGTAAAGCCCATTTTGCAGAAGCACTGGCGATTAATAGGTTGACAAAGGCACAAATTAAAACAAAACCTATCATCATTGGTAAGCCTGTAAAATTCAATGCTTGTAAAAGCTCGGCACCTTTAATGGCTAAAATAGAGCCAATATTGCTCCAGTTGAAAAAGGCAATCATTTGTGAAGCGGCAAACGCTAATACAATAAATGGCGCCATATCTGCAATGGATTTAAAAATTTTCTCCGCAACTTCCTTATCATTTTTAACCTCCTTCGCTGCAATCCCATAGGCAAGGCCAGGTAATAGGAAGAAGAATAACATGATAGGGACAATGCCTGCCATGAAAGGTGAGTTTAAAAAGCCACCTGTTGCAGGATCACGTAAAAGACCGTTCGACGGTATGACTGTAAAAGCAATGACTAAAATATAAACTAGCGTGACGATTCCAGCCCATTTCAATCCTCTCTTCTCTAAAGCTGTCAATGGCTCTAGCTTTTCAATTTCACCGTGAAACGAACCAAAGCGAGGCTCTGTAAACTTTTTTGCAACCCATGTACCTATAATGACTAATAAAAACGTCGAAGCAATTAAAAAATAGTAGTTCATCGTTGCGCGACCAGTGTACGCTGGGTCTGCTATTTGTGCTGCTGATTCTGTAATCCCTAATAATAATACATCTAGAGAGCTAATTAATATGTTCGCACTGAAGCCTCCAGCTACAGCTGCATATGTAATAATTAAGCCTGCTAATGGATTTCGACCAACACTCATAAAAATCATGGCTGCAATTGGTGGTAAAATGATAAATGCCGCGTCAGCCGCTAAGTTACCAACTAAACCTGTAAAAATGATAAAAGGTACAATTAATTTTGTAGGTGCTGACATCACAATTTTCTTCATGACAGCTGAAATTAAGCCTGTTTGCTCAGCTAAACCAATACCAATCATTGTCACGATTACTAGCCCTAACGGAGCAAAGCCTGTAAATGTTGAAACCATCTGCGTTAAAATTAAGATAAGTCCTTCTTGACTTAGCAGATTTTTTACTTGAATGACATCTTCGGTCCCAGGTTGAACTGCTGAAATACCGAGCATGGATAAAACCCATGATAAAACTAGTACTACACCAGCTAGAATAATAAATAACGTGATTGGGTCTGGTAGCTTATTACCTGCACGCTCGATTTTATCTAACATGTTGTCAATCCAAGATTTTTTCTTAATTGTTTGTGAATTCCCTTGCATAAATTTCATCTCCTTTTATACTTTATTAGACTTAACCTTTAAAAATCCAATGTCTCTATTTTAAGACATTGGAAATCTATGTCCTTTATACAAAGAAACCATATTTTCTGACTATTTTCAATATTTATTTTTATTTAAGGAGCTATATGTATGTATAAAATTAATGTTTTTACCGCAAAACGCTCACTTTCATGGGTTCAACAGCTTGAAAAAATTAAACCCTCTTTTTGTGAATTTCATTACTATGCGTATACTGATTTTGAACAGTTGAATGAGCTATTAGAAAAGTATTTGGAAGGGGGAGATGGAGCGCTTTTTAGCGGGCAAATTCCATATTTCTATGCTCAAAAACATTTTCAAGAAGCAACGGTACCCATGCATTATTTTGATATTTCAGAACGTGATTTTTACCGTACCGTTACGGAGCTTTTTTATGAGAAGAAGATTGCCATGAATCGTATTGCCATCGACTTTTGCTATGAGGAAAACGGCTATTTGGGCATTCATGAATGGTCGATAGGAAAAAAACCTTATCTTTTTAGCCAAACGATGAGCGAGTACGCAAGTAGCGATATTGTCGATAAAGCTGGTGAATGGCACATACAATTGCATAAGGAAAACAAGGTTGATTTGACCTTTACCCGCATTGCAGAAATACGTGAGCGCTTAGCTGATCAAAATATACCCTTTATCGCTTTTTACCCGTCTCCCTATGCAATGCAATTAACATTAGATCATTTTCTCAATCAACTTCAAATTCGGCAGCTTAACCAAAATAAAGTAGTGGTAGTCCATATTTTAATTCCGATCGATAAATCGAATATAGAAGACCTAGAATATCGGCAAATTGCCTTATATAAAACTATATTAGATTTCAAACAACTGTATGCTAGCTCATTTATCGTACATCGTGAGGCATCCTTTATTGCAATTATCACGACGTATAAGCAATTTTTAAGTACAACGAATCGTTATTCCCATTGTCATTTGGTTGATTTTTTAAATGAGAAGCTTTCGTTTCCTGTCAGAATAGGGTGGGGAATTGGTGATTCTTTAGTTGAAAGTCAGGAGTTTGCTAAAAAAGCTGCAACCCTCTGCTCTTCAAAGGAAACACAGGGATACATTATCGAAAATACACGAGAAATCGGGCCATTACTTTATGGAACGATGCTACAGTTTGACGATGAAAAACAACAGCATTTAAAAAATTTAAGTACGACATATGATATTCCCTTACTACAATTACAAAAAATAGAAGCGATGCTGGAAAAACTAACGACAACGATCGTCAGTGGAGAACTGCTCAGTACACATCTTGGCATTACGGTACGCTCTGCAAACCGCATTTTAAAGCAGCTCCATGAAAAAAACTTAGCACATGAATTACCAAGCAATACATCCACCACGCGTGGACGCCCAAAAAAGTATTACCAAATTCATTTATATTAGTCAGGATGGAATGGTTCATACGGTGGGGGCTACCTGTGAAAGTTGATAGGATGAATAAATCCTGGCACAGGAAAAAAGAGACATCCATTTACGAATGTCTCTTTTTATTTGCACGTCTATGTTAAGTGAAGATTATAGTTTCACTACATTCGTTGCTTGAGGTCCACGGCTGCCTTCTTCTACGCCGAATTCAACTTTTTGGCCCTCTTCTAAAGTTTTGAAGCCATCAGATTGGATAGCTGAGAAATGTACGAATACATCATTGCCACCTTCAACTGCGATGAAGCCAAAACCTTTTTCTGCGTTAAACCATTTTACTGTACCTTGTGTCATGTAAACACCCTCCCAAAAAAATTCAACAATCAATTGCTTCTATCACATATAAAAAACGTATTCAAAAGCTCGTATTACTTTTGAATACGTGTTTTTAATCATAGCAATGAAGTAATGTAATTATTACCCTTATTATAGTACAGAATTATTTGTATATCCAGTAAATTCCGTTTTTAGTAAGGAAAAATTTACATTTGTAATCTAATAGTAAAGAAGCGCTATTTCCTCATTAATTAATCCATGCTTTTTCTTTAGCAACGATAACAGCCTCCGCCCGCGATTCTACATTCAGCTTGACGAATAGCTTGGATAAATAGTTCTCCACCGTACGCTGGGTGACACCTATTGCAGAGGCGATGGCTTTATTGGTACAGCCTTGGGCAACGAGCTGTAGTATTTCCTGTTCCTTATCGCTTAGTAGAACCTCCTGCTGCACATTTGGCAGGTTGGAGCGCTGCTGAACAAAGTCTAAGAAATCGGCTGCCAGTAGAATCTCACCTCTTATGGCTGCTTGAATGGTTTGGATCACTTGCTCCTTTGTTGCTAGCTTTGATAATAGACCATCAATTTTTTTCTCAATTAATAGCTCATAATAATCGGAAAGTTCGTAGCCTGTGTAAAGTATAATCAATGCATCTGCTTGTTTTTTCTTAATCATCTCTGATAGTTGAATGCCGTTGATTGGCTTCATATTGATATCAATCAGAAACAACTGAAAGGTATCTGTATCCATTCTTGATAAAACGGCTGCGCTATCCTGTTCTGTTTCGATTTGAACATTGGCTAAATCCTGCAACAATGTTTTCGTACCATCTAAAACGACAGGATGGTCATCTATAATAAGTATGTTCATCATATGATTCCCCGTCCTCTTGTATTTGTATATAAATATGCATGCCCTCATTAGGGCTCGATTGAATGGTAATGTCACCATTAAAAGCACGGACACGTTCACGAATGCCATTAATACCCATTGATGCAGAGGACTGTATTAAATCGTCAATGTCGCAGCCTATACCATTATCATCGTATCGAAGGATAAAGCCTTGAGGGATGGCATGTAATTGAAGTAAAACCTCTGTTGCTTCGGCATGCTTGATTGCATTATTTAACAGCTCCTGCACGAGACGATAGACTACGAGATGCAGGGTGACATCCTGAAATTCTACACGATCAATTTGTGCGCTTAATAAAAAATCAGCCCTTATTTTTACCTTTTGGATGAGTTTTTTTAATGCCATTTGTAAACCAAAGGTATCTAATAGTGGGGGACTCAAGTTCTCACAATATTCTCGTAAGTCCTTCGTTGCATTTAATAACTGCTCGCGTATAGCTAGTACGGTTTCCTTTTGAATAGTAGGAGAGCCAGCTAGGACATCAAGCTCTCTGGCTAAATGAAGCTGCTCCTGCAAAATGGTATCATGTAATTCCTGTGCTAAAATACTCTTTTCCTTCTCAATAATATTCCATAGCAATTTATCGAGCCATGGAAGCGGTGTATCACTGGTATTTTTTATATGCTGAATTTCACGCACTAAATCCTCAATTTGCTGTAAGTTATTGATAAACATCGACACATACAGTGCAAGCAATTCTAACCAAAGCAGCTCTTCCTTTTGCAGAGCATGGTGTATTTCTAACATAATCTTTTCCTCACCAGCATCATGTAACAGTAATTGCGGATAGTAGCTTACATGCTGTGGAGAATCGTCTGTGATTGTACAGATATGAAACGCTGTCGTTCCAAGCTTCTCGGTGATTTCATATTTAAAACGATCCAATAATTCTTGTTGGTTTTTTGCTTTGCCCATGCGCTGAACGGCTGCATATAAATTATGTACATAATTTCCAGTAGAAGCGAAGATAATTTTCCGATACTTAAAATCAATGCGTTCTTTTATATAAAAGCTCGCAATGATCACCATAAAGACAAGTAAAAAAATACTTGTGACATGGACGATGGATAGCTCCCCCATGAATAACAGGGCAATCCCTGCTGTTAAAAGAAGCGCACTGAAAAAGGCTAGCGTTGAATAATAGCGTAATCGTGATAATTGGTATTCAATATCGAATAATCGTTCGTTCACCTGAATGAACAGAAAAGAGAACGGAATAAATAATAAAAACAATGCGGCGATTTCAGCGTGTAATATCGGCTTATGTCCTAATATTTCAGGTGTAACGAAGAATAATAAAAAGGGTAAAAATGGCACGATAAAGGCAAGTGCAATTAAACGAATTTTGGCCAATTTTGTACGTAAATAACTCGTTACTAAAATATAAATTGCATAGAGCACTAGGACAGCAAATAAGCTCAAGTTCAAGATAGATGTTATCTCACGTAATGTTGGTATAACTTCCTCAAGTAGATAACAGCCAGGGATGATAGGTGTTAATAAGTATAGCCATTTACTGTGAGGGTAGGTCCATCTGATTTGTAGAAATTTGAAAAAGTGTTGTAAAAAGTGAATAAAGAGAACCATACATAAAATAATACAAATGCCAATGACAATCATCCCGATCATATTTCCTCTTGCTGATGCGCCAGTACTGATATAGGCCAATGAGCAAGTTAATAAAAATAGGATCAATAAAAACGTTGAAAGATTATTTTGATTGCGTCGCCAAACATAAAGTGCGACTCCAAAAGCTAGGAAAAAATAAAAGATGGGGAACAAAATTTGCAAATATAATTCTTCTGGCATATCTCGATGCTTGACAGCAATGGTGTGAATGCTCTGATCAGCCTTTTGAATCGTTAATGAATTGGCGCTTCTAACGACCCTTTGTAGCCGAACGTAGCGATTCTCTATGGCTGGCTGCCCATCGATAGTCACAATCACATCCCCTTTTTCAATATTTTTTTGCTCTGCCCATTGAGGATAATAGCTATCCATAATAACAGGCTGACCATTTGTCGTATCGAGAGTGAGACTAATAAAGGGTGTTTTGATGGTAATACCTAATACATAAATTCCAAGAATTAAATAAGTAAGAAAAATACAATATGTCCATTTTTTCATTGTGAAACCTCGAATTTGCTTATGATCTTAATCTCCTATATATTATCGCTAATTATTGATAAATTTGGAATACCGAAATAACGGGTTTCGGAAAACCACTATTGTTTTTTCGGAATAACGAAATAGTGTTTTCGGACATGGGTATGATAGGGTAAATTTAATCATTAGTGACGAATAGGGGGACTTCTGCGTGAAAAAAGGCATTTTAACACTTATTCTTTTTTTTCTCATCGCTATGATCACCATTCCATTGACCACGAAGGCGAAAACGGTGAATCAGGATAAAGTCGAAGTTGAAATTGGTCTTATAGGTAGTGATCATCATTTTATCTATAAGATTCCGAAGCACCTACATAAGGATATGCCCTATACAGAAATGAAAAATGGTATTCAAGCTTCCTTAGCTAATCATTGGAAAATTGGTGAGACTCGTTATGAGGCCAATAAATCCGATGTTGCCTATACCTTTTATATTCAGGATTTATTTCAAGAAAAGCAGGATGGTCAGTTAAAAGTAGCCATACCCTATCGTCATCTCGTAGGGATGTTTGGCGAGCAAGATCCTATTCAATTGCGTATTTTAGCGAGTAAATTATCCAAGTGGACTGTCAATACAAAGGATTGGACAGCGCTTGGCTTTATGGAGCCCTTTACTTTTTTAAGTGAACGTGAATATGTCTATGAGGGAGCGGTACAAGAGTTATTAAATCAAAGAGTGGGCCATTTTGATGGCACCATTCAAAAAAGTCAGTTGCTTGTATACAGTGTCATTTATTTTTGCTTTATGGCTATCCAACTGCTTGCTTGTCTTATTTTATCCAGACGGTTAAAAAGAAAAATCATTAAAAACCCAGACAATATGCATCAGTTCCGTAAACTCAATTACCTGTATCAATTGGTGCCGATCTTAATCATTGTCGCACAAATCGTGTTTCTTGTATTATCAGGTCTGATTACAGCATTTGGATTATATTTTAGTCCTGGGATTGATTTATTAGTAATCGTTGGACCTGTTTTATTAAATATCATCTTGCTGCCCACTTTTTTCGTCACAACGGAGAGTGAAATTTCGAGGGAGCTCAACAATAATTCGTTGTGAAATGGTATAATGGTCAACAGCAAACTTGAAGGAGCTGTTGAAGAAAAATGACGCATCCAGAATTAGCGTACTTAAATTTACTACAACATATATTAGAAAATGGCACAAAGAAAGAGGATCGTACTGGGACAGGTACATACAGCGTCTTTGGGTATCAAATGCGTTTTGATTTAAGCAAAGGGTTTCCTCTTCTAACGACAAAGCGTGTGCCCTTTAAGCTTGTAGCAAGTGAATTATTATGGTTCATTAAAGGGGATACCAATATTCGTTACCTGTTGCAGCATAATAACCACATCTGGGATGAATGGGCATTTAAGAAATGGGTGGAATCTGATGAGTATACAGGCCCAGATATGACAGATTTTGGTCGACGCTGTTTAGTAGACGAGTCATTTAACGCATTGTATCAGAAAGAGCTTGCTTCATTTTGTGAACGTGTCTTAACAGATGATGACTTTGCACAGCAATATGGAGATCTCGGAAATGTCTATGGCAAACAATGGCGCCATTGGACAACCTCTGATGGCGAGAGCCTTGATCAGCTACAGGATGTCATTCATCAGATTAAGCACCAACCTGATTCACGCCGTATCATTGTCAATGCATGGAATCCTGAGGATGTCATTAATGCGGGCGCAAAGGGCAGTAAAGCTGCATTACCACCGTGCCATGTGATGTTCCAATTTTATGTAGCAAATGGTCAATTAAGCTGCCAGTTAATGCAAAGAAGCCTTGATACATTATTAGGCTGTCCATTCAATATTGCGTCTTACGCCTTATTAACACATTTGATCGCACATGAGTGTGGCTTAGAGGTTGGCGAATTTATTCATAGCATTGGGGATGCCCATATTTATGCTAACCATGTGGAGCAAGTGAAAGAACAGCTATCACGTGAGCCAAGAAACCTACCAACATTGCACATCAATCCAAATAAAGCATCCATCTTTGATATAGAGCTTGAGGATTTATCGATTGAAGGATATGATCCACATCCTGCGATAAAAGCACCGATTGCCGTATAATGCCAACAGCAGCCTTTTTGGTTGCTGTTTTTTCAAACGAATAGCTAGGTCTAACTATTTGTTTTACGAAATAGGTAAGTAGTTGGATGACTGGATGAAAAGAAATTGATTATAGTTATTATGGTGTAATTAGCATTATTTGGTATAATGGCAATAGTCCATTATATTGTAGGGGTGATAGTTGTGAAAAATACAATGGTACTTCTAGTAGATGAATATGATCGACAGCAAAGCGAGCCAGAACAAAGCATGGGTTCTGTTCAACATGCATATTCTTGTAACAAGATCGAATTGTCGCAGCAACAAATTCAAGAAATGATGCAAATCATCGAAGAGATTCGTTTGAAAGGTTATAAAGATACACTATAAATGTAAGCGCCTCCTAAGCTATAATGGCTATGGAGGTGTTTTTTTTATGAACGTTATTTTTATCGATTCTTATTCTGGGGAAGAGCTGCTACATATGGTGTCACAAGATGTAGCAGGCATTTTGGCAGCAGCGCAAGGAGAAAGTGTGACATTTCCTGTAGGTCACTTTAAATATGAATTTCATAATTTAGATTTTTATGAGGACAACGGTCAAATACGACAGGAATTAGTCATTTACGTAAAAAAAATATAAGCGATACATTAGCAACAGCTTAACCGGGAACAATATATACAGGTGACAGTGCTTGACTTTTTTCTGCACCTGTAACTATAATAGTTACAACAGGTGGTGATACATATGGTGAACAGTCGATTT
Organism: Lysinibacillus sp. OL1; assembly: GCF_004332175.1. Classification (NCBI taxonomy): domain Bacteria; kingdom Bacillati; phylum Bacillota; class Bacilli; order Caryophanales; family Bacillaceae; genus Lysinibacillus; species Lysinibacillus sp. OL1. The sequence goes on along the minus strand of NZ_SJDS01000002.1, from coordinate 458,657 downwards.
TCGGTGGCGATCCATATTCTTTCGCTCATTGCTACAACCTCTGATAAAAGTCTCCTTACGTCCGATTTTATAGCTGGAAGTGTGAATACCAATCCAGTAGTCGTAAGAAGAATGATTGGTGTGCTAAAAAAAGCAGGCTTACTTTCTTCTCATTCTGGCATGGCTGGCTATGAGCTATTAGTAGCGCCAAAGGATTTAACACTGCTAGCGATTTATCAGGCAATTGATGGGCCAGAGCAGCTATTTGCCATTCATGATGAGCCAAATCCAGCGTGTGCAGTAGGTCAAAAAATCAAGCATACATTGGAGGGTGTCTATACATCTGTGTGGCTGGCAATGGAAGAGCAATTACAAGCACAGACGCTACAGGATGTGCTAGATCAGCTTCGTACTTAGACGGAGATGGTCTTCTTGTATCTAACCTGTAACTAAAATGGTTACAACTAAACCTTAGGAGGAATAAATCATGAAAATTGCCGTAATTGGTGCAACAGGAAAAGCTGGACAAAAAATAGTAGAGGAAGCGGTACAACGTGGTCATGAGGTCACAGCCATCGTTCGTTCCGCAGCAAAAGTGACAGCTGCTATTCCAGTAATTGAAAAAGATGTGTTTGATGTAACGCAAGATGATGTAAAAGGCTTCGATGTCGTTGTCAATGCATTCGGTGCTCCAGCTGGACAAGAAGATTTACATGTCAAAACTGGTCGTCATTTGATCTCAATTTTCCAAGGTATTCCTACAAAATTAGTGGTTGTAGGGGGAGCGGGCAGTCTATTTGTGGACCCAGAGAAAAAAGTGCGTGTGATGGATACACCAGATTTCCCAGCCATGTATTTAGCAACAGCGCAAAATCAAGGACAAAACCTACAGGATTTACAACAATCACCCATTACTTGGACATTTATTAGTCCATCTGCATTTTTCGATCCAGAAGGACCACGTACAGGTCACTATACAGCAGGCGTCGACCACTTATTAGTAAATGATGCGGGGGAAAGCTATGTCAGCTATGCCGATTACGCAGTGGCTGTCGTCGATGAATTAGAAAACCCACAGCACGTTAATAGCCGTTTCACAGTAACGTCAAATAAATAATAAAATGCAACCGAGCGTAGGAAATGCGCTCGGTTTTTTGTGATTTTTTTGCTTTTCTGAAGGATTTTTTTCGTTTACAGAAAAATGACTGTTTACAATACGACTTTTATTAGCTACTATCAAGTGTGAGTATTACATAAAAGGAGACGACAATAATGTCAACACAACGAATAGAAAAAGATTTTTTAGGTGAGCGCGTATTACCAGCAGAGGCGTATTACGGAATTCAAACACTACGTGCTACGGAAAACTTCCCAATTACAGGCTACACAATTCACTCTTCACTTATTAAAGCAATGGGGATTGTGAAGAAGGCAGCTGCATTAAGTAATATGGAAGTACACCTATTATCAAAAGAAATTGGTGAGGCAATTGTCGAAGCAGCACAAGAAGTGATTGATGGCAAATGGGATGCTGAATTTATCGTAGACCCAATTCAAGGTGGAGCAGGTACATCCATCAATATGAATGCCAATGAAGTCATCGCTAACCGTGCCCTAGAAATTTTAGGGAAAGAAAAAGGTGACTATCACACAGTAAGCCCAAACAGTCATGTCAATATGTCACAATCAACAAATGATGCTTTCCCAACAGCTATTCATATCGCTGTGTTAAATTTAATAGATGAATTATTAGTAACGATGGATTATATGCAATCCGTTTTCCATCAAAAAGCAGAGCAATTTGCTCATGTCATTAAAATGGGACGTACGCATTTACAGGATGCTGTGCCAATCCGCTTAGGACAAGAGTTTGAAGCTTATTGCCGCGTGATCAACCGTGACATCGTACGCATTCGTCAAACACGTCCAAATTTATATGATGTGAACATGGGTGCAACGGCTGTCGGTACAGGCTTAAATGCCTTCCCAGACTACATTAAATCTGTTGATGAGCATCTTGCTGAAATTTCTGGTTTACCATTAAAAGGTGCAACGCATTTAGTGGATGCAACACAAAATACAGATGCCTATACAGAAGTATCAGGCGCTTTAAAAATCTGTATGATTAATATGTCTAAAATTGCTAATGACTTGCGTTTAATGGCTTCTGGTCCTCGCGCAGGCTTAGGAGAAATCCTGTTACCAGCTCGTCAACCAGGTTCTTCAATTATGCCAGGTAAGGTTAACCCAGTTATGCCTGAGGTGCTGAATCAAGTAGCCTTCCAAGTAATTGGGAATGACCATACAATTTCTCTAGCATCGGAAGCTGGTCAATTAGAATTAAACGTAATGGAGCCTGTATTAGTGTTCAACCTAATCCAATCGATTAGCATTATGAATAATGTATTCCGTGCGTTTACAGAAAACTGCTTAAAAGATATTGAAGCAAATGAAGAGCGCATGAAAGAATATGTAGAAAAAAGTGTAGGCGTGCTAACAGCAGTTAACCCTCACATCGGTTATGAAGTAGCTGCTCGTCTAGCACGTGAAGCTATTTTAACAGGTCGTTCAATTCGTGAGCTTTGCATTGAAGAAGGCGTCCTAACAAAAGAACAATTAGACTTGATTTTAGATCCATATGAAATGACACACCCAGGTATTGCGGGTTCTAGTATCATGAAATTAAAATAAAACGAGCAATAATGGACTGTAGACATGCCCTAAAAGGCTGTCTATAGTCTTTTTTTGTAGACCTTTTCTCATATAAAATAGAGCGTATCCTTATGTATTTTAGGATTATTCAACTATAATAATGGTATGGAAGACATATTTTAGTTGGGGGAATTTGTAATGAGTTTACGAAAAAAGAGTTTACTTGGCTTTTCCGTTTTAAATGTTTTAATGATCGTTATTTTATTTATCGATTTAGCCAATGTAACGACATTGGATTGGTTTTCTACCGTGTTAACGATTGTAGGAATTGCTATTACACTATCTTACACAGTGTATGTCCACTACAAAGTGATACAGCCTATCAAACAAATCACAGAGGCTGCACAAGGAATTACGGCAGGTCAATTAGATACCGTTGTCATTGAGGTTCGTGATAATGGTGAAATTTCTCAACTAGCACAATCCTTTTTAGAGATGCAGGAACAATTACGAACAATGACACAAAAAATTGCGCACAGCTCTACAGATTTATCGGCAAGCATCGAGGAATTATCTGCGAGTACGAATGAAATTACGCTTGCTGTGGAAGAAGTAGATCAACAAATGGAGAAGACGTCAGAGGGCTTGAAGCAAGCAGCACAATCGGCTAATGATAGTGCTAAATCTATGCAAGAAACCGTTGATGGCATTGAGCGAATTACAGTAGCCACACAAGATGTGTTTGTGCATGCGAAAGATGCTAGCGAGATAGCAGGAAATGGTGCAAATATTTTACATGTGGCAAAAGAGCAAATGCAATTTATTTCCTCTTCAACAGAAAAAACAAGTGGATTGATGCAGCAATTATCCCTTAAAATGTCAGATATTAAATCAATGACAGATATGATTACTACCATTACAGATCAAACAAATCTACTAGCATTAAATGCGGCCATAGAAGCAGCACGCGCTGGGGAGCATGGTAAAGGCTTCGCCGTTGTAGCTGAAGAAGTGCGTCAATTAGCAGAACAATCAAAGCACTCTGCTACGCAAATTGTGGATTTAGTTGTAGGAATAGAAAGTGATACAAAACAAGTAGCCTCATCAGTAGAAGATGATTTGAAAAATGTTCAACAAGGAGTGTATGTCATTGACGAAGCGACAAAATCATTTGGCACAATTTCACAGCATGTTAGTCAGATGACAAGTCAGCTAGAGGATATTTCGACGACAGCTGAGCAGCTTTCAAGTAGCGCCAATGAAGTGGCATCCACTGTGACAACCATCGCAGCTGGCATGGGCAAGCTATCGAATTATACAGAAGCTGTTTTACATTCAATGGATGAGCAAACAGCCTCAATGCAAGCAGTTAATCATGTCACACAGGATTTAAGTGTCCAAGCGGATAACTTACAAAAGTTAACAAATCAATTTCATGTCTAGGTAAGAAATTGATATTTTCAAGATTTTTTAGCCCTGAAATAACTATCACATATTAATAATTTTATAAGTTTTTTAGTATAATTTTTATCTTCCTGTCACACATTCGAGAAGAGGCTTTTTTACAGACGACCAATTTTCTGTAAAATATGCCTCTTTTTTTATTATTTATTTCGTAAACTTGTAAATTAACAGATAAATAAAAATGTTGAATTTTCTAATCGAGTTTCTTATAATGGACTAGCTGTTACCTCTATTACTCACTTCAACTATTGCAACCCGCACTCGCCGGGTCAACAAGTCATTTCTATTTCTCTTCGCATATCCCTTGCGAAATTATAATTTGTAAGACAACAACTAAATGTAACTAAAACTGAATCGTAAGACCATTACAAAAAATTGAAAGGAAGTCATGCCTCGAAAAAATATTATTGAAAGATAATTCTGAATAAAAGAAAGAGAGAGATTGGATTGAAGCTATCACCAGTTGAACAAGAAAAATTACTCCTCCATGTGGCAGGAGAACTTGCGCTGAAAAGAAAAGCTCGGGGCTTAAAGCTGAATTATCCAGAAGCTGTCGCTCTAATTAGCAGTTTTATTATGGAAGGTGCTCGAGATGGTAAAACGGTAGCACAGCTTATGAGTGATGCCAAGCATGTACTGACAGCGGAAGATGTGATGGAAGGTGTCGGGGACATGATTTCAGATGTGCAGGTTGAATGTACATTCCCAGATGGGACGAAGCTGGTCACAGTTCACCGTCCAATTCAGTAAAAGGAGTGTTTGTGGATGATTCCTGGAGAAATTAGACCGAAAAACGGAGTGATTGAAATCAATGTGGGACGAGCAACGAAAAAGGTATTGGTGGCGAATACAGGTGACCGCCCGATACAAGTAGGTTCCCATTTTCATTTTATTGAAGTTAATAGATTTCTAGCGTTTAATCGACAAGATGCGATTGGTATGCACCTCAATATTCCATCAGGTACAGCCGTGCGTTTTGAACCTGGGGAAGAAAAAGAGGTGGAGCTTGTCGAATTTGGTGGTAAACAACATGTCTTTGGCTTAAATATGTTAACAGAGGGCTCTACCCACCATAAGGACGAAATTTTGGACAAGGCAATTGAAGGTGGCTTTAAAGGAGCGGAAGAAAAATGAAGGTAACACATGAAGCTTACGCAAAAATGTTTGGTCCCACTGTGGGGGATAAAGTCCGTTTAGCCGATACGGATTTATGGATTGAAATTGAGAAGGACTATACTTCATACGGTGATGAGGGGGTCTTTGGTGGTGGTAAATCACTACGTGTCTCAATGGGGCAAAATGGTAAAAATACACGCAATGAAGGTGTACTGGATACAGTTATTACCAATGTTATGATTATCGACTATACAGGGATTGTAAAAGCAGATATCGGTATCAAAGATGGTCGTATTATCGGTATAGGGAAAGCAGGCAATCCGAACAGTATGGATGGTGTGGATCAGGATATGATCATAGGTGTGGGAACAGAGGTTTATGCAGGCGAAGGGCTTATTGCAACAGCAGGAGCAATCGACACGCATATCCATTTCATCAGCCCTGATCAGGTGGAAACAGCATTATTAGCAGGGACAACGACATTTATAGGCGGTGGAACAGGTCCAGCAGCAGGCTCAAAAGCGACAAGCTTAACGGCTGGTGAATCGCATCTGCATCGCATGCTACAGGCTGTGGAGGGATTCCCCATCAATGTTGGTTTGCTTGGAAAGGGTAGTGCATCTGATCCTGCGCCTATTATCGAGCAGGTTCGTGCAGGTGCGATCGGGTTGAAAATACATGAGGACTGGGGTGCCACACCAGCTGCACTCGATCAAAGTCTATCGGTGGCAGATGAATATGATATTCAAGTTGCCCTCCACTCCGATACATTGAATGAAGCAGGGTTTGTAGAAGATACAATCAATGCGATTGATGGCCGTGTCATTCATATTTTCCATACGGAAGGTGCGGGTGGCGGTCATGCTCCAGACCAATTAGTGATGGCATCCTTACCTAATATTTTGCCAGCATCGACGAATCCTACGAAACCGTTTACGACAAACACGATTGATGAGCATTTAGATATGCTGATGGTTTGTCACCATCTAAAGCATGATGTACCAGAGGATGTGGCATTTGCAGATTCACGCATACGCCCAGAAACAATTGCAGCAGAAGATATTATGCAGGATTTAGGGATTTTGAGCATCATGTCTTCCGATTCACAAGCGATGGGACGTGTTGGTGAGGTCACAATCCGAACGTTCCAAACAGCAGACAAAATGAAAAAACAGCGTGGTCCATTACCACAGGATGAAGGCAAGGATCACGATAATTATCGCGTTAAGCGTTATATAGCAAAACTAAATATTAACCCAGCTATTGCCCATGGCATAAGCCATGAAGTAGGCTCGCTGGAAGAAGGTAAATTAGCGGATATTGTCTTATGGGACCCAGCGTTCTTTGGGGTGAAGGCGGAAGTTGTCATTAAGGCTGGTATTGCTGTGTATGGCATAACAGGTGATCCAAATGCTTCCATTCCTACACCGCAGCCAATGAAAGGTCGTCCAACATATGGCTTCTACGGTCAAGGGCCACAACATTGCGGCATGACATTTTTACCGAAAATTGCTGTGGAAGAAGGCTTGCCAGAAAAATTAGGCCTAAAACGAATGATTGGCACGGTTTCAAATTGCCGAAATATTCGTAAAGCTGACATGAAGCTTAATAATGCCACTCCGCAGATTGATGTTAATCCAGAAACCTATGAAGTGAAAATTGATGGGGAGCTAGCAACATGTGAGCCAGTGGATGTACTTCCAATGGCACAACGCTATTTCTTATTCTAAGCACATGATATGAGTGTAACAGCGAATACAAAGAAAAAGAGGAGCTAAACCATATGTTAATAGAAAAAATTATTGGCAATATAGCGAATGAAGAAGAACATCCACAAAAGGCAACGGAATGGATTGAGCTAGAGTGGGAGGAATTAAGCAAACGCATTCTTCGCACAGCAACGGATCAAGGAACAGATATCGCTTTACGTATAGAGGGTGAAGAGCCTCTACAATATGGTGACCTATTATTCGAGGATGAGCAACGACGAATTGCAATTCGTACAAAATTGGAGCCAGTTATCGTCATTACACCAAAAGATATGTATGAAATGGGGAAAGCTGCCTTTGAATTGGGCAACCGTCATACTCCTAGCTTGATTGCAAACAATGAAATCATCGTACGAGCAGATCATACGATTAATCCATTATTAGATGAAATTGGGGTGCACTATGAAACAACTGAACGACGCTTCAAGCAACCGTTCAAATACCGTGGACACGCTCACTAATTTATCCTTATTACAATTATTGCAAATTCATGACTCCGCATTTCCAATCGGTTCCTATACACATTCCTATGGTATGGAAACGTATATTCAGGAAGATATCATTCGCACAAAGGAACAATTAGTTGAGTTTTGTCAGGTCTATTTATTTCACAATGTAGTTTACGGTGATGCAATTCTCATGCAAGAGGCATTCCATGCAGCTAAAAGAAGAGATGTTGCTCGTCTTATTGAGCTCGACCAACTTTGTGGGGCAATGAAGCTAGCGAAAGAATCTAGAGATGCTAGTGTCAATGTAGGGAAGCAATTTATGCGAACAGTAGCCCCTCTAATGGAGAGCCCTTTTTTATTGCAATGGAAAGAGAAGATTGACCATGAAGAAGTAAAAGGCCATTATGCAGTTCTCTATGGGATTTATTGTGAAGCACTAGGTGTGAACGTTTTTCATGCAATCATGACCTTTATGTACGCATCAATTAGTGGTTTAGTGCAAAATGCTGTCCGTGCTGTACCGTTTGGTCAAAATACAGGTGTGCAAGCATTACATGAGCTATTAGCCTCTGTGGAGGAAGCAGCCGAAACGGTGTTGACGTTAACAATGGATGATCTAGCCAATAATGCACTAGGTATTGAACTGGCGTCCATGAAGCATGAGTTTTTATTTTCGAGATTATTTATTTCATAGAAAGCGAGAGGATATACATGAAACCAGTACGTATTGGTATCGGTGGGCCTGTTGGATCAGGCAAAACATCTTTAGTCGATCAATTAACACGGGTAATGCATGAACACTACAACGTAGCTGTCATTACCAACGATATTTATACAAGAGAAGATGCACAGTATTTAATCACAAACGGTGTGTTAGCAGAGGAGCGAATTATTGGAGTAGAAACAGGTGGTTGTCCACATACAGCCATTCGAGAGGATGCATCCATGAATTTTGCTGCCATTGATGATTTGAATAAGCGCTTTCCTAATTTAGATATTATATTTATTGAAAGCGGTGGCGATAATCTATCGGCAACATTTAGTCCTGAGCTCGTGCATGGCTATATTTATGTGATTGATGTGGCAGAAGGACAGGACATCCCACGTAAGGGTGGTCCAGCGCTAACGCGTTCAGATTTATTGCTAATTAATAAAACTTCGCTAGCTCCTCATGTTGGGGTTGATCTGGAGCTCATGGATCAGGACGTGAAAAAAATGCGTAGTGGACGTCCATATATTTTTGCGGATGTTCGCTCCCAAACAAATGTAGATAAGGTGGTTGAATGGATTCAGCACCATTTGTTACTTGAAGGTGCCGAAGCAGTTGAAGAAGATGTTTAACCCTAGCAAAGTTAATCATTTTGGCAAATTAGAGATGGCCTTTGAACCGAGACGGGGCTATACACGACTTGTTCATGTGTACCAGCAACCCCCATTAAAGGCCAGTCGTGAATTATACGAAGGCAATCATCCAGCAGCCACCGTTTTTATCATGGAATCCTCAGGGGGCATGGTTGCAGGAGATCGCAATGAAATTACGGTTACACTAGCGCCAGATAGTCAGGTGAAGCTAAAGCAACAATCAGCATTAAAAATTTACCCTTCTCACAATGGTGAGTTTTGTACACAAGCTATAACGGTGGAACTTGCAGAGCAGGCGAGATTAGAATGGCTCCCTGAAGTGACGATTCCATTTGAACGAGCAAAATTTCAGGTACATACAACCATTCGTATGAAGGAAAGCTCGACATTGATCTGGGGAGAAATTGTTGCTCCAGGTAGAGAAATGCGAGGAGAAATCTTTGACTATCAAACATTCCAATCCAAATACAAGATCTATGTAAAGGATACTTTGATAGCTTATGACTCGTTGCAGTTTAAGCCGGAGGAGATGAATTTTGCCAAAATCGGCTTGCTTGAAAAGGCACGCTATATTGGTTCTTTGTGGATTGTCTCTCCATCGGTTAACAAACTTCAAATAAGGGATTTACAGGATCAAATCCAACAGGAAAAGTCCCTTCAGGCGAGTGTGACAAAATTGACAGATCAAGCCATTCATTGTAGATGGCTTGCCAAGGAGCAACGAACACTTCACAAAGAAATAAACCGCATGTTCGAGTACATCGCAGCATTGCTGTAATTTCTGTTGTGATAAAGGAGATAGTAAATTGAAAAAGTTTTCCGTATTGATACTTTTGATGGTGCTAGCGGTAGTTTTTGTGGGCTGCTCGTCTAATCAAGGAGGAGAGAAACAACCGACACCTACATCATCTGCCCAGGCAAATGAGCTTGTTTTTGCCTCAGAGTCTGAGTTTTCAGGCTTAAATCCTCTTTTGGAGGAAACCAATTTAGATGCCTTTTTATTTAGAGGTCTGATGCGCTTTGATGAGCATAATGTACCCATCAATGATATTGCTCAAAGTATTAAAATATCAGATGACCAGATGATTTATACCATTTCGATTCACAGGGATGTAACCTTCCATGATGGGCACCCATTAACGGTGGACGATATTATGTTTACCATTAACAGTATTTTGGATGATGCAAACGGTTCTTATTTAAAGTCTGATTTTAGCCATGTTGTGTCAATGGAAAAGGTCAATGACATGACGATGACTATCCAATTAGATGAGCCATTTACACCGCTATTAGACAAATTAACGGTGCCAATTTTACCAAAGCATGCCTTTGAGGGGCAAGAGATGAGAACCGCTACATTTAACCAGCAGCCAATCGGTGCGGGTCCGTATATGTTTGAACAATGGGACAAAGGGACAAGCCTGACACTAAAGGCATATCCATCTTTCTTTGGCACAAAAGCTTCTATCGAGAAAGTAATTTTTAAATTTATCCCCGATAGTAATGTGCGTGCGCTCCAGCTAAAATCGGGTGAGGTCGATATAGCGTTACTAGACCCGAATCAGGTAGAGGAGCTATCGAAGGTCGAGCATTTAAAGCTATATGAGGTGGAATCAGCAGATTATCGTGGTGTTCTCTTTAATATGAAGTATCCTATTTGGCAAGACGTTGCTGTTCGCAAGGCCATTAGCTATGGGACAGATCGTGCAGGTATTGTCAAAGGCATTTTATATGGATACGGTACAGAAGCATACTCGCCGCTACAAAAGCATGCCTTTGTAAACGCCAACATTGAGCATTATAAATATGACCTTGATAAAGCAAGCGAGCTACTCGAACAAGCGGGCTGGCAACTAGCTGAGGATGGTTTCCGCTATAAGAATAATCAAAAATTAGCATTTACTATTACGGCACCTATTACTGACACAGTGCGTGTGAACATGGCTAATTATGTGGCAGAAGGCTATAAAGAGATTGGGGCAGATGTGCAAGTAGCTGCACTCGATTGGAGCAATATTGTCATTGAAGAAACAGAAGCCTTTATGGTTGGCTGGGGAAGCCCGTATGATGCTGACCATCATACGTATAGTCTCTTCCATTCTGGTGAATCCAGTCTCACAAGTGCTGGCTACAATTACGGTAGCTATAACAATCCGAAAGTGGATGCATTGCTAGAGGAGGGGCGTACAACCGTTGATCCTGAAAAACGTAAGGAAGTCTATGGGGCATTACAGGAGGAGCTAGCACAAGATCCACCATTCGCCTACTTTGCCTATGTGGATGCTGTGTATGGTATTAATCAGCAGATTAGTGGCGTCAAAGAGCGCATTTTAGGTCATCATGGGGCAGGCTTCCTCTGGAATGTCGAGGAGTGGAAATGGCATGATCGCTAAATGGATCGGGAAGCGCGTGATAATGGGGACAATTGTCCTCATTATCGTGAGCTTCCTCTCTTTTTTCCTGATGCATGCGGCTCCTGGTAATCCAGCTGCAGCATATTATGGTGGCAATGCCCAAACGTTATCGACAGCGGAGAAAGAACGCATTGAAACAGCTTTTGGTCTGGATCAACCGATACTCTATCAATATGGTGTGTGGCTCCGTGAAGCGATGCAAGGAAATTTAGGCTACTCGGCAAAAGAAGGCAGACCAGTAGCGACAATTATACAAGAACGTTTACCAAATACATTACAGCTCGTTGTTGGAACTTTAGGCATCGTAGCCATTGCCTCAACATGGCTCGGCTTACAGGCAGGCATGAAGGAGGGTTCGTTATTAGATCGCGGACTTTCCTTTGTAAGTATTGCTAGCTCAGCCATTCCTCCATTTTGGCTTGGCATTTTATTCATCATGGTGTTCTCTGTACAACTAGGCTGGTTTCCTTCATCGGGGATGAAGGATGTACGAGGGGATGGCGGCCTTGTGGACCGACTATACCATATGGTTCTTCCTTTATCGGTCCTTGTACTGGCACATGTAGGGGTATTCGCACGTTTTTTACAGGAAAATGTGAAGGCAGAGAAGCATCGTTATTATGTAGAGGTGGCACGTGCCAACGGAGTACCAGAGCGAGCTATTCGTAGGATGATTTTACGCAATGCCATTATTCCATATATCAATTATGTCGGTGTGACCATCCCATCATTTTTTGGAGGATCCATCGTGGTTGAAACATTATTTGGCTGGTCAGGCTTAGGTCAGCTTTTAGTGAAAGCAGTGATGGTAAAGGACTTTCCTGTGCTGATGGGTGCCATTTTAATCACTGGCGTAGTAGTCGTTATCTGTTTATTTGTGATTGATGTCCTCATGATTTGTCTCAATCCCCGCTTAAGAAGAGGGGGAATCGTATGAGAAAAGAGCAAAAAATGCTCATCTTTTGGCTAGTGATTCTTGGTCTTTTAGTAGGCTTCACCCTATTTTCCTCATGGTTAGTGCCTTTTGAGCCAAACGCGATGGATATGAATCATATTTATGAAGCACCTAATGGAACACACCTCCTTGGCACAGATCAGCTAGGTAGAGATGTTCTTTCCCGCCTACTCGTTGGTGGTAGAGTGACCCTTTTTATCGCTACGTTATCGGTTGTTCTATCCAGCATAATTGGCATTATCTATGGCGGTATAAGTGGCTATTTAGGTGAAGCTATTGATGCAGTGATGATGCGTATACTAGAGGCATTTTTAACAATTCCATCTTTAGTGATTGTGCTTGCTCTTCAAGCGATTATGCAAGGAAGTGTATGGCGCATGGCAATGATTATGGGGTGCACAGGCTGGTTTGTCACTGCCCGTATCGTGCGCTCTGAATTTATCCGGTTGAAGGAATTAGAGTTTATCCACATGGCGAAGATGTTTCGCACGCCGCTGTGGAAGATTCTTTTTCGTCATTTATTGCGTAATAGTCTTCCCGCCATTTTTGTCGTGACGATATTTAATTTTGCTGGTGCTATTTTTACGGAAGTATCCTTAAGCTTTTTAGGTATCGGTGTTCCACAGTCCATTCCATCGTGGGGGACGATGCTCTATACTGCACAAAATGATTTACTTGTCGGGGCTTGGTGGATGGGCCTTTTTCCTGGGATGTTCATTTTCGTAACGATTTTATGCGTGCAAGCTATTGGTAGTAGATTTAAGCAGAGAGGGGGACAGACCCATGTTTAAAATAGAGAATGTTACTGTTCGAATAAACGAAAAATTTATATTGAATGATCTCTCGTTTACGGTGCCAAAAGGTCAGATTACCGTGATGATAGGTGAAAGCGGTAGTGGAAAAAGCACCATGCTCTCTGCCATTCTAGGCATGCTTCCAGCGCAAGCAACAGTTGAAGGCTCAATCTTTTTTAATGGAAGAAATATAGTGGAATTAGCAAAACAGGATCAAGCTGTACTACGCCAAAGGCACTTCTTTACGATTTTTCAGGATGCTGCTAATAGCTTTTCGCCAACGCAAAAAATGAAACAGCAATTGTATGGATTAACTGCCTTACGGATGGGGCAGACAAAGGCAGTATTTCTAGCTGAAATGAAGCATATTGTACAGGATTTACATTTACCAGCAGATGTGTTGGAGCGCTATCCCTTCGAGCTTTCTGGAGGAATGCTACAACGCTGTATGCTTGCCTGTGCTCTTTATCTGGCGCCAGCTGTTTTATTAGCGGATGAACCAACCTCTTCCTTAGATATGCTACATCAACAGGAATTTATTCAACAATTGAAAAGGCTTCATACACAGCTAGAAACAACCGTACTCTTAATTACCCATGATTTAGATGTAGCTGCTTCCATCGCGGATTTTATCCTCGTCATGAAAAATGGAGAAATTGTGGAGCGAGGGCGAGTAACAGAAATCTTTGAGCAGCCTAAGCATCCATACACTAGTCAGCTAGTTGCGCATCATTTTTAGGAGGAGGTGTGGGCTTTGATACTTCAGGTTCACAATATTTGTAAAAGCTATCGAAAGGGACGCCCAATATTAAATCATATTCATCTTACTGTAGGAAAAGGGGAAATAGTCGGCTTAGTAGGAGAAAGTGGCAGTGGCAAAAGCACATTGGCCAAAGTAATTATGCAGCTAGAAGCTCCTGAAAAAGGGGCAGTATACTTTCAACAGCAACCAATAACCAAGCATCGTCGCGCAGCTTTTTATGACAACTGCCAGATTATTTTTCAAAATGCAACAGCCTCTTTAAATCCCATGTGGACTGTAAGGGACCTATTAAGAGAGCCGCTTCAGCATAAGCAACCTATAACGGACACCTATTTACAGACCATGCTGGAGAAGGTCAAGCTACCAACAGATATCTTACATGCCTTGCCCTCTGAGCTAAGTGGCGGAGAAAAACAGCGAGTTAATTTATTACGATCCCTTTTGGTCGAGCCACAATTAATCGTATGTGATGAAATTATTTCAAGCCTAGATCGCTTGATTCAACGAGAAATCGTTGATTTATTAAAGACCTTGAATAAAGAAAGGGCAATGGCCATTCTCTTTATCTCTCATGACTTAAAGGCTGTTTCCTATTTATGCGATCGCATTTATGTGATGAAGGCTGGAACCATTGTTGATGAGAGCAACAAAGAGAATAACGGCTTTACCTTCACGGACAGCTATGCAAAAATGCTGTTTCAGGCAATGGATCATTGATTTGGCAAAACACTTCCTTTGAATGGGAAGTGTTTTTTTTATGAGTGAACGAGCGCAGCTCATTTTTCAGTGAACTCCTCAGATATTGTGTAGATCGTATGCGTATCCTCGACATGCATCAAACTACTGTTTTGCCCTTTATCACCTAACCAAAGATGATAGCGATATTTGTTTCCTGCCTTGTCCACTATTTGTACATCATATTCTGGCGAAGCCATATTGACAACACCCTCGTTTTTGACTGTTGTTGCAATGGCTTGTTGGAATAGTGTAAGTGATTCTTCATCCGTATATTCTTTAAAAAAATCAGTGTTCACCTTGTTAAATTTAGCACCAATAGAAATGCTGACCTTAGCTAATTTATCATCTGGTTTTTCATTACATCCTAGTAAAACAACGGCTAGTAGAGACACTAAGGCAGCTATCATTATTCGCAACCACTCACCCCCTCTATAGGCTAAATAATACCACCATTTCCTGTCGTAGCTCTCACTTCTTTGTAATACATTAAATAAACGAGAGCGAAAGGGGACAGATAGTGGGCTTATTTGATGGATTGATCGGCAATGCAAGCGAGGTGAATTTAGAAAAACTACAGGAGGAGGTCCATAATTTATTAATTCCAAACGAGACAGTCAAGAACGCCTATAAAATTATTAGAGACACGTTTATTTTTACCAATAAACGATTAATCCTCATTGATAAGCAAGGAGTGACTGGCAAGAAAACAGAGTATCATTCCATTCCCTATAAAAATATCGTTCATTTTTCAGTCGAAACAGCTGGAACATTTGATTTAGATGCAGAGCTTAAAATATGGGTGTCTGGCAGTCCATTACCGATTCAAAAAAACTTCAATAAGGCGACAAATATTTATAAGGTGCAAAGCGTCTTAGCACAGTATGTTTTGGGGACGTAATGAAGGTGCTAATAGTACATGTGCACAACCAAAAGCCCGCAGATTTGCGAGGCTTTTCTGTCGTGCCAGGAAGGGGTCCGGTGTAACGGATTTTAAATCAGCTTCATGATTACGGTAAGCTCGAAAATACTGTCAAGTGTAAATAAGAGCGCCTTGGCGAAGTTTTATTCAAATACAATCATTTCTCCGACTTCTTTAAACCCGAAGCGTTTATAAATATTTTTTCCATCCTCTGATGCCTGTAAGACTACGGGCTTTTGCTTATCGATTGTTTGACTGAGTAGGAATTGAAACATCTCACTGCCATAACCCTTGCCCCTATACGCATCTTTTGTCATCACATCATAAATCCCATAGCTATGTTTACTGTCGATTAATAATCCCGTAGCGATAGGTACTTCATTTATACAACCAATAAACATGCGAGCATTTGATGCTAGTTTTTCCTGTGAGAATTGATGAAAGTAAATTTCTAATGCATCTCTTTCTGCTGTTTCTCCAAATAAACTTAGAAAAACTTCCTTATATTGTAGAAGCTCTTCCTTGTTACTTACTTCTGTGATGGTAAGATAATTGGAAATTCGTGGACCTGTGTGAAGTGTATGGTCAAGCTTCATCATCATATTTCGCTCAGCTTCCTGTAAATTGCAGTCTTTTATCAGCTGTAGCCAATCATCGCTTAGATAGTTGACATCCACCCACGTGCTGAAGGGGAGCTTATTCACAATGAAATGATTAATCCTTTGTTTAAGATGATTTTCCTTATGAATTATAGGCGATTTCGCTACTAACAAATTAAATGTATCAGTTGGAATATTTGTATTGGCTATGACAAAATGAGCTTCCTCTATAATTTGTCCAGAAACGGCTCGAGTAAATAGTTTCATTTTTTCCTCTAAATTACTCGTTACTAATTGTTGACTTGTTTTCATATTTTTCATCCTTCCACTATTAGAAGTACACTATCTTTCATTATAAAGTCAATGAAAGATAAAAAATACGCAGTTCACCTTTTTTATATCCCGCTATAACTTTATTAGTAGTTTGGAAAATATTATGATATTTGACTTTAGAAAAACACTACTTTACAATTGATTTTAGTAATCTAATAGGAATGTGGAGTACACTCGATTCCTATGACAACTGAATAGCGTGTAGTAATAGGTGTAAATTGCGTGCAATTTGCTTAAAAGGGAAGTCGGTGTGAATCCGACACTGTCCCGCAACTGTAAATGTGAGCGACTTTTCAGCAACCACTGTCAAATGATGGGAAGGGGAAAAGTGGCGATGACCATGAGTCAGGATACCTGCCTGTTACGAGTACACACCATAAACCTACGAGGAATAGGAGGTGGCATGTTGACAAAACAGAATGCTCTGTTCGTCACAGTACGTCAAACGCCCATAGTAAATGAAAGGGTTCATAATCGAACTCGTTCACACATACTTAGGGTTTGTTTGGCATTGTGTGATGAAAGAAGATAAAATGAAGGATTTCCTCAAAAGTAGGGAGTCCTTTTTGTTTTGAAAATATGTACGCAAAGGGGATGCACGTATGACAAATATTCATGTAACGACAACGTTGGAAACGCCTTATGAAGATCTGAACATTTGTAAGCAACCACGCACAGAAGTTGCCAAGAAAGCGAAAACAAGAATGGTGGTCGAGTCTCTGATCGATCAATTATTAGCAACGAAGCTGATTCGCAATGATCGCTTCTTTGAGCAAATCTTATATAATAAAGAAATTATTTGGATACAAAATGGGGATGTGGACGGTCATCTTTTAGCGAAAGCAGCCATAGCAGATGAACTAAAAACAAAGACGAATAGTTTTATGATGTACATGCCGACCAATCCGATTGTCTATGAGGTCAAAGGAGAAGCGTATCACTTAATTACGCGCATTGATTCTACACGCGCAAAGCCCAACCTCGACCGTCTATCATTGGAGCCCAAGCCTGTTTTAAGTGCCGCTCGTGTCAATGACTTATTATGCTCGATTGTCATGCGCTTTTACGAAACATATTTATATGATTTAGCATCTCATCATGACAAACTCATTGCATTTGTGCAGCAGGAATATGCCCAATTTATTGAAGCGGTGCAAGCGTTAAATGATTATCATTTCAACTGGCATCCACGTGGCAACGGTCACGAGCTTTTACTGCAATTAATTGATCATCTACAACTATTAAAAAGTCAACCTGGTAAGGTACTCATTGATTTTACGAACAAGCATGACTATGTAATAGTTGAACCCGCATATTTGTTGGACAATCCAACAAAGAAAGCTGTCGGTGCACTATAAAAACAAGCCCTCCATTTTTTGGAGGGCTTGTAATATCTTATTGTAGGGTAGAGATATATTGATGCCCAAGCAAGAAATACCCGCGCTAGAGCGATGGATACCCGTGGAAGCCGAGGAAATACCCGAAGCGAGCAGGCTCATCCCATCCTACAGGCAATGCATGGCTGCCTGTGCTTCTTGCCATGGAACCGAATATCCTTTGCCCTTAGCACAAAAGATACTAGAGGAACTATACTCAGGGTCGGCATTTTTATCGTAGCCAATCTGTGCAATCACATCCTCTGTATTATGGCACACATCATAGCCATCAAATTGGAGTGTGAGTGCACCTTTCCCATTTGTATAGGCGGCAAAGGTTGTACTGTAGCTCATTAAAGTGGCAACAGGTGCACGACCTGTTAGGATAACATCCGTTTCGGATAAAATCGGGTCATCGAACGTGCCAGCTGCTTGCTGAATATCAGTCATCATACGACCGATAAAGTCATTTGAAGCTTTCATTTTAAAGCGATAATAGGGTTCAAGTAGGACATTTTGTGCCTGCTCCAGCCCCTGACGCAGGGCACGGAAACTGGCTTCACGGAAATCTCCCCCCGATGTATGTTCATTGTGCCCGCGACCTGTTAGAAGTGTAAAATGAATATCTGTTACAGGGAAGCCTGTCAGTAGCCCATGATGGTCACGCTCAAACAGATGCTTTTCAACAAGGCGCTGATTGCCTACAGATAAATGATCGGCATGACAGGCATTGGTGAAGGTATTACCTGTTCCACGTGGATTTGGCTCCATTAATAAATGAACTTCTGCATAATGCTTGAGGGGCTCGAAATGACCATAGCCCGTTACGGTCGTCGCAATGGTTTCCATGTATAAAATTTGCGGCTCACCAAAGGAGACAGCTAATGAAAAACGCGTCATTAATACCTCTGTCAGGACCTCCAATTGAATGGCACCCATAATATGCACATGGATTTCCTGAAATTTTTCCTGCCAGACCACACGCAAGGACGGCTCTTCTGCTTCGAGTAACCGGAAAATCTGTAGCACTTCCTTGATATGCTGATCACCCTCATATTGAACCTTTGCCTGTAAAGTTGGGACAAGCTCATAGGGCTGTGATAGCATCGTTGTACCGATTCGATCCCCAATGTTTGCCTGGCTCAGTCCTTTGACAGCGAAAATTTCTCCTGCCTCTACCTGTTGAACGGTCTCAAAGCGACTGCCGTTATAAAGGCGAATTTCGGTCACTTTTTCTGTTACTTCGTCAAATGAAAATTCATCTCGTACATGCAACGAGCCCTTGGTTGCCTTCATAAAGGTTAAACGCTGGTGACCATCATGACGAATCTTAAAAACCTCGCCCTCAAATGGGGCATCCTTGTCAAAATGGGAAGCCGTTAACAGCGGGAGCTGGTCAAGAAATTCCTGAATGCCCTCATCCTTTAAGGCCGAGCCAGCAAAGCAAGGGAAGGCACCTTCATTTTTAATCATTTCCTTTAATTGAGCAAGACACTGTTCATGCTCCAATGACTCATATAGAAAGGCATCAAGCAATTTTTCGTCGCGCTCCGCCAGCCATTCCATAATATTATTTGATACATAGTCTGCTCGCAGTGGCTCATCGATGAACAAAACATGCTGAGAGCAATCTTTGCGAAGCTGGCTGATGACAGCCTCCATATTGGCACCCTCACGATCCATTTTGTTGATAAAGAAGAAGGTAGGGACATGGTATTGACGTAAAAGTTGCCACACTGTTTCTGTATGGCCCTGTATCCCTTCGACAGCGCTAATGATAATAATGGCATAATCCATCACACGAATGGCACGCTCCATCTCAGGGGAGAAATCGACATGCCCTGGCGTATCAATCAATGTGTATGTATCATCGCCAATATTCATGCGCCCTTGCTCGGCAAATATCGTAATGCCCCGTCTGCGCTCTAGCTCATGATGATCAAGAAAGGTATCCTGATGATCAACACGCCCCCGTGCTTGAATACTATTTGTATGAAAAAGCACTTGCTCAGAGAAGGTCGTTTTTCCTGCATCCACGTGCGCAAGTACACCGATCGTTTTGTACATAAGAAATCCTCGTTTCTATAGAATGCTATCTTTTTATTGTAACAGAATACTAGCTTCTATATTTCTTGTAAAATAGTTCGTCTTTATGTCGAAATAGTGCTAATATAATGATGATTATACTTTTAGTGTCATACTACTGATTGCGCGATAAATTTTCTTCTGCTAGTCTATCAATAGTATTGACCATTATAGAACGTATTGGTGCAAATGGCATTTGTCATTTGCTTAAAAGGGAAATCGGTGCAATTCCGATGCTGTCCCGCAACTGTAAATGGGGAGTCTATACAGCATGCCACTGTAGTGAAACTATGGGAAGGCGTATAGATGATGAACCTAAGCCAGGATACCTGCCAGTATGTATTTTTTGACTAAGAACCACGAGGATGGGGATAGTGATGAAGGTAATGATACCGTTATTTCACTATGCTACTCTCTTGGCGACAAGAGGGTTTTTTTATGCCCTTCCAACTACCTTAGTAGTAAAGAAGTCTCTGATTTCTTTCTATATTTTAACAGCAAAGGAGAAAAGGACATGAAGAAATGGAAAAGTATATGGCTGATGATGATCATTGCCTTGGTCGCTGTTTTAGGGGCTTGTAACGCAAAGGACAAAACGGAATCAGCTGCACAAGGTGAAAAGGTTGAGCCATCTGAGGCGGCAGCAGAAGTAACCATTGAAAATAATGACACAACTCAAACATATACGGAAGCACCAACAAAAGCGATTAGCTTAAATCAACATGTGACAGAAATCATGCTTGCACTTGGTTTAGAGGATTCTATGGTAGGGACAGCTTACTTAGATGATAAAATCTATGAACCACTGCAAGAGGCATACGATAAGGTCCCTGTTCTTTCCGATCAATACCCAACGAAGGAGCAAGTCATCGATGCCGAGGCAGATTTCCTATATGCTGGCTGGAAAAGTGGCTTTGGCGAAAAGGGTGTAGGCACACCAGAAGAGCTTGAAGAATTAGGCATCCATACGTATTTACATACGGCTTCCAACATGACAAAGCCAACAATAGAAGATATTTTCACTGATATTCGCAATATCGCGAAGATTTTCCGTATTGAGGATCGTGGCGAAGCTTTAATTGAGCAAATGACGAAAGATGTAGAGGCAGTACAAGCTAAATTACCAAAAGATAGCGAAAAATTACGTGTTCTTGTGTTTGATAGCGGTGAAAAGGATGTATTTACAGCTGGTCAAAACTTTATGAATGAGCTTGTGACAATCGCGGGTGGACAAAATATCTTTGGTGATGTGGAATCTGGCTGGACAACTGTGTCGAAGGAAGATGCAGTAGACCGCAACCCAGAGGTAGTTGTCGTGATTGATTACGGTGAAACAACGGCAGACCAAAAGATCCAATTCTTAAAAAATGATCCAGCCTTAAAGGAGATGGAAGCGGTCAAAAATGAGCGCTTTGTCATACTGCCACTTTCAGCAGCGTCTGAAGGGGTTCGTGCGGCAGAGGCCATTGAAATTTTAGCAAAGGGCTTCTATCCTGAAAACTTTTAATCCATTCGAGCTAGCGTTTTGCTAGCTCCTTTTTTATAAGGAGCGATAAAAATGAACGCATTTCAAAAAAATGTACCAGATCAAACATTTGAAACACTGAACGGTCATGGTGAGTTTACCCGTCTAGCCGTTAGCCCTGGCATTATTAATAAGCATTATACTCCTGCACAATTCCAAAAAATAGCCGAAATTGCTGGCGAAAAGGGGGCGATAAAATATTCTGCTTCCTATAGTATACTCGTATCCATACCAACGTGCGATGCCACGGAAGCGGTGCAAGCCTTACAGGAAGCAGGTCTTTATGTTGCTCCCTCTGGTTCAATCATAGCCATGAAGGCCTGCGATTTTTGTGATGGGGAGAAAATGGAGGCTGCTCCGATAACCGAACAGCTCTATCATGCCATAGAGGGGATGAAGGTACCTGCAAGAGTGCGTGTCAATATTAATGGCTGTGCATCAGCTTGCTACAATGCAGTCTATGATGATATTGGACTCGTTTACCAACAAGAAAGCTTTGATGTCTATTTAGGGGCAGTACCAATGGGAGCAAAGGCACAGGCTGGCACGTTATTCGCTAAGAGGGTAGACGTCACACAAATTGAAGATTTTTTACTGCACCTGATAAACCTTTATAAGGAGCATGCTCGCCCAAATGAGCCCTTTTATAAATTTTATCGCAGAACAAAGTCAGCAGAATATTGGGAACTAGTGAAAAATTCAATTCAATAGAGGAATATTACTTAGGGTGTCGAAGTATTGTAGTAAGGCACAGAAAATTACAATACAAAGGAGCAAGAACATGACATCGAAACAAGGGATTCAACCAGAAGATCTTTATCACTTAAAATCAGTAGCAGATCCACAGCTTTCACCAGATGGGACAGAGGTAGTTTATGTAGAGACTCGTATGGACGAGAAGAAAAATGACTATATATCGAATTTGTTTTACATAAACTTGAAGGACAAAACAACACAGCAATGGACATTTGGTGAAGATAGAACGAGTTCCCCTGTTTGGTCACCAGATGGCAGTCAAATTGCATTTTTGTCAACGAGAACAGGTAAGTCGCAAATTTATGTTCTTTCGAAAACAGGTGGAGAGGCAAAACAGGTGACACATTGTAAAAATGGAGCGACCTCCCCTGTCTGGTCACCATGTGGCAAGAAAATTGCTTTTTCAGTCGTGCTAGGGAAAGATGAAACCATCCTAGATAAAGCGGAGGATGAGAAGAAAAAGGATAAAGAACTAAAGCCACTAGAAATCGAGAAAATGAAACACAAATCGGATGCTGTTGGATTTATGGATATGGAGCAGTTTACCCATATTGCCATTGTCAATGTGGCATCAGGAGAGCTAGAACAAGTGACAGAAGGCAAAGAGTACTGCCATCTAGGTACTTGGTCGCCAGATGGCAAATACCTTACGTACTTAGCAAATAAAGCGGAGGATTTAGATTTCTCATTTAATGTGGATATCTATTTATTGGAGTTAGAAACGAAACAGAGTCACAAGCTAACAGAAGGTTCGGGTGCTTATTACCAAACGGCTTGGTCTCCGAATAGTCGCTATCTTTCTTTTGTAGGTGGAGAACGTGAATTTGAAAATGCCACACAAGCAAAGCTTTGGATGTATGACATGGAGCAAAAACTACTAAACTGTGTAACAAGTGAATTTGATGCGCCTGTTGGTGATTATGTCATCGGTGATTTCCTGCAAGGTGTAGCGTCACCACGAGTGCAATGGATGAATGATAATCATAGCTTCTACTTCCAAGTCACAGATCACGGCAATGCGGCGATTTATTACGGAAATGTAGATGGCGAAATTTACCCAGCTATCCATGATGATCAATATGTCTATGGCTTCTCACTTGATGCGCAAAACGATCAGGCTATTGCGGCTATTAGCACAACGACCAATCCAGGCGATCTGTTTTATGTGAACCTAAAAACGGGTGACAAAGAACAGTTGACGTCCATTAATGAAGATTTTTTAAAAACCAAAACATTAGCTGTTCCAGAGAGTATCGAATTTGAAGGTGCTGAAGGCTGGAAGGTCAACGGCTGGATTATGAAGCCAGTTGGCTATGAAGCAGGGAAGAAGTATCCTCTCATTCTTGAAATCCATGGTGGTCCGCATGCAATGTATGGCAATACCTACTTTAATGAATTCCAAATCCTTGCTGCACAAGGCTTTGCAGTGCTTTATACGAATCCGCGTGGTAGTCATGGCTATGGCCAAAAATTTGTGGATGCAGTACGTGGCGATTATGGTGGGAATGATTATGCGGACTTAATGGCAGCGGTAGACTACGCTCTGGAGCACTATGATTTTATTGATCAAGATCGTCTAGGTGTAACTGGTGGAAGCTACGGTGGTTTTATGACCAACTGGATTGTGGGCCATACAAATCGCTTTAAAGCAGCTGTGACGCAGCGCTCCATTTCGAACTGGATTAGCTTTGCTGGTGTCAGTGATATCGGCTATTATTTTACAGACTGGCAAATTCAAGCAGGACTCGATGATATAGAGAAGCTATGGCATCATTCGCCACTGAAGTATGTAGACAAAGTGGAGACACCATTATTGATTTTACATGGTGAAAAAGACTATCGTTGTCCAATTGAGCAGGCAGAGCAATTGTTTATCGCCTTAAAATATCGTAAAAAACAAACAAAATTCGTGCGTTTTCCTGAGGCGAATCATGAACTTTCAAGAAGTGGAAAGCCTACATTACGAATTAATCGACTTGAATATATCCGTGATTGGTTTGTGAAATATCTATAATCGGGTGGCCTAAGAAGAGAACATCTTCTTAGGCTACTTTTAATAGAAGGGCTCTGTTTGATTGTTTATAACGTTTCAATCTTTTGGAACCTTTATTGTAGAGGTACCGAACCTCCTTAGGTAGAATCAACTTTTCCTTACATAAAAAGAATCACACCTTGGTGTGATTCTCGATTGGTTAGTCGATTTTCTGGATGAACACGACCTTCAGATAATTAAATTCAGGGTATTCACGTGGTACACGGAAATCCTTCGGTAAACCGTATTCCTCGACAATTTTATAGCGTGTACGAGTCTCTTTAAAGGCTTGGTCAATAAAGCCTTTGAACTTTTTCATGCCAAAGCTGGCATTATTTGTGGAAGCCACAATGATGCCGTTTTTAGCGGTAATGGCAATCGTGTCCTTTAGTAATTTAGGGTAGTCCTTTGCCGTTGAAAAGGTCATTTGCTTCGTACGTGCAAAGCTAGGTGGGTCTAATACGACAAGGTCAAACTGTAAAGCATGGCGTTGTGCATATTTAAAATAATGGAAGACATCCATGACTTTTATATCCTGTGCCTCATAATCAATATGATTGACACTAAATTGCTCAATCGTTTTGGCTAGACTACGCTTTGCCACATCTACACTCGTTGTCTTGATGGCTCCTCCTAGAGCGGCTGCCACAGAAAATGCTCCTGTATAGGAAAATGTATTCAGCATGTCTGTGTTGTTGGCATAACGCTCTCGAATAGCCAATCGTACCTCACGTTGATCGAGGAAAATCCCTGTCATGGCGCCATCGTTTAAATGCACCGCATAGGTCATACCATTTTCCTTCACCATGATAGGAAATTCTCCTGGCGTGCCCATTACAAAATCATCTTGCTCGATATATTGTCCTTTACTATCAAAGCGTTTTTTCTCATAAATCGCTTGGTAGTCTACTGTCTCAGCAAGCGCCTCATACACCACTTCTTTAAATGAGTAAATGCCCTCACTATACCAGCTTACCATGTAGTAGCTGTTAAAAAAATCAATCGTAAGACCGCCGATGCCATCTCCTTCACCATTAAACACACGAAAGGCTGTTGTGTTTTCATTGCTAAAAAATGCAGCACGATTGTCGATGGCTTTTTTGAATTTTTTTATAAAAAAAGCTTTATCAATTGTTTCATTCGCATCGGTCGTTAGCACCCAGCCAATCCCTTTGTTTTGGATGCCGTAGTAACCTGTTCCAATAAAACGGTTATGATGATCCATGAGTCTGAGGAGTGTTCCTTGCTCAGCAGGTAAACGTCGTGCATCAACCGCATCTTTTGAAATAAGTGGGAAGCCTTTTTTTAATTGATCAGAAAAGGGCTGTTGTACTTGTAGAGCTATTGTTTGTGTCATAGTGTCATCCTTTAAAAAACGTTTTGCTCTATTATCGCACTGTTTGCGCGGGATAGCCAAACTTATTTCAGGAATTGCGCAATTTTTGTCACGGTTGCAATCGTTGCTTCTTCAAAATAATTCATTTTACTGAAATAACTATGGATTAAACCTGGCATTGTAATATGTTCCACTACCACACCAGCAGCCTTTAACTTTTGTGCATAGCTTAGACCCTCATCAAAGAGAACATCTGCCTCTGCAGCTATAATGAATGTTTTCGGCATGTTACGGACTTCCTCTAGCTGAAGTGGGGACACAAGTGGATTTGTGAAGTTTGCTTCCTCTGTATAGTGATGAGAGAACCACTGCATGGCTTGTGTATCTAAGCCGTAATCTTCACCATATGCCAGATAAGATACTGTTGAAAAATCGACATTTGTGACAGGATAGATGAGTGTTTGAGCGTGTAACGATGGTCCCTCGAGTGCAGTAGCTAAGTATGCAACTACAGTAGCCAAATTTCCGCCAGCACTGTCCCCAGCAACTGATAATCGACTTGCATCGCCACCTAAGGATTCCATATGATCGTGCACCCATACTAAGCTATCATAGGCATCATGTAAGGGTGTTGGGAAAGGATATTCAGGTGCTAAGCGGTAATCCACTGATACCACAATCGCCTGTGCCTGGTCTGCTAATAACTGGCAGCCTGCATCGACAGATTCTAGATTGCCATAGACCCAGCCTCCACCATGATAATAAACAATAACAGGTAATGTTTTACCGAGAACGGGCGTATAAAGCCGAACTGTAATTTGTTCGCCATCTCGCACTGTAATTTTGTGATCCTCAATGGATGCTAGCTTCGGTTTGTGTGCAGATTGCCATTGTGTAACCGTCCGCATGGCTCTCGCTTCCTGAGGTGAAACTTTGTAATAAGGTGTACCAGTACGCTGAGCTTCTAGATATTGAACAGCTTCTTTTCTTAAAGTTATCATCTTCATCATTCCTTTATTGAGAGGTTTGTTATTCCTATTATAAACTATTCATATAATTTTACTAGGATTTAGGTGTAACAAATGTTTATTTATTTAAAAATAGGTGAAACAAGCGCATTATGTTTATAATAAAAGGGACGAAAGTATTTGGAGGGACAGTATGATTTCTTTAATTGTGGCACATGATGACAATTACGTCATCGGATATAACAATGGGATGCCTTGGCATTTACCTGGGGATCTGCAGTATTTTAAACAAAAAACAATGGGCAAGCCTATGATTATGGGACGTAAAACATTTGAATCCATCGGTCGACCACTTCCAGGGCGACGCAACATCGTCATTACACGAGACGAGAACTATCAGGCAGAAGGCATTGAAATTGTCACTAGCTTGGAAGGTGCTTTAGCGCTAGCTGGAGATGTACCTGAGGTGATGATTATTGGCGGCGAGCAAATTTTCCGTTTAGTGATGGAGATGGCTGATCGCTTGTATATCACAAAAATTAATCATGCCTTTCAGGGTGACACCTATTTCCCGAGCTATGAGCAAGATTTTGTTCAAGTCTCTTCAGAGGAGCCTGAAACAGCACCAGAAGGTTATACATTCCAATATCAAATTTTTGAACGTAAATAAACGAAAAAGCAATCGCTCCCTTCACAATGAGCGATTGCTTTTATTATAGATAAAAATAAACACACGCATACATGGAGGCACAGCCAGCTAGCACAAAGAGATGCCAGATTGCATGGTTAAAGGGCAGAGAGCGCCATGCATAAAAGATGGCTCCAATCGTATAGAATAGCCCACCTGCTAGCAGTAAAGCAAAGCCATGTAAACCTAAATACAGATAAACGGGCTTAATGGCAAATATAATTAACCAGCCCATGCCAATATAAAAAATTAATGAAAGTACTTCAAAGCGATTAATAAAGAAACATTTAAACAATACACCAAGCACAGCCAATGACCAAATAATACATAGTAGCGTCAATCCAAGGGCACCACCAACGGCAATTAATAAAAACGGCGTATAGGTGCCGGCAATTAAAATATAAATGGACGAATGGTCCAAAATAGCGAAAAAGTGTTTATATTTTTCTGGCATACTGTGTAGTAATGTAGACATTAAAAACAGAATGATGACAGACGCACCGAAAATGCTGAAGGTTGTAATATGTAGGGCATTTCCTGTTTGTACGGCTGCTAACAGTAGAACAACCAGTGCTGGAATACTAGCAATGAAACCAATACCGTGTGTTATGGCATTCCACAGCTCTTCCCTCCATGATTTATAGTCAAATGAATCAACCATTTGAAACACTCCTTTCGTTCGTACATTTACTATACCCCAATAATTTATAGATGAACATTTACATTTGTCATATAGTTCATATCAAAAATGTCATAAGCCTGTCATATTCTTTGAGGGGCATTGATAGACAAGAGGTAGGTGAAAACGCTATAGTATCCAAGGTAGCGTTTACATGCTAGCTAGGACAGAGCTTTGCCTAATGACAAATGTCATGTTTACATAATGATTCATTAGTCTATATAATAAATTTTAATGAAGTAAAAGGATGTGTCGAAGTGAGACGAATTCATATAGTAACGGACTCAACTTGTGATTTAACAAAAGAAGAAGTAGCACAACATGGCATACATATCGTGCCTTTAACGATTCAAATTGATGGTCAAACATATACAGATGGAGTGGACTTAGAGCCACCATCTTTTTTAGGCTTAATGAAAAATGCAAAAAATTTACCGAAAAGTTCACAACCAGCACCAGGTAAATTTAAGGAATTATATGATGAGCTCGGTAAAGATGGCGATCAAATTATCTCCATCCATATGACTGGTGGTATGAGTGGCACAGTAGAATCAGCTCGTCAAGCAGCTCAAATGACAGATGCCGATGTGACAGTCATTGACTCACGCTTTATCGCGATTGGTTTAGCTATCCAACTACGAGAGGCCATCCGCATGCGAGATGAAGGCGCCACTGTGGAGGACATCGTGACACGTTTAGAAAAGGTACGAGACAATACACATTTATACGTTATTGTAGACACGCTCGAAAACTTAATCAAAGGCGGTCGAATTGGTAAAGGCACAGGCTTTATCGGTTCCCTCCTAAACATCAAAGTCATTGCCAACCTTGAAGGTGGCGTATACAATCCTGTGTCAAAGGTACGTAGTCATAAACAAGTAGTCAATTTTTTATTTAAACAATTCCAAGCAGATACAGCTGGAAAAACAGTTAAGGCAGTCGGCATTTCCCATGCAGATGGCCTAGTAACGATGGGCAACCCATTAAAAGCGCTGATCGAAGAAACTGGCTTTAACGATGTTGAAATTGCCTTTACATCTCCAATCATCTCGACACATACAGGTCCAGGAGCAATTGGTTTTATTTATTTTGCAGAATAACAGGAAGGAGCTACTACATAAGTAAATGTAGTGGCTTTTTTATTATGCGTGGAACTCCTAGCAGGATGAGCGGATTATTCAAAGATGAGCAGTTTTTGTTTAGCTGTGATCAGTTTTCCACTAACTATGAGCGTGAGCGGCTTCAATTAAATAGTAATCGTGTTGAACAGTAGCTTCAATCAAACAGTGATCACGTTGCCACCAAAAATAAATCAGACATCCTACTAATTATCATCCCTTCTGCATAAAGGCACACTGTATAAACACACATTTTTCCATACATACACCTGAGGAAATTTGGCAAGCACACAAAATTATGGAGAACTAAGGGGAAGTCACTTTTCATGGCGGCATGAACTATTCTATAATAGAAGTAATAGAAAGGGATGGAAGGTGGTCAAATGGACATTTGGCGATTTATGTTGTCATGTTTGACCGTCTTTGTACTAAGTGGTTGTGCAATATCAATCGATGAACCGAATCCGCAAGCAGAACCTGAAGGTGAGCAAGCAGGAACGGAGCAAGATATACCGCAGGATGAGCAACAAACAGAAGATGAGGAAAAAACATCTAAGAATATGTTGACGCAAATTTTTGAACATTTTTTTGAGCCATCAGCAGAGGATTTATCGCAAATTGATGAAGAACAAGCAAAGCAACTACATTACTTGGCACTGGGAGATTCGTTGACAGATGGTGTCGGTGATGAGTATAGTCAAGACGGTTATGTTGGAAGATTAGCAGATTCATTGCTCGCATGGCCTTCGATTTCGGATGTAGAGGTTGATAATCGGGGCAAACGTGGCAGACGCAGCGATCAGCTACTAAAATTAGTGAAAAAAGGGCATTATGATGAGGAGCTGCAAGAAGCACAGCTAATTTCCTTAACAATGGGTGGCAATGATGTCATGAAGGTCGTCAGGCAGGATTTATTTAACCTGAAACGTGATGCTTTTGATAAGGAATTACTGGCATACAAGGAACGTTACAGCAAAATCGTAGAAGGCATTCGTGCTAAAAATCCGACAGTGCCCTTATTACTCATTGGTTTTTACAATCCATTTTCGATTGTAACCAATGAGGCGAATGAATTTGATACGATTATCACAGAATGGAATAATGTGATAGAGGAAGTAGCCAGCAAGGATTCCAATGCTTGTTACGTATCAGTAGAAGATTTGTTTGATTCAAATGAAGAGCTCGTCTATCATACAGACTTTTTCCACCCGAATGCAAAGGGGTATGAAAAAATGACAGAGCGTATACTAGCAGCAATGGAGCAGTGTGGTATGGAAAAAAAGATTAACAAGGCAATAGGCTTCGAGGAGTGACAAAATGAATAAATGGAAAGTCGCGTTTTTCGCCTTAGCGGGCACAGTGCTTTTTGCAATCCTCCTCGTCGTTTTTTTAGCAACTAGACCAGTGGATGGCGTCCATGTTGCGAAGAGTTCAGCAGGTGAAAGTGAAAGCAAAGGAAATGTACTCGTGGTGCAAACCACAACAAAGGAATTAGAATCGATCTCAAAAAAATACCTAAAGGATGCAGCGAAAGGCTCACCTTTACCACTTGATTTCACAATTGGGGATGATATTCAACTACGTAGCACACTGACAGTATTCTATACGGAAATCCCCATTTCCATGAATTTTGATCCTATTGTGGATGACAAGGGGAATATTATTTTAAAACAGACAGGCATGAATGTAGGGTTATTAAACATTCCACCAGAAACGACAATGAAAATCATGCGCGATTCGGTGGAATTTCCCTCATGGATTACCGTGAATCCGAATAAAGCAGAAATATATATTGATTTATCGCGCATTAACATTGCCTCTGGTTCACGTGTACGTGCTAAAGAGTTGGACTTACCAAAGGATAAAATCTTATTGGAAATTATTGTTCCTGGTGAATAAGGAGTGAAGTGAATGGCAAAGCAATATGCAACATTTGCGGGAGGCTGTTTTTGGTGTATGGTCAAGCCCTTTGACGAAACACCTGGGATTGATTCCGTAATCTCAGGCTATACAGGTGGACATGTTGTAAATCCTACCTATGAACAGGTTTGCTCGGAAACAACAGGGCATGTGGAAGCTGTACAAATCACATTTGATGATGAGTTATATAGCTACGAGCAGCTACTTGCGATTTATTGGACTTTAATTGACCCAACAGATGCAGGTGGTCAATTTTACGACCGTGGAGAATCCTACACAACGGCCATTTTTTATCATAACGAAGAACAACGTGAGCTAGCTGAACGTTCAAAGTCGGATTTACAAGCGTCTGGCAAGTTTGATAAACCAATTATGGTAAAAATTTTACCAGCCACTACGTTTTATCCGGCTGAGGATTATCATCAACAGTATTATAAGAAAAATCCAATGCACTATGAGCGCTATTCGATTGGATCAGGTCGAAGAGCGTTTCAGGAGCAACACTGGGGGAACAAACATGAATAAGGAACAACGTTTAAAAGAACTAACAGAGATGCAATACTATGTCACACAGGAAAATGGCACAGAGCCACCATTCCGTAATGAGTTTGATGACCATTTTGCAGAAGGCATCTACGTAGACATTGTGTCTGGCAAGCCTTTATTCAGCTCACTCGATAAATACAACTCAGGCTGTGGCTGGCCAGCCTTCACAAAGCCGATTGAAAAAGAACAGGTAACCGAGCATTTCGATACATCTCACGGTATGCGTCGTGTGGAGGTACGCAGCAAAGAAGCGGATTCGCATCTAGGTCATGTCTTCCCAGACGGCCCAAGTGAGCAAGGTGGCTTACGCTACTGCATAAACTCAGCAGCGCTTCGATTTATCGCAAAAGAAGATTTAGAAAAAGAAGGCTATGGCGAATACCTAGCACTATTTAAATAGTAAAAACCTAGCAAGGTAGCTCCTTGCTAGGTTTTTTTATGGTCAGGAGAAACAGCAGATTAGAAGGATAGAAATCTGAAAGTGGAGGATAGAACAGAAAAAGTGGCGGATAAGCCTGAAAAAGTAGCGGATAGATTGCTGAAAGTGAGGGATAGCCCAGCAAATTAGGGGGATAGCCCTCAAATAATTGGATAGAAATCTAAAAGTGGAGGATAAAACTTAAAAAGTAGCGGATAGCATGCTCAAAGTGAAGGATAACCCCAAATTAGTAGATAGCCCCGCAAAGTCAAGGGAGAACCAATAAAAAATTGGTTCCCCCTCTCTTTCAGTTCGCTTAAACTTTAAACTCGCTTACGAGGTTACGTAGGCTATCTGCTTGTTGGGCAAGCTCAGTGGCTGCGGCGTTGATTTCCTGCATGGAGGCGGAGCCTTGTGTGGCTGCTGCCGCAGATGTCACGGTATTGGCCGCGGATTGTTCTGCGTAGGCATTGACATGAATGAAGTCACTTGCCACCGCATTACTATTTTCAAGTGTTGTCGCAATTTTATCTACCATGGCCGCGATGATTGACGTTGTTTCTTCGGTATGCGATAAAATGTTGGCTAAGGATTGATTTGTTTCGTTTGTTACTTCAACGCCTCGGATGACCGTTGTCACACCCTCGTGATTTTGAGCAATGATGGATGTGACCTCATCTTGGATAGATGTGACAATCGATGTCACCTCTTTCGCTGCACTTTGGGATTGCTCTGCTAGTTTGCGAACTTCATCGGCTACAACAGCAAAGCCTCGTCCATGCTCACCAGCCCTTGCCGCTTCAATCGCCGCATTTAAAGCGAGGAGATTCGTTTGCTCAGAAATGGCCGTGATTGTACCAATAATGGACGTAATATCCGCAGATTTACGACCTAACGCCTCTACCGTAGATGTTGTAGAAGCCATTGTTTCTTCAATCGATTGCATGACGAGTGATGATTGTTCTACAGAGCGGCTACCTTCATCGGCTGCTTGCTGCATGGCGATAGAGGCACGATGGACAGCACTCGCTTGTTCATTTAATTGATGCATGGAATGCTCTAAGTCGCTCATTTTTTGCTGCGCACTATTCATACTGGAAATCGTATTGTCACTATCACTCGCAATATCTGCTGTCGCATCCGCAATATCCTGAATTGTACGCGCATTTTCATCTGCTAATGACATTAGCTCCTGACTGCTGCTTGATACATGATCCGCTAACTCACTTACGCGTCGAATTAAGTTAGAAATTGACTCAATTAACGTATTCGTGGAGGCTGCAATAATCGAAAATTCATCACGATTATGCACATTTACACGTCTTGTCAAATCGCCTCCTGCTTGCGCAATATCAAGGATAGAGTCATTAATCGCCTGTGTATTACGTTTTAATGATTTAAATAGCATAAAGCCAAAAATTACAATTGCTAAAAAGCCAACGATTGAAACGAGAAAGAATGTAGTGATAGAAATATTTACCTGCTGGTTAAGCTTGTCTAATTTTGTTTTATTGGAATCGTCCATGACAGTATTAATGGTCTCAATGTTTTGGTCGATATGTGTTTTCATTGTTTCCCCAGTAGCACCCATCATCAGTTTACGAGCCTGCTCAAGGCCAAGCTCATCACGCATTGTCATGACTTTATCTGAATAATCAAGGTAATTTTTATAATATTGCTCGATTGCCTGCATATGACCGAGTTCCACTTGGCGATCTTGAAATTGATCTTTCAAAGCGGCTAGCTTTTTATTAATGGTATCTATTTTTAAATGATAAGAAGTAGAATAAATGCCGTTACCCGTAATTAAATATGATTGTTCTAAATTGGTCAGTCTAGCAATCTCATAGGCAAGTTGATTCACCGTTAGTTGCTCCTGCACATTTTTCTTTGTGAAATCTTCCATTTGGTGTTGCAAGTTTTGTATATTGACATAGGACAATATACCCATAATACCGTTAATTACAATAAGAAGTGCAAACATAATAAGCACTTTACCCCGAATTAAATGGTAAAAACGTTGTCGTTTTTCTTTAATAGGAGGGGGATTTTTCCCAGTTTCCCCTTGTGTAGAAGCTTTCCTCTTCTTAAAAAAGCTAAAAGTAAAGAGAGACGGGCGTTTTTTCGCTGTACCATGGGTTTTTTTAGTCTTTTTCATCGCCATCACCTTCCTATTTTTTAAATAATCGATTTCAATTTTATCTTATTTTACTAGATTTTTCTATCTTTATTTCTAAAAATTAAAATTTTTCAGATAAAATAACTATGACAAAAGTCAGGATCGACCATGAAAATAGTTCTAAAATCATAAGTGGGTAAAATATAGTAGTAGTGGAATTTATGACGAATGCTATTTTTTTTGATACACTAGCGAAAAGCCAATGCATAAAAAGGGGAATTTGTTCGATGAAGAAAAGTTTTTATTTATATGTCCTAACCTATCGAGGTGGCGATTGGTCTGACCCTAAAGTACGCTTTGCAGAGGAAGTGTTTCATGAGCATAATTTTCCAAAGCAGAGCACAGACTTTAATGAGTTGTCCGACTATATAGAAACCTATGCAACGGAAAACCTAACAATCCAGACCTTTGATACTTTGTGGACACTTTATGAGGAACAAGCATAATTGTACGAAAACTATAAATAATTTTGTAGTTGCTAGACGTCTAGCATTGCGTAAATGACAGAAACACAGTATTATTTATAGTGATAACTGACAGAAAAGAGGGATTGCAGTATGAGTATTCATATTAATGCAAAAAAAGGTGAAATCGCTGACACAATTTTACTTCCAGGAGATCCATTACGTGCAAAATACATTGCGGAAACATTTTTAGAAGATGTAATTTGCTACAACGAAGTACGTAATATGTTCGGATACACTGGTACGTATAAAGGGAAACGTATTTCTGTACAAGGAACTGGTATGGGTGTGCCATCTATTTCAATCTACGCAACAGAATTAATGCAAGAATATGATGTTCAAAAATTAATCCGTGTAGGTACTTGTGGTGCAATTCAAAAAGATGTAAAAGTACGTGACGTGATTTTAGCACAAGGAGCAACATCTGATACACGTATGAACCAAATCATCTGGGGCGGTGCTATCGATTTCGCACCAATCGCTGACTTTGATCTTTTATTAAAAGCATACAATGCAGGTAAAGATGCAGGTCTTAACTTACAAGTAGGGAATATCTTCACAGCGGATTTATTCTACTCAGATGAGCACCAAAATGAAAAATTAGCGCAATACGGCGTACTAGCGGTAGAAATGGAATCAGCAGCTCTTTACACATTAGCGGCAAAATTTGGCCGTAAAGCACTTGCTGTTCTAACAGTAAGTGACCATATCATCACTGGTGAAGTAACGACAGCTGAAGAACGTCAAACAACATTCAATGACATGATCGTGGTCGCTTTAGACGCAGCGATTCAAGACTAAGCTAACTTTAGCCATAATTAACTTTATAAAGAATGCAGGCAACCGACAAAAAACAGCCCATTTTCTAAGATGGGGTGGAAGTAGTCGGTTGCTTTTTTTAGGGGTAATTATTGACAGATTGTTCCAGTTTTGATACCAGTCGGCCCGTTAAATCCTGGGATTGTGGCAATTACCATGTTTGTTGCTATGTCGATGACAGACACCGTATTGTCTACTTGATTTGTTACATAGGCAAAAGTACCATCTGGCAAGATGGTTACTTGGTCTGGAGATGCACCTACAGGAATAGTTGCAATCACCGTATTGGTGGCTGTATTGATGACAGATACGGTATTATTGCCTTTATTCACAATGTAAACAAGCGTTCCATCAGGGGTAATCGCTGTTCCTACAGGTCCTGTACCAACAGGAATGGTAGCCACTACTGTATTGGTAGTGGTATTAATAACCGATACGGAATTGCTATTTTCATTTGTCACATAAGCAAATTGCCCGCTTGGAGTCAAAACAATGGATCTAGGACGAATTCCCACAGGGATTGTAGCAATCACCGTATTGGTTGCAGTATTGATAACAGATACTGAATTGGAATTCTCGTTGGCAACATAAGCAAACGCACTGTTTGGCGTAAAGGCAATACCTTGAGGTTGCAGCCCTACTGGAATAGTGGCTGTTACGGTATTGGTGGCTGTATTAATGACCGATATAGTGTTCGATCCGTGATTGGATACATAAGCAAGTGTTCCATTTGGTGAAATGGCGACACCAAGGGGGTCAATGCCTACAGGAATGGTAGCGATTGGCAAGTTTGTGGCAGTACTAAAAACCGTTACATTATCCGAGAAGAGCGCTGGAACATAGCCGAAAGCGCCATTAGGTGTAATCGCTACTTCTAGCGGAGCAGATCCTACTGGAATGGTAGCGACGATTGTGTTTGTTGCGGTATCGATCACAGAAACTCTATTATCAGGTGTTGCGAGCTGCCCAGCATCTGTCACATAGACGAGATAATGACAACTTGGTGGTATGGGTAAAAATGGCGGCTTACATTTACAACGACAACAAGGACAACAACAGCGACAATGACAATTTGGATTTGACGTAAACTTGAATTTTTGAAAATATTTATGTTCTTTCCCCACACAGGACATCCTTTCAGTCATATATGGCTACTTTATGCGTAAAGAGCTAGGCTTGTTGTACGTTTACCTAGCCATTCCCTTTTACCATTTTTACTTGTTATTGGAACAGTTCTAAACTTCTGAGTACGGTTTATGCAGTATGAAGAAACTTAAAAGCATGGGAGCAATGAAGATGTTTAGCTTGATTAAAAATGATATAAGATTCATTGAAATTGAATATGATCTTCGTTATAAGGAATCTTCGAAAACATTTTCCTGATTTGACGATAAAAATCAATTTTATTACATTAGCTTTCCAATAGCTTCTTCGATATCTTTTCATTCGTACACCGACTCTTTTAACACTTTCCCACCAATTGTAATTTCTAAGCTTCGCCCCATAATGTTCATAAAAATAACGTGTTTTATTCTATAACTAAGACTTCGACAAATTTAGTTTGGTAGTTCTTTTGGATTTCCTTCAGCAATTGTTTTCCTATCCCTTTTTGTGATAGTTTTCTAAAAGATAGAGCGTTTCTACATAATTGGAATGGGGAAGGGTTTGAGTCTCTTTTACTTGCAGATGTGAAGCCAATAATGTCGCCTAATTCATTTTCAGCTACTAGTACATACTTCATTTTTGTCGGCAATTTGTTGTGTCCATTGTTCGTAGGATAATTTATTTTAATATTTTGCTAGCACAATATGCTTATAGCTTGTTCATCAATTATCAACAGGTACTTTTCTAATACCTTTCGCATCTTTATAGTTGCCTTTCTAATGATCAAATTTATCACCTCCTATTAAATCTTTATAAACAGAATGATAACATCTTCTACAGTTTATTTACTTAATAAGGTAAAATATGAAATGTATAGGTTTAGAGAGGGGGTATATTTTTGGAAAGTAAGTATATGTGTACGATTAAAATTAATTTAGAGGGTGGAGATATTCAATTTGATGTGTCAAATGAAGAGCAACTTTTTAGTTTAAGATCTGGTTTAGCCTTTATAGCCATCCCGCAATTTTTCTCCACGCTCACCAGTTTTTATCTAGGTAATACAAATGAGGTAAAAATAGATTGTCACGGAAACTATGATTACTATATTTTTTCCAGCGATGGTGAATACATATTAATTGAACATAAAAGTCATTATCCTATCGAAAGAATATTTAATTATCAATTTTCTCTTAAGGGGTATATGGAGGCTATAGATCAAGGCTTCAAGAA
Organism: Lysinibacillus sp. OL1; assembly: GCF_004332175.1. Lineage (NCBI taxonomy): Bacteria > Bacillati > Bacillota > Bacilli > Caryophanales > Bacillaceae > Lysinibacillus > Lysinibacillus sp. OL1. Next base: position 421,108 of record NZ_SJDS01000002.1, on the reverse strand, counting down.
ATATTTGGAGCAATTAGAGAATGAAGGCATCTTCCCATTGGAAAATCATGTATTTGCTGATCCTTTAGGAGAAGATGTTTTAAATGCTTTCTATAACTTTTCTTCATTATTAAAAGCTTGAATAGCAATGAAAAAAATAAACGTATGACCGCTTCAAAATAGAAGCTCTCTTTTACAGATAAATTGCAGCAGCCGATTCTTAACCAGACAAGGAGGATGGTGAGCTTTGAAAAAAATAGGTATACTCATAGCAGCTCTTTTCGTAGTAAGTGGGGTCTTTATTGATAGCAATAAATTATTATACCCTCCTTTGCCAATCGATTCCCTTACACCAAAGGAAGCCATACAAAAATTAAATGCATCCCCCTTTGATTTAGTGGCGCTCTCCAATGATAAGAAGGCAACTTGGTACCTCGCAGCCATTTCTGCTAGGGGCATACAGAAGGTGGACGAGGACATTCAGCAAATGATGGCTAATGAAGGATGGGCATTTCTTGAAAAAGAGGGGAGTGGATTATTTTTCGAAAAAAATGGGGAACGTTCTATTGTGACAACGGAAATGTGGACGAAGCAGTATGTGCTTGTTCAAATTCAGAAATGAAGTGCTCTATGGAAGTCTGGGATCTCTATGATAAAAATCGCCAAAAAACAAATAAGCGTCATGTACGTGGGACAGCATTAGCAGCTGAAGATTACCATATCGTTGTGCACGTATGGATTCACAATAACAGGGGAGAATTCCTTTTAACAAAAAGACATCCCAATAAACATTATCCTCATTTATGGGAATGTCCAGGAGGCTCTATAGTAACGGGTGAAAGCAGTTTGGACGGGGCTATTCGTGAGGTGGAAGAGGAAATAGGGATATCATTATTGAGGACCAATGGACAATTAGTAAAGAGTGAACGACGTGATTGTTTCAATGATTTTTATGACGTTTGGTTATTTGAGCAAAGCTTTGAAATTAGTGACACCAAACTTCAGGAGAAGGAAGTGACAGTAGTTCAATGGGTCACAAAGCTAGAGCTTGAAAAGATGCTTCACGCCAATAACGTAGTACCGACACTTCGCTACTTTACGTCCATTTTTAACGATAAGACTACGCCATGTTAGTGTTATGTGTCAGCATAATTCTGATTCTGTAGGTTAACCTATACCTAAATAGGTTAGAGGAGCGGTAAAATGAACAAGCGTATTCTTATTGGACTAGCTTTATTTACGTATGTTTCACCTTTTAATTTGGTTTCTGCAAAGGACAGTGATGCGCCACAACCTCTTGAAGAATTTCTTCCTGAAATCGGCTATAAAACAGTTGAAATAGCCGTAAAAGAGTTCGAATACCACTATAATAAAGAGCTGAAGCTACCCCTACGAGTACCGCCAATCAGCTTTACGCATCACTTTGGAAGGTTTAGTGATTTAGACGGAGAAATGAATGATCAGCTGGAGGTGGTAATGATCAGTGATCAATTGCCACAAAATCATTTCAAAATCAAGGTTCGACCAGTTCAGCATAAAATGTCATTTGAAAAATATAAAACAGATGTATTTAAGTTGAAAAATGGCAGTGAGGCAGCCTATATTGAAAATCCACGAATTGGTTTTCATTTACTTGTATTTGAAAGAGACAATTGGCAATATGTCTTTAGTATTGATCGAGATGTGGCAGATCAAGTAACGGCTGAAGTCTTGATTGATATTGCTAATTCAATTGATTATCCAAAGCAAAAGTATTAGCCCCTCTAATTTTTATTCTTACCTTTCAGCTCTTCTCGTAATTTCTTTAGTTCCTCCGTTTGCTCCAAAATAGTATTGTTAACTCGTCTAATCGAATCATATATAGCAAAAATCCCCACAAAAATAAGAATGATAACTAATAATTCCATCTTGCACCTACTTTCTATTTATACAATGATTGTAACAGGAATTTCTAAATGTTCGAAGAATTAGTTAGGTGGAGGTGCTTGTCATGCAGAGATATGTTTATCATATGGTTCCAAGGGAAATGGTGGGTCTTGAGCTCATGCCTTTAAATAGGTTAGGGGCAATGTATCCACATTTATATGAACGATATTCGAAAAAATATTTTGATCATCCAGAGAGGCCGAAATTATTCATGAAAGAAATTCCTCACTTAAATTGCTTGTGGAATGATGTTGTTCATTTCCTACCAATCCATCCTAGTCATCTATATAAGGCTTTAACAGAGCTTGGTATTGCAACGAGAGAAAGCCTAATGTTTTATCAAATTCCAATCCAAAAACTAGCGGCAAATCGTAATGCGATGTACCTGTATTCCAAGGAACACTATAAAGGGCCAGCAGGGGCAATTGCTGCAGAGGATATAAAACTACTGTCGTTACCTGATTATAGAGAACTAGAACAGCTACCATCAGCAACAGTAGACTATTTCCAAACGGAGAAAGAAAAAGGGAAGAACTTTGGGCTTTTTGCGTATATTCCCCATCTCTTGAGCTTAGGCAATGTCAACGTAGACGAGGCGAAAATTATTTCATGGAATCAACATAATCCTAGTATCAATACTAATTGAAGTGGGAAAAAAATAGGGTTTGCCGAATAGCAGGCTACCCTTTTTTGTCGCAAATTGAATAGCGGTGGAAAAACGATACACCCCTCTTCTGGAAAACTTATTAAACCTTCATAATTAATCATAAAAGGATTCTTTCAATGGCGCAAACACGCCTTCTGTCTCCAGCTCATTAGCTATTGTTCCTAGTAAACTTTTGAAAAACGAGTTGAAGCAAATAGACAATCAATCGAAATATAAGTAGATAGAAAAAGGCCTCAATAAAGCTTGTTGCTAGTATTATTACATAACGACCGAAATCTTCTAACTCATGAAAAGTATAAGTTTGTATGTGCCAATCAAAAAACAATGCTTTGTAACTCGTCCCCACAAAGATAGGGATGAAAAGTAACCAATAAAAGCGAGGTAAACTAAATTTATAGCCTTTAGCCAGCAAGGTACTCCCTCCCCATTTTTTTAGCCATCATAACATAAAAGAAAATATTTTAGTATATTATGGAAGTATTAAATGATAATTCGAATACGTTATTTACAATTATAGTAATTTAAAGGTATTATTAGTAAGTTGAGACGATGTCCAGAAAGGTAGAAGTCCATGAAAATGATCCATTCAAGCAAGATACATCCCGAAGTGAAAACATTATTATCCTATGCCACATCCGAAAAGAAAGTGGAGAAGGAATACTCATTGTACATTGCATGTCCAGAAAGAGTATTGTATGGCTATACCTTTGCACAAGACACTATCGGTTGTATTGGGATTGTTAAAAGAGAGGCAAATCAATGTGAAATTAAACATATAGCCGTATCGCCTGCTTATCGTGGAAAAGGCATTGGACGTGAGATGATTCGGTATGTAGAAGAACATCATGCTTTTTCTTCCATTTATGCAGAAACTGATCAAGAAGCCGTACTGTTTTATAAAAATATTGGCTTTCATATTACAAGTTTAGGAGAAAAATACCCTGGAGTGGAGCGTTTTGGCTGTCTATTAACCTTCACTACATAGCGGTTAAATTCGTTGTGCTGTCGATAAACGTCCACTTATGTACTTTTTACGCCCTCTTATTTGTCTGTAGTAAAAGATAGGAAATTTGAATGGTACGATAACATAGAAAGGAGCTATAAAAATGAAACAAAAATTGTGGTGGATTGTATGGGGCTTGGCATTGTTCATAGCAGGCTATTCGGTTGTTCAATATTTACTATTCGATGCACGGCAGGCGGGATTTGTTCAATTAAAGCTTATGCTTAGTGCAACATTGAGTTCATTTTGGTATATCATGCTCTATATACATATTGTATTCGGTATATTAGCACTAGTCATCGGTCCTTTTACGTTGTCATCAAAGTTACGAGAGAAAAATGTGAAACGCCATAGACTACTAGGCAATATCTATATGGTTAGTATTTTGTTTGGTGGCTTGGCAGGACTTTATTTAGCGCTGAACGCAACAGGGGGATGGGTAGCACAGCTAGGCTTTGCTTTATTATCTATAGGGTGGCTCTTCACCATGTTTCAAGCGCTGGTCCATATTAAAAAAAGAAATATCCAAGGCCATCAGAAATGGATGCTAAGAAATTATGCATTAACCTTTGCAGCTGTCACATTGCGAATTTGGCTCCCTTTGTTTACGGTAGTATTTGGCTTTGATAATTTTGAGTATAGTTATGCCTCTATCGCTTGGCTATGCTGGGTGCCAAATTTAATCGTGATGGAATGGTATATCCAGCAGAAACTACCAAAATTTGAAAATTACCAAAAAATGGTAAAGACAAATGGATAATGTTGAAATATATTATTGAGCATTGGGTTCTATATGACCTAATGTTCTTTTTATTTTAAGATACATAGTTAATTCATTCTAATATTCTAGGTACATTAATTATCTCAATAAGTAGACTTATGAATATGATAAAAAGGGACAGGAGGTGAAGTCGCATTGAGGTTTAGTTACAATCGTAATTTTGATAATTTTAAATGTGATGCAAAATGTAATTATCCAATGAAATATAAATGTAATGAATTTGGGTGTAATGGCTACCCATATGTTTATGGTATTGAAGATCCAATCGGTGTAACAGGAGCTACAGGAGCTACTGGTGCTACAGGAGCACAAGGTCCCCCAGGAGCACCAGGACCTCAAGGAGTAGAAGGGGTAACGGGAGCAACGGGTCCACAGGGAGAAATGGGTCTCCAAGGAGTAACGGGAGCAACAGGTCCACAGGGAGAAATGGGTCTCCAAGGAGTAGCAGGAGTAACGGGAGCAACGGGTCCACAGGGAGAAATGGGTCTCCAAGGAGTAGCAGGAGTAACGGGTCCACAGGGAATAATAGGGGCCACTGGACTTCGAGGACTTGCGGGAATAACAGGAGCAACAGGAGAACGGGGACTAGCAGGAATCACAGGGGCAACAGGAGCCCAAGGCGTAGCAGGAAATACAGGAGCAACTGGTTCACAGGGAATAACAGGGGCAACAGGAGCCCAAGGAGTAACAGGAAGTACAGGAGCAACTGGTTCACAGGGGATAACAGGGGCAACAGGAGCCCAAGGAGTAACGGGAAGTACAGGAGCAACGGGTCCACAGGGAATAACAGGGGCGACAGGAGTCCAAGGAGTAACAGGAAGCACAGGAGCGACTGGCGCAAGAGGGACTACTGGTGTTACTGGAACAACAGGTCCAAGTGGTTCAGGTTTGATGGAAGTTTTCCTCTCTACAGATCAATCAGTTGGTAATAATGATTTTCTGGGTACTGGTAATTCGTCAGCTTCATTCGTGAGAAGTTCAATTGTGATTCCTGAAAATGCTACAATTAGAAGCTTAACATTGAATATTCGCGACCATGCTCTCATCGCAGGTCAAACCGCTTCAGCACAAATATTTATCAGCACAAATTGCGGATTTACTAGCGTTGCTACAGGTATCATTGCGAGCGTATCAGGACCAAATTCATCTACAACACCCAATTGTTGTGCAAAAGTGATTGCAAATTACCCAGTTAATAGTTGTACACTTCTCTCTGTACAAGTAAGTACAACGGGAGGAGCATTTTCAAACGGTGTTTCAGCAACGATACTTTTTAATACAGTTTAATTACGCGTTTTAATTTGTGAGTTTTTTGAGGGAAAGTTAATAAGGAAAGATATGCAATTTATTATTCTGGTTGATTGTTGCTAATAGGACATCCTTTACATCAATGTTATAAGTTGAAAGTTGGTCTTTTAACCAACTCTCGGTTAGCGTTGTTTTATTCAACTCATGGTAATCAATTTTTCCCTCTTTAATAAGAACGGTGGGAAGAAAAAAAGGATTAGCTTGTACATTTATATCTGCTCGTGTTGGTGTTTGGTAGGGTGTATGCAAAAAACTAGAGATCGATCCGTCTGGTTCCCATAACGCGAGTGCTACATTTTGAATTTCTTCAATTTTTTCCTTTCTTAACTCTGATAAAAGTAAATCCACAGATATTCTAGCCTTTTGTAAGTTGGCGCTAATAATTTGCCCATTTTTAATCAGGGGAATCGGCGGGGAGTCTATTAAATGACGAAAGGCAACCCATTTTAGGCTCAAAAAAACACCGATGAGGTAGAGCGCAACTAAAACGGCCATGGTAATCATGGAACCCTTCATTCCTAACCCTTCATCAGATAAGGGATGTGCGATAATATTCCCAAGTGTGATAGCCATTGCAAAATCCAGCATTCTTAACTGAGAAATAGAGCGCTGTCCCATAATTTTTGTTGCGAAAAGTAGGAAGAAAAAAGCGACAATGGCTCGGAGAATCCATTGAATAGCAGTAAGTGATTCTTGACTATGAAAAAATTCCACAGCGACACATCCTCTTTTTTCTTATTGTTTCCTTCCGTTACATGATTATGCGGATCTTCAGGATTGAAACGAAATAGACTTGTAAAAATATGTTCAAAACGATATTGTTAAAATAAAAAAGCTATTATTTAGTAATTTTAAGAAAATCAGGAGAATATCTATGCAATCAAAATTACAAAATATTCTTATCGACATACAAGAGAAGGTTAATTTTTCAGGAACGGTGCTAGTAGAAAATCAGGAAAAGATTGCCTTAGTCAGCCAAAGTTTTGGCTATGCGAATCGCTCAGAACAAATCGACAATCATACCAAAACTCGTTTTGGCATTGCCTCTGGCTGTAAAATTTTTACTGCAGTCGCTATTTGTCAGCTTATTGAAAAAGAGAAGCTAGCATTTGACACGAAATTATGCGATTGTCTGCCTCAACTATTTAAGCACTTCGATGAGCAAGTAACCATCGCTCATCTGCTAACACATACGTCAGGAATACCCGATTATTTTGATGAGGAAGAAATGGAGAATTTTGAAGTGTTATGGGTTGAAAATCCGATGTACCAGCTTCGAACATTGCGAGATTTCTTACCATTATTTCAGAATCGTCCAATAAAGTATAAAGTTGGTGAGCGATTTCACTATAATAATGCAGGATATATTGTATTAGGGTTAATTGTAGAGCATGCAACTGGTATGGATTTTTCCGCTTACATTCAACAACATCTTTTCGATCGGGTGAATATGACGGAATCAGGCTATTTTTCGTTAGATTCTTTGCCAGCTAATACAGCATTAGGGTACATAGACAACCCAGATGGAACTTGGAAAACAAATATCTATTCTTTACCTGTAAAAGGGGGTTCTGATGGGGGAGCATTCGTAACAGGGAAGGATATGGCAAAGTTCTGGAGTGCACTTATGAATTTCGAACTTTTAAATGAAGAGTTAACGAATCAACTGTTAATGCCTCATGTCGAACTGAATGAAAATGATTGTTATGGCTATGGTGTATGGATTAAGAAGAATAGTGAACAAGCAATACTGAAATACCATGTGATGGGGTATGATCCTGGCGTGTGCTTCCATTCAGCCTATTATCCTGCTTCTTCCATCAAAGTTGTCGTATGTTCCAATAAATCTAAGGGCGCTCTTGATATGATGAAAGGAATAGAGGCTATCCTATAATAGGATAAGGCTTGTCTGTGAAAAAGATTACAGGCAAGCCTATTGCTAGTTATTAAGTAATGCCACCATGGATATTACAATAATACTCGATCTCAATAATATGAGGTGAGGATACACCATTATATGAATAGTAGCCACCGATTGCAATATTGTAAGCACTGCCTTGATCTTTAATGGAAGGGTCATACCCCGTTTGCGTCCAGTAGCCTTTACCCTGTTCAATTTTAGAAGACAAGGAATGCATAACCGAAAATAACTGTCTTCCACCAGAAATGTTCATGCTTAGTTGGGTGTCAAATGAACTATCCACACGAATGATTGTTCGATGTGCCCCCATATGTAATTCAACGAATTTTGGTACTTTAACGGGAGAAAAAACTTCCTTATTATCGGCCACGACATAAGAAGTGTCTATTCTGCCTTTTAACATGTCTTCAAAATCTTTTAATTCAAGCCAATAATTTGCTGAAAATGTTGTAATGGGATCTAGCTTAAAGCCTGTACCATACTCTTCATTTAGTTTATTGACAATAGTCGAATATTCTTTATAGTAGTATTCTTTCTGTGGTAGCGTTAAAACTAATGGAACAGGTGCCATGACAGATTCCGTTGTTATTATTTGTTTATCTACTGATGTAGATAGTGGTGAGGCTGCTTTGTCATCCTTTTCACAGCCTGTCAGGAAGATGGCTCCTACTACAATGCTTGTCACCAAATATCTTTTCAACACCTTCACCTCCCAAAAAATGAATAAAATCTATTATAACATACATAAATATTTATAATTTCATTTATTTGGTAAAATTATAGTTTCGTAGTATATTCTAGAGGGAACGACGATTTAGCAAGTGTAAGGGGCGGTATAGTGGCAATTTTAAAAGATGATTCAAGTGATCCGAGCTGTGAGGTAGAGCTAGATATTTTAATGGTGAACAGGGAGAGTGTAAAGTTTCGTATTGAATTTCGCTTTGGGCCAGCTTTCCCAGCAATAAATACGGAGATTTATTGTTTAAAAAGAGATTTCCTTCAATTATTAGAAGACATAACACAATTGGAGCCTGCTTATTTGAGTATGCTGGAGCCGCATGATCCTGGTCTATGCATCTATCATATCCCTCATTATGGAGAATATTTTTTTCCTGGATACGGTATCTTTCAAATTCCTGAAGAGGAGAGGGAGGAAGCAGAGCCTCGTTATAAATTAATATTTGTACTAGATGCTTATGAGAAGAATCATCATGGTGCAAGAGAATGTGGACCTGCATTATGTATTATTGTGACGATGGAACAAATCCGAGTGTTCATTACCACTTTGCGAGAACAAGTAAAGAAATTTTAAAGTAAAAGGTGATACAACGGTCATTCATTCTCTTCTACAACGATGCTATAGGATAGGTTGAGACGATCACATACCCAATTTTTAAATAGATGATCAATTTGTTTTTTTATTTCATCGCTAGGTAATTGCTCATTCATCCCTAATTGTTCAAACGAAAATGTTTCCTGAATTTGATCGGTATATTTCGTATTAAAGGTAAACGTAATGAGTTTAGACACGTTGATTTTCCTCCGTTTTCTAGTGTGTACATTCATGAGCGAATTATTAGAAATTGAATGTCGATGATATTTGTAAATAAACTTTTTTTCTTTGGATAAAAAGAATAGAAAATGCTGTCTGCTGAATTATCATGAATAGAGACAGTGTAAGTAGCATAATTTTCTAGCAATTGTTTTAACGGTTAGATTATTTGTTCATTCGGTGTTTCAGCTTTTGTTTCTTTTGCTAGTTCAAGAGTGATTGCTGCCGTCATATTTAGTATATCTTGGCTTGCAGGGCGCTTGAATTTTTTCTGTCTAGCTCAAATAGCATTGTTTTCTTTAGGTGTAAGATCTCGTTCAGAAATATTTTTTCCTCCTCTCCAATTCATTGTTTGTCAAAAGGTAATGTAACAAGTATGAAATTTATAAAGTATTTTTGTTAAAATTTAGTATAAACTTTTGTGCATGTAGGTGCAATAGTTACCATTAAGGAGCAGTATACTTCTGTTTTCTTCGCTTCTTTTGCTTATAGGTAAGATAAGAAGTTTTTAAGGAGGCATAACTTCCAATTGCTGCATAGCCATAAAACCAGCCCATGAATAGTCCTGCAAGAAGATTATGTCGGTGGCTGATGAAAATAGAAATGAATAAGCCGACAACTAGTGCAATGGTTGGAACCCAAAAAGGCTTTATATGACACATTTTCTTAATGAGTTGGGTAATCATCATAACTACAGGGACTGCAACGACGGCATCCCAAAAATTTGTATGTATGAGTGGAAAGTGTTCCATTCTGCTCACCTCTCATTGACTATTTTGAACTTATTGTGGACATATAGGGAAATTTTATACATTAGTGTAGTGTGCAATCATTGGGGATTTGTAGAGAGAATGTATAGATAGCTCTGGTAGACTTACTCTGTCGGGATGCACAAGCAAACTAACACGCACAAAAAGGGCAGGGCAACTAGCCTTGTCCTTTTAACAAAGTGGCATCAAATGGAAATAGAGATTGCAATAGCTAGTTGACAAATGTAAAATTTGATTAATAAATCTACAATAAAAGAGGTATATGATGTTTCCAATTTTACATACTGAACGATTAGTGTTAAGGGAATTGACAAGTTCTGATGGACAAGCTCTTCTTGCGTGCTTTTCGAATCCTGAAGTTTTGCGCCATTATGGTCAACAACCTTTAACGAGCTTAGTTCAAGTGCAGCAAATCATTCAAAATTTCGCCAACAATTTTGCCGAAAAACGTGGCATTAAATGGGGCATTGCATTAAAGGATCAAGAAGGAATTATTGGTACAATTGGCTTTCAAGAGTGGTCAATAGAGCATCGAAGAGCGGAAATCAGCTACGCCCTTTTTCCTGAAAATTGGGGAAAAGGCTATGCTCAGGAAGCTGTAAAACGAGCTATTTCCTATGGTTTTGAAGAAATGGATTTAGTACGTATTGGAGCCATTGTATTTAAAGAAAATGAAGCTTCCAATCTACTATTGCAAAAAATAGGCTTCGAACAAGAAGGCTTATTAAAAAAATATATACATCAACATAATGTGTCCCATGATACTTATATATACGCACTTTTAAAATAATAGGGAGACCAGATTCCTATAATATGATAAGGACATCTGGTCATTTTTTTATTGTTTCTGTAAAAGTTTTTCGACCTGGATTGATTTTGGCTACATCCACATCAATTTTACTAATCGAATCCTCTGATAATGGGATTTTTCCATCTTTCTCAAGCTTTTTCCAAGCCTTGACGTTATCGCGGTAGAGATATTCTGACAATCGATAGATATCCACATCTAATTTTAGGCCTTCTTTAAAGGTTTCCTGGATTTCCTTTTTCACTTCTTTTACAATAAGCTCTTTCAGCTCCTGCTCGGTTACTTTTCCTTTAAAACCATTGATGGTCGCATTGATTCTCAATTTGACTTCAAATGTAACAGCCTCTTGTTTGACAAATGGTTCCACATCGACATGTATTTTCTCAATACTGACCGTTAGTTCTTCCTGGTCACTTGTGTTTAATTGAAAGGTAATCTCCCCACGATTTGTATAGTTATGCATCCATTGACTGCCGCGAGCCGCAGTGTCTTGCACGAACCCCTTAAAGCCATCTTTCGATAGGACACCAACCCCTGAAAAATAGGTTTCCTCAACTTGCTCCTCATCTGTTTCCCAATCGTCTTTAATGGACACATAAGGAATTGTTACTTCATGACTTGGTTCATTTAAGCCAATGACAACATCTCTTAAGTCTTTTGGTTCAATAAATGTTTCTTGTTCTGTTGGGTTGATTGGGTTACTTAATTTTGATGAGGATAACGAATTTCTTAAGATAGGTGTGACAAGCAGTATGTCTTCTACTGGGTTTTTTGTACAATACACCCAAATTTGATACCTAGTATCGCGAAAGCGTATGAATGTATCGATGACAGGAATAATGCGTTCATTTTCCATAGCCTGCTCTGAAAAGACCATATATCGCATATGCCCCCAAAAAATTTCTTGATCCGAGGAGCGATATAATTTGTAAATGGCCTCTTCTACTGTTTTACCAGTGGCACGTCCTACTTCAGCAGGCGCCACCGTTGCGCTAGGTTGTATAGATTTCGCGACATCAGCGAAATTAATCACTTGTAAATAGACAATATACTCGTCGTTTTCATAGTCTACACCTACTGCATTTATATAGTACATTCTTTGCGGCTCTGTAATATCCCAGCATCCAGCGAGTAAGGTCGTCAATCCGATGATCATTATAAATTTGAAATAAGTTTTCATGGTTTCTCCACTCGAATTGCTCTTCGGTTGTATTTTATAGTGTTAGCTTAGACAAAAGATGGCTTTTTTATAAAGTGCTAGCTGAGGAAATGGGACTTGGAAAATTATATCCAATAAGACGATTTTTAGGTATGATGAGGTAAGGAGGGAAGAACGTGACTAGTATTTCATATTGTCTAATTAATACATTTACGAATGAACTATATAAAGGGAATCCTGCAGCAATATGTCTATTAGATGAAGAAGTTTCTGAGGAGGCCATGCAAAAAATTGCACAGGAGATACCTGTCCCGACAACAGCCTTTATTGAAAAAAAAACAGGTTGATTTTTCGCTGAAATGGTTTTCACCAAATAGGGAAATACCCATTTGTGGTCATGGCACCCTTGCTAGTGCCTTTGTGCTTTGGCAGCAAGGAATTGTGCCAAAGGAGCACACAATTACATTTCATACAGCAAGTGGTCCTTTACATGCCAAGTGGCAACATGATCGAGTGGAAATCGCCATCAAAACGTATCCAATTGCTGAAATGGAATGTCCTTCAGCATTGGAGGAATGGTTAGGATGTAAGCCCATCTTTGTAGGGAGGACCGAATTGGATTATATCGTGGAAGTAGGCAATGAAAGCCTAATTGCACAGTTTAAACCTGACTTTTCTGCGATGAAGCAGTTTCCTGTTCGAGGTATATGCCTAACTAGTCAATCGAAGGAAGTAGGTATTGATATCGTATCTCGCTTTTTTCTCCAGCACAAGGCATTGATGAGGATCATGTAAATGGATCAAGTCATGGCGCACTAGCTCCTTATTGGTGTGAGAAATTATCTAAACAACAGCTTGTCAGCAAGCAGCTTTCTAAACGTGGAGGTGTAATCTATGTGACCCCTCATCACAACAAGGTATTAATTGCAGGCGCAGCAGTTACAGTATTGCATGGGGAATTAAACATCTAGATACGGTTTAGAAGGAGATTTGTATTCAAAGTAAACAGTTCGTTTCCTATATTTTTTCCTTATTTTGGTTATTACTATGATTGCGAAAAGCGAGAGAAAAATTTGAAATTTGTTGTAACCTTTTTCAATGGTAAACGACTACTCTATTAGTAGAATACAAATTAAACTAAAGTAAGTAGTAACATTCACTTTTCACAAAATGACCAGGGCTCAATTTTGAGTGCCTGGTTATTTTGTTGTCATAATAAAAGGAGGGCACGCACATATGGCATGCCCTCTGTTTATTCGCTCAGCATAGCTTTTAATGTTCGTTTTTGCCAGCCTAGCTTGAAGTATGCGTATTGCATAATGAAATGGACGCAGAAGGTGATTGGATAGGCTAACCAAACACCATTTAGTTCTAGTGACGTATGGTGAGATAGTAGAAACGCTAATGGTACCTGCACAACCCAAATCGTAATGACTAAGAAGATGGTTGGCCATAATACGACACCAGTGGCACGCATTGTAGCAGAAACAGTTTGTGTGTGTCCGAAAATTAAATAGCTCCAAAAGGCGATGTATAAATAATTCTTGGCAATAAGTACAGTCTCATGTGAATCAATAAAGAAAGCCAAAATAGGCTCTGCAAACAGATACATAATGAGTATGATCGCGCCACCTAGAAGATAATTAATGCGCACACCCATTTGTCGGATTTTTTTAATCATCTCTGTAGAATTAGCCCCTAACGCCTGTGCTACAAAGACAGATGTTGCAATGGCAATACTCATTGCTGGGACTTGAGCATAGCTAGCTACCTGATTGACAACGCCATAAGCGGCAGTAGCATCCGAACCATAGCCATTTACAAAGCCAATAACGGCAATTTCGGCTACTGAAATGGCAACCATGCTAATACTGGCTGGAATGGCAAGCTTTAATAAGGACGTTAAAATATCTTTCTTTAATTTAAAATGCTGTAAGATCGTTTTATCAAAACGTAGTAAATGCTTTGTTTTATGCAAATAGGCTAACAACAGGATCATTGTCACCAGGTTTGATAACACGGAAGCATAGGCAGCCCCATTTAAGCCGAACGCAGGCACCCCCAACCACCCGAATACTAAAGGGGGGAGGAAGGCGATATTTAACACAACACTAATTACTAAAAATAGAAAAGGTGTTTTGGAATCGCCGACTCCTCGCATAAAGGTTGTATACACCAAATACCAAAACATAATCGGTAACGTGAAGAAAAGTATTTGGGCATAACTAATACTCATGTCTAAAATATTCGCAGGTGTCTGCATAAAACGTAAAATCCATTCGATGAAAAAGCCACCAAAAATCGCGACAGCGATGGATAAAATAGTTGTAAAGGCGAGTGTTACACCAACAACCTCTTTCATTTTGGCATGATTACCAGCCCCAAATGTTTGCCCGACTAAAATAGAGCTTCCTGAACCAATGCCAATTGCAAAGGCCATTAAAAAGAAGAAAAATGGAAAAAATGCCGAAATGGCTGCTAGGGCATCGACCCCTAAATTGCGTCCGACGATAAACATAGCAAAAACTTGGCCAACAGATTGCAGCACATTCGCTAGCATCACGGGAATTAAGAAATTAAAAAAAGCTTTGCGTAGCTGTTGATCATCCTGTAACATTTGTTCGTTCATCATTAAGTTCCTCTTGAGTTTTAATAACCCATTTCTTTTAAGATTCTTGATAGTGTGCGTAGGCGTTCACCAATGAGCTCACCATCATTATTAAGTGCTTGCTGAAAAAGCTGAATATCCTCTTTAATCTGTTCATTTTCTGTGCAAACTTCCACTGTCATGGCATCTCCCTGTAGGCCTACACGATTAATTACAGGGTTTTCTTCATCATATAAATGCTCATGACGATAAGCCTCCTTAAAATAAAGTTCCGTTTCACACACTAAAATAGCGAGATCAAGTACGCGGTGTAGGGGAAGTTCTTCTGATTGGCGAGACCACTTGCCACCTGTATGCCGCCAAACCTTCGCAGAAATATCAACCTTTCCTCTATCATTCCATTGTGCCAGACCAAGGGAAAGCCCTTGTGCATCTGTTTGATAAGCTGTGCGCCCATCAATATTGGCATAATTTTCTGCCACGATGACAGGTTTATGTTTTAAATGTGTTGGAATTTTCATGTATCCGTACTCCTTATCATTTCGAATTTAGTAATTTAGTAAATTACTGCTTTAGTAAATTTAGCATTAAACGCTTCTATAAGTCAATCGAAAAGGGCAAAGTTTGAACCCTTTCTTTTAAGACCAGCTAAAGATGGGCTTAGAGTAAGGGATTCATTACAATAAACGTTCAAAATCTGCCGTGGTTTTTACAAAATAGTAAGTTATAATTTATAGAAGTATGATTGATTGGAGAGAAATAGGATGGAAACAGCTAAATATCACCGAATGGTTTATACACGTATATGTGAAAATTTACAAAAATGGGCTAATAGTGACTTTGTTAGAGAAGACGAGCTCTATTCATTTTTACATACGTTAAAAGGCACCGCTGGATCAATCGGTTTACATGAATTAATGTCGATTGCTCATGAAAAGCTAGAGCTTTTGAATGAAGACAGCAACAAGCAATGGACCCAATCAGAATGGAAAAAGTTTCTTGCTCCATTTATTGAAAGCGTCCATTTTTATAAAGAAAATGATTCAATGACACAACATATGGAACATCCTACAACCATCATTAAAAATCCAGCAAAACAAGATTTTATTCTGATAATAGATGATGATGTTGTATTTATTTCCTATTTAAAAAATGTTTTAGAGAAAAAGGGCTACTCTGTCATTGCAGCTCATAATGGTAAACGAGGATTAGCGTTAATTTATGAATTGCAACCATCCATCGTATTTCTAGATATCATGCTTCCAGATTCTAATGGCTTTTCTATTTTAGACAATATTAAAAAGACGAAAAAAGAGCTCATGTTTGTGACAGTGATTAGTAGTAATGATTGTAAAGAAAATCGTATTCGCACATTGGAGATGGGTGCTATGGATTTTATGGCAAAGCCCATTGATGAAGAGGTATTAATCGCTTATGTTTCCAATCGCTTAGCCTATAAAAGAGAATTAGAACAGGCTATCGTCATTGACGAATTAACCCAAATTTATAATCGTAAATTTATGGAATCGCAAATGAAGCTTTTCATTAAACACCATCAGCAAAACAAAGAACATTTTTCAATTGCGATGATCGATTTAGATTATTTTAAAAAAGTAAATGATACATATGGTCACCTAGTGGGGGATGAGGTGCTCAAGGGTTTTGCTTCATTGGTGAAGGAGCTAAAAGGGGCTGACGAAATTGCTTGTCGCTATGGTGGAGAAGAATTTGTGATTTTAATGCCTCGTACAACTAAAAAAGAGGCATTTATTTTTATTGAAAAACTTCGTACCTCCATGGAGGTAAAAACATTCATAGCAAATGAAAATAAATTCCATGTTACATTTTCGAGTGGAATTACGGAAGCCACTTCTACCAATTTACATCCTAAAAAGATGCTAGAAGAGGCAGATCAAGCACTTTATACGGCCAAGCAACTAGGGAGAAATCAAACGATCATCTTTGATAACGTAGCTGCTGTGGAGAAAAGAAAGGTGAAAATCAAGGTCGTTGTCATTGATGATGTGTATATTATTCGTGATCTGATTACCAATCATTTTAAGCATTTGGAGGAAAAGGACGATTATAGGATTGAAACACTGGCATTTCCTGATGGCATTAGTTTTCTAGAATCCAATTGGTATGACCCTACATGCAAATACATTATCTTATTAGATTGGATATTGCCGAAAATGGACGGCATCGAGGTGCTGAGTAAGATAAGAGAGCAGCATGCTTCAAGTAATGTAATCGTCTCCATGCTAACTTCACGTGTGGGGGAAGAATACGTCATGAAGGCTTTCATTAATGGGGCGGATGATTATATTGTGAAGCCGTTTAATGTGGCTGAAGTATCAGAACGTATTGTTCGTTTAATTCATCAAATGTTTCTTTAATGGGAAAGGGAGAAAAAGACAGGATGGCTAGAATTTTAGTAGTAGATGATGAAGAAATATTACGCATGTTAATACGTGAAACATTAGAAGATTTAGAATTTGATATTGATGAGGCAGAGGATGGCGAAGAAGCCCTAAAAAAAATGATGGAAAGCTCCTATGATTTAATGATACTCGACTATATGATGCCGAATTTAACAGGAATTGAGGTGATCGAGCTTCTCCCACAAGAGATTAAAATGTCGATGCCTATTCTCATGCTGACAGCAAAATCACAGGAAAGTGATCGTCAAAAGGTATTTGATTTAGGGGCAGATTACTTTATGTCCAAACCGTTTAGTCCCATTAAGCTAATGAATCTGGTGGAGGACATCTTAAATGATTAAGTCGACACCCTTGCTGAATAAAAGTATACGCAGCCAATTCTTTAAAATGCTGCTTTTTCTAGTTGTTAGCTTTTTAATCATCATTGCTGCCTTTCTTGTCGTAGTCAATGCAAGTCAAAATGCCCTACAGCAGAAGAGAGAGCAAATGTATGAAAAATCAATGCTTGTGGATGAATTGGAAGAAAATTTTAATGGCATATTTTTTCGAGCAAGGGGCTACTATGCCTTTCAAAATGAGCAGGAATTAAAGCTATTGTATGAAAATTTGGAGAATTTCGAAGTTCTATTACAGCAGTTTTCGCAACTGGATTTAACGGAAGAAGAACGAGGGCTCTATAATGAGCTAGTTGATTTTCATTATAATTATAAAACAGTTACTCTCCCAAAAGGGTTAAGCTTTGCGAAGATGGGGGATTATGAGGCTTTGCGAGAGCTTTCGAATAGTGGCGCAAATGACCTTGTCAATAAATTTATTGCCTATACAAAATCCTATAAGAAAAAAACAGACCACTCCTTAAACCAAATTTTTAGCAAGACAGTGGAGCAGGGGCAATTATTTACTTTTATTTCGCTCATGATTAGCGGTCTCATTTTACTATTTGTTGGGGTCATTTTACGAAGAGTGCTGGATAATATGATTCGACCAATTGAACAATTAACACTTGCGACAAACGCTTTGGCGTCAGGGAAATCCATTGATTTAGGTAATCTTGTACAAAAGGAGGATGAGTTAGGCATTCTAGCGAACTCATTTCTTAAAATGATACTCTCCATTCAGGATAAGGAAGAGGTACTGACCACTCAAAATGAGGAGCTTTTAGCGCAGCAGGACGAGCTTCAAGAAAATCAACTACAATTACAAAATTCATTAAATTATTTAGAAAAGTATAATCAATTAAATCATGTACTAACCTTTACGTTAAATAAACAGAAACTAATCGATAATCTCCATAATTATTTAAACGACATTTATCAATATGATACGAGTGTGCTGTATTGGATGGAGGGTAATGTGTATGCAACAAAAGGCTTATCACATCAATCTGCTGCAGCCCTAGTTGATAATTTTGACATGGATAAACAAGCGCGATTAAAGCAGGAAAAATCCTTTGTTATTAAACGTCAATTAACAGCAAATGAAAAAGGAATTGCACAAGATTCTTATTATGCCTACGATTTGTATTCGTCCGTGTTTAATTCTAAACGAGAGCTAGTCGCTATTTTAATGGCGACACGAGAGGGGCATCCCCACAATGATCGGGATATAGATAGTTTAAACGGACTATTAAATCGTGTGTCCATCGCATTTGAACGCATTCTTATGTATGAAGAGGTGGAAAAATCGAGGACGTTAAATCAAGCGATTATTGATAATGTCAACGAAGGAATCCAGTTAGTTTCTGTTACAGGCGATACCGTTCTTATCAATAGTGCGCTATGTGGCATTGTTAACTTCCTTAACTTGACAACAGAAACAAGTATCCCTAAAAAGGATTGGCTCCAGCATTTCCAAAAATGTAGTGCCCAACCAGATGAATTAATTGAATTTTTAGAGGCATCTATTATGGAAAGCTTTGAGGATACACGAAAATACCGCTATTGTATGACGGCTGAACATGAAATCTTTGTCGAGGTATATGCAACCTGTCTTTTTGATGGACAGGAAAAAGTAGGCACAATTTTTGTGCATCGTGATATTACAAGAGAATATGAAGTAGATCAAATGAAATCCGAATTAGTGAGTACGGTAAGTCATGAACTGCGAACGCCTTTATCGAGCGTACTTGGCTTTACAGAGCTTCTGTTAACGAAAAATATAAAACCCGAACGACAAAATAAATATATCGATACAATTCATAGAGAAGCGGTGCGACTAACCAATCTTATAAATGACTTCTTGGATTTACAGCGAATGGAGTCAGGCAAGCAGCAATATAACATGGAGACACTACAATTAAATGAAATAGCTTTTGAAATTGTCAATCGCTTCCGACATGAGCAAAAGCATAATGTCCATCTAATTGATAAGGCAAGAGAGGTCCATGTCAATGCAGATCAAGATAGACTCGTTCAATTATTTATTAATTTAATAGGAAATGCGATTAAATTTTCTCCACAAGGTGGGGATGTGGAAATTTTGTTAGAAAACAAAAATAATAAAATTCAAGTGAGCATAAAAGATGAGGGCATTGGCATATCTAAACAGGATATTGCTCAGTTGTTCCAAAAATTCAAACGAATCGATAATAGTTTAAGACGTAAAATAGGAGGCACTGGACTGGGTCTCTCCATTTGTAGAGAAATCATCTTAAAGCATGAAGGAGAAATATGGATAGAGTCGGAAGAGGGACAAGGTACTACTGTGTACTTTACTTTACCACTTGCAAATAACACTATCACCTTCGATGAAGAGGATGTAATGGAGGATAGCAAAGGCTTAAACATTATGATCGTCGAGGATGACTTAAGCTTAGCTCTATTGTTGTCTGAAGAGCTTAAAAGCAAGGGCTTTACCGTAATTCATCATCATGACCCAAAAAAAGCTTTTGAAGATACACTCAATACGCCTTTACTTGGTATTGTGATTGACATAATGCTTGGCGAAGAAATGAGCGGCTGGGATTTAGTCCATGCACTAAGAGAAAGAGAGCATACAAAAGAGATACCGATTATTATATCCTCAGCATTAGATGAGGTAAAAGAAATGGTGGACCAATTTCAAATTAAAAAATACTTAACCAAACCATACCCACCTGAAGAAATATCAAAACTGTTTGTAATAGGATAGCTGGATTCATTGTCCGTAGCATTAAATTGTAAATAAAATGTGAGTGCAGTAGCGCAACGATGAACAACTTATGATAAAGCTTATGTCATATTTAGCCTGTTAAATATTTTTTCTGTATATTATAGTGGTATAGAGTAAAGTGCAGACAGTCTACTTATTAGAATGTCTCTGCTTCTATAATAGAAGTCTCTTAAAAAATAGTGAATAAGGTTCTTTCTCTACCAATAAAATAGAAAAATAAGTTTCCCATAAAACCAGGTATTGTTTAACAGTACCTGTTTTTTTTAGTAATCCAGTGTTAATTAAATTAATGTATAAAAATACATCTATTAAAAAAATTAATTTACACCCTTTCCAATTTAGGGGATTTGAAGTAAAATAATTCTTACAAAAATACTGCATGTTTATTTCTAAATTCCTAGGGATTATGTGTAAGTACCTGTTTTTTTAGAATGGTGGTGAAAAAATTATGAATAATAAAAGTTATAATAGTGATTTTTTGCGGAAAAGTAAAAATATCATAAATGGCATGTAAAAATAGTAAAAGAATGCATCACTGGTACATAGTAGCAAATAACGGCTTATTCCCTTGTTTGTTCATAGGGAAAGTATTACCAGATTAGTAAGTGTAAAAATTTTCATTTTAAGGTTTATTTTTGAATGAAAGAGGGGGGATCGTTATGAAGTTCAAATCATTGCGGACAAAAATCTTATTCGGATTTTTCATCATTCTAATAGGGATTATGATACAAAGTGGATATATTATTTATTCAAATATCCAAATGAATAAAGAGATTGAAGATATGGTGCATCGGGAGCTGGAATTGTCTATTGTCGATCAGCACTTAGCCAACTCTATTTCGGTGAGAATCGGTGCTGCCAGAGGATATGTATTAACAGGCAAGAAAGTATATAAAGATACATATGAAGAATATACAAAATTGTCTTTAGCAAACGAGGAAAAAGCTCGGCAAATACTTGAATCGCCAGAACTGGAGGTAGTTGCGGCAAGAGCAAAGGAATGGCGTCAATATGTGGAGGAAAATGTCTTTCCAATCTATGAAGGTGGCAATAAAGAATTAGCCGTTAATAACCTAATTAGTAAAGAGGATGAAATTAGGGCAGTACGTGAAGGCTTTGAAGCGCTGGCAAGCTCACGCGAGGAGTCGATTCGCCAGGCTGGACAAACATTAATAGAGAATAATGAACGTCTCAATACAATTAGTATTGGGGCATTTGGTATCGTTGTTTTATTAGCAATTGGAGCCGGTCTCACTTCGGCATTATCAATTTCTAGACCTGTTCAGCAAATTTCAGAACGAGTGAAGCTGATTGCGCAGGGTGATTTAAGCCATGAGATGCTAGCTATTAAGGCAAAAGATGAAATTGGAGAATTAAGTGCTTCCACCAATACGATGACTACGAGAATGAAGGACATGCTTCAGCGAATTCAAGATGTGTCCAATGAGGTAGCTGCACACAGTGAACAACTTCTACAATCCTCGATTGAAATTAAGTCAGGAACCGGGCAGGTAGCACTGACAATGAATGATATTGCAGAGGGAACAGAATCACAGGCAAATAATACGAGTGACCTATCCAATTTGATGAGTGATTTTGTCATTCGAATGAATGAGGCAAGTCAAAACGGTCAACACGTCCAGAGTAATTCCAATCATGTTCTTTCTCTAACAAATTCAGGTCAACATTTAATTAAAGCGTCTACCAATCAAATGACAAAGATTGATGCCATCGTCCATGATGCAGTTGATAAAGTAGAGGGATTAAATCATAAATCTCAGGATATCTCCAAGCTTGTCGTTGTCATAAATGATATTGCCAAACAAACGAATTTATTGGCACTCAATGCAGCAATTGAGGCGGCACGGGCAGGTGTGCAAGGTCAGGGCTTTGCCGTGGTGGCAGAAGAAGTCCGTAAATTGGCAGAGCAGGTGTCAGTGTCAGTTATCGATATTGAGCTCATCGTCGGGCAAATTATAGAGGAAACCAATGATGTCACAATTTCTTTAAAACGGAGCTATGAAGAGGTACAGCAAGGGACAGAACAAATCTCTCTCACGAGTCAAACATTTATCGAAATTGACCAGGCTGTAACAGAGATGGCCACAAACATTACGAGTGTCTCTCAAAACTTAAATCAGCTGGTAGAAAACTCTGTAAGAATAGATGAAGGCATTGAGGAAATTGCAGCGATATCTCAGGAATCTGCTGCAGGGGTGGAAGAAACCTCCGCAACGATGCAGCAAACTTCGAGTGCGATGGAGGAAATTTCGAATAGCTCCAATCAGCTTGCAAAAATGGCGGAAGAATTAAATAGCCAGGTAGGCCAGTTTAAGCTTAACTAAGCATGAACCCAGGACTCATCAAAATGGTGAGCCCTGGGTTCAGTTTTGGATACCGCATCTCATGGCTTAGATCAAACCAATACACGGTTTCTCCTTTTGTATGACATGGGTTTTATAATTCACTCGTTTTGATAAATCCTCTTTAAAAGGGTATGATTGGTATCGTTGTAAGTTCAGATTTAGTGAAAAGGAGTCGACTCACACATGGAATGTGCATGTCCATCACAAATGACCGATCAGCTAAGAGTAGAAGGGGATATAGGGGCAGACCCAATTTGGTGTCATCGTTGTTTTTGTAATTTAAATATAGAGGATGTCCCACTATCAGCTCAATTAAAACACGAATTAGAAATATGGATTCGACAATATGGAGAATGGATTGATTGGAAGAATGACGGCATTTTTCCGTATGGAGTTGAATTAGAGGAACGATTTAATCAGCAAGGAATGCAGCTAACAGAACGGGTGAGAGCAGAGCTTGCCGATACATACAAGGTATTCTATAAGCCTTCAACTTTTGCGAGGAGATATGCGGATAAGTAATAAGGCGAGGGGGATCGCAATGGAAACAACCGTTTTAATGATTCGACATGCAGAATCACCATTTATCTTTGGAAAGGAACGGACAAGAGGCTTATCTAAAAAGGGTAAGGAAGATGCAAGTGCAATAACGACAGTGCTCCATTCATTTAACATAGATGTGATTGTTTCAAGTCCTTATACACGAGCTATTCAAACAATCCAAGGATTGGCTGATGATCACATGCTGGAGATACATATAATTGAAGGTTTAAGAGAAAAACAGTTAAAGGGAGCTTATCAACTTCCTACCGAAGAAATAGATGAAGCGATAAAAAAATCATTTCAAGACCTCGATTACTGTTTGGAGGGTGGTGAATCAAGCAGAAATGTCCAAAATCGAGCCATTCCAGAAATCATTCATCTATTAGAGAAATATGCAGGTCAAACAATCGTCATTTGTACACATGGTAATATTATGGCAATCATCTTCCATTATTTCGATACCCGTTATGGCTATGATTTTTGGAAAAATACATCTAAACCGGATATCTATCAACTCATTTTTGAAGGCGTACAACTAAATACAGTTCAAAGATTAAACGAGGAAAATACGTTTTGCAAATTTCCTTTATAAATGTGTAACCTTTGCCTAGCTGGCACGACTACTGTACTAGTAGAATACAAAACACTAAAGCAAACTAGTAGGTTTCACTTTTCACAAAAAGATCAGGGCTCCAATTTTTTGAGAACACCTGGTCTTTTTGTGTTCTGGCAACAAAGTGGAAGTAATGCTAAAGATTCGGCCTTTCATCTTTAATGATGGGCATGTTGTCAGAATGGTATGGGATACGAGTTGTTTTTTTTCTTTCAGCTAGTATGCTATTTCTCGTAAGTGTAATTGCCTATAAAAATAAAACATCTTTCACGTAAGAAAGAGTAGCCCTTACTTTTAGAGTAGGGGCTATTTTTTATAAAAAGTTCATATCCTGTTAGTTGATAGTATGGTAAAATATACAAATATTTGTATATTTTAAAAGGAGAGTTAGTATGAATCGTAAAAAAATAAGTTTCATTATCTCTGCACTTATCATAGCAATCTTTATTGGTGTGGCATTAAAAAATGTTTTTTTCCAAGCATCTCTTACACCATCTATGACTGTTTTGGAGGATGGCACCAAACAAATTAATTATGAAACTGCTTTAACAAAGCTAGATCAATCCTCCACAACGTTTGAAGCATATAAGGGCAAAATAGTAGTAGTGAATTTTTGGGCGTCCTGGTGTGGACCTTGTCAACAGGAAGCACCGGAACTAGAGGCATTTTATCAACAAAAATCAAAGGATGTCGAGCTGCTAGCCATCAATGCCACAGCCTATGATAGCTATGCAAAGGCGGTAGCATTTAAGGATACCTATGATTTATCGTTTCCTATCTTTCTAGACGAAGAGGGAGTACTACAGAAAACGTTTGAAGTGATGAATTATCCTAGTACCTTTATCTTTGATGAAGAAGGGAAATTACAGCACAGCGTGAAAGGCGAGCTCACTCAACAACAATTAACACAATTAATTGATGATCTCTAAGAACATCTAAGTCTTAAGACGATATATTGAGAAAAATGAAACTTTTCGCAAAATGATGCGTAGAAGTAGCTGAAGAAAAAAGGAAGGGGGCTCCTTTAATGCTACGGAAACACATGATTATTATCATCATTGCGTGGATTGTAGAAATATCGTTGACGTATTGGGTTGCCACAATATTCTCTGTGCGATTTATCGAAGTGATGTTTTTCACGGGCATTGCCTTTACCTTAGGAACGTTTTACTTTTCGAGTAGCGGTGGAGCGATGTCAAGGCTTTATACATCCCAAGTGAGTGCACAAACAGGGATCATTCATGAGCGAGAACGGTTCAAGGTTAAACTTGGGCCCGTATTTATAGCGTCACTGATATTTTTCCTTATTGGATTGGTATTCTTTATTTTACTTGTAACAGGCATTATTCCACCACAAAAGGTGTGAAAGTTATTGGCTTCCACCTGCAAAAAATCAAGATGGCTAGGTGCTCATTTTGATTTTTTTGCGTTGTATAGAATTTGTAGAGTGCTATATTATAAAATAGGCTTCGATAATTGTATTTTTACAATTATAAAGGAATAAAAAGGTAACTATTATACTATAATTACCCTTCGTTATTAGTAATTTGTCATGCAAAATATGTATATCTATGGAGGTATACAAGATGTTAAAGGAGCTATCAAACCGCAGTGCCCCAAAATCCAAACCAACAAAATAGAGAGATGAGTAGACACCAAGAACCTGACGTTCAGTATAATGCTATGCTAGAAATTCAAACAATGGAAAGTAGCATAAAAAGATACATAACAGTGCATGGTGATCACTTGAATGCAACTGAATATCATTCTTTACTGCAAATGATTAAGAGTTTAGAGGAATTGAAAACAGCGATTAAAGGGGTCTCATTAGATTAGGCAGATTCTTTTAAATTGGATGATCTGACAATACGGTTTGTCAGATCATCCTAAGAATTAAACCACCGGTAATAAGTAAAAGTGAAGTTTTGACCATTCATTTCAAATGATTCTCCGCTTCTATCCAATTGTTTAAAACCGTTTTTTTCTAATACTTTTTGAGAGGCTATATTGTTCGTTGTTGTTTGTGCCTCAATGATGAGCATGCCTTGCTGGCGCATAAGGTCTAATACTAATTGTAAGGCTGTATGGGCAACCCCTTTCCCACTAAATTCTTTTCCTACTCTATAACCGATATGGCCTAATCGTTGATCCTTATCAATATCGATTACATTGATTCTTCCTATAATTTCTTCAAGTTCATTTTTTATTAGATAGAAATAGGAAAGCTGTTGTGCTTGTTCCTCTAAAAGCATGTCATTTTTTCTTATGAAATTTGGTAATTCGTAATAGTCATCCCCTCGACTTGGGACTGTTTTTTCAAAATAGGCCCTATTTTTAACCTCAAATGCATATAAGTTTTCAAAATCACCCTGTGTTAATTTTTCTAATCGAATTTTCATGGCATCTCCAATCAATTTTGGTTTTTCTTTCATTATACCTGTAGTCTAGGGCTAATATCATCTGTTTTTTGATTGTTCAGTTTTGTAGATGTGCGATTAGTACAATGGTTGCGTTCATGGAACGTA
Source organism: Lysinibacillus sp. OL1 (assembly GCF_004332175.1). Classification (NCBI taxonomy): domain Bacteria; kingdom Bacillati; phylum Bacillota; class Bacilli; order Caryophanales; family Bacillaceae; genus Lysinibacillus; species Lysinibacillus sp. OL1. The sequence continues at coordinate 394,988 of NZ_SJDS01000002.1, read as the reverse complement.
CGTTAGTTATTATTGGAGCGTAACCTAGGAGGTGAAATAGGCAAAAGTGAATAATATGTTTTTGGTATTGAGCGCATTGGGGTCAGGGATAGACATGAATACTGGTTTGCTGGTTTGCTTCTTTCAGACATCCACTTAAAAAGGACCGTCCTTAAAAAGACCTCCTTCCTGTCGGGTTAAGTGAATTAGATAGTGAGCGAACAAGTAAATTAGTAGAGGCATTGAGTGATTTTTTAAGAGAGTCCAGTAATTTTCAAAATGTGGAAGCACTTGTTCCACTAGTTAAATGAACTTAGGTTGGTTCAAGCCTACCTCTATATTCAGCAGGAGCGTTTTGGCAAGCGTATTCAGGTTGTATGGCAACTAGAGTCGGAGACAAATGTCTTCATTTCAGCACTGACTATCCAGCCATTAATTGAAAATGCATTAGAGCATGGAATGTTAAAGCGTTCTGACGGGGAACGATACATATTCGTATTATCAATTTTTGATACCCATCTTGAAATCACCGTAACGGATAATGCGTTGGAATGGATGAAGAGCAATTGGCAAAACTACTACAGCCTAAAGAACGCTCATCCATCAGATGGCAACACCATTATGGTCAAGGTCTACGTATTACAAGCAAGCTTCACGAAGGAACGGTGGTTTCATTTTGTGGTAGTAGCAAAAAAACGTCTACGTCATTAGATGCATTGCCTCCTGATGAGCAAAGCATCTTTTATTATTTGCAAGTTTGAAAAATAGAAATTTAGAGCACAGCCTGAGGCGTCTTCGTTTTAAAATGTGTGAATAAGTAGCAGCCCAAAATCACGATGATTCCCCCAATGCCTTGCAGCCAGCTTAGCTGTTCACCGATAAATAAAAAGGCGAGCAATGCTGTAAAAATAGGATTAAAGTTTAGAAAAATACCAGAGGTTGTAGCACCTAATTGTTGAACGCCAATATTCCAAAATACCATACAAACTACTGTAGAGATGACCCCTGTATAAAGAAGCGAAAGGATGAAAGAGGAGTCGATCTCAGAGAAGGTAAAATCCTTGATCGTGAATGGGACTAGGATGAGTACCCCAAACAAACCTGCATACAAAGTAGCCATTAACGGAGAGGTTGTTTGCATAGCCCACTTACTACATACAGAATAAAGTCCCCATACGCAAACGGCTGCCACCATCCATAAATCTCCTATATTCAATTGGAAGTGCCATAGCAGCTGCCAATCTCCTTTCGATAGGACAAGAAAAACACCAATTAAAGAGAGTACCATCGCCAGAAGCTGCAAGCCATTTATTTTTTCTTTCAGAAAGGCGAAGGAAAAAAGGGCGATGGACATGGTATTCATTGTAGAAATAAGACCAGCATTCGTGGATGTTGTTCGTTCCAACGCTAAAAATTGAAATATATTAAACAAGGCAACACCTGTAATGCCCATCAGAAATAATGGCACAAGAGCGGCCTTAGCAGGAACCAATCTCTTCTCTTTCCACCAAACTAACGGTAGCAGGACGATCACGGCGATCAGCCATCTAACCAACGTTAAAGTCATCGGAGAGGCATGTGCCACTAGCGTCTTAGCCACAACAAAATTGCCTCCCCATAGTAAGCTCGTGACAAGCATTAAGCCCATATAAAATTTAACCATAGTATAGGTACACTCCTTTTGGCTTTTGTGTATAATAAGAATCATAGCACTATTAGAGATTTGTCAGTATAATATTTTGTATAATTGAATAAAATCAAAATAAATGAAAGTTATTTGACGATTTTCGAAATAACGTTTTGGAATCATGTTAAAAACTTCCTTGTCTAAAAATAATCAAAAGAGGAGAAAACAATGGAGGATATCAAAAATAAAGGATTAGATCATGTGGATTTGCAAATCTTAGCGATTTTGCAGCGAGAGGTTCACATTAGCAATGCGGAATTAGCTAGACGGGTCAATTTGTCCCCACCAGCAACCCATACAAGGGTGAAACGTCTAGAAAATGAAGGCTATATTGATCAACAAGTCGCGATTTTAAATCAGGAAAAATTAGGTTTTGATTTATTGTGCTATATATTTATGAGCACGAATATTCATCAGGAAAAGGAAATAGAGGAGTTAGAAAACAGCTTGAAAACAATGACCGAAATTTTGGAATGCCATTGCTTAACTGGTGCCTATGATTATTTGTTAAAGGTCGTAATTCGAGACCGCCAAGACTTAGATCAATTTATTCGAAAATTAAATAAGCTTGGCGTTTCTAGAATTCAAACGAATTTATCCTTACGAGAAATTAAATATTCTACAGTGTTACCGATCGAAGAAAAACAGCAAGTCTGAGTAAGCTAACTCAGGCTTGCTGTTTTTTTACTCATGATAGGTAAGCAGCCGCTCCAAATGAGTAGAGAAGCGCTCGAAAAAGGTAAGCAGCCGCTTTAAACGAGTAGAAAGTCGTCCTAAAAAAGTTAGTTACCACTCTAAATGAGTAGAATTCCGCTTAAAAAGAATAGACCCCGCTCCTAAAGATTCATCCTGTTCAAATAAGGAGACCACACGTACAAAAATCATACAACCCACAAGTTGCTTATAGTTGACATGCAACCATATAGTTGCCTATAATCAAGCTATGAATTGGGATAAAGACGCTGTTTTTAAAGCACTAGGGGACTCGACTCGTAGACTTATATTAGATGAACTGGCTGAGTGTGATGAGATGACATTGTATGAATTGACGGTGCGTCTTCTAATGAAACATGAACTTTCAATTTCGAGACAGGGGATTGCTAAGCATCTGTCTGTCTTGGAGAGTGCTGGACTCGTCCTATCACAGCGGAAGGGAAAATATCGAGTCATTCTTTTCAATAAGGAACCACTTAAAGATTTACTGAAAGGATGGGTAGAGTAAAGTTTACGTGTGAAGGATGCTTCTTAAACAACTTAAAAGGAGGAAAAGCAATTGAATATTATTGTTAACAGTATCTTTGTACAAGATCAGGAAAAGGCACTGGCATTTTATACGGAAAAGCTAGGGTTTGTAAAAAAGGAGGATGTCCCAGTAGGAAAACATAGATGGCTAACGCTTGTGTCGCCTGATGATTTAGAGGGCACTGAGCTATTACTTGAGCCAGATGAGCATCCTGCAGCAAAGGACTATCAAAGGAGGATTTTCGCTGAAGGCATTCCAGCAACAATGTTTGGAGTTGCTGATTTAGAAAAGGAGTATAGCCGTTTACTGGAGAAAGGCGTTGAATTTACACTTAAGCCGACAAAAGCGGGAGAAGTCACAATAGCAGTTTTTAATGATACATGTGGCAACCTTATTCAGATTATACAAAAATAGTGTAGAAAAGCGTGTTTGATAAAAAATATCAAAACACGCTTTTCTCATTACTCAGCCATTACCCAACCTTTATCATCGTTCAAAACGTTTAGGTTTTCTTTTGGCTGCGCATTTACGGTCTGTTCTTTGGCTTCTGCTTCCTCGCTGGGCGGAGCTTCTTCCGACGAACAAGCAGATAAAAGGAATAGTAGCGCTATACTTAATGATAGGAATTTCTGCATGAGGCAAACCTCCATCAATCAATCGTTGATATGAATATTTTGCACATCTTTTTACAGAATATGTTGTGTATAGCTGCCATTAAAAATTTTTTTAAGCGACCGTATTACTAATTATTTTGCTAAAGCCATTATGATCTGCGCTATTCATCAGCTGCTGTATTGACTTTACAGCTTGTTCAGAGAATAGATACCAGTTATCCTCTGATGCATCATGTAGTAGAACTTTAGGATAGCCCTGTAATAGTTCCTCAGGGAAAGGTTGATTTAATGTATAGATATCATATTGTTTGACACTGTTATTATCATGGCTCATAAAATCGAATTGGCCAAGCTTATAATAAGATCCAGGTGCTTCTAAATTGAAGTGCCAATAATATTCTTTCGGAGCCTCAACTTTGTCACCTTTCATTTCTTGGAAAATTTTGTAAAGCGCTTGGTGATAGGCATTGCCCTTGATGTCCTGAATGATCCCACCCATTGTCATATGGTATTCATAGCGTAGTACCTTGATTTTTTCATCTTCGATTAGCAATGGTTCAGTCGTAATATTTACTGTGCCTTGATTGTAATGCACTTGACTGCCAAATGTTTCAGCAATAAAGCGGATTGGTACATAGGTGCGATTGTTTTTCATGTATGGTTGTACATCCAATTGTTCTTTTTCACCATTTTTAATGACTGTTCGGTTATTAAGATTCAATTTAATGGTTGTTTGATCCATTGCAAGGGTGATTTGTGAATCCTGCCAATGAACTTGTGCACCAAGATTTTCGCTGATCACTCGTAATGGCACCATTGTTCGATTGTTTTTTTGCTCGGGTGCTGTATCAGATTTTACCACAACATCGTCGATTTTGATTTGTGTTGTTGCAGCTTCCGCGGGTGTTGCCATCCACAGCATCGTTGTTAGACATAGCCCTGTAAAAATTTTCTTCATGGTAATAAACCTCCTTTACTTAAAACACTTACCACCTCGAAATTTTACCATAATATTCTTTAGTATATAATAAAAATCTTACTATTTTTTCACTGAATTCGATAAACGTTTTAATTATTAGATGCATAATGACACAAAGTCACCATCGCTAATAGCAACTTTTTGACAGCGTATAATCTGTATTTGTTCTCGAATACTAATGCTGAAAGGAGGTTTTTTAAATGAAGTTTTTGACATGGGGCATTGTTGGTGCAGCATTATTTGCTGTGATGAAAGGCTACGGGAAATCGAATCAAGGACAAAAGGATAGCTTTCAACAAACAACGACGCCTGTACAATTAGTCGCCAATGCAAACCCGCTAACAGCCAATACACCGAAACAGTAAAACAAAAGCTTATAGATTATAGGGATCTATAAGCTTGCTATAATTTTACATAAATATCCTATCATTGGTATAATAGATTGCGAGAAAAGGGGTGTATAGATGCTTCATTTTACAAACTATCATGACGATGATTTAGAAGAAATTCTGCAATTATTTTACGAAACCGTACATAGTGTAAACGCAAAAGATTATTCACAGGCCCAATTGGAGGCTTGGGCACCGTTAGCAATACAGCCAGTTAAAGTAGCGACTTGGCAAAAGACTTTAAGACATAATAAGACCTATGTCGCACGGAAGCATCATCAAATTGTTGGCTTTGGGGATATGACAATGGAGGGCTATTTAGATCGACTTTATGTCCATAAGGATTTTCAAGGACAGGGGATTGCATCAGCCATCGTAGATTTACTAGAAGCAGACGCAAAAAAGCTTGGTCTTACCCATATTTACACGGATGCTAGTCTTACAGCGAGACCATTTTTTGAACGGAAAGGGTACCAAATCATGCAAACACAAACAGTCGAGCGACAAGGCATATCGTTGACGAACGTTAGCATGGTTAAATTATTACCTGATGAAAAGGACGGATGAAAAGGATGAATTATGTAAAGGGTTTTGTTGTATTAATGATGTTATGCTTCATACTTAGTGCCTGTGCACAAACAGAAAAGCCTTCCCATGAAAAACGGGATGTAGATAATATCACGGTTTCATTCGAACATCCAGAAACGAAGCAACCATATAAAATAGTTCATGCTTATGAGCTTTTTCAAAACTATACGGAAAAGGTAGAAAAGGACCCAGATCGTTCACCATTGGATGTCTATCGAAAAGAGGTCATTGATCCTGTTTATAGTGCCTGTTTTGAGAATGGTGAATATATAAATATGGCTGAGACGGTGTTGAATATCACACCCAAACAATTGAAAGAAAATCAATTATTAAGCGAAAAAATTGATAGGGAAGCAACTGAAAAGAGTATCAAAGAGGGTCTATTCAAATCTTCTGAATTTCTTTCAACTAATAATGAAACAACGGTATGTGTGTTTCCAGCCACAGACGTTAACGCGAATATGGTAACGATTGGTGCAGGTAAAATAACAGCACTCTATAATAAATATTATACTGATGAATCTATCAGGGCCATTATCGCTCATGAATATCATCATAGCGTTGCAGCTGAAAAACGTCCACGTGGTGAAAATAAGGTGCTAGACCATCTCATATTTGAAGGAAGGGCTGTGATGTTTGAAAAATTAGTTTATCCTGATTTGAACTTTACGCGAGTTGATTTAGATGACAACAAAGTCTACTGGGCAGATGTTGCAGCAGATTTGGATAAGCCTGATCTGCATCGTGCATTAGATATAATTAGAGGTGGAAATGGTCTACCCTATGAATATGGCTACAGTGAGGGCTATAAAATGGTAAAATCCTATCTGGATTTGCATCCCAATGTATCGATAGAGGAGTGGACTGCTTTAAGTCCGAAAGAAATTTTTGAGAAAGGAAACTATCTCGAAAACTATCAATAAACAAGTAAGCAACAGACCCAGTATCAAACTAGGTCTGTTGCTTCGTTTAGGCATCGATAAATGGTTAAAATCGCTTGTAAATGCATACCTTCATGAAAGATGGTGCGTAACAGTACTTGTTCAATGGTTTGCATACCCATATCAATAGGAGGGAATTCCTCTGACAATCGATGGCCATACTGTTCCTTTAATTGTTCAGGCTGCTGAGCTAAATACTTCTTTAATTCCTCAAAGGATGGCGTTTCGTCGTCAAAATGGTTTGGCGATGTACCAAAGCCAAACCATTTCTTGAGAGCTTCTAAATCTATATCCTTTTCCTTTGTTAATGCCTCTATCCATAAATATTGATCGAGATAAACATGACCCATATTCCAGCGAATATTATTATGAAATCCAGCTGGGATGATGTTCGCTTTTTCTTCTGATACATGCTCGAGTAAGTGAAGCAGCTCGCCACGATAATTGGCTAGCTGCTGAAATAGATTTTCTTGACGTTGATTCAAATGTAACCCTCCTTTTTAATATTATTGGCTATTAAAACTCCATTTTCCTGCAAAAAAAGAAGAACACTTTTTGTGTTCTTCTCCAATTTATCTACTTTGTGTCTGTAATGCTAAACGGACACCGAGACCGATATAAACGAAGCCAACTGTCTTTTCGAGCCAGCGTGAGCTACCGCTTGTTTTTGTAAAGATTTTTTCGCCAATGAAGCTTGTAATTACTGCGAGTAGGATTGTATATAAAGCACTCATCACGACAAATGTTATACCGAGTGTTAGCAATTGGCTTGTGACAGATTGCTCGTTATGCTGAACAAATTGCGGTAGGAAGGCTAGGAAAAACAGTGCCGTCTTTGGATTGAGGATTTCTGCTAAAAAGCCTTGACGGAATGAAGTACTAGCAGGACTTTGTTCGACAGTCGGTTGCTCAATTTTCTTTGGCTTTGTGAGGAGCATCTGAATGCCTAAGTACACAAGGTATGCCACACCAATATATTTCACCACTTCAAAGGCAGTGGCCGATTTCATTAAAATAGCAGAGAGACCTAAAACAGCCGCTAATGTATGAACCAAGTCACCAAGACCAATACCTAAAGCTGTATAAATACCATTCTTTTTTCCGCTTTTTAATGTTTGCGTAATGGTAATAATAACTGCAGGACCTGGAATTAAAAATAATAAAAGAACTATTGCGATAAAAGATAACATGCGAAACCATCCTATTCTAATAAACTAATCATTCTAGGGTGAATGCATGGAATATTATATTCTAGCTATTGTGTGGCTGTCGATAAAGAAATATTGAAAAAATAATGAAAAATAATTCAGAAAACTAATGGATAATACTAATGAAATTTTATTACCTAGTACTAATATTTAGTGTTAGAATAAGATTATAAAAATACGTTGGAGGAATTCATATGTTAACAAGTCAACAATTACAAGCTATTTTGCCACACCGATATCCATTTCTTTTGGTAGACCGTATTGTGGAGTTAGAAGAGGGCAAGCGCGCAGTGGGGTTGAAAAATGTAACGATTAATGAAGAGTTTTTTAAAGGTCATTTTCCACAGTATCCTGTGATGCCAGGTGTACTAATTGTTGAAGCATTAGCACAGGTTAGTGCAGTGATTATGCTGACAAAGGCTGGGAATGAGGGAAGATTAGGTTTATTGGCAGGAATCGATCATTGTCGCTTTAAAAAGCAAGTAAAGCCTGGTGATCAGCTACATCTAGAAGTGGAGATTACGCGTGTGAAGGGCGCTGTTGGGAAAGGCAGAGGGATTGCAATGGTAGATGGAGAAATAGTTTGCGAGACGGATCTTGTTTTCGCTTTTGGATCTTAGAAAATGGAGGTTCTCAGTTGAATTACACATTTATGCTTTATATCGCCGTTTGTATTATGCAAATAGCGCTATTAGCGAATATTACGATTGCTAAAGGCGCTTGGAATGGGTTGACAATGTGGCTTTGTACGGTAGTTTTTGTTTTCGCAACAGCTATTTTTGGATTAAGTAGAGCGCGGCAAAAAGACACTCAAAAATAAACGACTTTGCTTCAATTCGTACTACACGGCTCTCTTTCCTTCATATAGTAAATGGAGTGAAAGTTTTTAATATGAGAGGGTGAGGAGGTTTGAGGGTCGCTTTTATAGAGCATAAAGAAGAACAGCTACAGCCAGAGCAAGCGTTGGCGAACGATTTCTGTGATCAATTTGTGCAAAAGATGCATAAAAATATATTGCATAAAAAGCTTGATGAGGATGTGTATCAGTCCTATTTTGTTATCCTTCAGCAACAATATACAAGGCAAGAGCTGCGATTTATTGTCCATCTGTTAAAGGTACAGGCAAATGAGATAATACGCATGAAGCCCATGTTTATTACCATGAGTGGTGTTATTTTATCCATGTTTACATTGCTTGCTACAACCATGAATAGCAAACTCATGATCGGCATGTCGCTTGCCCAAATTGTTGCATTAGCCGTCTTGAGTTTTAATGTCGCCATTATATGGATTTCCTTTAAAATTGAAATCGAACATAAGCGAGTGCAGGCAGTGATTGCATTATTAGATTATTACGTAACAATTGTTTCAGAAGGGAGTGACCTTCGTGCAAAAGACAGTTGAACAATTACATTATTGGCTTATAAAAGTACCAGAAGTATTTCGTGTGATGACAGAAGCGGAAATAACACAACGACCTGCTACAAAAAAATGGTCCAAAAAAGAAGTAATCGGTCATTTATGTGATTCGGCTATTGTCAATCTTGAACGATTTCTTCAAGTTCAGAATGAAGCTTCACCCTATGTAGTGACTACATACGACCAAGTACAATGGGTCGCGTTACAGGGCTATCAGGAATTACCAATAGAAGATATTTTAATGTTGTGGACAAGCATCAACCAAAAAATCATGTATGTACTGGACCACCTTGATGAAGAGACATTGGCCCAGCCATGTGTGATGAATCAACAACAAAGGACATTGGGATGGTTGATAGAGGAGTATATGCAACATCTGGCACATCATATCCACCATCAAATTTTAATGAATGAATGCGAAACATAAGCATTTTTTTAGGAAATCCTCAAATAATAAAGTACGAAAATAATTATTTGGGGACGTGAAAATGTGAAAAAGTTTTTATTGCTTTTACTACCACTTAGTCTAATCACGGTGTCGCTTTTTTATGTAAAAGTGAGTTCTTCTGAAAATAAAGGAAGAAAATATTATGAGGAAGCAGGTCAAATTCTTTGGGAAATTCAGACAGATGAAAAAATCATTGCCTTAACATTTGATGATGGGCCACATCGCAAATATACAGCGGATATCCTTGATGTATTGGAAAAATATAATGCAAAAGCAACCTTTTTTATTGTCGGTCAAAATGCAGAAAAAAATCCTGAGCTGATTACAAGAATGTACGAAGAAGGACATGAATTGGCCAATCATACCTATACACACCCTTTAAGAACAAATGTTACCAATTTAATGAAAGAAATACAGCAAACAGATGAAGTGATTGCAGGGATTACAGGCTATCAGCCAACATTATTTAGACCAGTTGAAGGACAATATACCGATGCGATGATTGATGCAATTTCAAAAAAAGGCTATAAGGTTGTGATGTGGTCTTGGCATTTAGATACGCTTGACTGGAAAAGCCCTGGTGTTCAGCGCATCGTGAATACCGTTTTAAAAGGTGTGAAAGCAGGCAATATTGTCCTATTTCATGACGGTGGGGGAAATCGAGCACAAACGGTTCAGGCAATGGAACAAATCATACCGGAGCTTGAAAAACAGGGCTATCAGTTTGTGACGGTTTCTGAATTATTGGAAATCCAAAGGACACATAAGAAAATGGAAAAAAAACAGTAGTGTTGAAGCAGAAACATCTTCAACACTTTTCTTTATGTAATGGTTATTTAAACATTTTTTTGATGTGTTTAAGCTCAGCAATTAAATAATCAATTTGTTTCTGCATATTATCTATTTTAACTGTTTGATGCCCATTTCCATTGCCATTATTCGTTTGAGAAGAATCATTGTTCGCGTTTTGGAGCGCTTCTAATGCGAGTCCCGCTGCAATGGTTTGTAAACCATCCCCTAATGTTGAAATGGCTGTGCCAATATAGGATAGCTTAGCCGCATAAATTTCTATGGATTCATTGCCTTGGGTCGGTTTATTATTTCTCCCCATTATTCTTCCTCCTTACATTTGTCATTACTTGCATCATATGCGACAACAAGTGAAAAGGCGATTACTATGATCGTTGAATGATTCACTAAAAATGGTAAAATTAGTACAATCAACGGATGGGGGGACTAGCATTGACACAACATATAGAGCTGATTCAAATGAATAGTGAGCTGTTAGAGGGGAAGGGCAGCTATTGTTTACGAAGCAAGAAGAAAACAGAGGGCTACCAGAACAAAAACAAATGGCTTAATCAACAATTTGAAAAGGGCTTACATTACATACAAGTACTTGAAAATCAAAAACAAGTAGGTTTTATAGAATATACGGACGCGGAATACTCTTCAAGAGTTGTACATGCAGATGGCTATGTGGTGATTCACTGTTTATGGGTAAGTGCAGTGGGCAAGGGCTATGGTACACAATTACTGAAGAGATGCTTAAAGGATGCCAAGGAACGTGGAAAAAAGGGAGTGATGGTCATTACGAATGACCAAACTTCCTGGACGCCAAGCAAGGATTTGTTTTTACAGCACCAGTTTCAACATATGGCAACAGCACTCGATGATTTTGAATTATGGGTCTTTCCATTTCATGAAAGCGTTGAACGGCCATACTTTCCTGATAATTGGCAGGAACGATTAACGAGATTTCCTCATTTAACGATTTTACGTTCCTTTCAATGTCCATATGTAGACGTCGCCACGGAAAATATTCAATTAGCTGCCGAAAAATTAGGCTTGCAGCCAGTGCTGGTGGATCTTCAAACGAGAGAAGATCTGATGGAGAAATCACCGACACCGTATGGTATTTTTTCAGTGGTTTATAAAGGACAATTGATTGCCTTTCATCGATTAACCGTGCATTCCGTATATAAAAAACTGCAAAAACTCATGAATAATTCCTGATAGGATGCAACTTTTTTGGATACTGGCACGTTATATTCTTATAGCATTTCTATGATTCTTTGAGTTTTTTGTTGACTGCTACTAGGAAATGAGTAAAATTAAAAGGCAGTACCATAATATGCCTAAACTTAGTAGTATGATGGCTGAATAGGTGCTGGACTGCTAGTTAGAATGAAGCATGATCGGACAAGGTCTGTCATGAAATTTTGACAGTCTTTTTCTTTTCGTCTTCTGGATAACCTGTTAAGATGGTAGTAGTGTGACAACAAGTTAGTGTAAATGAGAGTGGTGACAATCAAGATGGATGAACAGAAAAAAGAAAGTACAGAACAGCAGCAGGAGCCGACTCCAGCTGAAATAAAGCCGGCAGGACAATTTATACAACTGAAACCGTTTAAATTTATCATGCTAATGTTCTTTACAATTCTTATTACGGCAGGTTTAACGATTTTTGCGTTAACCTTTGGTGATAAGAAAGTAGTGGAAGTGAAAGTTCCGATTGAACGAGAGGAATTTACAAAATTATATGAAGCATTTGATTTACTGAAAAATAACTATTACCAAGATATTGACGATGAAAAAGTGGTCGATGGTGCGATCAATGGTATGTTTGATGCATTAGGCGATCCTTATTCCGATTTCATGGTAAAGGAAGAAGCGGACCAATTTAATTCTGGCCTATCTTCAAGCTTCCAAGGAATTGGTGCAGAAATCCAAGAACGTAATGGTTATATTACAGTTGTGTCACCTATCAAAAATTCTCCTGCTGAAAAGGCAGGCTTATTACCAAAAGATATTATCTTAACAGTTGATGGGAAAAGTATTCAGGGCTTAAGTGCAACAGAGGCAGTTGCACTGATTCGTGGCGAAAAAGGAACACCCGTAAAATTAACGGTAAAACGTGGCGAAAATACGGAACCTATTCAAATGACGATTGTTCGTGATGACATCCCAGTCGAAACCGTTTATGGTGAAATGCTGGATGGCAATATTGCCCATATTCAAGTTACATCATTTAGTGAACAAACTGCCCAAGAGCTTGAAAAAATCCTTACTGAGTATGAAGGTAAAGGAATGAAGGGCATTGTCTTAGATTTACGTCAAAATCCTGGTGGCTACCTAAAGGCTGCAGTCGATATCTCTAATTTCTTTGTACCAGAAGGAAAGGCGATTGTGCAGGTACAAGAAAAAGATGCGGAGCCTCAAATTACAAATGCCATTGCAGGTAAAAAATATAACCTACCGATCACGGTACTAGTTGATAGTGGCAGTGCTTCAGCCTCTGAGATTTTGGCAGGAGCATTAAAAGAGTCAGTTGGTGCTAAAGTTGTTGGTGAAACATCATTCGGTAAAGGAACTGTCCAAAATGTTACACCGTTAAAAGACGGCTCTAATTTGAAATTTACGACAGGTAAATGGTTAACACCGAAGGGCAACTGGATTAATGAAAAAGGAATTGAGCCTGATGTCAAAGTTGCGTATCCATCCTATGCCTCTTTACCATACTTGAATGCCTCTTTAGAAATGAAGACAGGCCTACAATCTGACTCTGTGAAAGCAGCAGAGGAGATGCTTCAGGTGCTAGGGTATGAGCCTGGTGAAGTAGATGGGATCTTTGATGACAATACCGCACAGGCAGTAGAAAAACTACAAGCAGCGAACAACCTTGAAGAAACAGGCATTCTAACGGGTAATACAACGTATGCTTTAATGGATGCGTTACGTGCAAAAATGAAAGCCGATGATCCTCAGTTACTAAAAGCGAAAGAGCTTCTTGTAGGAACAGCCGAAAAAACAGAGGAAACAACAAACTAACAATGTAGCTGTCGCAACAGTTGTCTTTCACGGCATCTGCGACAGCTTTTTTGATGGGAGGAACTACTATGAAAGATGTGTACCTATTTAGTGGCTTTTTAGGGAGTGGCAAAACATCCATGCTGACAGATGTCATTCGCCAGCTAAAAGAAAAGAAATTAAAGCCTGCTGTTATTATGAATGAGCTCGGGAAGCTGCCATTTGACTCGCAGGCAGTGGAAAAGGATATCCCGCTAAAGGAGATGCTAGAGGGCTGTATTTGCTGTTCGGGTGCTGAAAAAACAGAGGCACAAATTCAATCTCTTCTATTAGATAGTGATTTTGATGTGCTCATTATCGAGACAACAGGTGCAGCACATCCTGTAGAAGCTTTGGATGCCGTTTTTTCACCGCTTTTTGCAGATCAGCTCAATGTGAAAGGCATTATCACGGTGGCGGATTCTAAGCTCTGGCTACAACGTAATACATTAACACCACAAGTGCGCTCTTTATTTCTGGAGCAAATTCGCCATGCACATCTATTGTTAGCAAATAAAACAGACTTATTAACAGAGGCAGAGCAAGGTCAGGTCGTCTATGAACTGCAGGGCCTGAACCCTCATGCCTTTATATTGCAAACGACAAATGGGCGCGTACCACTCAGCTTATTAGAGGGGCTGAAGGCAACAACACAGGTCGATAAAGCAGATATAGTTAAAGCGCCAATAGCCTCTATGCAGCTGGGCTCTCGCTTAGTAGATTTTACAGATCAGGAATTTACACAGGAGCAGTTTGAAGATTGGGTGCGTGCATTACCTGAAACGATTTATCGTATGAAAGGCTATGTACCAATTAAGGGCATCAAAAACCCAATGTTGTTCCAATATGCTTATGGAATGGTGCAATGGCTCCCAGAATATCTGAAAATGCCAGCAAAACTTGTTATTATTGGAGAGAATGTTAGTGCTTTACCTATTATTGGGGCGAATTGAAGAATAAAACAACCAGTGAATTTCTGCACGTGAACAACCTGTGTAGCTTTACACAGGTTGTTTTATTTTTATGTAAATGAAATGTAACGCTCTTGTAACACAATTGTAATATTAGGCTGACATGAGGCTACGACACTAGCCATCTCTAGGGTGATGCATTGAAAGTAATGAAGAAAGGCGATTAAAAAATGAGTGTATAAAACATACATTTTTTATTCATATCAGCTGTTTATTTTCTAAAATATTTACGAGTTTAGGAGGGGTGTCAACCCTCTTTCAAACGTAAGTATTTCATAGATTGGTGAAACCTGCTAAAAAATAACGCGAAAAAAACGTGGTTTTTCGCGCATTTTCTTCTTCGTTGGCGTAGTTAGCAGATGTTGGTAAGATTTTAATGAAAATCATCCCTTACGATTAGTGGCAGAGAAGGAGGAATTGCAAACATGAAAAAAACACTAACTGCAATTTGTGCAACATTTCTTTTAGCAGCTCCAATTCAAATAGCTTCTGCTGCTGCAAATACAACAGAGGGGAATTCCGTACAGCAATCAACAAACTGTAATGTTTATTATTATAAATGGTCAAACAATAATCATAAGTGGACGATTAAACTTCCACAGGCATCTACACCATCTAATGAGACGCCAACAACAAATAATACAACACCAACAAAGCCAAATAATAATCAATCATCACAAAATGAAAAGCCAGCAACACCACCAACTACTTCAACACCATCAACAACAACTTCAGATGTGGACGCATTTGAACAAGAAGTAGTAAAATTAACAAACGCTGAGCGTACAAAAGCTGGTTTATCACCACTTCAAACAGATGCGAAATTAATGGCTGCAGCTCGTGAAAAATCACAAGATATGCAAACAAATAAATATTTCTCACATACGAGCCCAACATTTGGTTCACCATTTGATCGTATGAAAGCTTTAGGCATCGCTTATAAAGCTGCAGGTGAAAACATTGCTCAAGGTCAACGTTCACCACAAGAAGTAGTACAAGCGTGGATGGACTCACCAGGACACCGTGCGAACATTTTAAACGGTAAATTTACGCACATCGGTGTAGGTTATGTGAAATCAGGTAACTACTGGACACAACAATTTATCCAAAAATAATCATTTATTAATAGAAAGATGCTCTATAAGTCTATAAAGGCTTATAGAGCATCTTTTTTTATTGAATTAATGGTAAAATTTGATGAGAAAGGGAGGATAGAATTGAAACAATATAGCATAGCAATGGCGATTTTCTCATTAGCCGTGTCGTTTTTAATAGGAAGCTGGCTCATCGCCACTAGTTTAAAAGAGCAGCCAAGGGAATCCGTGCAACACCAGCTATTGTCACAGCAAGAGGCGGCTGATTATTTAGGAATCAGTGTAGTGGAAGTGCTAAAATTAACAGAAGTGCAAGATGGATCAAATAGTTACATAAGCGAAATCCCTCATGTAAAGGTAGGGGACAAAGTCTATTATCCAAAGCAAGCCATTGATCGCTGGCTATTGGATATGGAATTAATCGTAGTACCTTAAGAAAAATTGGATAGGGGCATCCCCTAATAAAAAAGAGTGCTTCTCCAGCGAAAAACGGTCGATGAAACTTTTCTTTCTCTTTTATAAATAGTAGTTTTTAAACTGTATTTTGGGGGAATTGATAAATAAGTAGTGGGTAAAAAGTAGGGAGAGGTGAGATGGATGAAAAAGCCGAATCTATTAAAGCAGTTTTTTACAAAAGAAGAAAGACCGCATACGTTTGCGCTGGCAACAGCTCAAGACCATCGTTTATTTTCATATGCCATGTCCTTTGCCAAGTATCACCCCGATATGATGATAGTGTTTGCGGCAGATGGCGAAATTATTTACGTCAATCAAGAAGCACTCTATGAGCTATTACAATATCGACCTAGTCATGCGGAAGATTTCAAGAAAATTCTGACTGATGTAGATTATAAACGATTAAAAAGAGCGTTCAATCGAACATTACGAGGAAAGTCGGTCAAGATTGATATTGAAAGACTACAGCATCAAGGACAAAACCTAAGCCTCGTACTGACGTTTATACCAATCAAAAATGACGACAATCAGGCGGAGGGGCTCTATTTAATCATTGAAGATATGTCCACGTATTCAGCCATGAAGCATCAGTTAATGCTACATGAGAAGCATTTAAATTACGCCCAGCATATTGCGGCAGTTGGGAGCTGGGAGTACTTTATTCAGCATGACAAACTGTTTTGCTCAGATAACTTTTATCATATTTTTGGCTTTGCACGTTCAGATAACGATGGTATTGAGCACGTTTTCCAGTTCATTCATCCAGATGATTATGAAAGGACATATGATGCATTTAATCATGCGCGAAAAGGGTCTAATTTTGACAGTGACTTCCGAATTTATCACGGTAAAACCAATGAGCTGCGTTTTCTACAGGCAGCCGCCGAAGTCATATGGAAGGATGACAAGCCCTTTAAGATGATTGGGGTTGTCAAAGACGAAACGGCTTTCAAACTACTTGAGAAAACACTAAATGATACATTAGCCAACTATCATTCGATCTTTGACAATTTAGATGCAGGGATTTGGATGCGAGATTCCATTCGTGGCAATATGCTGTTCGCCTCTAAAGGATTGGAAGGAATTCTTGGTATTCCATTAGCTAAGCTTTATGATGACTCAGAAGTATGGATTAATATGATTCATCCTGCACATCGTGAGGAGGTATTAGCGTATACAGATCATCTCGCTTCAGGCAAAAGCTATCAAGTGATTTATCGTATCCTAACGGGGGAGAATCAGACAAAGTGGTTGCTGGAACAAATTGTGCCTAGACTAGATCAGGAGGGAGAGGTCAACCATATTTTCGGCTTAGTAACTGATATGACAAAGGAGATTGAACGGGAAAAGAAGCTTAATTATTTAGTGTATTATGATGAATTGACAGGTTTACCGAATCGCTTGAGCTTGCATGATAAAGTTGATACCTTATGTTTAGCTGGCGAACCCTTCGCACTATTATATATTTCGATTAACCGCTTTCATATCTTAAATAATGCGCTAGGTACGAAAATCGGTGATGAGCTTCTGCGCACGGTAACCAACTACTTTTCAACACTAACAGATGATCACAGTTACATGGCACGTTTAGACAATCAGCATTTTATCATTGTCATGAAAAAATATGTGAGCAAGCAACATATTTACGCGCTGGCTAGCCGTGTACTGAAAACCTTTGATACACCTTTTTCGATAAAAGACTATCGCTTGCACCTATCTGCTAGCATTGGTATTGCTTTTTACCCAGAGGAGGGCTTAACGAGAAACATTTTATTAGAAAATGCATATTCAGCTTTATGCTATGCCCAACAGCAGGGAAGGAATCGTTTTCATATTTATGCCTTTACAGAGGATATTACTTCCTATAAACAGTATGTGTTAGACCGAGATATGCGACAAGCCATGTTAAATGAGGAATTCGAATTATATTTCCAACCATTGGTGGAGCCGCAAAAGGGGGTTATCAACGGTGCAGAAGCGTTAATTCGTTGGCATCATAAAGAATGGGGCCTTGTGTCACCTGGTGAATTTATTCCATTAGCGGAAGAAAACCATATGATTCACATCATTACAGATTGGGTGATTAAAAAAGCATGTGCGTTGTTACAGCACTGGAAGCAGCAAGGGCATGTGCTGCGAACAATTAGTATTAAGATATCGCCAATCCGTCTGATGAAAAAGGGCTTTATTCAGTTTGTCCAAGAGCAATTACAGGTAAATTCGATTGACGCGCATTATATACAGTTCGAGATTAGCGAAAGCACCATCTTAAAAAATAGTACAAGTGTGATGACCGTTCTCAAAGAATTACAAGACATCGGTGTTAAAATTGCTATTGGTGATTTTGGAACAGGCTACTCTTCCTTAGAATCATTGCGAACATTCCAACCAACGACACTCCATATCTATGAAGCGTTTATCCGTGAAATTCGTCATGACCGTCCGATTGAAAATGGACTCATTTCAGCAACGATTTATTTAGCCAAAATGCTTGGTATTCAGGTTGTGGCAAAAGGAGTTGAAAGTTACGAGCAATTTATCTTTTTAAAGCAGCAAGAATGTGATTATTTGCAAGGTAGTATTTATACGAAGGCTGTTCCCGCGAAAGCCTTTGAAAAAATGCTGGCACAAGGCATTTTAACACCACAAAAAGCGATTGTTCATAAAAAACCTGTGGTGGAGCGACGCAAATATTATCGTTTTCAATTCCCGGCCTATGTGAAGGGCTTCATGACAATTATCGAAATGAATGAGCAAAAAATTAATATCGGTCATACCCCGATCATCATTGAAAATATTAGCTTAGGCGGCATGAAGATTCGCTCTTCTTTGAAGCTACCCGTTAATCAAACGATGAAATTTAAATTTAGCTTTATTTTAATGAATCAATCATTTAACCTAGAGGGTACTTTTAGATGGACCTTAGAAGAAAAATACCAAATCTATTCTTATGGCGTCGCCTTTAATTTGACGCAGGAGGATGAAGGAAAATTAGCCCCGATCATCAATCGAATGACAGCCTTGCATAATCACCATGAAAAAATAGAGGGAACGCCCTTTATGTATGAGGATATTGAAGCTTATTTTAAAAAATAGCTGATTATGAAGATGCCCAAATGTTCTAGAGGGCATCTTTTTTTCATGGCGTGGAATCACACGAACTAAGCGTTTGAAATACACGAAAAATGCTTATACTCTCCAGTAGAGGAGGCGTTTTATGGATAAAGTGGAGTATATGATCAAAAGCCTACAAAAAGCATTCTACCATTCCTCGGATTTGACCGTCAGACAAATAGATTGGCATGAAGGGGACACGGCTATTTTATGCTTTTACGCTTCTCTTGTTGATGCGAAGGAAGTCCAAAAAATACTGGATACCATTTATGCACGT
Organism: Lysinibacillus sp. OL1; assembly: GCF_004332175.1. NCBI lineage: Bacteria > Bacillati > Bacillota > Bacilli > Caryophanales > Bacillaceae > Lysinibacillus > Lysinibacillus sp. OL1. Next base: position 375,732 of record NZ_SJDS01000002.1, on the reverse strand, counting down.
TTAGATACAGAAAAACCTTTTTGGAGTGAAACCCTACTTACAACACTCGATAATTTTGCGCTACCGCAAGCGATTGAACGGGTTTGCCAAGGTGAAACGCTCGTGATTTTGCCTGATACGGGAAAAATGCTGACGTTAGCGATTACCAATGAAGTTCGTCGTAATCTTGAGGAGCCAAACAATGAACATATTCTGCGAGGCTCCCATGAGGGTCTTGTGGAGCGGGCGGATACCAATTTAACATTGATACGAAAGCGAGTGAATAATCCCGCTCTTGTGGTCAAATCTTTTACAATTGGACAACAAACTAGCACTAAAGCTTATTATCTCTATATGGATGGGGTTATTCAGCCTGAAACCTTACAAGAGATGGAAAAGCGGATTGCAGACATTAAAATCGACTATTTTTATAGCATTGGCCAGTTAAGTGATGCACTAGAGGATTCCGTGTTATCGCCATTTCCACAATTGTTAAATACAGAGCATCCAGATCGTGTGGTAGCCCACTTAGTGGAGGGTAAAGTTGTGGTCATGACCAATATTTCGCCGTCTGCCTTGATTGGCCCTGTGACATTTTTCTCTTTCTATCAAACACCTGATGACTATAATAGTCGGGTAGTGGTTGGCTCTTTTTATAAAATAGTGCGTTTACTGTCGTTTGTAACGGCGGTTTTTTTACCAGCATTTTATATTGCTGTAATTAGCTTTCACTTTGAGGTATTACCCTTAGAATTAAGTAATCAAGTAAAAAATGATGTTAATGATATACCTTATCGACCGTTAATTGAAGCACTGATACTTGAGATTATTATGGAGCTCATTCGAGAATCAAGTATTCGTTTACCACAATCAGTAGGGCAAACGATTGGGATCGTAGGGGGGTTAGTGATAGGAGATGCTATTGTAAGTGCGGGACTCGTGTCGAACTTAATGGTCATTGTTGTCGCCTTAACGGCCATTTCAAGCTATGTTGTCCCGTCCGTTGAATTGAATAGCACGATTCGCATGCTCCGTTTTCCGTTTATGCTACTTGCCTCATTATTTGGGTTTTTAGGCATTGTGGTAGGAGTTGTCCTCCTATTAATTCATTTAATTAGTTTAACGTCATTGAAACAGCCGTATTTTTCACCTATCGTACCATTTCAACCGAAAGCTGTTTATAAAATTTTTTTACGCTGGCCATTTATTAGACCGACAGTCCAAGTTACTTCCTTTCAACCACCGAAGGATGAAAAGGGAAAAAATGAGGATACACCATGAATTTTTCTCTATCAAAGGCACAATTTTTTTTACTACTCTTTATCATTCAGACAGGTGTTGTCTACATTGCCTTTCAAACACCGTTAATCATATACAGCCAACATAGTGCATGGTATGTCTTCTTCCTTGCTAGCATCTTCCATTACGGCTTGCTGTTATTTTTTGAACGCTATTATCAATTTTTCTTTTTTAATGGGTTCTTTCGCTGGGTCTATCTGATCTATTGGTTATTAATAACAGCTGTATTAATTGCCTATATGGGGTATGTTCTGGCCTCATGGGTCTTGCCCCAAACACCTGAATGGATTGTTGTCATGATGATTGTAGGGCTATCTTTGTATGCCAATTTAGTTAGACCAGAAACCATCATCAATATTGGTGTCATGCTAATTCCTATCATTTTCCTCTTTGTCATTTTTTTAATGCTGGCTATTCCAGATTTAACGTGGAGTAATCTTTTTCCCGTTGAGTGGAACAATACTAGGCAAATCATGGCGGGCATGATTCATAGCATGTATGCCTTTTTTGGGATTGAAATGTACCTTCTTTATCGTCCATTTCTCAAACAGGATTTACAGGTGAAGGGAAAGCCCTTATTGATTTATCAACTCGTCATTTTTATCTTTTATTTTATTTCGGTTGTCTTTACACAAATGTTCTTTGCTTTGGAGGAGGTTCAACTAATACCAGAGCCTATTATGTATATTTTAAAATCACAGGAAGTGAACTTTGTAAAACGGCTGGATATTTTTTTCATCTATATTTGGCTTTCTTGGTCCATTGTTACGGTCATGATCTACGGTTTGTCCTTTCGTGTGCTTTATTTGTCAAAAAAGCGGAAGCATCCGAAACGAAGTATTGTTTTTTTTCATCTTCTCTTAGCCATCCTGCCGCTATTTGTCATGCAATTTCAGCGCATTGAGTTTATCAAAAATTCTATACACTACGTACTCATTGTATTTACGATTCTACTACCAATGATGATAATTTGTTGGAATAAATGGAGGGGAAAACGTGTATCGTAAAGGGATTATGCTCCTCTTGTCCATGTTACTTTTAGCTGGCTGTTGGGATGAACGACTTTATAAAAACGCTTCCGTTGTGACGCTCGTTGGGGTGGACGGATATATAGGGGCATACAAGGGATATTATGCCTATCCGAATACAGCAGCTCAGCAAAATGAAGTGATTGAAGCGGACGGCATTTCACCAAGAGATGTACGGAATCAAGCCAATTTAAAAGTAGAACAAACACTTGATTTATCTGAGCTATCGACCATCCTTGTATCGGATCAAACGGTAAGAGAGCCTCTTTATGATATTTTGGATATTTATTTTCGTGATCCCCAAAACCCGATTTCGATAAAAATTGCTGTAACAGAAGGGGATGTCAAGCCGTTTATAGAGCTAACAAAGGATTTAGCAGGGGGGGCAGGAGGCTATTATGAACGTTTTATGGAAAGCACAGAGGAAAATACAGTTTTTCCGAAATTAGATTTACAGACGGTTGGCTCCATGCTATTTGAACAGACAATTGATATAGCACTACCGTATATTCAGTTAAGTGAGGATAAAAAGCATGCTGTTGCGGCAGGTGTCGCTTTATTCTCAGGTCAAACGTTTACGGGTACAATATTAACACCAAAACAATCTCTCACGATGCTCCTCTTAATGAATCAACCTAGCAAACAAGCGCGGATGAGCTATATGTGGAAGCATGATGGAAAATCGATGCCAATCACGGCTGATGTTATTCATATCAAGCGTCAATGGACGGTGAATGAGGAATTAAAAAGAATAGACATGGATTATCTCATAGAGGTAGAAATTGAGGAATTTGCACATGACCATTTATATAAAGACCCCGTTTTCAAGGAGGTTCAGCAGTTGATTCAAAATCATGTGCAGGGAGAGTTTGAGGAGGTTTTGCGGATTCTTCAAGGTCAGCAATCGGATACGTTGGGGATTGGTCGATATATTCGTGCTTATCACCCCAAAATGTTTCAGAAGGATTGGCATGCTATCTATGCATCCTTACAGCTAGTGCCGTCTGTTCAAGTGAAAATCATTCGTACAGGTGTTTTACGCTAAAAAAATCGCCTTTCTCAAGTTAGAGAAAAGCGATTTTTTGTTGTTAAACAGTGACTCTTTTTTGAACAACCAATAGGCGGATTAAAAGAGTAATTGCGCCCATTGTTAAACCTGCCACAAGGCCAATCCAATAGCCAAATGGGCCGAAATCCGTATGTGTGGCAAGGGTATACCCAACTGGCAAGCCAATCACCCAATAAGATATAATGGCCATGATAAACGTGATCATTACATCTTTATAGCCTCTCAATGCGCCTTGTACTGGTGCTTGTATCGCATCAGATAGCTGGAAAATGGCTGCGTAGACTAAAAATTGTACGGCATACTCAAGTACCATCTGATCTGTCGTATACATATGTGCTACAGGTTCACGTAAAATAAACAAGATGCAAGCTGATATAAAGCTAAATAAAATGGCTGTGCCGACACATAGATAACTATACATACGAGCATCTCGCATGCGACCAGCACCGATCTCAAAACCTACTAATATTGTGACACCCATAGAAATACTGAGCGGAACCATGTATAACAGAGAAGTGAAATTGATGGCAATCTGATGGGCTGCGATGATTTCTGTGCTAAAATTACTCATCATCATGGTCACAGCAGAAAAAATACTTGTTTCTGCAAATAGGGAAATACCGATCGGAACCCCAATCAATAAAATTTCCTTCCATCTAAGCCATTCAAGCTTAGGCCAATCATGAAACAGACGGAATCGTTCGAACGGTACTCGTTTAGCGATGATCCATACTGTAATCATGAATATTAGCCAGTACGTTATTGCTGTCGCTACACCAGCTCCGACGCCGCCAAGCTCAGGCGCACCAAATTTGCCGAAAATAAAGATATAGTTCAGCACGATATTAATGGGTGTTGTCATTAAGGTAATGATCATCGTGACCCGTGTCTGACCAAGGGCGTCAATAAAGCAACGCATAACAAAAAATAAGAAAAGTGGCAAAAGACCCGCACACATCGCATAGATGTAGCCTTTTGCAATGCTATGTACAGCAGACTCTAAGTTCATCTTACTAAGTATCCAATCAATGCCAAAGAAGAGTCCTGTAAAAATAAGGATCGCCAGCAATATGGCGACATAAATGCCTTGCTGGACTGCCTTTTTTGCATCCATCTCTTTTTTCGCTCCCACAAGCTGTGAGACAATTGGCGTAATAGCTAGGAGTATACCTGAAAGTCCAGTATAAATCGGCATCCAGATAGAGGAACCAATCGAAACACCTGCTAAATCAACCGTCCCGTAACGACTGGACATTAAAATATCAAAAAATGAAATAAGATAAATAGCTACCTGTGTCACTAAAATAGGGACAATCATTTTTAAGAGTAGCACGTATTTTTCCTTAATTGTGGATGTTTGATACATATTTTCTACTTCCTTCATGAACATAATGAACAAGTATAGCATATGTAAAGAGAGAAAAGCTGAAATTTTCATGCTTCATCTATATCTTTTCGTCAGCATATAGTAAAATAGAACACTGTAAACAAAAAGTAGTGCTAACTACAATGGTTTTTAAGGAATAGGAGAATTTGTGTGAAACAACAAACAATCATTTTAACCGGTGGTGGGACAGCTGGCCATGTATCGTTAAATCAGGCGATACTCCCGTCTTTACTAGAACTTGGTTATGATGTCCACTATATTGGCTCAGAGCAAGGTATTGAAAAAGAATTAATTGGCGAGGCGTTCCCCGATGTTCCGTTTTATGGCATTGCGAGTGGTAAATTGCGTCGTTATTTCTCCATGAAAAATTTTACAGATCCATTTAAAGTGCTTGCTGGAATGATGCAGGCTTTTCGTATTATTAAAAAAGTAAAGCCACAGGTTGTCTTTTCAAAGGGAGGGTTTGTCTCTGTACCCGTTGTGATGGCAGCGAAATTAGCAGGTGTGCCAGTCGTCATCCATGAATCTGATGTAACACCTGGTCTTGCTAATAAAATAGTCTTACCTTTTGCTTCACATGTATTCACAATTTTTGAAGAAACTCTGAAGCATTTACCTCAAGAGAAGGCTACTTGCACAGGCTCCATTATTCGTCCTGAGTTATTTGAGGGAGAAAGAGCAAGGGGGCTAGCTTTCTGCGGCTTTTCTACTTTAAAGCCTGTTTTACTTGTTATGGGAGGGAGTTTAGGCTCTGTTGTCTTAAATGAGGCACTACGTAAAAACTTACCAGAGCTCCTCAAGCAATTTCACATCATTCATTTATGTGGGAAGGGGAATTATGATGAAGCACTGGAGGCAATGCCAGGCTACAAGCAATTTGAGTATGTGACAACAGAGTTACCTGATTTATTGCATGCTGCAGACTTTATTGTGTCACGAGCAGGCTCTAACTCCATTTTTGAATTTTTAGCGCTTCACAAGCCGATGCTATTAGTACCTCTCTCAGCGCAAAAAAGTCGTGGAGATCAAATTTTAAATGCCAACTTGTTTAAAAAACAAGGTTACGCAGAAGTGTTACAGGAAGACGAGTTGACAAAGGAATCTTTTATGAAGTCTGTTCATACACTAACAGAGCGTAAAGTGGAAATGGTGGAGACAATGGCAAAAACGCAAAAACCAAAAACACCAGATGAAATGGCGTCATTAATTTTACGGTACAAGAAATAAGTGCTATTTGAAAAAAGAAAAGAAGCTATGAGGTAGGTCGAAATGACAAAACCTTATAGCTTCTCTTTTATATATACACACTACATTGCTTGCTCTTCGCCTTCTTGCATTTGATGTGCCGTTGTTAGGTAGAATAAATCTTTTGGAATTTTAAATAAATTAAATTGTGCCTCACCGCTATTAACCTGCGCTAATAATGTTGGATGACTTTCATTGGCACTCACCACATAGGGAAGCTTTAAAGCAGCACGCTGTGATTTTAAATTTTCAACACGTATACGGAGAAAGACCGTATGAAAATTATAGTCAAAAAATAACTCGTTCAAAAATAACATTTTTGCTTTTTGATTATAACCTTTACCTTGGTAAGGGAGTCCAATCCACGTTCCTAGAAAGCCTGCACCGTCCTCCACATCGTGAATACTAATGGTGCCGATTGGTTGACCCCAATCATCAGTTATGGTCCTCGAGATAGCGAGTCCTCTCGCTTCCTCTTCAATCAGTTGTTTTGTCATAAACCAATATTCATCAGCGGATGTGGCTTTTTGACGGACAAAAGGGAATACAGAAGGGTGTGATAATAGCTCATAAAGCTCTGTACATTCATGCAGGTCTCGATGTTTAAGCATACGAAACGCCTCCTTTACTAGGGTAGTTAAAACAATTCCGTTGAAGCATAAAGAAGAAAACTAAAATTCGTACTGGAATTAAAACCCAAAGAACTAGACGTTATAACTATGATATTCCATAATCTCCCGCTGTCTTACTGATTTCGACCATACCGAAAAAAGGCTAGTTTTTTAAATATAATATAACATATAAACTGCTTGATGCAATCATTTTGCTCGTAAAAAAACAAAATTTGAGTTTAATAGTCAGTAAATTCTGATAAATGAAATGTGATTATCCATAATATTGTTGTTTTTTAGCATTAAGACTAACCTATCAATTTTAACTAATATTAATCATTTATCTGCATCTTTAGTAGGATTGTTGGCTTGTTATAATAGGTAATATATCAAATATTATCCTTAAAAGGATATAATTTTTACGATTCTAGAAAGGTAATTTTTTATTTTTATGTTATAATAGTAGTATTATTTTTAATCTAACAACACATACATACGAACATTTCTATCATGATGGCAATGGCTTTTCTGGAGGTGACAGCATGGAGTATATTTTAAGCGAAGATTTCTTTAACTCATTATTTATTGGCAAGGATTTTGTTTTTCTCGTGAAAAAAGTAGGGGACGATTATCAATATATTCGCTTAAATCAAGCAGCTCAAGATCTGTTATCGAATGAGGCGATTGGTAAAATGATTTCGACCGTTACCTCAAAGCGTAATTTTTTGATCATTCAGAAAAATTACCATGAGGCCATTAGAGAACATAAACAGGTTGACTATGTAGATTATGCATATGTTCAGTCGGAGGTTCGTAAATATGAAACATCCGTCAGACCGTTGAAATATAAGAACGAAGACTATATTTTAGCCATCACGAAGGAAATACTTTATGACCGCAGTATTGAAGATAAATTTTTATTTATGCGGTCCATGTTTGACCATGCCTTTTTCTCAACAGTCATTTTATCGGCTGAAGGAATGATATACGAAGTGAATTCAAGCTTTATGGAAGATTTTCAATTAGATAATGAAACCGTCAAACAGAAAATGTTTGTGGATTTACCGATTATTCCAAAGGAAGAAGTTGAACAAATAAAAATTTGTTTGCAGAAAGCTGCAAGAGGGGAAAACGTTGGCGAGAAGTTTATTAAATTGCATACATTGGACCAGCAGGAACGCATGTATTTACTGTCACTATCACCAGTGATGCAGGATGATAATTCCTTTGCCATATTTCTTATCATGCAAGATTTTACACAATTTACTTTACAAAAAGCAGAATTACGCTCGAAGTCTCACGGGCTAGAAGTATTTAAATCTGCATTAAATTCAGCTACAGCCATTGCTGTATTAGATCATAAGGGTAACATTACCGAAGTGAGTGAGATGTTTTTACAGGCTTCTGGCTACACGGCGGAGGAGTTAATCGGTCAGCCCTACGCATTGATCGAACCACGATTCCGTGGGCAAGACCTTTTTCAAATAATTGAAGATAAGCTGGACACGATGGGAATGTGGCGTGGAGAACTTTGCTATCGAACGAAATATCATGCAGATTACTGGGTAGAAACTACCATCGTTCCATTAAAAGATGAGTTTGGTCAAATCGAACAAATTTTAACCATTAACTATGATATTACGGATAAGAAAAGAATGTTCACAGAATTAAAAAATATTGAACGTACTTTCAGACTCATCACAGAAAATACAAATGATTTAATTGTGATTACAAATGAGGATGGCATCATTATTTATGCTTCCCCGTCCTATGGTATTTATTTAGGTTATGAAAATGTAGAGCTACAAGGACAGTTTTACAGTGACATTATTGATCGAGAAAGTAAAGGCGAATGGCAAACATTCTTGAATAATTATACAGGGCAAACAGATTCACAGTTTGAGCTTTTACTGAAGGCGAAAGATGGAACACCGATATGGACAGAAGGAAATGTCACGGTTGTGCACGACCCTGAACGTGAAAAAGTTTCTCAAATTATGATGGTGTCTCGTGAAATTACACATCGCAAAGAAAGGGAAAATGATTTGCTGTATTTAGCCTATCACGACGCTTTAACACAGCTACCTAATCGGCGTTTTTTAGAAAAGGAGTTTCCTAAAATCCTAGCAGAAGCAAATGAAAATCAAACCTGTGTGGCGATGCTCTATATAGATGGTGATGATTTTAAAGAAGTAAATGATCGCTTTGGCCATGAGACGGGCGATGCGTTTATTCAGCGATTCGGCAGTTCCTTGAACAAAACAGTTCGAAGCCATGATATGGTTATTCGAATAGGTGGCGATGAATTTATTGTCATCTTAACTGGCTTAACAAGAGATCAGGAAAAAAGACATCATCAAATTATGCATATTATTCGACGGATTCGTGATGAATTAGCAGAAGGCTGGATGATTGAGGACCATCTTTTTACACCAACTGCTTCAATTGGCATTGCCTATTACCCAGACCATGCTCGAACATTGGATGAGCTAATGGATTTAGCTGACCAAGCATTATATAAATCAAAAGAGTCGGGGAAAAACAACCTCTCCATTTCAGATATACACTAAAAAGTCTGTCCACAAGGTTTTCCTTGTGAGACAGACTTTTTATTTGATGTTATGCTATAACAGTATAGGGATAAAAATCCTACATCGTTATTTTGGAATAGAAGGTGATATGATGCCTAAGAAGATATTGTTGGTAGAAGATGAAAAGCATATCGCTCGCTTTGTCGAACTTGAATTACAACACGAAGGCTATGAAGTAAAAACTGCCTTTGATGGTCGAGAAGGATTGGCTTTGGCAACATCGGAAAATTTTGATGTACTTTTACTGGATGTGATGTTACCAAGTATTAATGGGATTGAGATTTGCCGTCGTATCCGAACACAATCACAAGTACCGATCATTTTATTAACGGCACGAGATGCTGTGATGGATCGTGTAGCAGGACTCGATGCAGGGGCTGATGACTATATCGTCAAACCTTTTGCGATAGAAGAGCTGCTGGCTAGGATACGGACGATTTTACGTCGTGTCACGCCAGAGCAGACAAGTAGTGAATCTTTATGCCTACGTGATATTGAAATAGATGTAGCTGCCTATGAAGTTTTCGTTCAGGGGAATAAACTTGATCTAACAAAGACAGAATATGACTTATTGAAACTATTAATCGAGCACAAAAATAGAGTATGTACACGAGAGCATATTTTAACATCCGTTTGGGGCTATGATACGGATATCGAGACCAACGTGGTAGATGTTTATATCAGACATTTACGTACAAAACTCCCTGGGGCGATGAATGATTATATTGAAACCGTTCGCGGTGTTGGGTATGTGATGCGAGAATGAATAAGTTAAGAAATTATTTACGTCAGCAGTCCCTGCAAAAAAAATGGATGCTGACCTCAAGCAGTGTCATCTTTATTAGCTTTACAATTATTTGTGTAGTCGTCTATGTTTCTCTGCATACATGGTTATTAAATGATGAGGAGAGTAAGGTCAATCGGACAAGTAAGGATATCATCTCTTTTTTAGAGTCCCAAGGTCCTACAATTACCATTCAGCAAATTCAGCAAAATACAGGCTTGCTCAAATCGATTGCGGATCGTGATGAGACGGTCCGAATATTTAATGCTGATGGGGTGGATATTTTACGAATCAATGATACCTCTGCTGCTGCACCACTTAATTCGTTGCAAGAAATTTTTGAGATGACCATTGATAAGCAGGATGTGCTGGTCATCAATGAACCGATTCGGATGGGCTTTTTCCAAGGCTATATTCAGGTGATTCATCCGTTAACTAGTTTTCAATCTCTCATGCATTATCTTTTGACAGCCATGCTGATTGCAGGGTTAGGAGCCTTAGTGTTATCTGGCTCTATTGGCTATTATCTAGCGAACTATTTAATGAAGCCACTACACGAATTGCGTGCATCCATGAAAACTGTGATGGATCAAGGATTTAAGGAGCCTATACAGCTAACCTATACATCACATGACGAAATTGGTGATTTACTGAAGATGTATAATGCCATGATGAATGAGCTGCAAATCTCATTTACCCAGCAGCAGCAATTTGTCGCCGATGCTTCTCATGAGCTGCGTACACCGATTCAAGCAATTGAAGGGCATCTTTCTCTTTTAAAAAGATGGGGCAAACATGATCCTGCCATATTAGAGGAATCTATTAATACCTCCTTAACAGAAATTGCTCGTATGCGCAAAATGATTGAGGAATTATTAGAACTTGCACGGCGTGAGGAAAAAGATGAAACAAGTGAGGCCAATGCATTAGTGGTCATCGAAGCAGTGATGGATGAGGTAAAGCTTGTTCATCCACAAGCGCGAATATCGCTGTCGAAACATGGTGAAATTGGTCCGTTATTTATCACCGAAAATGCACTAAGTCAAATCGTTCGTAATATAATAGAGAATGCCATTCGTTATTGTGAAAAAATTCCTGAGATACAAATTTCTATTTCTGTTGCTGGAAATTATGCATGTTTAGAAATTGCTGATAATGGTATAGGAATAGCACAAGACAATATTCCGTTTATCTTTGATCGTTTTTATCGAGTGGATGAAGCAAGAAATCGCCAAATTGGTGGAACAGGCTTAGGGCTTAGTATTTCGAAGATGTTACTTGAAAAATACAATGCCACAGTAGAAGTCAAGAGTGAGGTTAATATTGGAACCGTTTTCTCGCTGAAAATCCCGCTAAAATATTAAGAAAAATACACGCTTTATTTCATTATTCTATCCTTTGCGAAAAAAATTGCTTAATTTGCTAAAAAGAGTTGTATTTTTTGTGAAGAGTAGTAAGATTGAGATGGAAAAAACGTTCTTTAAAATATGGAAAAGTAGTGAGAAACATTCTTTTAAAGAACGGCTAAATATTATATAATTAATTGCAATTTAATTAATGGAACTGCCGAAAGGCAAAATTTGGAGGTCATTTTTCATGTCGAACAACGTTACAACTGTAAGTTCTCCATGGTCAGCTTTCTCTGGTCCTAACCTAGGATATGTGATGGAGCAATACGACTTATTCTTACAGTCTCCTGAAGAAGTAGAACCGGAGTTAGTTTCTTTATTCCAACAATTTGGTGCACCAGTAGTAGTAGAAGGTGAAGTAGCTGTAGCTAGTCATACAGCAGCGGCTCCTGCTGGCGATTACAAAAAAGTGTTAGCCGCTGTAAAACTAGCAGATGCAATTCGTTCACGCGGTCATTTAGCAGCAGATATCTATCCTCTGAAAAACCGTGAACTACAAACAGCTCAAATTGAAGAAAGCGCGTTCAACTTAAGCGCTGCAGATTTAGCTGAAATTCCTGCAGCAATCTTCTTCAAAGATGTGCCAGCAAACGTGAAAAATGGTAAGGATGCAATCGACTATTTAAAAGCTATTTATACAGATAAAGTAGCATTTGAATATGGTCACGTAGTAGCTACTGAAGAACGTGATTGGATTCAAGCGCAAATCGAATCAGGCTCATTCAAACAAGCATTATCTGCGGATGAGAAGAAAGCCTTATTAGATCGTTTAACTCGCGTTGAAAATTTCGAGAAATTTATTCATAAAACTTTTGTAGGACAAAAGCGTTTCTCTGGTGAGGGCTTAGATACGCAAATCGTTCTATTTGATGAAATTATTAAAACGGCAGAAGCAAAAAATGTGGAAAACGTACGTATTGGTATGGCACACCGTGGTCGCTTAAACGTTTTAACACACATTTTAAATAAACCTTATGACATGATGTTCTCTGATTTTGCACATGTTTCCAATGATTTATTTATGCCAGAGCATGGCCGCCTTGAAATTACAAAAGGTTGGACAGGTGATGTGAAATACCACATGGGTGCTTCTTACAACCGTGAATCCGGTATGAATGTGAAATTGGCTTACAACCCATCTCACTTAGAAGTGGGCAATCCAGTAGTACTTGGTGCTACTCGTGCAACACAAGATGATACATCTAAACCAGGGCAACCTATTTTTGACCGTACAAAGGGCTTAGGCATTCTTGTACACGGTGATGCTGCATTCCCAGGTCAAGGGATTGTAACAGAAGTGTTAAACTTCGCTAAAACAGAAGGCTTTACAACAGGTGGAACAATCCATATTATCGCAAACAATATGATTGGATTCACAACGGAACATTATGATTCTCGTTCTTCTGTGTATTCTTCTGACCCTGCAAAAGGCTATGAAGTACCAGTAATCCATGTCAACGCAGATAGCCCAGAGGCAGTAGTGCAAGTTGGACGTTTTGCGGCAAACTACCGTCAAACATTTGGCAAAGACATTATTGTGGACTTAGTAGGTTACCGTCGCCATGGTCATAATGAAACAGATGACCCAACAGTGACAAACCCAGAAACATACAAATTAGTGTCTAAACATGAAACAGTGCGTGCATTATATGGTGCACAATTAGTGGCAGAAGGTCTTGTAACTGCTGCTGATGTAGCTGCACTAGATACAGCTATCTATGCAGAAATGCAAGCAGCCTATGACCACGTCAAAGAAATGGCAGAAAAAGATGATCATCATCATTTAGAAATGCCAGAAGAATTAAAAGTAGAGTTCCCACAAATTGATACAGCAGTAGGTGCGGAACGTTTAGAAAAAATCAATGAAGAGCTTTTAGTGTTTGAAGAAAACTTTGAACCACAGAAAAAGCTTGGTAAAATCTTAGAAAAACGCCGTGATGCTTATGCGTCTGCAAAAGTTGACTGGGGTCATGCTGAAACTTTAGCGTATGCAACGATTATTCAAGATGGAACACCAGTACGCTTTACAGGTCAAGATGCACAACGTGGTACATTCTCTCAACGTCACTTAGTACTGCATGATAAAAACAATGGCAATGTCTTCACACCACTACACCATATTTCTGGTGCGAACGCATCCTTTACAGTACACAACTCTCCACTGACTGAAGCTGGGGTGGTAGGCTTTGAGTATGGTTACAACCTAGAAAATAGCCATGTACTAACAGTATGGGAAGCACAATTCGGTGACTTTGCGAATATGGCACAAGTGATGTTTGATAACTTTATTTCAGGGGCACGCTCAAAATGGGGTCAAAAATCTGGTCTAGTTATCCTTTTACCTCATGGTTATGAAGGTCAAGGTCCAGAGCACTCTTCAAGCCGTATGGAACGCTATTTACAAATGTCAGCTGAAAATAACTGGTTTGTAGCGAACTGTTCAAATGCAGGAAACTACTACCACTTATTACGCCGTCAAGCAGCATTATTAGGTACAGAAGGGGTACGTCCACTTGTAGTCGTATCACCAAAATCATTATTACGTCACCCATTAGCTGCGGCGAATGCTGAGCAATTAGCAAATGGTTCATTCCAAGAAGTGATTGAACAACCAGGCTTAGGGGCTAAACCAGAAGCTGTAGAGCGTATCGTTTTAGGTACAGGTAAAGTGATGATCGACTTAGCAGAGCGCGTGAAAGACGGCGAAGGCTTCGATCACCTACACATTATTCGTGTAGAACAACTTTACCCATTCCCAAAAGAGCAAGTAGCTGGTATCATTGCTAAGTATCCTAATGCAAAAGAGATTGTTTGGGTACAAGAAGAACCTAAAAACCAAGGCTCATGGAATTATGCATTAGAAACATTATATGAACTTTCAGAAGGTAAAAAACTTCGCTATGTAGGCCGTCCTGCAATGAGCTCAACTTCTGAAGGGGATGCAGATTCTCATAAAGCAGCACAAGCAGCTCTTATTGAAGAAGCGGTTGCTGAGCCAGTAAAGGTTAAATAATATATATCAATTTTTGAAACCGGGCTACTTGCCCTTAAGCAGTAGCCCTTCTATGTGCGTCATGCACGTTAATCAAAGGAGGAAATGAAAGTGGCTGAAATTAAAGTCCCTGAATTAGCAGAATCGATTACAGAAGGTAGTATCGCACAGTGGGTAAAAAAAGTGGGCGATCGCGTTGAAAAAGGTGAATTCATCGTTGAACTTGAAACAGATAAAGTAAACGCTGAGATCATTTCTGAAGAAGCAGGTGTATTAACACAAATTTTAGCTGAAGAAGGCGATACTGTACTAGTTGGTCAAGTTATCGCAGTAGTAGAAGCAGGCGAAGGCGCAGCAGCAGCTCCAGCAGCGGCAGCACCAACTGAGGCAGCACCTGCACCAGCAGCGCCACAAGCAGCACCTGCACCAGTTGCAGCAGCTCCAGCAGTAGAAGAAACTTCTGGTGAGCGTGTAGTTGCATCTCCAGCAGCACGTCGTCTTGCACGTGAAAAAGGTATTGACCTTGCAGCGGTATCTCCAGTAGATCCACAAGGACGTGTACGTGTACAAGATGTAGCAGCTCATGGTACAGCACCAGCTGTAGCACCAGCAGCAGCACCTACATCCGTAGCAACTTCAGGAGGCCCAGTAGTATTCACACCAGCAGCTAATTCTGACCGTGTAACAATTGAAAAAATGAGCCGTCGTCGCCAAACAATTGCAAAACGTTTATTAGAAGTTAAACAATCAACAGCAATGTTAACAACATTCAACGAAATTGACATGACAAACATCATGGCACTTCGTAAACGTAAACAAGAAGAGTTTGTAAAAGCAAACGACATCAAACTTGGTTTCATGTCATTCTTCACTAAAGCTGTTGTTGCAGCACTGAAAAAATACCCATACGTAAACGCTCAAATCTCTGGCGATGAAATTCATTTAAATAACTTCTTTGATATCGGTATTGCTGTATCGACTGAAGAAGGTTTAGTCGTACCAGTTGTACGCGATGCAAATAGCAAAAACTTTGCAGAAATCGAAAAAGATATTGCTAACTTAGCGACAAAAGCTCGTGATAAAAAATTAGGCTTAAATGACATGGCTGGTGGATCATTCACAATCACAAATGGTGGTGTATTCGGTTCATTAATGTCAACACCAATTATGAACGGTACGCAAGCTGGTATTTTAGGTATGCACTCAATTGTAAACCGTCCAGTTGCAGTAAATGGTGAAGTTCAAATCCGTCCAATGATGTATGTAGCACTTTCATACGATCACCGTATCATCGATGGTAAAGATTCTGTAGGATTCTTAAAAACAGTTAAAGAATTAATCGAAAATCCTGAAGATTTATTATTAAATTCATAATTCCATTAAACCCTGCGAACAATGTTCAGCAGGGTTTTTTGTATGACGAAAGGTATTGACCGATTCTATGCTTGAAAGAGTACGAATGTTACATCGTTTAGAGGAGCAAAGAAAGAAAAAAACGCAACTTTTCTCACATATAGAACATACTCTATAATAAATATTTGTTGTAATTTTCAGAAATATCAACAAAAGTTCAACGATTTAAAGTGGAAGCAGAACGCAAAATATCCTAATATTGTCATTAGTCAGAAAAATGTTAAAATCGTCTTGACGAACATATTAGTTTTATAGTAGTATCTAAATATCAATTAAATAAACAAACCTCACGAATTGTTACCAGTGAGGTAGAGGCGCGGTATTTATTAGTTCATTGTTGAGTAAAAGCAAGCGAAGACGCAATGAAGAAGGAAATATCGCCGAAGTATAAAAGGAGCTCGTACTTTTATACTGGGTCTGCAGTGAATAAGTGCAGGACTGTCCTAGTAAATGGATTTCCAGATTTACTAGGTTGTGCTATCTCGGAAACATGGAAATTATAGTGAGGATTTGGGCAACTGTCATAAAAGGTAAGACCTAAGTTCAATAAACTTAGGTCTTTTTTAGTACAGTTGTCTTATTTTTTTACAGAAAAGGGGAGTTTTTCATGAAAAGAAAATGGTTGTTAGTAATGATCTCTATCATGACGGCAATTGTGCTAGCTGCATGTGGCACAAGTGACAAAAAAGAGGGCGGTTCAAGTGATGCTGGAACTGACAAAGAAGAAGGTGGCGGTGAATTCCGAATTGGAATGGAGGCTGGCTACCCACCGTTCAACTGGACACAGCAAGACGATGCAAATGGCGCAGTGAAAATTGCGGATAATGCAGAGTATGCAGGTGGCTATGATGTACAAATGGCAAAGAAAATCGCTGAAGGTCTAGGCAAAGAGTTAGTCATTGTTAAAATGGAGTGGGACGGTTTAGTTCCAGCGCTACAATCAAACAAAATTGATGCAATTATTGCAGGTATGTCACCAACAGAAGAACGCAAGAAAACAATTGATTTTACAGAAAACTATTATACTTCTGATTTTGTTATGGTTATTAAAAAAGGTAGCAAATATGAAGGCGCAAAATCGATTCAAGACTTCTCAGGTGCTAAAATTACATCACAATTAAATACATCAAACTACACAGTTATCGATCAAATTAAAGGCGTAGAAAAGCAAACAGCAATGGAGAGCTTCCCAGCAATGCGTGTGGCGTTAGAAGCAGGTAAAATTGATGGCTATGTAGCTGAACGTCCAGAGGGCATTTCCGCTTCTGCTGCCAACGATAAATTCACATATGTAGCATTTGAAGAAGGCTTTGATACAGACCTATCAAATACTTCAATTGCTGTAGGCTTACGTAAAGATGACGCAAATCGTGAAAAAATCAATGAAATCCTAAAAGGCATTTCAGAAGATGATCGTCAAGCGATTATGGAAGAAGCTATTTCTCAACAACCCGCAGCACAATAATGACATGGCACGGACTAGCAATTAGTCCGTGCATGATCATTTCATCATTATCAAAATGAGAACCTCTCTACATAATGATAATGTCCTAGCGTGACAAATCATAGAATGGTAGAAAGAGCTAGGACACAAAAGAAATAAGCGAGCAAGATGACATTGTTAGGAGGAACATCATGAGTCTTGAATGGATACTTTCAATTATTGAAAACAACTGGCAAATGTTTTTACGAGGTGCGTATTATACGTTACTGATTTCGAGTATTAGTACAATTATTGGTGCATTTATCGGATTTTTCATCGGAATTATGCATACG
The DNA here is from genome assembly GCF_004332175.1 of Lysinibacillus sp. OL1. Lineage (NCBI taxonomy): Bacteria > Bacillati > Bacillota > Bacilli > Caryophanales > Bacillaceae > Lysinibacillus > Lysinibacillus sp. OL1. The sequence continues at coordinate 358,149 of NZ_SJDS01000002.1, read as the reverse complement.
ATTCCAGTTCGTAAAAAAGGTGTGAAATTTTATAGCTTAAAGCTCATTAATTTTATACTAACATGCTATGTTGAATTTTTCCGTGGTACACCAATGATTGTACAAGCTATGGTTGTCTACTACGGATTAGATATCGCATTCGGTATCGATATGCACTTTATTACAGCAGGTATTTTAGTCGTTTCCCTCAATACTGGGGCATATATGGCAGAAATTGTTCGTGGCGGTATTGTATCCATTGATAATGGTCAATACGAGGCAGCATCAGCAATTGGCATGAATCACTTCCAAATTATGCTTCATGTTGTCTTACCACAAGTAGCGCGTAATGTTTTACCAGCGACAGGTAACCAATTAATCATGAATATTAAAGATACAGCCGTATTAAATGTCATTGGAGTAACGGAATTATTCTTCCAAACAAAATCAATTTCGGGTAACAACTTCCGTTATTTCGAATCATTCTTCGTTGCATGTGTTCTTTATTTCATCATGACATTTACCGCATCTCGCATCCTTCTGTATGTTGAAAAACGTCTAGATGGTCCTGATGCCTATCAAAAAGAACAAAAAGAAGCCGTATAGGGGGACGCACAAATGGCAGTCATTAAAATCGAGCATTTAAGTAAATCATTTGGACGTAACCAAGTGTTAAAAGATGTGAATTTCCAAGTGGAAAAAGGGGAGGTAGTTTGTTTAATTGGCTCCTCTGGCTCTGGTAAATCCACATTGCTTCGTTGCATAAATTTATTAGAAACGCCAAGTGGCGGTCAAATTATTTATAAAGGGGAAGACATCCTAGATGAAAAGCACAATATTCAAGAATATCGCACACATTTAGGCATGGTGTTCCAGCAGTTCAATTTATTTAACAACCACAATGTCATAAGTAATTGCACAGTGGGCCAAATCAAAGTGTTAAAACGTTCGAAAAAAGAAGCAGAAGAAACGGCGCTTAAATACTTGAAAATCGTTGGCATGGATCAATATGTGAATGCCAAGCCCCGTCAACTCTCAGGCGGACAAAAGCAGCGTGTGGCCATCGCTCGTGCCTTATCAATGAATCCTGATGTAATGCTATTCGATGAGCCAACATCCGCATTAGACCCAGAAATGGTGGGTGAGGTATTAAAGGTAATGCGTCAGCTAGCAAACGAGGGCAATACGATGCTCATCGTGACACATGAGATGGAATTTGCCAAAGAAGTAGCAGATCGTGTTGTCTTTATGGATAAAGGTGTAATTGTGGAAGAAGGCCCTCCAGCACAAGTATTAGTCAATCCACAACATGAACGTACGAAGGAATTTTTAAAGCGTACATTAAAATAAGCACAAAAAAGTGAGTCCAACCTGTTGGACTCACTTATTTTCTAGAATTCCATTCTGCATAAAGTACAAAGCAGATTGCGAATGCTACAGCAATGATAAAAAACCATTGCGGTACACCACCAAAACTCATCATAACACCTCAAATATTCATTTTTTTTGGATAGAATAGGTATAGTATTTCTTTTTTCTCCACAAAAGACCAAAAATATTATAAAATAAGCAATAGACATTAGCTTTTGCTAGTAAAGAGAGGTAGAGAGAATATGTTACATTTAAAATGGAAAGATGCGCCAACATTACGAACGGTTACTTGCAAACATACAAATGCATCGAAATACTTAGTATCAAACGTATTAACAGTAGGAAAAGAGTATGAAGTGAAAAATGAAACAGAAGAGTTCGTTTTTATCATCGACAACACAGGTAATGTCGGTGGCTACTATAAAGATTATTTTGAATAAAAACAAACAGGGTGGTTCAGAACATTTGCTGAGCCACCCATTTTTTTGTTAATCTCGCTGATAGCTGCTAGCACCCGCCACATCCTGTAGCTGTTGTTTCTCTTGTTCAGTTGCGGTATGCAGGGCAAAGACATCTTTAATTGCTGTTTGCAGCTCTTGCTGTGTTTCTTTAAACTTCGAAACTTGCTGTTCAAACGTGGGACTTGAGAAGCGATCATGAGCCCTTGATAATCGCTCCTCTAAACGTGCATAATGATGATCCATATGCATCGATAGCATCATCGCCAGTTGGTTTTTCCAGAGCGGAATCAAGGTAACGATAGAAAACTCAATTTTTTCAGCTAATGTTTGATTGGCCTGCTGAATCATACGAATTTGAGGAGCTGTTTGCAGAGCGACTTGCTGTGATACTTGTAAATCATAAATACGTTGATCGAGTCTTTCGATTTGAGCAGCAAAGTCATTTAATTGCTGGATCGCAAGTGGCTGTTTGGTAGCTTGGACACTCGTTATTTGTGCAGGTAGCTCTACCTCAATGGCTTGCTGCTTTTTCATTTGTCCTGCGGCAATCGCCGTTGCCAATTCCTCAAAAAATCCTCGATTATGGGCATAAAGCGCCTCTAAGTTTTCAACATCTTTTATCAGCTGAAGCTGTGCACGTTCTAGCTGAACGCCAATGCGCTCCACCTGTATACTAATACGTTCAAATTCTGTGAGTGTTTGCTTCACATTAGGCTCGGTTTTGCCAAAGATTTTTTTGAAAAAGGTTTGCTTTTTTGGTTCCAAAGCAGTCGGATCTACTCGATCTAACGTCTGCATTAAAGAATCCAGCATTTGACCAATTTTAGTGACATCCTTTTGCTTTACTTGAGCAAGCATGCGGTCGGCAAATTGAGACAGAGCTCGCTGTGAATCTTGCCCAAGGGACAGCAATGATTCAAAATCAGTCAAATCGATTTGACTGGCATACAGTAATGCACGACTTTGTGCAAGAGGCGATAGCGTTTCATAAGTCGCCATCGCCTCGTTTTGCGGAGTTGTTTCTAAATAGGATTGGACTAGTGGAGAAAGCCCTGGTATGGTATTTAGTTGAAATGCGTGTTCGTTTGCTGTCATTTATCATCGCCTCGCCAGTCCAATTGTTCTCTACGTCTAAGATTGGAACGATTTGCGAATTCAATCTCCATTTGCAGATGATCGATATCATTTGCAAGCGCATCCTTCAAATCAATTTGAATTGTGTCATTCAAATCAGTTAGGGTTTCACGTGTTTTGGATAAAGTTAATTGAATTTCCTTATCCTTCACTGGCTGCTTGGAAAGCATTGTATATTTATCCGTTAATTCTACAGCAGAAGGTAAGTGTGCATAGAAAAATGGTTCCACATTATAAAATTTACGTGGGTCTGTCTTGACGATTTTGACGATATTTTTGGAGATACGCGTCATTTCAAGTAGTTGTTTAAACGCTGAAACAGAACGTACACGTAAATAGTTTTGACTCAATGTTTGAATATGCTTATTAGCTGTTAATACTTGTGTTTCAATGTGTTTGAATTCTTCTTTTGTGATGCCTGCTATTTGCATGACTTTCTTTTTTTGTCTATGTTTCAGCAACGCTGTACTCGTCGCATAGGAACCCGCAAACAGTAAACCACCAAGGAAGAATCCAGGATTTGCCGCAATTGCTGCGATAGAAACAGTTGTGAGCGAAATAAGAAAGCTGGCACTATGTCTAGAGAAAAACTGTCCGACACTAAGCATTGTTTCATCCTCCTTGCTTTTCAATATGTCTATCTTCTTATACGAAATAATCGACATAAAGTTTCATTGAAAATTAATCCCTTACATAAATTTTACTGCTATTTGTGAACTTTCTCAATGATAATACATAGAATAAGTGAGTTGTTTCGATGAATAAGTCGGTTTTGTTATCCTAAGGAGCCATTCTGACATCGAAATGAGCGATTTTTTGCATCTCGATTACTGAATAGAGGAGCGTAATTTGATTCAAGAGCGGCTTCTGCCTCAAAGCGAGCTGTTAAGTGAGATCCATGAGCGGCTCCAACTCGAAAAGGAGCGGTTTATTCTCTAAGAAGAGCATCTTCATCCAAAATGAATGAGTCTTGTATGAAACTTTTTCCAAATGAATTCGTAACTGATACAAAGGGGGATATAGGATGACGAAAATTTTTCTGGTGTCTATTACAAAAAATATGGATGAACCAGTAAGTGAACAGAAAGTGAAAGAAAAAGTCTTTGAGAAAAAATCAAAATTAAAAGCCTATTTAAACAAAGAAGGCTATATGAAGGAATCTAAAAATCAATATGTGAAAATCACTGATGAATCGATATTAGTTGCTGCCATTCAAAAAATAAAAATCAAAAAATGATGATAGGTCATGTTCTTAAGAGCATGACTTTTTTGATTTCAATAACTAGGAGAGGAGGCATCATTCAAAGAACCCATAGCCCAGTGTCAGCTCTCTAGAAAAACGGCTTCCAATTTGAATCTTTTTCGTCTTTTTCGTTTGGTTTTCTTACAAACGCAATACATCGTTCTTCGCATGCACCAAATATATTAAAATTTTTCTGTGCTTGCCTTAAGGATAGCGTATTAGCTCCACCTCCAAAGTCATAATCATAAAATTGAACGCCGTCATCTTCCCAAAAACAAATTTCACATATCTCGTATGTACCTGGTGGTTTTCCTTTCATTGTCTTATATCCGCAACAAGGACAAGTAAATTTCATTATAATCACTCCCAAATATTTTTCGATAATTTTATCATACTTCCTATATGACAAAACGCCGTGTTAGTTTAAAATTTGTTGAACCCCTCTCTAAAACAACACTACAAAAAAGCCAGACATTAAACAATGTCTGACTCCATACGTATATAGCCTTTTAAATCATCGTATAATTCTAAAGAAAATGAATTGGAATCGGCTTGGGGACTAACGCCTTTTTGGACAAAAAGGAGAAATTCATTGAGTGCCTTTTCTGAGCCCTCCACTTCCACTTCAATTTGCTCTGCGTCATTCAATCGACAGTATCCTTTTAACCCTAATTCAATAGCTTTTTGCTTGATGAAGAATCGGTAGCCTGTGCCATAGACATCACCAAAAAATTTTATACTTGCTCGTTTGTTCAAGGGAATACCTCCTACTTAATAGAGGAGAGGGGCGAACCTCTCCTTTTATTGCATGACACGTTCTTTTTCTAAATAGGCAATTAAGTTATTAATGTGATAAAGTACATGCTTAGATGCCTCATCGACTTCTTTTAGATGAATATCAGCTTGTTCGATATGACCCGCTTTATGAGCTTCAGCCGCAAGCTTCGCTGATTCATGGACGCGTAAATGATAGCCATCTAATTCATGATAGTCCTGTAAATGACCGAAACGTTCGACTGTACGAGGCGCAGTGTACCATTTGCCAAGTCGACAGTCTCTATGAGAAGAAACATCGCTTGGATCAACGTTTTCTAGGCCAAGGAACATGTTATAAATGCGCCATTTCCATAAAATATGATCCGCCTTCGATAATTGTAGTAGGGCAATAGATGAAAGCTGTACATTATTGTTAGCAATAAGATCATTACGGAAACGGTTAATTTCTTTCCCTAATAAATGAATATCGCTGGATGTATTATGACTATAATCACGAATATCTTCCTGCAAGCTTGAAATTTCGATCATTCTTGCTGAAACTTCATCAATCGCGGCTGCTTGTTCCTGGGAAATGGCAGCCGTATTTGTCACATCTAAATTAATACCCTCAATCGCTTGAACAATGGCATTTAATAATGGTAACGAATCTTTTGCTTCAACGGTTGCTTCTTTAATAATAGCTGTCGTATCTGTAATCGAGTTAGAAACATCATTCGAATAACTCTTTAAATGATGAACATTTGCGGATACTTCACTTAGCGCAGCTACCGTGTTTTCAGCAAGCTTTCGTACTTCCTGTGCAACGACCGCAAAGCCTTTCCCATGTTCACCTGCACGCGCTGCTTCAATGGAGGCATTAAGTGCGAGTAGATTCGTTTGATCGGCGATTTGATTGATTAATGTGACAACCTGTTCAATATCATTTACCCTTTTTTGTAATTCTGAAAATGAGTCAACAATGGATGTAAAGGTCTCCTCTGTTTTAAAAATCTCCGATAGGGCATGCTCAATAGCGTTTTTACCTTTTGTAGCATGGTCAACAGATTCAGTTGTTTTCTCTGATATATGAGAAGACATGCGTGCAACCTCATTGATAGAAGCTGCAATCTGTTCTGTGGCAGCAGTAGAGGATTGAATCTCTTCATTTTGCTTATCTAGGCTAAAAACTAAATCTTTCATGTACATAATTTTGGCATTGACATCCATTAAAGAAGATACTTCTCCTACCACATTTTCAATAATGCGTTCTGTTAACACTTCCACTAATAATTCTTGATCGACATTGACAGCGGATTGGAATGATTTCATATATTGAAATGCTTTATTTGGCTTGATACCAAAATTGTATAAAATATATGTAGTAATATAGAAGGCAAATTGGTTGAAGACAACAATTAATTTACCAGGCTCGTATTGATGCTTGCGGAATAGATTGAAAAATTTGACAGTTTCATCTACATAATGATCATCACGAGTTGCTAAGAAAAACTGTGTTAAGTATTGATTAATATTTTCTTCACTAATGATTAATTGAGAGGTAGGGGATATCTCGCTTAAATAATGATGAAAAATGGCATTCATGGAAGGGGTAATGTCTTTGAGCTTTTGATAGAGTGCCTTTAAGTGCTCCTCATCTTGTGAAGTGAAATGATTGAATGCCAGTGTTTGGTAAAATCGGCCTGTTGCATGTAAATCTGTACCACGTTTGAGTAGTTCTTCTAGCTCTGCTTTAGGTCGAATACTTGAAAACATAAAAATACCTCCAAAAAGTATGTATAATAAGGTAATAATAGCATAATTCAGGTGGTTTTAATAGACATTTCAGTTGTGTTTGCTAAAATGAAACTATCTTATGACAGCAAGGAATGGGCAAATATGTATACAATTATTTACATGAAAGCGGACTATGAGCCTTGGTGGAAATTTGAAGGCTGGGAAGCTTATATTCAAACTGAAGATACATTTGACACGAAGGAGCTCTTTGAACGTGCATTACAACAAAAATTAGCGCAATTTCGTTCCTCTTACGATAATGAGGCAACGAAAGAGGAGCAGTATTGGGCTTTTTGGTCTGAGGATGAGAGCTTTTACTGTGAGGCTTGCGATGATGATGCACAAGTATATCATGGAATAATTGCGTGTAAAATAGAAGAGAAGTAAAAAAATTTTGAAAAAAAGTAAAAAAGATTTTTTCTTTATTTGACAAAATTATGGATGGCAGTTATACTTAACTTAACAATTTAATTGCTTCACCGGAAACATGAATTCACATATTACAAAAAGTGATCGCGTTAGTTCGGTACTCTTTGTAATATGTGAATTTTTTTCAATCGCTGAAGAAATTACATATTGTTCACTTTTATTTTTTGGAGGTTTTCTTAAATGAAACAAGGTACAGTAAAATGGTTTAACTCAGAAAAAGGTTTTGGATTCATCGAAGTTGAAGGTGAAAACGACGTATTCGTACACTTCTCAGCTATCCAAGGCGAAGGTTTCAAAACTCTTGACGAAGGTCAAAAAGTGGAATTCGAAGTTGTAGATGGCAACCGCGGACCACAAGCTGCTAACGTAACTAAACTTTAATTCTCAGTAATTAAAATTACTTTCGTTAAACCCAAGACATCCTATGTAAATAGGATGTCTTTTTTGTATCATTTGCAAGTTTAAGGATTACAAATCCTATTTTAGGTTAAATATATAGTAGTGGCGGATAGCCATGCAAAAGTAAAGGATAGCGCTATAAAAGTAGCGGATAGCCATGTGAAACTGGAGGATAGCTGCACAAAAGTAGCGGATAACCCCATAAAATGGAGGGTAGCCCCGCCAAAATAGCGCATCGCTGTAAAGAAGGAGGCAGATGAATGTGAATAATGAAGAAAAATTGCCTGAAGAACAGGAGCAACAGGATTTTTATCAGAAACTACGTACAAAATTAGTAGCTTTCCTTGGGTCGAAAAAGGGAAAAAGTAACAAGTTTACTCCGTATTTAATGTTTGTGCCTGATTTATTTCATTTGTTAATTAAAACAGTAACCGATGCGGGTGTAGATAAAAAGAGTCGTGCATTAATTGGGGCATCCATTGCGTATTTTGTATTACCGATGGATTTAATGCCAGAAGGACTGCTAGGCTTTGGTGGCTATTTAGATGATGTTGTACTAGCAACTTTTGTGGTAAATACCATTATTAATAAGTTGGGTCCAGATGTAGTGGAAAAGCATTGGACAGGGGATGACAAGCTTTTACATGTGCTACAAAAGGTTGCCGAAGTGAGTGATGAGGTTGTCAGTAAAATTCCTGTAAAATCGCCAATTGCTCAGTTCGTCAAGCAAGAAAGTAAAGATAAATAATAATATTATGTAAACCTAAGACACCTTATAAAAATGAACCTGCTTATTACAGGTTCATTTTTTATTGCTCTTCTAATAAATTCCGGAGTTGTTGTACAGGTACAAATAGGCCAACATTTCCAATGGGCTCATATTTCATCGTGGCAAAGATAACCCCAATGACCTCACCATGTTGATCGATTACAGGGCTACCACTATTGCCCCGATAAACAGGAGCTTTTAGCATCCTAACTGGCTCCTGCCAATCTTCTAATTGAATGGCTTCTAGCAATGTTCCTTCATTAGCGATGCCGGTGAAAGCAAGTGGATTTCCAATAAAATAGACATGTTCATTAACAGTGTAAGGTGGATCTTCTGCAAGAGGTAGATAGGGAAGTTGCTCAGCTTGCACCTGTACAAAGGCTAAATCTACGGCTGGATAGCTCTCGATTAATGTTGCTTCCATCAGTCCCTCATCAGGAAAGACAACTGATAATGTTGTGGCATGTTCGACAACATGGGCGTTGGTGACAATCAGACCATCTGGTGAGATGGCAAAACCAGTGCCTTTACTGGAGCCTGTAGAAATTTCAACGACTGCCTTTTTATAGGTTTGTATATCCTCTTGTGCAGAGAGCCGCGTTGAAACCTTGATAAATTCAAGCGCAGGTATGGAGTAGATTTGAAAAATGAGGGCAAATGTATTGAAAAACAGCACTAGTGCCATACCCCACACGATCCAGCGTACAAGAGGCTTTTGTTTTTTTGGCTTTTTTCCATAAATGCGTTCTTCTCGCGCCTGTGCTAATGCTTCTTGCTGTTCCTCGAGTACAAGTTCAATAAATTCTTCTTCCGTTAATTCATCTTGCTTTGGTGTTGCATTATGTATATCACTCATTGATTGGCCTCCTTTGCTAAAAAACAGACGCCCAAGCAGGACGCCTGTTTTCTTTCAATTATTCTATTTTTTGCAAGGTTGATGTCACAACAAATGGCTCATCTTGCTCTGTTTCCATCGTATCCTCTTTGCGAATTAGACCAATGTCCTTTGCAAAATATTTGGTTGTGGTCATTTGATCTTCAGAGCGACTTAGCTGGATGACATCTTGATAGACCGTTGTACCAGTATCAACAGTAGCGGTCGTTGATTCAATTGTCCAACCTTGAAAGCTTGTCCCGACTTGTAAAGGCTTTTGAAGTACGGTTTCCAGTACAGGATAAGATGCTGCCTCAGCTGCACTTGGCATGCTTGGATTACTGTCAACAGGTTCTCGATAGACAAGATCAATACTTGTATCCGTTATGCGGTAGATTTTTAATAGTGTCACACCACCATTATCCTCTATTTGTACGATATGCTGTGTATCGAGGTAGGTAGTTTTTAGTGTGAAGCTAGCAAATTCATTTCCTTCCCCTTGAAAAGAAGCAACAGATCCATCAGGTGGAAAATAGGAGAGAAGTGACGTTTGATCTTGTTCCACTGCTTGCTTGTCTTCCACAGATGGTGTTGGAGCTGGCACAGGCTCTTCCTGAACTTCTTCACGACAGCCAGCCAGTAAAAATACTACAGAAAGTACTAGAACAGGGTATCTCATGGGCACACTCCTTCGCTATTTTCTTTCATTATACGTGAACGAGGAGTGTTATACGAATAATATGAGATTGTATAAATAATATTATTATGTAAACTATTTAATGAAAACTTGTAACAGCATGGAAAATTATCTATGATAGAAATGAAGTGAAAAAATGGGGGGCAAAGACATGTATAGACATGTAGATGATTTCTTACAAGAATGGTCAAATGCATCAAACGGGACACTACAGGTATTACAGGCTTTAACAGATGACAAGCTTCAGCAAAGCATTGTAGAGGGTCACAGTACACTTGGTTGGTTAGGCTGGCACTTAGTTGGAGCAGCAGGATATTTTAGCTATCTAGCAGGGTTAAAAGTACCAATGATTCGTCAAGAAGATCCTGTGCCAACGACTGCGGCTGAGATCGTGACAGCCTATGAAAGCGTAGCAAATGGTATTAAAGAGGAAGTGGCTAAGCTTTCGAATGAAGAGTTACTAGAGGTAGTAACAGGCTTTAAAGCGCCGATGCCAAAAGGGGCTTTATTACGTGTATTAATTGACCATCAAACACATCATCGTGGACAAATGACGGTCCTACTACGTCAAGCAGGTTTACCAGTACCTGGCGTGATGGGACCAACAAAGGAAATGCAATAATTACGCGAGCAGCAGATAAATCGTTTATCTGCTGCATTTTTTAGATTGACACTTACCTACTAGTAAGTTAGTATAAAGCCATGACAAATAGAAAAATGCAAATTATAGAATTAACATTGAAGAATATTCAGGAAAAAGGATTCACATCATTTAGTTATGAGCATTTAGCAAAGGAGCTTGGCGTCACGAAAGCCAGTATTCACTATCATTTCGAGAAGAAGGGAGACTTAGGGATTGCTGTTTGCGAAAGAATTCAACAAGGATTAGAGAGAACTTTTACATTGATGAAGGAGTCCACTTTGCCAGCTGAGGAAAAGCCATTTGCCTTTATTATGCAGCGAATAAAATTTCTAGAGCAAGACGGCATTTGCCCTATATCAGCTTTACAGGCGGATTATCAAGAATTACCGCAACCAATGCAAGAAAAGCTTCAGCAGCTTAGTCAAATGGAAATCGATGTCTTTGTTGAGCTATTGAAAGATGCTAAACAACAGGGCGCACTCCAAGCTACTAATGATTTGGAGGCTCTAGCTGTATTACTTATTTCAAGTACGAAAGGGGCATTACAATATAAACGTGTTGTAGGAGAAGCGTTCTTTCAAAAGATGCTGGAGCAATTAAAGGAACTGTTAAAGTAAGACATGAAACGAGAAGGAGCGATGTGCATGGTACGAAGAGTCGTAGTTACTGGATATGGTGTTGTTTCCCCGTTAGGTAATTCGGTATCAGCCTTATGGGAGAATATTAAAGCAGGAAAATCAGGGATTCAAAAAATTCAAGGGGAGGCATTTAGCGGCATTAATACGCAAATTGCTGGGACGAGTACGGGTTTCGATGCAACGCTATATATGGATAAAAAAGAAACCAGTAAATATGATCTATTTGTGCAATATGCTGTTGCCGCTGCCCAGCAAGCTCTGACACAAGCCAATTTAAATATGGAACAGGTAGATAAGGAGCGTTTAGGCGTTTACATTGGCTCTGGCATTGGGGGCATTGAAACGATTTTAGAAAATCATCAAGCGATGCTCAATCAAGGGCCTAGGAAGGTGTCACCATTTATGGTGCCGATGATGATTAGCAATATGGCTGCAGGAATACTAGCAATCAAAACGGGCTTTAAAGGACCAAGCTTTTCACCTGTTGCTGCCTGTGCGACAGGAAACCAGGCGATTGGAGAAGCTTTCTTAGCGATTCGACATGGCTATGCGGATGGCATTTTAGCAGGCGGAGCGGAGGCACCGATCAATCCACTTAGCTTTGCAGGATTCTCCCGCATGAAAGCCATGTCCACTAGGAATGAAGAGCCAACAAAGGCCAGTCGACCATTCGATAGCGAGCGGGATGGCTTTGTCATGTCTGAAGGAGCTGGCATCGTATTCCTAGAGGAGTATGAACACGCCAAACAAAGGGGTGCTACGATTCTGGGTGAGATTGTTGGCTATGGTGTGACAACAGATGCTTATCATATTACAGCTCCTGATTTTATGGGTGCTGCCAATGCCATGAAGCTGGCATTAAAAATGGGTGCTATCGATGGGGCAGCTATCGATTATATCAACGCACACGGCACAAGTACTCCAGAGGGAGATAAATCTGAAACAAAGGCTATTAAACACGTTTTTGGTGACCATGCCTATCAATTAAAGGTTAGCTCCACAAAATCGATGACAGGACATCTATTTGGCGCGGCCGGTGGAATTGAAGCCATTATTACATTGAAAAGTATAATGGAGGGCATTATTCCACCAACCATCAATTATGAAACACCAGATCCCGAATGTGATTTAAACTATGTTCCTAATGAGGCACTTCATCAAGACGTTAACTTTGCGCTATCGAATGGGTTTGGCTTTGGTGGTCATAATGCTGTGCTAGCATTTAAAAAATTTGAGGAATAAGGCATTAGCTTAGCTAAAAAGAGTGGTATGAATTTAAGTGTTCATACCATTTTTTATGTTTGTTTTATCAACTTGAAAAGAGAAGAGGGAACTTAAGCTATTGCAAGTCAATAAGTTTTCCTTATGATAAATAGCTAGAAATTCGTATTATAACTTATAGTTAGAGTATGGTAAATTCAAAGGAAAAGGGGGATAAATGATGCGAATCTTTGATGCACACTTTCATATCATTGACTTTAATTTTCCGATTATCGAAAATCAAGGTTATACGCCACCAAGCTATGTAGTAGAGGATTATCAAAAGGACACAGTGCGTCTCCAGATAGCGGGAGGCGCCATTGTATCAGGATCTTTTCAAGGATTTGACCAAGCCTATCTTTTAAAAGCATTGAAACAATTGGGTCCCACGTTTTGTGGGGTAACGCAATTACCTAATACGGTCACGGATGATGAAATTGTACATTTACATAACAATGGGGTACGGGCATTACGCTTTAATAGTAGACGAGGTGGCTCAGAGGATTTATCACAGCTAGAAACCTTTGCACGACGGGTTTATGATTTGGTGGGCTGGCATAGTGAATTATATATCGATGCGAAGGAAATACCGGAGATAGCCTCGACAATTGAAGCATTACCAGCCATCTCCATCGATCATTTAGGGTTGTCGGAAGAAGGGCTGCCACATTTATTAAAGCTTGTTGATAAGGGAGTACGTGTCAAGGCGACTGGCTTTGGTCGTGTGGAGCTGGATGTGAAGCATGCTTTACAAGCGATTTATAATGCTAATCCAGATGCCCTCATGTTTGGAACAGATTGCCCGTCTACTAGAGCTAAACGACCTTTTAATTATGGGGATGTGGAATTGATTCAACAGCTATTCGATCAACAGGCTGTTGATAAAATCCTCTACAAGAATGCGCTGCAATGGTATTTTCAGCGTTGAATATAAAAAAGAATCCATGTTGGCATGAAAATGGATTCTTTTTTAATTATGACGGTACTAAGCATTTCGATAGTTGGCAAACATAATTTCATTATAATACTGATCTAATTGAGGCATACCTAGTTCTTTTGCGATCATTAGCTCAGCCTCTCGGTCATATGCTACTCTAATAAATTGGATGGCATTGTTTGACTGTGTTCCATCTAGAATGGCATAGGAAGCAGAAGTTAGGTCAAGTGAATTACCAACACTCCCTACATTACAAAGAATTCCTTGTTTATATGTATGTAAAAAAGTTGTATGGATATCGCCATAGAACACAATATCAGGATGTTTCTTGTAATGGCTTGAATTGGTTACTGCCGTATTCTCAAACATAGATAAACGCTTTTCAAGTGGATGATTTGGTAGGATACGTTCAAATTCACTTCTTGGAGACGCATGGAAAAATCTTATAAGCTGTTCATTTAATTCAAGATCAATATGGAAGGGTAATGACCCGAGATATTGATAGTCTTTTGCTGTTAATCGATCTTTAAACCATTGGAGAAAATCATTGTCAGTAGGGGATTGAATAAATACGTCCCAATTGCCTCGTACGACTTGTTCACAATTCTGTTGGATAAGTTCTATACAGGCAGAACCTTGAGGGCCCTTGCCGATTAAATCACCTAAACAAAAAATTCTGTCAATCTTTCTTAAGCGAATGTCTTTTAATACGGCCTCTAATGCCGTTTTATTCCCATGAATATCTGATATAATTGCAATTTTCTTCACGAAGATTACCCCCTCATTAATGCTATACTATATCATTCAATAAAAATCCTTTTAATCCTTTAAAAACCATATAAACACTAAAGACAAAAAAATCCTCTACCCACTATGGGTAGAGGATTTTTGTAAAGCTTAGCTTAAGCCTTGGCTATCTTTCCACTCTAGGAATTCATCATATGTTAACTGCTTATCTAAAATAGAGCCGTCTTCACGGATTTCGATGACACGGTTAGCAATTGTTTGGATGAACTGATGGTCATGTGATGTGAAAATCATTGCGCCTTTGAAACGAATTAAGCCCTCGTTCAATGCTTGAATAGATTCAAGGTCAAGGTGGTTCGTAGGTTCATCTAATAAAATAACATTTGCTGTCGCAAGCATCATTTTCGATAGCATACAACGTACCTTTTCGCCCCCAGAAAGAACAGCAGGGGATTTCTTCACTTCTTCACCAGAGAACAGCATACGTCCTAGGAAACCACGTAGGAAGCTTTCTGTTTCATCGTCTGGAGAATATTGACGTAACCATTCTACTAATGTTTTTTCAGAACCTTCGAAGTACTTGTCATGATCGTTTTCGAAGTAGCTTTGAGATGTCGTTACACCCCATTTAAATGTGCCAGCATCCGCTTCTTTTTCTTCCATTAAAATATCAAGAAGTGCTGTTTTCGCCATTGGGCTACCAAGTAAAACAATTTTATCTTCTTTGTTCATCGAGAAGCGCATGTCCTTGAAAAGCGTTTCGCCTTCATGACTTGCTGTTAGACCGTCTACTGTTAGGACATCGTTACCAATTTCACGGCCGATTTGGAAGTTGATGAATGGATATTTACGGCTTGATGGCTTAATATCATCCAGCTCAATTTTATCCAGCATTTTTTTACGAGATGTTGCTTGCTTCGATTTAGAAGCATTGGCAGAGAAACGTGCGATAAACGCTTGTAATTCTTTAATTTTCTCTTCTTTTTTCGCATTTTGGTCTTGTGCCATTTTTTGTGCTAATTGAGAAGATTCATACCAGAAATCATAGTTCCCTACATATAATTGGATTTTAGAGAAGTCCAAATCCGCAATATGTGTACATACTTTATTTAAGAAGTGACGGTCATGGGATACAACAATAACTGTATTCTCAAAGTTAATCAGGAACTCTTCCAGCCACTGAATTGCCTTTAAGTCAAGGTGGTTGGTAGGCTCATCGAGTAATAGTACATCAGGCTGACCAAACAGTGCCTGTGCCAGTAATACTTTAACTTTGTCAGAACCTTCAAGATCGCCCATTAGCATGTAATGAAGATCATCGGAGATACCTAAACCGTTTAATAGTGTAGCCGCTTCTGAATCAGCTTCCCAACCGTTTAGCTCTGCAAATTCACCTTCTAACTCTGCAGCACGCATGCCATCCTCATCTGAGAAATCTTCCTTTGCATAGATAGCGTCTTTTTCTGTTTTCACGTCATATAGGCGTTTATTCCCCATAATAACTGTGTCGAGCACTGTATGCTCATCGTATTCGAAGTGGTTTTGTTTCAGGACAGATAAACGTTCGTCCTTACCCATCGATACATTTCCTTCCTGCGCTTCAATTTCACCAGAAAGGATTTTTAAAAATGTTGATTTACCAGCACCATTTGCCCCAATTAAACCGTAGCAATTGCCTGGTGTGAATTTTATATTTACGTCTTCAAATAGTTTACGATCGCCATAGCGAAGACCTACATTACTAACTTGAATCATGCAAGTTCCTCCTTTTTTTCACAATGGCTCTAGTATAGCATGAAATATGTTCCATAGTCTATAAACATTATTAAATCAAGGTTTGGCGTTCTTTCCACATTTTTTGTTAAACATAAACTGAATAAAGATACAATAAAAAAATTAAATTTGGTGTAACTTTCTTTGAGAGTGGAGCGTCTATTGTAGTGTGATTAACTATTTTTGAAAAAGAATAGAAAAATTACATCATTTACCACGGGGATTTTAGTTGCTTATTCACAAAGGTTTCGTCTAAAATGATTCTGACTGTTTATATATCAAGTAAATCATCACTGGTGCCCACAAGCCCATCCCCGTTTTGAATGCCAGCTATTCGTGGCTCTTTCATTTATACTAGATAGATGTTGCTAAAGTTAGACGAAAAACATCACAATCCTCATAAATGATTTCATTCATTTATCTTAATGATAATTTCATAGAGAATGCTGTAAGCTAAAGAATTATTCGTTTGTGGTAATGATATGCTATGCCTGCGTTCAACTAGGACATTCAGCCCTTGTGGCGGGAATGATGATTAAATAAACACATCAATGGAAATTTTAACAATTGGAGGTATATTATGGGTAAGGGCTTATTATGGACAGCCACTTGTGTAATAGTAGTTTTAGTTGGGTTTGGTAGCTACTATTTTATTAAAGAAATAACAAACTCTATGGCATACGATAAATTAGTAGATGAGTATAAAAAGCCAGAACCAATTGAACATATAGAGGAAGAATATGATGTTATTGTCATCGGTGGTGAGCCAGAGGGAGTGGCTGCGGCTGTGGCTGCTGCTCGAAATGGTGCGAAAACATTGCTGGTCGAAAAACGACAAGAGTTAGGTGGATTATTTACATATGGTATGCTGAATTTCCTCGACATTCCTCGTGATGACCATAACAACTCGATTAGTGAGGGAATATTTAAGGAATGGCATGAACTTGTTAGAGGGAATGACGCTTTTGGTATTGTAGGTGCTAAGGCAGCCTTTAAAAAGCTGATCGATGAAGAGCCCAACTTAACGTTATCCGTGCAAACCGAGGTTGTGAAAGCAAATGTTAAACAACAACAATTAACGTCTGTGGAATTAAAAAATGAGTACGGTACATATGTTGTGACGGGGAAATCATTCATAGATGCTACACAGGATGCTGATTTTGCAGCCTTGTCGGGCGTTCCTTTCTTTGTGGGCGGAGAAGATATTGGCATAAAGGATAAGCGTATGGCTGTGACTTTAATGCTACATTTAAAAAATGTCAATTGGGATGAAGTCAAAAAAGCGGCTAATTCCGGTGTATTTGGCGGTGCTAATTTAAATCATACGGTGATGTGGGGCTTTACAAAGCTACATGATGAATACAAGCCATTACAAGAGGGTACTAGATTACGAGGGTTAAACTTAGCTCGTGTAGATGATGAATATTTCATCAATGCCTTACAGATTTTTGGTATTGATGGTTTGAATGAATCCTCAAAACAAGCGGCGATTGTCGCTGGGAAGAAAGAAACGTTACACATTCTAAAATATTTACAAACAAACTTCCCAGGGTTTGAAAAAGCTGAAATTGTCAGCTATCCAGAAGAGCTCTATGTCCGAGAAACGAGACATATTTGGGCAGAGTATCAATTACCAATGGCAGACCTGTGGAAAAATAGTGATCAGTGGGATAGTATTGGCATTGCCTCTTATCCAGTCGATGTGCAAGCGCAAACGCCTCATGATTACGGCTATGTGATCGCTTCACCCAAGCAATATGCTATTCCTTTCCGGTCGTTAGTACCGAAGGATATTGATGGCTTACTGGTTGTCGGACGCTCTGCTGGTTATTCATCACTTGCAGCTGGTAGTGCACGTATTGTTCCAACAGGGATGGTGACAGGTGAAGCGGCTGGGACTGCGGCTGCTCTTGCACAGAAGCACGATGTAACTTTTAGAGACATGAGTAAGGATAAATCATTAATCGCTACATTACGAAAGCAATTAGCTAAACAAGGTGCCTATGTTGATTCATTTTCAATTGAGTATCCATATCAAGGAGAATGGTATGATGAAGCCATTCAAACCCTCATTAATTACGGCCTTGTTGTGGGCGGCTATGATAATGACCTAAAAGTAGACAGTAAGGCGACGAAAATAAAGTTTGCTAAAATGTTAAAAGAGAGCATGCTACGTGCTGGTGGAGAAAGTGCAGCAGGAATGAAGGACCAGCTCGAAATTGTCATCAATAAAGTTTATAATCAAGGCGATGAAGCCATTGAGCGAGATGAGTTAGCTCAATATTTGGCTGACGTCCTCATCGGTGAATCCAATGCGACTAGCTGGGATACATTGGTAGAAAAAGGAATTGTCACGGAGAAAGTAGCGAAGAAAGTCTCTGATAATAAGAAATTAAAATTAAAAGAGATGTATGCGATTATGGCTGATGTGATTCATTATGTAGAAAAGAAACACTCCTCTTCTTGAGGAATGTTTCTTTTTTTCTATTGTCCATCCTTTTGATCCAATTGATAGCTTATATATGTTAGCACTGAAGCTATGAGTGCTAAAATTCCACCAGCCCATGAAAGTTTGTCTAGACTACCCGTGGCAACGACAATCCCACCAATTGCAGCCCCTAATGCAATGCCCACATTAACGGCTACAGGGGTTAACGAGGATGCAAAGTCTTTGGCAGACGGGGAATACCTTTCTGCTAGATCCATGAAGTATAGTTGAACAGTTGCATTCACAGCATAAAGCATGATAGCCATTAACATAATACTCGTGAGTCCCAGCCATGTGGAGGACATCGTGAAATAGAGGGTAAATAAGATAATGGCCTGAAAGATGAATGTATAACGCAATTTACTAAGACCATTATGTTGAGCGATCTTGCCAGCTAAAAGATTACTAAAGATCGAAAAAAAACCATAGATTAAGAGAACAATACTTATATATTTCGTATCAATCCCAAGTTTGTTTTCTAAAATTGGCGTAATAAAAGTATAGATTGTGTATGTTCCAGCAATCGTAAAAACAGGAATGAAGAATGCTAGAATGATTTTAGGTTGCTTAAATAAACTTAATTGGTCTGATAGCGAACCTTTTGTTCCTTTACTATTCCGAGGTAGCACAAAGAGGCTGATGACAAAGGCAATCCCTCCTAATAGAGCCGTTAACCAGAATGTCATATGCCAATTACTCCATTGAACCACCATCGTTCCTAGCGGTACACCCATAACGTTGGCAATGGTAAAACCAGCAAATATTAAGGCAATGATAGAGGATCTTTTTTCCTTTGGCATATTATCATTTGCTAAAGACATAGATAATGCTGTTAGCACACCGCTGACAACAGCCGTAACAACTCTAGAAGTCATTAAAATACCATAGGAACTAGCTAAGGCACTTACTATATTTCCAAGTATAAAGATAGCAATGAACAGTAACATGAGTGGATATTTTGCAAATCTACTAACAAAACCGGTTAAGATAGGTGTACCAATGGCATAGGCAATCGCAAATCCAGAAACTAAGGAACCAGCAGTGGCGATGGTAATGCCTAAATCTGTCGAAACCTCTGTTAATAATCCTACAATGACAAATTCACTTGTTCCCATGACAAAAGTTAATAATGTTAAGGTAAAGGCTAAAATTTTATGTTTATGACTAAGTGTATTTTCTTTCATCAAATAATGCTCTCCTTTTATATTTATATATCGAGAATAATCGATATATTATTCGAAACCTAATCAATATAGCGTATCTATTTATCGTGAATAATCGATATAATAACTAAAACAGAAACCCAATTAATCATTTTGGGTATCTGAGACAAGAAACGAAGCAATTTGATGAATCGTTTCTTCTTTTAATTTATAATACGTCCATTGACCATGACGAAAAGATTCGAGAAGTCCAGCTTTTTGCATCATATTTAAGTAGTGAGAAACGGTTGATTGAGAAGTTTTAGCTTTCTCTTGAATATCACCAACACACACGCCTCCTTCGATACTCACTTTTGGGAAATGTTTCTCAGGTTCCTTCAACCACTGTAAGATGTTTAGCCTCGTCTCGTTTGATAACGCTTTGAAAATTTCAATTGGTTCCATATGACGATAATATATCGAATTATCTCGATATGTCAATTGCTAAGTACCGTCATTTTACAGTAAAAATGGTTGACGCCACTAAGGAAGTCCGGTAATATATGTAAAAATCATAGAAAAATTCGATGAAAAAGAGAGTAATTGATGGGATGACTGGCAAGCGAGTTAGGGATGGTGTGAGCCTAATGCAGGGACCATGAATGAAGCGCACTTTGGAGAAGATTCTCAAACAAGTAGTAGAGAATAGCGGGGCGTCACCTCGTTAACAATGGAAAGTGGTCATGTCACATGGCAACTAGAGTGGTACCACGGGATTATCATGCTCTCGTCTCTAATTTTAGAGGCGAGGGCTTTTTTATTTGAACAGGAGGAGGAGCAAGATGAATCAACAAATCGCCGACAGTTTAGCAGTTGCATTAAAACAACAAATAATAGGAGAGGACATATTGTCATTATTAGAAAAACCCAAAAGCTTGGAGCTAGGGGACGTAGCCTTTCCATGCTTTACTCTAGCAAAAGTGTGGAAAAAATCACCGCAGAGTATCGCAGCACATATAGCAAGTCAATTAAATCATGACAGTATCGAGCGTGTGCAAGCTGTTGGTGGCTATGTCAATATTTTTCTCGATCAACAAAAGGTGACGCAGCAGGTGTTACGCAAGATTCTGCACGACAAGCAACTATATGGTACTACTCCAACAAAGATGGGAACGGTCGTCTTAGATTTTTCCTCTCCTAATATCGCCAAGCCTTTCTCGATGGGACATTTACGTTCAACGGTCATCGGCAATGCCTTAGCAAATATTGCAGAAAAAAATGGCTATCAAGCCATTCGTATCAATCATTTAGGGGACTGGGGTACACAGTTTGGCAAGCTTATTGTTGCTTATCAGCTTTGGGGTGATAAAGAGGCTATTTCAGCGTCACCGATAGAGGAGTTATTAAAGATTTATGTGAAGTTTCATGAAGAGGCAGAGCAAGACCCCACGCTCAATGAACAGGCTCGTGCCGCCTTTAAAGCATTGGAGGACGGTAATGAAGAGGCGCAGGCATTATGGCAATGGTTCCGAGATGTATCATTCGTAGAATTTCAAACAATATATGAACTATTAGGAATTCATTTTGATGCCTTTATAGGTGAAGCCTTTTACAATGACAAAATGCCGTCCGTTGTAACAGAATTAGAAGAAAAAGGGCTCCTTGTGGAATCAGAAGGAGCGTATGTTGTGGAGATGGAGGAGATGCCTCCATGTTTAATAACGAAAACGGATGGAGCCACGCTTTATGCGACGCGTGATTTAGCAGCAGCCCTGTATCGCCAACAGCACTACCAGCCGCAAAAGATGTTCTACGTTGTTGGCAATGAGCAGTCCCTCCACTTTAAACAACTTTTTCAGGTAATCGAAAAAATGGGCTATCCTTGGGCAAAGAATCTGCAGCATGTGTCATTTGGCATGATGCTGAAGGATGGTAAAAAAATGTCGACGCGTAAAGGCAAAGTGGTGTTATTAGCTGATGTACTAGCAGAAGCTATAGCGACTGCACAGCGTAATATGGAGCAGAAAAACCCTTCTCTACCTAACAAAGAGCAAGTCGCAAAGCAAGTGGGGGTTGGAGCGGTAATTTTTAATGATTTAAAATCCCATCGTCTAAACGATATTGAATTTTCAATCGAGCAAATGATGAATTTTGAAGGCGAAACAGGGCCATATGTACAGTATACATATGCACGTATTTGCTCTATTTTAGATAAAAAGAAAGCTCCGACTCAAGCTATGCTATTCAAATCTTTAGGTGAGCAGGCTTGGCCAATTATCTTATTACTAGAACAGTTTCCTAAAACGGTAGCTATGGCTTTTGAGCAGGCTGATCCGTCCCAAATAGCAAAATATGTCTTACAACTGGCACGTTTATTCAATAAATATTATGCACAGTACAAAATATTAGCAGATGATGAACAGCAGGCATCTCGTCTTGCACTATGCCAGAGTGTTGCTATTGTTTTAAAAGAGTCATTAGCCTTATTAGGTATTGAGTCACCTGAAAATATGTAAGAAGCATTAGCCATTTAAAGTCAGACTGTCCAATCATTGACCATCCATCGAAAACATGATAAAAGGATAGAGGAATCCATGCAAGCTTTTCATAAATGAAGGCTGCGTAATAATAGAGAGGATCAAACAAATGGCTAAAAAACATTGGACCGTATCACTCACCTTCGTGGTCATTAGTATATTTTTTGTCGCTCTTAATATGAGGCCAGCTGTCACGGGAATAGGACCGCTTTTTAATGTCCTCATGACGTCCTTACATGTCTCGAATACAAGCATGAGCTTTCTCACAGCTATCCCCGTTTTTTGTATGGGATTATTTGCACCTTTAGCTGTCCCGCTTCAGCGAAAAATGGGCACGAAATCAGCTATCACCCTTTTAGTGGCTATCCTTGTCGTCGCGAATGGGCTACGCTTTTTCCAAGCAAGTTATCTCTTGCTCATCGTGACAAGCTTTGCGGCAGGCTTAGCGATTGCAATGATTGGTCCTATTCTAAATGCTTATATTAAGAAAAAGTTTCCAGAACGCTTTACGACAGTAGTCGGTATCTATTCATTCGGTATTGGCGTTGGGGCTACTTTAAGTGCAGCCTTAACCGTGACTTTTTATCAGGGTTTCAGTAATAGCTGGACAATCGCCCTTGGCATGTGGTCAATCCTTGCTATAGTTGCTCTCGTTATCTGGCTAGCGGCAATTCCATCCGAACACAACGAGCAGCTCCAACAAGTAACTGCGTCAGAAGATGTCCGTAATCCGTGGACATCTAGACGTGCCTGGGTAATTTTACTGTACTTTGGTTTACAAACATCACTCTTTTTCTCTATCATGTCATGGCTTACCCCGCTATTACAGGATAAAGGCCTGTCATTAGAGGCATCCAGTGCCATGCTAACAATTATGTCTATTGTACAAATGATAGGGAATATGGCCGTACCGATTCTCATGGAAAAATGGCCAAATCGAATGGTCTGGCTACTAGTGTTTAGCTTTGTTGGCGTGATTGGATTTATGCTACTCTGGCTGACAGCGGGTATTTACCTATGGCTGGCTGTTTTATTAATTGGTATTGTGCTAAGTGGGCTATTTCCAATCGGACTATTGTTGCCTCTTGATGAAGCCAAAAATGATCAGGAGGCCACTAGCTGGTCATCTATGGTGCTGGCAGGTGGCTTTATGGTAAGTGCCATTATCCCCATTCTAATAGGTGTTTGCTATGACTTAACTGGCAACCATACATGGACGTATCTGATCTTTGTATTGTTAATGCTCGGCATTCTAGTAACGACAGGACTATTAAGAAAAAAATGATTGTAAGAGACATGTGTCAGGTTGCACATGTCTTTTTATGTGAAAATTATTTTGAGGGTATGATAACCTTCCATCTGTCGCTTTGAAATAAAGTTTGATCAAAAACACCCTGCAAACACAAATTTTAAGTTAAAAAGAAAGAATCCGCTTTAAAAAAAGATTGATTAAAACGGATTCTTTCTTTTTGAAGAGTTATGCCATTTTTATAAAATAGTTTGATTAATTACTATCTGTTGTTGTTCCACAATTGCGCCCGATTATTGAATATCCTTATTCGTCCCAAAAAGCCGCTAACATTTTACAGTACAGCGTTTTCTAAAATAGTAAAAGAGCTTGTATTACAATTAATTTCTGCTAATGCACCAAGAGGTAAAATGAATTTTGGTTCGGTATGTCCAAAGTTCATATTGTATAGAATTGGTGTATCCTCCAAGTTAAATTCTTTCATCACTTTTAAAATCTCTTCTTTATATTCTTCGCAATACTTTTCATCTTGTGGTTTACCAAATATAATTCCGTTTGCTTTTTGTAAAATACCTTGTACACCGTAGTTTCTCAACCAATATCTAAGTAGGGTAGGCTCTGGTTGATCTTCAGATGTTTCAAAGAAAAGAATGCAATTTTCCCAGTATTTTTCTTCAGGCCATAGCACGGTACCTTTAGCAAACTCTAGTACTTCAATGCACCCTCCTATTAAACGTCCCTGCACTATACCTTTACCTTGCAGCAATTCGTATCCTTTATTAGGCTGCATTGTGCGTTTTTGATTTTTATTTGATTCTATCCATTCTAAATGCTCACTTGTCCATTCTACAGAAGGAACAATTTCACCTATTACTTCATTAGAAAATAGCGTTTTCTGAATAGATTGAACGGTATATGAGTGCATTTCAACGTTTTCTGCAAAATCGGTTAAAATTGCTGGTCCATAAAATGAAGATATACCTGCCTTCAAACAAAATAAATGAGCAATCGTTACATCTGAGTAACCCATTAAAATTTTGGGATTTTTAGTTATAACCTCAAAATCAGTGTAAGCGAGTAAACGAACACTATCATCTCCACCAATATTTGCAATAATAGCTTTAATCTTGGGGTCCTTAAAAGCCATCATTAAGTCCTCTGCACGTGCTTTTGGATTTTTGTCTAGATAATCTACACCTTTCAAGCTATTTGGCATTGCTATAACTTTCAGTCCAAAAACCTCTTCAAGTCTTTTTACGCCTTGTTCATAACGCCATTTTAATTCTGGTTCTCCAGCACCTCCCCAAGAAGGACTTATTGTGGCGATATAATCTCCTTGCTGGAGTTTATTTGGCTTTAATAACATATAAATTCACCTCAAATTAGATTTAATTTCATTAAAAATAACATATTAAATGGAAATTTTAAACAGTCTATCGTATATGTGAAATAAGCTACTAAATCCTTGTTTGGAGACATTGCACAAAATGATTTTATTCCACAATCTGACCCGTTTGCGGAATACTGACTTTTTATAAAGATCCTTTAGTCTAAGCGTATCTAAAGGAGGATAACGTCGCAACTTTATTTCAAAGCCACAACTTTCATTTGGGAACGTTATTAAAATTATTAGTGAATTATTGATACATTCATTTTTAAAGCAACAAATAGGGTTTAGTCATTGGTTATTATGTCATTATCTTCAAGATTTAATATACCTGGTGTCGCATTCTTTGTTTTTCCAACAGAGCCTATGATTTCTCCATTATACTCGTATAAGATAGCTTGAATATTATCGCCTTCAATATCTTTCTCATTTAATTCATAAGTAGTTACATCTAACTCTTTGCCTACATAATTCTCAAGAAAAGAAAACTGATAAGAGTCATAAAACGTTAAAGATTCCTTAGATAATTCGCGTGTTTCCTTTGTGTCAAAGGATTTAATTGACCAACCTAACTCTTCTAAATATAATCTATGTTTTTCGTTAATCCTTTCATTGTTACAAGCTGTTAAAATAAACAGAATGCACAAAATCATCGTTATTTTTTTCATAATTCCCTCCTATTCACTTTTAACTACTAAAGTATTTCGATAAAACAGACTTTTATTCCTCTAAAAAGCTACCAAAGCGAAGTCATCCACAATATGGCCCGTTTGTGGAATACTGACTTTTTATAAAAAACCTTTAGTCTAAGCGTATCTAAAGGGGTATAACGTCGCGACTTTTTTATAAACATCGCCACTTTTTTTCAAAGCCACACCATCCTATCCTCACAGCAAATTTTGTCTTCCACCAATATTAATGGGTAGAAAGAAATGAGTTTAGGGTAGTTGCTGCATTTTTCTAATATTAATAAGTATATAATAATATTATGTAAACTTGAAACATTACTCATCCTTGATTATGATAGAGAAGAGAGAATGTAGAATAGAAAGTTTTGGTGAAGGTATGTATAAAAAAGTGCTCATTTTAGGAGCGACAGCTTTTCTTGTAGCAGGCTGCGACAGTCAAATAGGGACAGGATGGTTTCAAAATAAAAAGGCAGAGCTGGAAACAGAAGGAGCTGTGATGAAGCAACAGGAAAAAATTGTCCCAGAGGTCAAAGTGATTGGAGAGCATGGTGTTGGAGCAGGCATTATTATCAGGCAACAGGATGATCAACTGTATATTTTAACGAATGGCGCACTAGTGGCATCCAAACCAACTGCCCTTGTTCAATTTGGTCAGGACAAGCTGGTAGCAGCGACTATTCATGTCATGTCAACAGCCTATAATATGGCCCTGCTACGAGTAACCTATCAAGCGGATGTGCAAGTGCCTAATTTATATGAAGGTGAGCTAAATCAGCTAGCTGTTTATGTGAATGGCTTACCCTATACGATTCAAAAATACCGAGATAAAGTAGCGGCTTATTATATAAAAGCGGAACAATCGATACCTCTAGGAAGCCCTGTCATGGAGGCTGAAAACGGAGCCATTGTCGGATTATATGTTAATCGACAACAGCAAGGAGAGTCGCAGCCATACATATTGCCTATAAAGGAATTCCAAGCATCCATCGATGAATGGATTGAGGAGGGCATGACAACCAGTGTACGACTTTCCCAATCGAAAAACTTATACCCCTATATTGAACAAGGGGATAAAGAAGCTGTACAGCAAGCAATCGAACAATATGGAGAAAATATATTTGCGTATAATACCGATGAAATTATGCTATTTTTAGATACGTTTCACAAGCATTTAAAGGGGGCTGTGACAACCCAGGATGCAAGTGTTTTGAAACCGATTGTCGGGACAGAGGCTATACAGGAAACCTTGGCTAGTATGGTTGCCTATTATGCTTCCAAGCAAGCCAAAATTCATTTCTCAGACACGGATATTCAGGCAATTCGCGTAGAAGGGCAGCGTCTTATCGTACAGGCTAAAACGGAATATATCCTGACGAATGCTGCAGGACAGGAGGCACTTGCCTACTCCAACATGTTGTATGAGTTAGAAAAAAATGAACAGGGCGAGTACAAGCTACTTGGTCTCACAAACAAGGAGTGAATTTTGCATGGAGCAAGCTAGACAAATGCTACAGCATCATTTTGGCTATGATACCTTTCGCCAAGGACAAGCCCAAATTATTGAACAAACATTACGAGGACAGTCAAGTCTTTGCGTCATGCCAACAGGTGGAGGGAAATCCATTTGCTATCAAATTCCAGCGTTAATGCTTGAGGGATTAACCATCGTGATTTCGCCACTGATTTCACTGATGCAAGATCAGGTGGAGGCTTTACGTACAGCAAATATTCCAGCAGCCTATATTAATAGTACGCTGACGGCACAGGAAGTGGATGAAACCATGCAGCTTGCTAGTGCGGGTTATTTAAAGCTCCTCTATATTGCACCTGAACGACTGGAAAGTACTACGTTTCTTCAAGCATTGTCGTATTTATCTGTCCCCTTACTTGCGATTGACGAGGCTCATTGTATATCGCAATGGGGGCATGATTTTAGACCAAGCTATCGTTCGATCCACAAGCTTTTTACGCTATGGCCCCAAAAGCCCACTGTTTTAGCGCTGACAGCTACTGCAACGCCAACGGTTTGTGATGATATTCGTCAATTGTTAGCGATTGATGAGCAGGCAACGGTCATGACAGGCTTTTCACGTGAGAATTTGGCACTTTCGGTGTTAATTGGTGAAAATAAAGAACGCTATGTAAAAAATTATGTACAACAAAATAAACAGGAAGTGGGCATCATTTATGCAGCTACTCGAAAAGCTGTGGATGCCATTTATGATGTGCTGAGTCGCTCTGGTGAAGACGTTGCGAAATATCATGCAGGTCTATCAGAGAATTTAAGAATGGCTGAGCAGGAGCGGTTTTTAAAAGATGAGGCACGTATCATGGTGGCAACGAATGCTTTTGGTATGGGTATTGATAAAAGTAATGTGCGCTTTGTGTTGCATTATCAAATGCCTCGTAATATGGAGAGCTATTACCAGGAAGCGGGCCGTGCTGGTCGAGATGGTCTGCCAAGTGCTTGTATTTTATTGTATGCTTCAGGGGACGTTCAAACACAGCGTTTTCTTATCGAACAGTCACAGGATGAGGCTCGTATTACACAGGAGCTAGCTAAACTACAAACAATGGTCGATTATTGCCATACTGAGGGCTGCCTACAGAATGCGATTTTAGCGTATTTTGGAGAAGGTGAGGAGGAGCCATGTGGGCGTTGTAGTAACTGTATTGACGGGCGAGCAGTGACAGATGTGACAGAGGATGCGCAAAAGGTGCTGGCCTGTGTTGTGCGTATGGGACAAAAATTCGGGAAGACCATGGTGGCACAGGTGCTAATTGGCTCTAAAAATCAAAAGATCGCTGAATTTGGCTTTGCCCGTTTATCGACCTATGGCATTTTAAAAGGACAATATACCTCAAAGGATGTCTCCAACTTTATCGAATTTTTAATTGCAGAGGGCTTGCTGGCCGTGAAGCACGGTACATTCCCTACAATTTATGTATCTGCTGAAGGCAAGGAAGTGCTGCTTGGCAATCGACAGGTCATGCGTAAGGAAGCTGTCACAGTGAAGAAGCTGGTGGATAATGATCCATTATTTGAACACTTACGGGTATTACGCAAAGAGATTGCAGACGAGGAAAAGGTCCCACCATTTGTTGTATTTTCTGATAAAACGTTACGTGAATTATGTGATAAGAGACCAACTGTACTGGAGGATTTACGACAGGTGAGTGGTATAGGCGAAGTAAAATTTGAGAAGTATGGTCAACGCTTCTTTGACGCACTACAATCGTTTTTAGAAGCCTCTGTTTAATAAATTTGTTGCTATTGTATAAAAGAGAGGTGTCCCACAAGCTGGAGACACCTCTTTTATATTATTTTTCCCAATGCTTTGCAATGAACGTATCACGCCCAGAAACGGCACGGTCTTGCTGATAGTGTGCTGTCTCTTTTTTATAATAATCCTGGTGATAATCCTCTGCTGGATAAAAGCGTTCAGCATCGCGAATTTTGGTTACAATAGGTTTATCAAAGCGTCCGCTATTGGCAAGCTTTTCTTTCGAGGCCTCTGCGATTTGCTTTTGCTCATCTGTATAGGTAAAGATTGCTGTAGTATAGGATTCACCACGGTCATGGAACTGTCCATACGCATCCGTCGGGTCAATTTGCATCCAATAAATATCAAGGAGCTGCTCATAACTAAAAATAGCAGGGTCGAATTCGATTTCGACTACTTCTAAATGACCTGACGTTCCTTTTTTGACATCTTCATAGGTTGGGTTTTCTAAGTGGCCACCCATATAGCCTGAAGTGACTTTATGTATACCGTCCCACTCGACAAATGGCTTGACCATACACCAAAAACAGCCGCCAGCAAATGTCGCTTTTTCTATCATTTGAATCATCCTTTCTTTTGTGAAAATATTATAGCATTGTTTTACGCCAAACTGTGCAAATGGGTGTAAAATAACGTTTAGCTAGAAAAACATGGAATAGATCCTTTTTATAATGAAACTTTCTAGCTAATCAATCGTTACATTAACTATATCAAAATAGAGGAGTTAGTTGTTATGGAAGAGCAAGATTATACGAGACGCACCCACCGTCCTAAAAAGCGTCGATTACGTAAAGGGAGAGCATTTTTTACACTATTACTATTGTGTATCATTGTGATTGTCGGCTATTCGGTCATGCAATATCGCAGCGGGCTTGAGCTAGCCAACGACACCAAAGTTGCACAGGAGGATTTTACGGGTGATAGCATCAAAGGGGATATCGAAAACTATTTGATTTTAGGGGTCGATACACGTGGAGAGGAAAAATCACGGACTGATACAATGATGGTATTATCCTGGAATAAAGCAAACAACGACATTAAACTCGTATCCTTTATGCGCGATATTTACGCGGATATTCCAGGCTATCAATCCTATAAGCTTAATACAGCTTACTACCTAAACGGTGTTCAGCTATTAAAGGATACATTGACAAATATGTTTGGCCTACCGATTCATCACTATGCACTAATCGATTTTAAAAACTTTGAATCCTTAGTGGATATTTTAGCGCCAAATGGTGTGGAAATGGATGTTGAAAAGGACATGTCTGAAAATATTGGGGTAGAGTTAAAGCAAGGTGTTCATCGTTTAAATGGACAGGAGTTACTAGGTTATGCGCGTTTCCGTCATGATGCAGAAGGAGATTTTGGGCGTGTTGCACGTCAGCAAAAAGTGATTGAGGCATTAAAAACAGAGTTATTAACGCCTACGAATATGTTGCATTTACCAAAATTTGTTGGTGCGGCACAGGGCTATATCACAACAGATTATTCATCTACTGAGGAAATGCAGCAAGTACTTAAATTGCTATCAAAGGGCAAGGTAAACATTGAGAAAGCAACCATCCCTATCGAGGGTAGCTATCAATTCCAAAACTTTAGCCATGCGGGCGATTCTATTGTCATCGATGTGGAGCAAAACAAAGCCTTTTTAAGTGATTTTTTAGGTATTTCACTAGAGTGATGTTTCGCAAAAACCAGCATTATCCTGTAATATAAAGGGAGAGCATTTGGATTGGGGTGGATATATGGAAAAAGAGAGACCAAAAGAGCGTTCAAGCCTGTTAGCAACCAAGTTTATTCGTTTTTTAGGTGGTAGAAACCTATTATTTACACTGGTAATTTTATTACTGGTGGCATGTGTTATTTTTATGTTTAATCAAGTTTCCTTTATCTTTACCCCGCTACAAGTTTTATTTGAAGTAGTCATTTTACCAGGGGTACTAGCCGTCATTGGCTACTATTTATTACGCCCATTGCTGGCGATTCTAGTACGATGGCGCATTCCAAGAATATGGGGTATTTTAATCCTCTATATTGCGGTCATTGGTGTCATTACGTTACTTGTGGTGCTAGTCTATCCGTTTTTACGCGATCAGTTCACGAATTTAGCACAGGAATTCCCAGAGTACTTCATGGCATTTACACAAAACATTGTAGAATTCCTAAATCATTCACGTTTTAATGAGTACTTAGATAAAATTAGTTTTAATTTTGATGAAGTTTTGAATAACTTCACAACGGATATGGTAAAAACAGTGAAGGATATGGCGACCAATGTAGCACAGGGTGTGGCATCTGGTATTACCGGCTTCCTTTCAACGTTAACAGGTATTGTGCTATCACTTGTAACGGTGCCATTCATCCTGTTTTATTTACTAAAAGAGGGCGAAAAATTACCGAAATTTATGCTGAAAGTGTGCCCACCACGTATGCGTAAAGAGGTAACTGACATTTTCCATGACATGGACAAGCAAATTAGTTCGTACATACAGGGACAGATTTTAGTATCCATGTGTATTGGGGCAATGGTGACGATTGGCTTCTTAATTATTGGCATGAAGTATGCTTTATTGCTCGGCTTCCTTGCCATGATTACAAGTGTGGTGCCCTATTTAGGACCCGTTATTGCGATTACACCAGCAGTCATTATCGCTCTTGTTACATCCCCATTGATGCTGATTAAGCTGGCAATTGTATGGACAATCGTTCAGTTAATCGAAGGAAAGTTCATTTCACCGCAAATTATGGGGAAATCACTCAGTATTCACCCGATTACGATTATCTTTGTACTATTAACGGCAGGCTCCTTATTTGGTGTCCCAGGCGTTATTTTAGGGATTCCGGGCTATGCAATCTTTAAGGTACTTGTCACGCATTTATTCAAGCTCTTTAAGCAGCGCTATAATCGCTACGAAGATGACGTTCATCAAAAATATGATATCTAATAAACGACCAGCTACTGCTAGCAACGCAGTAGCTGGTTTTTGCTGTAGAAAACGGCATTATGCTATTCTAGTAGTAGAGAGTCAAAGCAAGGGGGAAAAGGAAATGGCATACATACCGATTAATTTTCAAGAGAAACTGGCTAAATTTCAAGAGCATTGGTCTCCAAAGGTCATTGCTGAAATGAATGATTATCAATTCAAACTCGTCAAAGTTCAGGGGGATTTTGTTTGGCATAAGCATGAGGATACGGATGAGGTATTTATCGTCCTTGAGGGGCAATTAATCATCGAATTCCGAGATGGCCAGGTAAGCCTGCGTGCAGGAGAGATGTTTGTGGTCCCACGCAATGTGGAACATAAACCCTTTGCAGCTTCGGAGTGTAAAATTCTGCTTGTAGAGCCAATGGGTGTCGTAAATACAGGTGAAGAGCAATCAGAGCTTACCGCTGAAAATGATGTGTGGATTTAACCTTCATAGAAAAACCCTTCCAACAAAATGTTAGAAGGGTTTTTACATGGACTAATTATTGCTTTGCTAATAATTGTACTTTTGCTAAGCGATCCACGGCTTCTTGTAGAAGTTCCTTTGGTTGAACTAATGCTAAACGTAAATAGCCTTGTCCAGCTGTACCAAATACGGTTCCTGGAACTGTGACAACGCCTACTTGTTCAATCAATTGAAAGGCTAATTCTGTGCAATCGATAGCATAGGGATATTTAGCCCATACGAACATTCCACCATCAGAGGGTGCTGCTTCCCAGCCTAAAGCTTGTAAGCCATTCATCAGCGTTTTATGGCGCTCTGAGAAAGTGGCACGTAAGCTTTCCGTAATTTCCTCAGCGTTATCCAATGCTACGACAGCCGCATCCTGAATAGGCTCGAAAATACCGAAATCTAAATTTGATTTTAATTGCTTAATAACAGCGATCATTTCTGCATTTCCTGCGATATAGGCAATACGCGTTCCAGCAAGGCTAAAGCTTTTAGAGAGGGAGTTAATCTCCATACCGACCTCTTTTGCTCCTGGTGCAGCTAGGAAGCTAATAGGGCCATCTCCCGTAAAATAGAACTCTGAATAGGCAGCATCATGGAGGACGATGATATTATACTTTTTAGCAAAGGCGATGACTTTTTCAAAGTATGCTAATGACGGCATCGCTGGTACAGGATTTCCTGGTAAGTTTAAAATCAATAACTTTGCTTTCTGTGCAATTTCTTCTGGTACAGCGTCTAAATCAGGTAAATAATCGTTGTCGGCTGTTTGAGGCATGTAATAAGGTGTTGCGCCAGCTAAGTGAATCCCTGCGTCATACGCTACATAAGCTGGGTTTGTGGATAAGACGATGTCTCCTGGATCACAAAAGGCAATTGGTAAATGCACTAAGCCTTCTTGCGAACCAATTGTTTGAATAATTTCTGTCGCGGGATCTAGATCAACATTACTACGACGCTTATAGTAGCGACTCACCGCGTCATAAAAACGCTGTGTGCCAGTCAGTGTATAGCCATAAGACTCGGCTAAACCTGCACGATAGGAAAGATGCTCACGTATTTTGGCATGCGGAGGAAGATCAGGGCTGCCTAAGCTTAAGTCAATTAAGGTCATGCCCTTTGCTTGCTGCTCTCGAGCAAAATTTTTCAAATCTCCGAAAATTGCTGGTGTAAATAATGACATTTTTTTAGATGGTACGATTTTCAAAACTAGTACACTCCTTGTAGTTGTATAACAGAATAGTAGTTCACATTTTATCATACTGAAGCGCAGAAAGGGACAGATATTCTGAAAAAAGAAAATATTTATATAATGGAGAGGATGTGTGCATAGACTAGCGAAAAAAGATTTTCTGCCATTGGGAGAAGCTACTATAAATTCCTTCAAAGAGGAAAGTGTATTATACTGAGTATAAAGCTTTTCAGGTGGGGTGAGTCTTATGAGAACAGAGCAAGAAATGTATGATTTAATCCTAGCCGCTGCACAACAGGACACTAGAATTCGTGCTGTTTACCTAAATGGCTCAAGAGCAAATCCGAATGTACCAAGGGATATGTTTCAGGATTTTGATGTGGTGTATGTCGTAACAGATATAGCCTCTTTCTTACAAGATGATAAATGGATTCAAGTATTTGGTGAGCAGCTGATGGTGCAGGAGCCTGATCGATTGGATAAGGGGCTTGGCTTGGACAAAGACTTTTCTTATAGCTATACATATTTAATGTTATTAAAGGATGGGCATCGCATTGACCTTCGCTTATTATCGACACAAGCTATGCTGGATGAATATGGACAAGACAAGCTGACAGTCCCTTTACTCGATAAGGATCAGCTTTTGCCATCTATCTCTCCATCTTCAGATTGTGGCTATCATATTAGTCCACCGACTGTGGGGCAATTTGCCAGCTGTACCAATGATTTTTGGTGGTGCTTACAAAATATAGCCAAGGGCATTTGGCGAGACGAGCTCCCATATGCCAAGCAAATGTTTGAGGAAACGACAAGGCAGTCCTTACATCAAATGCTTAATTGGTGGATTGGTCAGCATCATCATTTTCAGCTATCTACAGGCAAAATGGGAAAGTATTTAAAAAACTATGTGCCAGCTAATTATTGGGCATTGTACGTAAAAACCTATGCCGACGCTGATTATGCTAACATGTGGAATGCCCTATTTGCGGCATGTACACTCTTTCGAAGCATCGCAAAGGAGGTTGCCCATCACTTCCAGTTCTCGTACCCTCACGAGGATGATGCTCGTATGTCAGCCTATTTGAAGCATGTACGTACATTACCACCAGATGCGAAAACGATTTTGTAAGGGGGAAGAGGGCAGTGAAGGTTTATTCATTAAGTGGACCAAGCGGCACAGGCAAAAGTACAAGTGCGCTGGCCTTTGCCCATAAATTAGGGGTGGAGGCCATTGTTGATGATGGATTACTCATTGTGAATGGCATCAGAGTGGCAGGTCTTTCTGCTAAATTCGAAAAGAATACAATTACTGCTGTACGACGTGCCATTTTTACAGATCCAGTTCATCGTGAGGCTGTCCAAAA
Organism: Lysinibacillus sp. OL1; assembly: GCF_004332175.1. Classification (NCBI taxonomy): domain Bacteria; kingdom Bacillati; phylum Bacillota; class Bacilli; order Caryophanales; family Bacillaceae; genus Lysinibacillus; species Lysinibacillus sp. OL1. The sequence goes on along the minus strand of NZ_SJDS01000002.1, from coordinate 323,472 downwards.
GGCGCTAGCTCATCATCAGGTACAATCTATTTTACTGATAGGTACATCGACTAAAATGACGAATAGTATTGCCAAGCAGCTAGAGCTGGGTCCGATTGAACACTATTATAATGTAGAAGATGTCCGTTCATTGAAAGAAATTCAAAAAGCACGCTTTATCCGTCAAACACAGGGCAAGCATGTTATGCCGATTCCATATAGACAAGTGGAGCAAAATTTCTTTAAACGATTGGTGCAAAAGGGCATGGAGATTTTTTCTTCGAAACGAGAAAAAATCGGGGAAACGACGATTGTACGTCCTGATTTTCAGCGGGAATATATAGAAATCAGCAAGCATGTTTATGTACAGCTACTGACATACTGCTGTAGCCAACAGGCAATTGTACAAAAGGTCGAGCAAGCACAATTTGTGCTAGGGGATCAGGTTCAAGCTATCCTCACTATTCAAGTAAAGCTGCCGATCGATTATCCATTAGCAGAGCGTTTAGTGGAATTACAACAAGCTGTGCAACAAGATTTTTATCTACATTTTGGCTATGAATTAGATGCTATTCATGTACATGTAAAAACGGCTTTGCAAAAGAAAAAAGCGTAAAAAACAGGTACTCCGCTCGCACGTTGGCGTTAAGAGTACCTGTTTTTTATTTAGGCTGGCGAGTGAACTGTGGCTGGCGTTTTTCCACAAAGGCACGACAACCCTCTGCGAAATCACTGCCTACAAATGGTGAAGAGCCTTGCCATAAGGTCGGCGCACTATCGAGACATTCTTGAACAGATTGCTTCACGGCAAGTAAGGATTCAGGCGACATTCCTGCAACCAGCTTACCCATTCGAATCATGTATTTATTTAAATCTTTTTCAGCTACTAGGTAGTTAAGCATTCCAAGCTTGAAGGCTTCCTCTGCTTTAAACATTCGTCCTGTAAAGACTAAATCCTTGGTTGTGGCAGGGCCGACAAGCTGGACTAAACGCTGTGCAAATTTGTTATTTAAGGTGATTCCTAATTTACCGACAGGAATGCCGAGCTTGGCCTTTTCAGAGCCAATGCGGATATCGCAGGCTAAGGCTAATTCCAAGCCAGCACCCATCGCAGGCCCATTGATGACGCCAATCGTTGGAATCGGGAGGCGCTCAATGGTAGAAATGGTTTTTTCCATATGTACAAAGGCTTCTTCAGCTTGTTCAAGAGAAATGGCATTGAACTCTTTAATATCGGAGCCCGCTGTAAAGTTTTGGCCAGAGCCTCGTAAAATTAGTACTTTATTTTTCGGATTATCTAATACTTGTAGGGCAATTTTGGCTAATTGATCCCACATGTTTGCGGTTAATGCATTTTTTGCTTGTGGTCGATGAATCGTAATAATCGCTAGTCCAGCTGTTTCTTGATAAATAATTTTCGCATCTTCTGCTTCCAGTCGAGTCGTTTTTACTTGCATATCGGAAAGCCTCCTACATGTTAGTGTCTATCTTTATTATATAACACAATTAACCATAAACACGAAATGATACGAATTTTCACATAAAATTGCATTGTTATACAAGAATGTAGGGAATAGTAAGTAATTATTGTACTACAACAGGGGAGCGGAATTTACTATTGTAAGAAAGCAAAAATTATGAGAAACTACTTTAGGAACATATGTTTCTTTGTTACGTAAAGGGCATTTGAATGGTAGAAGCGGGTTCCTGTTATAGAAATACAGATTATCCGACATTATAATATGATAAAATGCAGTTGAACCTACGCACCCAAAATATAGTAAAATATAAATAACTCACGCAAAGTAGACAAGGAGGGACGATTTGATTACACTCAGGGACGCATGGAATAGCTACTATTTATTGCTACAATCTTTGAAAAAAAGTGCTGCTACAAAAAAACAATACAATATGGACGGGCAGCAATTTTTAACTTTCGCCCATAAGCAAAACTACTTGTATGCAGATCATCAATTGAAAAATTTATTACAGCTTTACTGCGACTATTTAAAGGAAACTTACAGTAATATCAATACTTTTAATCATAAAATAGCGACATTACGAGGCTTTGTAGACTTTATTTTTTTACGAGAATGGGTGGAGCCTTTTGATTATCAGCATCTTTTACAGCCGAAAAAAAGACAAAAAGCAGCACTGCAAGCACTGACAAATAAGCAGATCATGCAAATTGCAAACGTATGGCCCACTTATTTTCAATATGCTAAGACAAAGGAGCATGCATGGCTGGCAAGACGCAATGGCTGTATCGTTCAAGTGTTGATGGAAACAGGTTGTAAGCCTGCCGAGCTCGTTCGCATGAAATGGACACACTTTAATGAAGAAAAAGCGACTCTTTTTATAGCCAACCGAAATGGACGTCGAGAAATAAAGTGTTCACCGATCCTCATGGACATGCTCGCACAGTATAAAAAAGAGACGACCAATTTACATGAGCAAGAGGTAGGGGAATGGGTTTGGGTAAGCGAGGCAAGTTTAGCGAAGCCGATTACTACGAAAACAGTTGAACGCATTTTTCAAACGATGTCACAAGATATAGGGAAGAATGTAAGAGCCACTGACTTGCGTTATACTGTGATGCAACGGGCGTTTCAACAGGAAAAAACGCTGGAGCACATTCAACAAGAAATGGGCTATGTACGGAAATGGGTGCTAACAGAAAGACAGCAGCGCCTAGAATAAAAGCGTGCAGTAATCGCGATTTATCACCATTACTGCACGCCTTTTATAAATGATTCAATGCTTTGACATTTACTTTGACTGTTAAATCATGCTTGCCTCCTGTATATACCCCTTCCACAGGGCTAATGTCACTATAATCGCGTCCAATACATAAAATAATATGGTTTTCTAATACTTCCACATTATTTGTGGGATCAAGACCGATCCAGCCAATACCTGGAATCATGACTTCTACCCAGGCATGTGTAGCGATATCTCCGATGAGGGCTGAGTTTTCATCGACATATAGATAGCCACTGACATAGCGAGCTGGTATTCCTTTCGCCCGTAAAACAGCAAGCATGACATGGGTGAAATCCTGACAAACACCCCGTTTTAATGCAAATGCCTCACTTGCTATTGTAGTTACATTGGTCGCTGTCGGGTCATACTCAAAGCTAGAATATAAATACTGCATTAAATTAAGCGAAAAGAGCACAGGATTTTCAGCATGACCGATCGCATGATAAACTTCCTCTAGCTGCTGCTCTGTCATAAATGTAAAATGTGTTGCTTTTAAATACGGTAAATAATGCTCATAGAATAGCTGTGAGTGAAAGATGGTCTGCATTTCGGGCGAATATTGAATACGATGAATAAATGGTGCACGCTGAATACTTACAATTGAAGATGTATGAATTTCTAGTATTTGATGTTGCTCTGGTATATAAAAGGAACCAACAGTATTGCCCCAAATATCCGTATGCTCACGGGTTAGGGAGGATGGCGTTATGGCAATTCGATAAGATAATAATCGCTGACGCTCATCGCTACGCGGCTTTAAACGAATAGTATTCAAGCTTTGATCGACTTCAGACTCATATTGAAAAATATTTGTATGCTGAATTTCAAATTTCATCGTGTCCGCTTCCTTCTGCTTACTGACTTGCCTGTTGAAAGGGAGCTGTGGTGAATTCCTTTCAAGGTTGTACGCTGGGTTCATATAAATGATAGATTGTCGAAAAGGCATCACTAAAAGCCATACATTGAGACAATCTTTCCTCCATCATTTTTAGGGTTTCCTCAATAGTCATTTGCCAAAAATCGATATGATCGATTGCAAGAACAAGGCTACTAATATCCGACTGAAGCGTTAAAAATCGTGGGGATAAAGAATCATGTTCAATAGCCGCTATGGCTTCTTCTATTTTCTTTACACAGAACATCACAGAACATGGGAAATGCGCATCTTGGACTAAATACCGAATGACCGTTAGTAAATTGGTCTGGCGATGCTTCCGCATGAAAGATTCTCTTGCTGCGGAAAGATCCAATAAAAAGGTACCATCATCCTCTAACAGTGACGTACCTGTTCGCTTCTGTTGTTCTACGATTATCACGATCATCCGAATGGTTTTTTCTGCTCGTTCAAGCCATTTGCCGACCTGCATAAAATAGAAGGGAAGATCGCGATCCATCGAGCCCTCAATTAACCCTGTCTCCATCCATAAAGTCTTTCGTACATCCTGTAAAAAATCTTGAAGGGCAATGAGTGGAATCGGTCGTTCTCTTTTTAGTATGGACTGTTGCTTTGTTAAATAAAAGGAATTTTGAATTTCCCAAAGTTCCGTTGGCATACTATCACGTGTAACTCGTGCATTTTCCCGAATAGCACGCAATGTGGCATGAAGGGCATTGCCATTTTTCTCAGAAAACAGAAGATAATCAATCAAAGGATTAACACGAATCGTTGTGTAATTTGCTAAATACTCCTCCTTAGAGGCACAAATATTTAAAACAGCCTCCCAATGATCAATATAATCATGTTCTTGCCCAGATTGCTCCAACATATTCAACAGCTGTACCTGTAATATATGTGCATTTGTTTGTGTACGTTCACTATAACGTGCCATCCAGTACAACGCGTCGGCTACTCGACTTAGCATGCTGCAATTCCTCCTTTAAAATCCACGTATCCTTTGCACCGCCCCCTTGAGAGGAATTTACCACAAGAGACCCTTCTTGTAGTGCCACTCTAGATAAACCACCAGGCAACACATAGCAATCCTCACCCTTCATGACATAGACACGTAAATCAACATGGCAAGGATAAAATCGCCCATTCTGGAAGGCAGGTGCTCTGGACAATTTAATCGTTGGTTGTGCAATGTATTGATAGGGCTGTTCAACAATTTTTTGCTTAAATAAAGCAATCTCTTCCTTACTCGCATGTGGACCAATTAACATGTCATAGCCACCAGAGGCTCCCACGTTTTTAATAACGAGCTCGTGTATATGCTCTAGCACCCATTTACGCTGACTGTCATCTCCTAGATGATAGGTTTTCACATTCGGTAGAATAGGTTCTTCCTGTAAATAATAGCGAATCATCTCAGGCACATAGGCATACATTGCTTTATCATCTGCTACTCCATTCCCAACGGCATTCAAGATGGATACATGACCTGCTTGATAAGCAGCCATTAAATGTGGAACACCTAATAAAGAATCCTCACGAAAGACAGTAGGATCTAGAAAGTCATCATCAATCCGCCGATAAATAATATCGATTTGCTGTAGGCCATAAATGGTTTTCATATAGACCTTCAAATCCTGTACAACTAAATCACGGCCCTCGACGAGCTGGATGTTTAAATGCTGGGCTAAAAAAACATGATCGTAATAAGCAGAATTGTACATGCCTGCTGTCAGAAGTACAGCTTTAGGCTCTCTTTCTGTTTGCATGGAAGATGGACGATGGGCAAGAAGTGCTTTTTTCATGTAAGCCATTTGTTTATCAAGAGGTCGAATCGTATGCTTGGAGAAAAATTCAGGGTATACTTCCTTCATCACATCCCGATTTTCAAAGACATAGGAAATGCCGGAAGGGTTGCGTAAATTATCTTCGAGTACATGATAATCACCTTTTTCATCCCGAATTAAATCAATCCCTGCTAAAAATATATGATTCGCAATTGGTACTTGAATTCCTCTCATGGTTGGTTTGAAATAAGGATTATTTTCAACAAGCTGCCTCGGAATAAGACCGTCCTGAAAGATCTTTTGCTGTCCATAAACATCCTGTAAAAATTTGTTGAGTGCCTCCACGCGCTGCTTGACACCTGCTTCAATCATGGCCCATTTGGTTTGAGGAATAATAATTGGGACACAATCAAAAGGCATGGTACGTTCTGTTCCATCTTGTGCACCATATACCGTAAAAGTAATCCCTTGTCTGAGAAAGCTCGCTTGCGCTTGTCGGTATTTTTCTTCAAGTTGCTCTCGCGAAAAAAAGGTTAGCTTATGATGAAAAGATCGATAATGAGGCTTTGGCTTATTGCCATCAAACATTTCATCGAAAAACAGACTAGAATCATATAAATTCATCATATGGATCGCCTCCGAATTCAAGTAGTAGTGAAAACATGTTACACTGTGAATAAATACATAAAAGGGGCTAACAACCATGACCATCATTAATTTAATGCAAGCGTATGAATTAGATAAACTATCCAAATTAAATTTATCAGACGAGGAAATTTTACGAGCTTTGCGTTCGGGGGATGTATCAGCTTGGCAAGAACAAGTGCCAAACTATGAATTTAGCGAGACAATGGCTCTATATCAGGAAGGGGAACAACAGTTCTTAAATGCATACCATGGCCATTATCGAATCAAGTATGTAACATTACCAGGCATCCAACGTTTATTGCAGCTACGCTTTCAATTAGAAGAAGGGAAGGATTACCAACTATTAGAAACAGGTATCCAGCATTTAACGTGTGATGAGGAAACAGTCACAAGACTTCAGCAAATGTTATCGACAAACTGGTCACTAACAAAACAAGAGGATGGTAATTATTCAGTTTTTGTAAAATAATCCCATGTGTGTTGTGAGACGAATCGACATGGACAGTTACCCATCTATTGTTTTTTCGAAGCGTCTCACACAACAAATAAAGTCTACTAGATTTTAATATTCATTTACCGAGAACTTTATGCCTAAAATCCTATAACTGTCACAAAATAGTTGTAACAAAAATCCTCTTTTTAAAAAGGGGTTTTTTTATTACCTTCGAACAGAACATTTGTTCTAACATGCGAAAAAGGGCATTTTTTTTCAATAAAGTTCCCAAATTTATATTTGGGAACGTTTTTTCATGGTAAAATAGAGCAAATAGAGGTGATGAGCATGCAAAAAACAAAACAACCAAAATTCATGAAGGATTTTCTTGTCTATTTAACAACCATCAAAGGAAAGTCTCAGCGCACAAGAAAAGAATATGAATATGATCTGACCTTATTTTTCCGCTTCCACAAAGCTGGCCAGGAGGATTTGGATATAGAGAATTTATCCGCCATTGATATTGGCACTATTACAATAGAAGACATACGTGAAATGACATTAGAGGATCTTTATTTATTCATGGAATATTGCGAAGTACAGCGAGGCAATTCAGCTGCTGCACGAGCACGAAAAGTGGCCACATTAAAATCCTTTTTTAAATATTTAAAAGGCAAACGTCGACTTATCGAGGAAAATCCTGCAGATGAATTAGAGACACCAAAGATAGGCAGAAAACGACCCATTTATATGAACCTACAAGAAGCTACACAATTTATAGATGGGATTAAAAGCAATCAGGCATCCCCGAGAAATTATTGCATGATGATGTTTTTCTTAAATTTAGGAATACGTGTCACCGAGCTATGTCAGCTTAATAAGACATCCATTCAAGGACGTTATTTAACGGTAATTGGGAAGGGCAACAAAGAGCGCACAGTCTATTTAAATGATAGCTGTATGCAGGCACTTGCTGACTATGAAAACAGTGGGAAGACACCCTATAAAGGCGAAGGCGAGGAGCCCCTATTTGTGTCTCAGAAGGGAACACGCTTTACACGTCAAACCGTTGCCAAAATCGTTAAACGCATTAATCAGCAGTCAGGTCTTCAAAAAGAACGACTTACACCACACAAGCTACGCCATACATCCGCAACGATGATGTATAAAGCAGGGGCAGATATCCGTAGTTTGCAGCACATTTTAGGGCATTCTAGCGTCGCAACCACGCAAATTTATACACATATTGAAGATGAGCAGCTACAGCATGTTTTAGAGAATAATCCATTTAATATTGTTCGTGAAAGATGATTTTCCCCTCTCCATATCGAATATATAGTAAAAGACCTAATGAAAGGGGAGCCAAGGATGTCAAACGTCAAAGAACATCTCGATACCACAAGAACACAATTGCTTCAGGAAATTCACTTATTGGACGATACAACCTTTAATAAGAAACCAGATGCACAAAGCTGGAGTGTGGCACAAATCTGTCATCATCTCGTATTAGTAGAGGAAGCAACAAAGAAAGCCATTACATGGGGATTAAAGGCAGAGGAACAGTCAACACCCGCTCGAAAAAATGTTCAGCTCATCTTAGATCGAACAAGAAAGTTCCAAGCACCGCCTATTGTAGAGCCAGCAGATGAACCGTTCACTGTTCAAGCGATGCTTGATTTACTAGCTACAACAAGAAAGAACCTCCTCGCCTTTTTGCAAACAATCGAGGAACCTGAAGCATTAGCTAAGCGCGCTGTGAAGCACCCAGCCTTAGGAGAATTACCACTCGACCAATGGATTGAAATGGTCTATATGCACGAGCAGCGTCATATCAAGCAATTACAAGAAATCGTTAAAGAATAACATGTATGAAAGGAATTTGGCCACAGGAGATGAGCTAAATTCCTTTTATTGTTATTCAATTTTTCTGTTATAATCTCTTGACGTGCTACATAATCTGTTATATATTAAATAAAAATAATAACAACTGTTATAAAACAGATTTCGTTAGAGGAGGAAATGTAAATGTCAAAGTATCGTGATGGTTATGAATTTTATTGTGAAATGTGTGAGCGCTATGGATTGGAGCCAATTTCTTTCCGTTACTATGTATTACAATTATCACAGCAACAACTTTCAGCTTACAATATGCAAGCAAAACAATTAGGAATTTAAAAGGAGTGATTATGACGGAAGCCGCCGTGAATATTTTATGAAAAGCCCAGCCATACTAAATAAAATGGTCTGGGCTTTCGTGATTTCAGCAGGAAATTTCAGATAATTTATTGACAAGTGCAGCAGTCTGTTATATATTTTTAAACAAATAACATTTCTGTTATATAACAAAAAAAGACGTATAGTAGCGAATGTGAAAGGAAGTTATGAGGATGACAGATTATCGAGAAGGCTATGAATTTTATCGCCAAGTATGTGAGGAGCATGGGCTAGAGCCTATTAATTTTCACTATTACATTTTAAATTTATCCCAAGAGCAATTAGATGCCTACAATTTGCAGGCAAAATCAATAGGGGGTTCAATAGAATATGAGGTCTCTTAACATATAAAATGCCTTACTTCCTATGTGGGACAGTAAGGCATTTTACTTTAACAAAAATTTTACAAGACATTCAAACATATTATATAAAACTTTTATATTTTGTATTAAAAAGATAAATAGCCTAAATAAACTATTTAATATAGTTCAAAAGTATTGAATATCTATATATTTAGACAATTACAAGGAGGTTATATCCACTAATTTTTGTCTATTTTATTAAAAACTATCAAATACAGCTTTGAATGTTTTTGAGATTTGGGTTGAATTAACTGCTTTTCTAAGACTATAATATAATTACATAAAAAAGGGCGATATACCACAACTTTATACCTCGCTGTAAGATAAAGCAAAAGTACCAAACCCTTCATATTTTAATGAATGGAGAATGAAAATGATGAATATCACGCCTAGTAGTGTTAATCAAATGAACTACAGTCTAAAAGAATTACAAGATATCTTTTCCGCCATGAATAGTTCCATCATTGTAGCGATTACAGATCGCACTGGAAAAATTACTTTTGTTAATGATCATTTTTGTAAAATTTCGAAGTATACGCGTGAAGAATTAGTTGGTCAAGATCACCGTTTACTAAATTCAGGCTTTCATCCCAAATCTTTCTTTAGAGAGATGTGGAAAACAATCGGTAATGGCGATATGTGGAATGGCGAGGTGTGCAATCGTGCAAAGGATGGCAGTTTATATTGGGTGAAAACAACGATTTTTCCGTTCTTAGATGAACGAGGAAAGCCTTATCAATATATTGCCATTCGCGTAGATATTACAGCGCAAAAGGACATTAAAAAAATTACTCATATTGCCTATCACGATGAACTAACGGGGTTACCAAATCGTCGCAAATTAGAACAGCGTTTAGAAAATGAATTTCATCAATCTCGACGTACAGGAGAGAAGTTTGCGTTATTTTTCATTGATGTAAATCGTTTCAAACACATTAACGACGGACTTGGTCATATTATTGGCGATATGTTTTTAGTGGAAATGTCTAATCGTCTGCGCAATATTGATCATACATCGAATTCTTTCTATCGCCACAATAGCGATGAATTTGTCATGATTTTAAATGATGTCAATCGCATTGATGAAATGGCTAAGGAAATTATTGGCGTCTTCAATGATAGCTTTATTGTCGATACCTATGAATTTTATGCGAGTATTAGTATCGGCATCAGTGTATTCCCAGATCATGCAAACTCTGTGGAAGAATTATTGAAAAATGCGGATATTGCTATGTATGCAGCAAAATCTACACGAGGTAATCAATATCGCCTATATCGTGATAATATGGACGAGGCCAATGATAAATGGCTTTTACTGGAAACGAAATTGCATCAAGCATTAAAGCAAGATCGTCTAGAATTACATTATCAGCCAAAGATCGACTTAACAACGGATTCTGTTATTGGTATGGAGGCATTGCTACGCTGGTATGATCCTGAATTAGGTCATATTCCGCCAGATCGTTTTATTCCATTTGCAGAGGATTGTGGACTGATTAATGATATCGGTGTATGGGTTTTACGTAAAGCCAGTGCTCAAGCTCGTCATTGGAATGAATCACATGATTTATCATTACGAGTAGCTGTGAATATTTCACCTATTCATATTAGTACTGGTGGCTTTGTAGATATGGTTCGTGGTGTCATTGCAGAAACAGGCATTGACCCTAATTTATTAGAAATTGAAATTACTGAGATGAGTATGCTTGATTATACGGAAGATTTAATTGATACCATCAAGCAATTACGAGAACTAGGTATAACTATTTCATTAGATGATTTCGGGACAGGCTATTCATCGTTAAATTACTTAAAAAAATTCCCGGTGGATGTGCTCAAAATTGATCGTGCCTTTGTCCGTGATATCGTACCTGAGAAGTCTGGAATCGCTATGATTTCAGCCATGATTTCCTTAGCACATGCCTTAAACCTACAAGTAGTAGCTGAAGGTGTAGAGGAAGAAGCTGAATTAAATGTTCTGCGTGAGCATGGATGTGAGTATGTGCAGGGCTATTATTTTAGTAAGCCTTTATCTGTAGAAGATTTTACGAATCTCATTGTTAATACTGTCACAAATAAATCCAGTTATTAATTGCTATTCCTGAATGATTTTGCTAAAGTGGGATAAAGTAAAACTGTTAACCTGATAAACCATTTGATGATGTGGCCAAGTAAGTAAGAATTGTGAAACAGAAAATATAGCACCTGCTGAGAGCTATATCACCGCTTCTTGACTGAACACCTACCACGGAGATGTTATGCAAACATAACCGAGTCGTTTTCGTTACCAAACGTGAGAGGGCTTTATAATCTACGTAAAGCTAAATCAAGGTGGTACCACGTCATTCCAGCACAAAGACGTCCTTATTCAGAGGACAGCTTTGTGCTTTTTTTCTTGCTTCGGCTAAATCTTCAGACAGGTTGAACAAGTATTCATTTAACAAAATAGGAGGATAACAAATGTCAAAACAACTAGAAGATTTTTCGAAATGGTATATCGAGACCATCCAAAAAGCCGATTTAATGGATTATACACCTGTTCGAGGCTGTATCGCTTTTAAGCCAGACGGCTATGAAATTTGGGAGCATATTCAGGAAGAAATGGATCGTCGCTTTAAAGAGACTGGACATCGTAATGCCTATTTCCCAATGCTTATCCCTGAATCCTTCTTTCAAAAGGAAAAGGATCATATCGAAGGTTTCTCACCTGAGCTTCCTTGGGTAACCGAGGCAGCAGGGGAACAATTAGAAGAACGGCTAGCCCTTCGTCCAACATCTGAGACGATGATTGGTCATCTTTACTCTAATTGGATTAAAAGCTACCGTGACCTACCAGTACTAATCAACCAATGGGCAAATGTCTTCCGTTGGGAAAAGAAAACACTGCCATTTATCCGGACATCAGAATTTTTATGGCAAGAAGGGCATACAGCGCACGTGGATGAAGCAGATGCTCGGCAGGAAACAATGCAAATGCTAGACATTTATAAAGAAGTAGTAGAACAGGTGCTAGCAATTCCTGTCTATGATGGACAAAAAACACCTTCTGAACGTTTCGCAGGTGCTGTCGATACGTATTCTATTGAGGCAATGATGAAAAATGGCAAGGCTGTGCAAGCTGGAACATCCCATTATTTAGGAACAAAATTTGCTGAAGCCTTTAATATCAAGTATTTAAATAAAGCGAACCAGCACGAATACGTACACACAACATCTTGGGGTACATCTACACGCTTAATTGGTTCAGTTATTATGGTGCATGGTGATGAGCAGGGACTTGTTTTACCTCCACGCATCGCACCAACGCAAGTCGTTTTAATTCCAGTAGGACCATGGAAAAAGAACCCTCAAATCATGGAGCATTTAGATGAGATTTTTGCAGCCTTAAAAGCGAAGGGTATTCGAGTACGTTTGGATGATTCAGACCAATCCCCAGGCTATAAGTTCAATGAATGGGAGCTAAAGGGCGTGCCTGTGCGTGTTGAATTAGGGCCACGTGACCTAGAAAACAAGCAAGCTTTACTGAAAGCGCGTGATGAAGAAGAAAAACGAACTGTTGATTTAGCTACAATCATCACAGCTATTGAAGAAGAATTAACAACCATGCAAACGCGCTTATTAGAAAAAGCTCGTCAATTCCGTGAAGCAAATGCTCACACAACAATTGACACACTCTTACAATTACAACAGCACATTGACACAGCAAAAGAAAATGGCACAATCCCAGGCTGGGTGCTTGCTGGCTGGTGTGGCGAGGATGCATGTGAGGAAAAAGTGAAGGAAGAAACAAAATACACATCTCGCAATATTCCATTCAATCCACCAACAACGAAAACCACATGTATTGGCTGTGGAAATGAAGCAAAACATACAGTTTGGTTTGCACAAGCATATTAATTAACAAAGCATGAACAGAACGCCCGAACAATTATGAAGCACACTAGGTTGTTTTATAATTTAGTTCGGGCTTTTGATGTTCTGCTAAAAAGACTTTATTTCCATTTAGATAGTCAAAATTCTCACTCTTGTTTCTCCATGGCTCCTCCAGATAACCTCCAAATAGGCATTGATCCAACGAGCTGTCTTAATCACTCATAATGGTGTTCCACCTTAGCATCTATCGCCAAGTTCTCATCATGATTGTGATAAAATAAAGGGACGTTTGCTTCTGAAAAATCCTAAAGAAATGGAGATGAATGACTGTTTTACAAGAAGTATTTGATCACTACCTAAATATCAAGTTTAATCGGGGTTTACCAGCTGTTCAAATGAAGGACTTTGAATATGTTTTATTAGAAGATACTAGCGCAGAGCTCTTTTTTATTGATCACGAACAGGGGACATTTTTGGAATGGGCAGAGGCATTTCAACCACAAAATCCACATTATGTGCAAAAGCCAGACTGGCAGCCTATGCTTACATCTTGTTTCAAGCAGCTAGATGTTTATGATGAGCAAGTTTGCTATTATTTGCTCTACACAATAAATGCAACGACTAGAATAATTCCACGGAACCCGTATAACAAAATGAATGATTTTATGAAAAACTATTGCTTCTTTCAGCTTGCTCAATTAGAGCATGTCACGATACTCAGCAAAGAGCAGAAACAACAGTTAAAGGACTTTTTATTCTTTTTCTATCTGTATAGCCATCCAGTGAACGAGGAAACACTTTATGCTTTTTCGTTCAAAGAAGGAACTTTAATTCATGCTAAAACGAATATCAATATGGAGCAATATTTTTCTCATTATCATGATTATATTTGTCAGCATAAGCATGACAGAACATTATTAACACCACATGAGATAAATGCTTGCAAGAAGCTGACAATCGAACTTTTGAGAAGCATCGAAGGAAAATCAAAAAGACTCGTTATGCCTTTTGAAGATGGCATAGAGTACCTACATCTAATTAATAATGTAGATGATTTTTTACATATGTTTAATCAAAATAATAAGGCATTCTATCAATTGCTTCATAGCTTTCTATGCGATCATCAATCGAATCCTTATCATGAGCATTGCTTTAGTATGCTATTACAGAATTATGTCACTTATATTTTGACTTTTCACTTTGATGACCTTATTCAGTTAATAGCGTATTTCCATGACTTACCATCAATAGGTAGAATGATTATCAATAAAATTTTTGTCGATACCATCTTTATGCAAAAGATATTAAAAGAGGCTAATATTAACATTCATCATTATCCAACGATTATAGAGTTTTTTGACGAGGATGCTAGAAGCATATATCTTGATGAACAGTAAAAGGAGACAAGGAAATGACCAACACAACAGGCTGGAAAATGAATGCACAAAATCGCACATTTATTGCTTCATTTAGTGGTGGCAAGGATAGTGTTTTAGCTTTATATAAAGCATCACAGGTGGGCCAAGCAATGGGGCTCATAGTGATGCTAGAGGAAGAAGGGAAACGTTCAAGGTCCCACGGGATGCCACCTGCGCTTATCCAGGCACAAGCTGACTCTATTGGGCTGCCAGTCTATACGGCTGCAGCAAGCTGGGCGGATTATGAAGAAGTATTTGTAGGTTTATTAGTAAATGCAAAGCAGCAGGGAGCTGAAGTATTAGTAACAGGAGACTTAGATATGCCTGCACATGGTTGCTGGCACGATAAAGTCACTAAAAAGGTAGGTTTAAAGCTAGGCATGCCATTGTGGGAGATGAACCATCGTGAGGCTGTCGATGAATTTATTCACTTAGGATTTATTACAATGATTGTCACGGTCAACCTATCCTTGGGCATGACGGAGGACGATTTAGGGCGAGTGCTTACCCCTGAATATGTAAAGGAGCTTGAAGCCCGTAGCATTGACCCATGCGGAGAAGGCGGCGAATTCCATACGACCGTCATTGATGGCCCTCTATTCAAGCAGTCAATTGCGGTGCGTAAAGGTTCCGTTATAAGAGATGGAGACTACGCCTTTTTACCCTTAGAGCTAGCATAAATTCACATCAGAAAACCTTTATTGGGATGCGCAATTCATGTCAATAAGGGTTTTTCTTTTAAGGCGTATTGTTATTTTTTTCATCTGTAATAAAATTATTACAGATGAAAAATACATTAAAAGGTGATTTGATGAATTATTAACGGTTTTTGGATTTTTGTCAAATGCTTATCGATTAAAAATTATTTTGCTATTCTTCATCAAGAAAAACAATATGTTAGCCAACTTGCGAGAGAATAGGGATAAGTAGACTGTTACTTTATCTACATTTACAGAAGTTAGAGGAAGCCCAATCAATGGCTATCACCAAATTTCTGATAGTGGCAAAGCGATGAAGTACTATACACTAAATCCTTTCAGACTGACGATAAATTCAGATTTCATCACTGAAGTTGCTAACGATATACCCGATAAAAACAGAAAGGAGTAAGCTTTGAAAATCATTAATTTATGAAAGGAGTCTTATCATATGTCATCAACATCACTTTCCATATTTTCAGCGTTCTTTGGTTTACTTCCACTTCTAGTACTTGTTTTTATTTTTGTATTTGTTATCAGTGTCCTTCGACGAGTGGAACGCCGTGCAGAGGAACGCCTAAAAATAGAGAAAGAAACAGCTCAATTGCAACAGCAGCAGATTCAAGAAATAAATAAACGTTTAACAACTATTGAAAATATATTGAAACAAGTTGATTAGGAGTAATACATTTCAACTATTTCGAGGTAAAAGGCATATGGTTTCATTCAACAATGGTTCATATCCCTGAACATTGCTATAAAATATTATTTGTCTTTCGCTACGAACGTGGAATATCTGTAATAAATGAATAATTACCCGAAAGTACATAGGCTCCTCCTCTGTACTTTTTTGTATTTTAGCTAGTTTTCCTTGTAGGTATAGAACTCCTACCACTTTGACCAAAATAGTATTTGACTGGACACTATTTGGTGTCGTATAATTAAGACACCAATCAGTGTCCTATTAGAAAGGGTGGTGGTTTTGAATAACAATCATCAAGAGCGTGACGTTTATGTAGCCATTGCTGACCCAACAAGACGAAAGTTGATCCGTTTATTGGCAGAGGTAGATGAGTTACCGCTTCACGAATTAACCGCTCAATTTGATATGGGGCGTACTGCTGTCTCGAAACATTTAGCCATTCTAAAAGATGCAGGCCTTGTTCTTGCACGCAAGGAAGGTAGGGAGACGAGATATCGATTGAATGCAGCTCCATTGAAAGAAATACAAGATTGGGTATCGTTTTATGAAGGTTTTTGGAAAGAAAGAATCGCGAAATTACATCTATTATTGGAGGAAAAAAAATGAAACCAGATGTATCATTAGATTTTAAATTTACAAGTTCCATCGAACAAGTATGGCATGCTTTAACAGACTCAGATACACTAGCAAAATGGATCTGGAACAATGACTTCCAACCAATCGTAGGACATAAATTCCAATTCCGTGCTGAACCAAATGAATGGTGGGACGGTATTGTAGACTGTGAGGTACTGGAAGTGGAAGAGCCTCACAAATTATCTTATACTTGGACAAGTGCTGGCGAAACAACAACAGTTACATGGACATTAACACAGGTAGCAGATGGTACGACTCAGCTTCATCTTGATCAAGGTGGCTTCAGCGAAGAAACAAAGGCACGTCAAGGTGCAATCGAGGGAGCAAAATATGCTTGGACAAATATGAGTGCACAGCTTGAAAAAGTATTAGCGTAGTATAAATTAAATAACAGCAAGAAGAGCGCAATTCCGTAGCAAGAATTGTGTTCTTTCATGTTCAGTCTCATCTTTTAATTTTCTTAAATGGAAGGATAACTAAATGAAAATTAATGAACTAATTGCCAATAATATTAACCGTCTAGATGTCGTTTTATCCGACGATCAATCTTTAGCCATAGCAGGTTTGTCTGGTTCAGGGAAGACGACATTTTGTCAAACGATTGGAGAAGAATCCAAAAAACGTCTTGTTTCTTTATTGCCAAAGGCTGAATATCAATATTTATTTCCAAACATTATGGAAACGAACTTCAGTGCCATCAAAATGGAGGACATGCCCCTTGTACTTTTTCTAGGAAAATCCTCGATCTCTAGCAATCCACGTTCCACAATTGGTACGCATACAGGTGTTTTTAAAGAAATTCGTAATCGACTGGCAGATGAGTTTCAGCTATCGCCAGAGATGTTTTCCTTTAACAATGCATTAGGCTGGTGTCCTGCATGTAAGGGGCGAGGCACGACAAAAAATGTAGAATGTAAAAAATGTTTGGGTAAGCGCTATAGTCCAGAAGTAGAGCAGTATAAAATCACTTTATGGAATGAGCCCTATAGTATTTCTGATATTCATCATTTAAGTATAGAGGCCATCTATTCCTTATCAAAAGAATTAAATATCAGTGAAGAAAAACAGCATATTCTGCATAATATTCTGCAAATGAATATTGGCTACTTAACCTTAAATCGTATTATGGGGACTTTATCAGGTGGAGAATTAACAAGGCTGTACTTAGCAGAATTCATGGCAACAAGCGAAAACACCGTGATTATTGTTGATGAAATTTCTGTGGGTCTTGACCATAACACCTTACTAAAAATTTTAGAGCAAATACAACAGCTAGGCGCTAAAAACCAAATTTGGTTGATTGATCATTCTGATACTGTGTTAGACACGGCAGACGAGCATCTATTCTTTGGACCAGGTAGTGGAAAATACGGAGGAAAAATCGTTGAAGAATCTCCACGACCAAAGCCTATCTTTTGGGAACGAAATCCAGCAGCACCAACATCCTATTATCAATTCCGAGATTTATATTGCCGTAATATCCAAATGGATGCAATAGACATTCCACAAAATCGACTTGTTACCTTTACAGGAGAGTCTGGTTGTGGGAAATCAACGCTTGTTAATGAGTGTATTGCTAAAGATTTTATCAAACGCTATCCAAAGGACAAACTCGTGATGGTTGGGCAAGATCGTAACCAATCCATTACGAGTCGTTCCACTGTCGCGACATTCCTTGATATTAAAAAGAAACTAACAAAATATAGTGAGGACATTGATGATATTTTCCAGCGCTCGATTGAAGATATAATCAACGAACTACCTAATGAGGATATCGCACATAAACGCTTAAGCTTATTGATTAAGCTTGGACTAGGCTACTTAACGCTTGAGAGAAAAACGCAATCTCTATCGACTGGTGAATTCCAATGTGTGCATTTAGTCTCAGAGTTATTTGCAAACGCTCGTAATCCCCATACATTATTTATTTTTGATGAGCCTTCTAAAGGACTATCTCAGAACATTTTAAACCAATTCATCGATAGTGTCAGGGACATCCTAGAGGATGAATCTATCTCCATCATCATGATTGAGCATAATGCCTATATGCTGGAAAGCTCTGATTTTGTTGTTGACTTCGGTAAAAGACAGCAGGAGCCTGTAACACATCTAAATGTAGTTAGCCATGAAGATTATTTTAATCAGGATATTCATTCAAGGGGTTCGTCTCCATTACAAATCACATCTACGCTCGCATTAAGGCAGGGCATTCAATACTTAGAAGACAACCATATTAGCTATTTCAAAAATGCGGAAAATATATATAAGGGTGGTATCTTAAAAAGCTTATCTTCCATGGCTCGTCTGATTTACGGTGAATATGAATCAAACAAAATTGCCCCAGTTGTTGCCATTGATTTGGAAAGACATTTATATAGCCAATATAGCTTCCTGTATGAAATAGGTGGTCTAATCAATCATATTGTGGCTGCTCATCCAACAAATAAGGATACGAGAAGCTTCGATTTTTATAGCCAAGAAAATCATTGCCCTAGCTGCTCTGGTCGATTGGAAATTGAAAAATTCGATTTTGATCTTGTGGTACAAGACAAAAACGTGCCATTTTGGGACGGCCTACTACATCCCGATATAATGGAGGTTTTAAAATACTATCAACATTCTAAATTAGAATTTCTCTTTGAGCAGATTAAAATAGAGCTGGGTCAGGACATTAGTAAAAGCTATCATGATATGACTGAGGAAGAAAAGCATACATTTTTATATGGTTATTGGGACAAGTCCTTTTATGATAAGGCAACAAAATCCTCGAAAAAGTGGGAGGGCTTTAATTTTATCATTGGTCGTTATATCGTGATTTCAAAATCCATTATTAAAGAGCAAATGAAGGAAACAAGAGAAATGGTACCATGCCCAATTTGTCATGGGACTGTGCTCAACCACCAAAAGAAATTACGATTTGGGGACACAGATATTCGTGACTTAATTCGCCAGCCGCTTGATGAAGTCATCAACATTGTAGGCAACTTACCACAATTAGAAAAAATCAAAGCCATCGTGGGCGGAGACATGTCACTGCTACAGGATGTTTCCTTATTGCCAAGGGAAACACAGGTATCCCTAAAAATGCTGGAATTAGAGCTAGCAAGCTTTGTCGGCTATGAAATCGTACTACAAAACGCTTTTCCTTTTTGGGCCAAAATCAAAGATAATCTAGAGCGCATCAGCCATAAAAATCAAGTGACCATCTGTGATTTTGCCAATATACAGGAGACAAGAGAAACCATCATCGATCAATATTTTACGAATGGTAAATATAAAAAACTAACATATGTATATGAAGCATTTGGCTACAAGAAAATCGTAACCCAAATCAATAAAGTCAAAGCCAGTCATTCCTGTCCATTCTGTAAAGGGAAAAAGGTGCTCTCTGAAGATGGACTGCATGATGGAGTCCATAAATTAACCGTGCCCTGTGTAAGCTGTGGCGCAAGTGGCATTAATGAGGAGGGACGCCAGCAAATCGTTGATGGCATTGATGTGGAAACATGGCTAACTGGTACTGTAAGCGATGTTGTTACAGAGGGCTCCCATCTTGAGGCCGTTGCCAATATTCCTATTTTTAATCGTATACGCGAATTGAATAAGCAGGAAATGATGGCAGTCTATCAGTTCCTCCAATCAAATCACTAAATCATCAAACCCATGTGCTTCGGCATATGGGTTTCTTTCGTTGGACTAGAATTACTCACTCATTTTTCCACAAAAATTCATAATTCGTGTCATCTTTGATTACTATAAAGATAACAGTAATGGTAGTAAAAGGGAGGACATGGTTTGGTAAAAAAAGTGCTGTTATTCGGGGATATTGGCATTGATGATACGGTGGCATTGATCTATGCACGGCTTAATCAAGAAATAGAAATTGTGGGACTCGTTGCAGATTATGGCAATGTATCGCGAGAGGATGCGGTATCCAATATTTATTATGTCATGAAATTGTTCGACTTCCCTCAAGGTATTCCTGTGATCTTAGGAGCAGAAGTACCCTTAACAGGAGAGCAGCCGACCTATTACCCAGAAATTCATGGTGAACGAGGTCTTGGACCCATCATCCCAAATGATAATCACGAATTAAAAATTGAGAACTTTTTTGAAATAATCAACATTATTGAAAGGTATAAGCATGATGAGCTAATTATTGTCAATATTGGGCGATTAACTTCACTAGCCACGATGTTTATCCTTTATAAAGAGCTTATGAAAAATATCAAGGAATTTTATATTATGGGTGGAGCATTTTGGGTGCCAGGTAATGTAACGACAGTGGCTGAAGCGAATTTCCATGGTGATCCCTTTGCCGTTAATATTGTGCTTACCTATGCAACGAATGTGACAATCATCCCTTTAAATGCGACACAAAAGGCCATTGTCACACCTGGGATGGTGGACTATATTGACTCCTTTGGCAAAACAAAAATTCTAAAGCCCTTAATGGAATACTATACACGTTTTTATAAAGAACGGGACCCCTCACTTCTAGGAAGTCCCGTGCATGATGCGTTAACACTAATGGCCGTTATTTATCCTGACATGTTTATTTATGAGTCCTATCCTGTAACCGTTGTCGACAAGTTAGAAGGACCTGCAAGGGGGCAAAGTATTGCCGAGACAAGACCTTATGAAAATAATAATGGCGAAAAAAAGCATCGTATTGCTTTTGATATTCATTATGAACATTTTTTCCAAAACTTTTTATCGGTTATGACAGGGCAACCATTTCACTAGTTATTCAAAAACACCATCCCTTAAAATTGTAAAATCAACATGGACATTTACCTTCATGTCTTTATATATTTTTTGCCATTTATCCTTTGTTAGCTTAGAATGTCTTACTTCGCTTCGATATTTCTCACCAAAGCCAAAGATATCTGACTCAACTTCCTGACTATGAGCAATCACTCTACGTATTTCCTTTGACAATTTTTTCTCGATTGCTTTTTCCAGTGCCGCCACACTTTTTGGGTCCCCTTGATTGATATCAGGGTACACCTCTAATACTCTCGATTTGATTTTGATGTTCAGGTCAAATGTTGGCGTATCCGCATCAACTAACATCATTTCTCGTTTCGACTGGATTGCATCAAAGGCTACCGTTATTTTATTGGCAGGCTTTTGAAGAATTTCGGAAGGTACATCTTCGTTTTCCAGAACAGTTTCATATAAACTTACTTTAAAGGTATCTCTGACAATCTTTACGTAAAAGCTATCTTTTGCTGGAAGGGTACTGACCATTTTGCTGCCTTTAAAAAGAGCTATCCCACTTAATTCCACCAGCTCGTCATCTCTTTTAAGAATAGGCATGGCAAAATCTTTCCCAGATGAATAGAAATCATGGGCAATTTGATGAAGTGTAGAGGAAATCATATATTCCTGCTTGACATTTTGTTCAATTAACCTAAAAATATGCTGCCCTATATCCTCAATATTTTGATATTCGTATTTCAGTAATGTTTCTGTTTCACCTTCCACAATAGCCATAAAGATTCCATTGCTGACACTAGCATTTTCTAGGTTTGTATCAATATAATAGCAAAGGTCTTTTTTTGCCAATTCCTCTCCAAATAGGATGACTCTCATTTGACCAACCGTGATTTTTTTCGAAAGCTTACGATTGGCTTCCATCTGATTTCCTTTACTCGTATCGTTTTCTGTAGACAGAACTTCCACATTGCTTTGAAATTCGGGATTTACTTCACGAATAACAGCTGTTGTCTTTATTTTATCCTCTGTTCCTACATCATAGCCGACTAAAGTAGTTAATCCAACTTTATCCAAAATATTGGTTTGTGCACATCCATATAAAAAAACAAAGGATAGAAGAATCATCCATCTTCCTTTAAGTTTGTTCATTCTTTTTCACCTTCTTTGATGTGAAGTTCTTCTTTAGTCGTGCTATTGGCCAAAGTAAAATAGGGTAGACAAAGATTACGTAAAAAGCAATCTGTCCAAACACCGTGTTAATTGTATTAATCTGTGTCCGTGTTTGAACCAATAATGTTCCGATTAAAACGATGAATGAAAAGAGCCAAACGAATGTCTTTTCACTTATCGGGAATAAACGAATTGCTCCGCGGTACGCAGCCCATAAGTATAGACATAGATTCGGTAAAATGATTAGCATCCAAAAACAAACAGCTACAAATTCAAAGCGTTCCATAAAGGGGAAGCTAATAAAACTAAATAATGTCAAGGTTGCCCATATCGTTTTCAATAGCTTGCCCTCACTGTAATAAGCAATGGACACCAGCATCACAGCTAAATAGATGATGGTTGTAGCTAATAGTCCTAAATGAACAGGTTTTCTGATTTTTTTCTTGTCTTTTACAAAGGGGTAAATCACGTTTAGAATTTCAAAGCCGATAATCGTAAAGGTCATTGATTGTGCCCCTTTTAAAATGGAGCGAATATCATTTTCTAAAATAGGGAGAAGACTTTCTACTGTAGCGTATTTCATCGGAAATGCTAGCATTGGGAAAATCCATAAGGAGAGAATGATACTAAAAAAAGACACGCCTACAATGACACGAAGCCCTCCCGTAAAGGCATAAATAATAATAATTAATAAAGTTGCTGACAGGAACCAGGTCTCGATGCTAGGAAAAATCCATGCTTGTATAACTTCAATATAATTTCGTAAAACAGAAAAGAACGCCACGGAGCAATAGATGACATAAATTGCATTTAAAAAATTGCCAATCCATTTGCCAAAAATATCAATTTGAATTCCGTAAAGATCATCAGAGCCGTAAATTTCTAACGTTTTAATCATACAAAACGTAACAAGATGTGTGGCAATCCCAGCCAGTAGAACAGAAATCCATGCATCCTGTCTAGCATCCTGATAGATAATGCGTTGAAATCCCTGTATACCAACCCCAATTTGAGCACCGTGTACCACAAAAAAAAGCAAATAAGCATTAATCATATCTTTAGGGCTAAGTTGTATAGGTTTTGCCATTTATTTCACCTTCAGTTCAACTTTTATCAGGTTTCACTGGCTCTGGCACAAATTTATGTTCATCCTTTGGTCTTGTCAAAGCAGGTCTTTTTGATGTTAATGGGACAGGCATTCTAATAATACTATCCCGCATTTCCTTCAACCTCGGTGGATAGAAGGGAGACATATACGGAGCACCCAAGCTTGACTGACGTAACAAATGAATCAGAATAAAACAAAAAGCCAACATGATACCATAAAAACCCCAAAATCCTGCAAGTATAATGATAGGGAAGCGAATAAGACGAATCACATTGCCCATCATATAACTTGGCGACGTAAAAGAGGCTAGGGCACTTAACGCAATGATAATCAGCAATATATTACTGGTAATCCCTGCCTGTACAGCTGCTGTTCCAATAACGATACCACCAACGATACCGATTGTTTGTCCAATTTTAGTTGGTAATCTGGCTCCTGCTTCTCTCAGTAGTTCAATAATAAATTCCAGCAGCAAAGCCTCAAATATGGGCGGGAAAGGAACTAAAGCCCTTGATTCACTTAATGGTACGAGAAAGGCTTGTGGAATCACTTCATAATGAAAGGTAAGAGCTGCCACATAAAATGGTGTTAAATAAACAGATAAAAAGAAGGCAGCCAGTCGTAATAAACGAAGAAAAGTAGCAATTTGCCATCTTAAATTTTGATCTTCTTGACTTTGAAAAAACTCAGTAAATCCTTGAGGGGAAACGATAGCCATTGAACTACCATCTACGAGAACCCCAATTTTTCCATCTAAAATGCCATCACAAAATCTGTCAGGTCTTTCTGTCAATAGCATTTGTGGAAAGACAGATAGTGAATTATCATCAATCATTTCAGCTAATACGGCACTATCGATAAGCTCATCGATATAAAGATCTTTGATTCGTTGACGCATTGTTTGAACCATTTGATCATTGGCAATGCCTCGCATATATAAAAGAGAAACAGAGGTACTTGTCCGTGTACCAATTTTTACTTTTTCATTACAAAGATTAGGACTCACTATGTAGCGACGAATCAAGGAAATATTGGTAGATAGACTCTCATTAAATCCAACCTGTGTACCAATTACCTGCGATTCATTCTCAGGTGCTGACAATGCTCTAGACTCTCTGCTAGCGATATTGGCTAAAATAGTCTGCGGGAAGCCACCTATGTGAATCACAACATGACCATTGACCATCAATTCTACGGTTTCCCTTAGTAGACTGGATTGACTGACTTCTGCAATAGAAAGGGCCATCTCAATTGCCTCGGGTGTATCGTGAGGCTTGCTCTGTAAATTAGCAATAATATCATTATTTAAAGTCTGATCATCGATCAAATTATCGATGTAAATAAGGGTGACGTTTGGTGGAAGAGATTTAATGATTAAATCGGCTGGATGATTCGTTGCATTTTTAATGGATTGAATAAAATGATCTGTGGCATGTGCAACTCTCACAAGATTTTCTTTAGGCGCCTCTTGAACTGGTTGTTGTTGTTGTTGTTTGTTGAAAGGTAGTTTAAATTTCATAGTAAATGGTAGGCTCCCTTCATTGCTAACTTCGTTTATAGAATAGGCTTTAAAGGGGTATTCTATACTTATTTCATTTATTTTCATCATGTAGACATATCTAACAAATAACGGTAATATAATAGTAATCTTAAAAACAGAAGGGAGATTAGCCTTTTTTATGCTAAAACTAATTATCGCAAATTAAATTCCAATGAATTTAATAAAGGGGTTATTCTATAATTTTTTTAAAAATTATAGGGTCTATTTAGTAATGCCTTTTGCGATAAAAGAGAAGCATAATGATGTCTAATCCACAGTTATATTTTATATAACAAAGGACTCTATGAGCTTGTTCTCATAGGGTCTTTTTCTGTTTTTAGGAGGTGATGATTCCCACAAAAATTAGCGATTGAAACATAAAATAGGAGGGAATAGACGTGGCAAAATATGAATTAGTTAGTGATTATCGTCACAATGAAAATTTAAAGGCAAGTTTTAATGATTTAGCAATGAAAACATTTGGTTTGGACTTTCGAGGCTGGTATAACAAAGGCTATTGGAATGACCAATATATTCCTTACTCATTTGTACAAGCAGGAAAAGTAATCGCGAATGCTTCTATTTATAAGATGTCGATTCGCGTAAATGGTGAGCGATTAAAGGGAATTCAGATTGGTACAGTGATGACGGATGAACATTATCGTCATCAAGGCTTGGCAAAGCAGTTGATGCTGCATCTCATGAAAGAGCACGAAGGTGCCTGTGATTTCATGTATCTCTTTGCCAATGAAACAGTACTAGATTTTTATCCGAAGTTTGGCTTTACGCGAATCCATGAAAGTGAATACAGCTTAGATCTTACCACAAGACCTATTCAACCAAAGCAGACCAGCGTCCAACAGCTGACAATTGAGCAGAATCTAGCACTTCTTGAAGAGTATGCAAAAAATCGTTATATCCATTCTAGTATGATTGCTGTTGAGGAAAATGAAAGTTTATTAATGTTTTATTTTACGTTAGTTTTCCCTCATGCTATTTACTATTTAGAAGAATTTGACACAATAGTATTAATGGAGGAGGAGGAAGGGGTATTAAATATTTATGATATCATCTCTTTACAGGCAACCAATGCAGAGACTGTATTAGCAAGCATTATTAAGGATACAACAAAAAAAGTAGTATTCTATTTTACACCTGACTTTACAATCGAAGGTATGACAGCCACCATCACCACAAATGATGACGATGCCTTATTCATTCTCTCGAAAAAGCCCTTCTTACAAGGGCACTTTATGTTTCCTTTAACATCCCATTGCTAAGTTGGGTTTCAGAAGGCTGTATCAGAGCGTTGTGAATTAAAGAATGGGCGCGCTTTTGAATAAAATATGAGCGACTCCTGTCCCCTTGTCCTTTACCAAAACAGACTTTTTTAATTGACACTATAAATATTGGGCAATTCTCTATAGAATGGTATATATAAAGTAATTTTACTAGGAGGAAAAAATGTATACAGTTGGAGTCATTGGCCCTAATTCATCTGTAGAGCGCATCATTCAATTAGGCAAAGAATACGAAATGACTATGAATTTCGTAGCATTTCCCTATCATGATTTTCATGAAACCGTAAATATCGTAAAGGATAATCATCACGCTGTTGATGCATGGTTTTTTTCTGGCCAAATTTCGTATATGGTTGCGAAAAATACGTTACAATCAGGTGAAAACTTAGTTTATATTCAACATACTGAATCCGGCATTTATAAATGTCTATTGCATATGGGCTTTTATCAGGGAGAATTTTTGAACAAGGTAAGCATTGATGAAATCACGACTTCACACTTGGAGCAAGCCGTCAAACAGCTAGATTTTGCGCCTAAAGAAATCTATGTGAAAACCTTTGATGTAAATACCAGTACAAAAGAATTAATGGATTTTCATATCGACTTATGGAATCAACAAAAAACAGCAGGTGCTTTGACTTGCTTTGAAGCTGTTTATCGCGGGCTGAAAGAGGTAGGTGTCCCTGCTTATCACATTTCCACTACAGATATGGAAATCCGCCAAACATTACGAATACTGGAAGAAAAACTTAGAGCCTTCTATTTTAAGGATACACAGATCGGTGTGCAAATTATCGAAATCGAACATTTTGATAAAATCTCTGAAAAAGCGAAGAGCTCCTATCACTTACAGTATTTGGAATTAAAATTAAAGGAAACGTTATTGCGATTTTGTGAGCAACTAGATGGCTCCTTATTAGAAAAAGGAAATGGCCGCTATATCATTTTTAGTTCGAGAGGAGCCATTGAACGTAAAATCAAGGATTTACAGGATACCATCTATCAGCTATCACATGAATCCCATACAACAGTCACTGTCGGAATTGGCTATGGGGTAACCGTTCACTCTGCGGAAATCAATGCGCAGCGAGCCATCCAGCTCTCCAAGGAGAAATCGGAGCAACCAATTGTGATTGTCCAAGAAAATGGAACGATTACTGAATCGGCTGGTGAAGAAGATGAAGTGAGCTTTTCATACCGTATTAATGATGACATTTTATTAGAGAAATTAAAAAAAGCAAAAATTAGTTTAAAAAATTACAGTAAATTATACACACTTATTAAAAAAATGAATTGGCAGGAATTCACCATTAAAGATTTAGCAGCACATCTCTATTGGGATGAAAGTAATGCTAGACGCATTTTAGCCAGTTTATGTGAGGTTGATCTCGTCGAATACACAGGGAAAGACGCACAAATATCCAGAGGACGACCAAGTAAAATTTATCGTTTGAAATAACCATCTAAGTGAGATGGTTATTTTTTTTGTAAAAAAGTGTTGAAAAATTCAAACGATTAAAATAAAATCATTTTAAGGTAAACACCTTTTAATAACCTTTAATTAATGGTGCATGAAAAATGTGTGCAATGTTTCATCATCTAGAAAGGAGCACAATCTATATTAGTCACCTACACTACATTGCACTGCAGAGTAAAATATGTAAATTTTTTCTGTCAAAACGTCATTTTATTGAAGCGTCCAAATTAAAAGGGTCATACCAATATTCTCTTTTCAGAGAGGGGAACATTCATGAGTCAAGAACAATATTTGAAAAAGAAAATGGGGTTTTGGTCACTTACAACATTATCTCTAGGGGGAATAATAGGATCTAGTTGGCTCTTTGGACCATGGGTAGCTGCTAAATTAGCAGGCCCGGCAGCCATACTTTCTTGGATTATTGGTGCGTTTGTTATCACACTCATAGCGCTTGTTTATGCTGAATTAGGAAGAGTAAAACCTGAAACAGGAGGCCTAGCAAGATATCCGCTTTATTCTCACGGAAAAATGCTTGCTACCGTTACTAGTTATTCAATCTGGTTTGGCTATTGTGCTACAGCTCCCGTAGAATCATCAGGTGTTATTCAATATGCCAATCAGTTTTGGCCAGGGTTATATGATGTAGGAAAAGAACAACTGACAACATCAGGTATTCTTGCAGCGATGGTTTTAATGATATTCTTTGTTGTTTTCAATTATTTTGGGGTGAAATTATTCGCAGTCACGAACAATATCATTACAACAATTAAGTTTATAGTCCCTGTACTAACAATCATTGCATTTTTTATGACAGGCTTTCATCCAGAGAATTTTTCAAGCCAAGGATTTGCACCAAATGGCTATAGCGCTGGTTTAAGTGCCATTTTAACAACCGGAATATTTTTTGCTTATACTGGGTTTGGTAACGTCATCATGATGAGTGGGGAAGTCGTCAACCCTAGAAGAAATATTCCACTTGCCCTCATTACATCATTAGGTGTTGCGGCAGTATTATATGTGTTACTTCAAATTACATTTATCGGCGCAGTTCCAACAGAAATGTTAGCGAATGGTTGGAGTGGCATTAAATTTGATTCACCATTTGCTAATTTAGCCATGATGGCTAATATGGTTTGGCTATCTTGGATTATTACAGCTGATGCGATGGTTTCGCCAACAGGTTCAGCTCTTACTTATACAGCTGGTACGTCAAGACATGTATTTGGTATGGCGAAAAGTGGATTCCTACCATCTTATTTTGGAACAATTAATAAAAAATTCGGTGTTCCAACACGTGCACTGGCACTCAATTTCCTAGTAGGATTATTATTTTTATTCCCACTGAAAAGCTGGACAGCTATCGTTGCGATTGTAGGAGCTATCGGTATTTTTAAATATGCTTCAGCATGTGTAACGGTTATGGTTTTCCGTAGAGTAGGTCTGACAAAAAATAATGGGCTACCTGGTATGCAATTCATTGCGCCAATGGCATTCGTTTTTGCCACACTGCTTATTTATTGGACAAATTGGAGTAAGGTACAGCTAGCCATTACTGGATTAATAATAGGTATTGTTTGTTATTTAGTAATTTTCTTTATTCAAAAACACCAATCAGTTGAATTTTTTGGTGGTATCTACATTATTATTTATATTTTAATGCTTGTATTGATGTCTTTCTTAGGGAATTTCGGTGGGAAAGGTATCATTCCTGACCCTTATATGTCCGTAATTGTCGCTATATTTGGCTTAGCCTTTTACTATTTTGCTGTTTACAATGGTGTCTGGTATATGCGTAAAAGAGGAAATATTGAGGAATTACAGGAAAGCATTTCTGAAATATCATAACGTTTAATAGATTGATTGAAGGAGAATGAATGATGAAGCTTTGGGGCGGTCGCTTTAGAAAAGAAGAAAACAAATTAATGGAAGATTTCAATAGTTCATTAAAGGTGGATCAAAGACTTTACAAAGAAGATATTAAAGGCAGTATTGCCCATGTCCATATGCTAGTACAATGCAATTTATTGACTGAGAGGGAAGGACAAGATATTGAGAATGCACTTCTTTCCATTTTAGAGGATATTGATAATGGCACATTACAAATTGAAGGAAATTATGAAGATATTCATAGTTTCGTAGAGTCGAATTTGACTCAACGGATCGGTGACACAGGGAAAAAACTTCATACAGCGAGAAGTCGTAATGACCAAGTAGCAACAGATATTAGACTTTATGCAAAAAACAAGGCGTTTGAGGTGATTGCCTCAATTGAAGCGTTACAACAGAGCTTAGAACAAAAAGCAAAAGACAATAACGTTATGATGCCAGGATACACACATCTTCAACGTGCGCAGGTTGTAACGTTTCAACATCATTTGATGGCTTATTATCATATGTTAAACCGCGATAAAAAAAGAATTGTGAAAGCGATAGAAATTATGAACGAAAGCCCGCTTGGATGTGGAGCATTAGCAGGAACTACTCATGCGATTAACCGTGAGATGACAGCTAATGAGCTAGGCTTCTCTAAGCCTGTAGATAATTTCTTAGATGGCGTAAGTGATCGCGACTATTTATTAGAGTTAATGTCAGATTTTTCAATCATTATGATGCATTTAAGTAGATTAAGTGAAGAGCTCATTTTGTGGAGTAGTCAAGAGTTTAGATTTATTACGATTGATGATGCCTATTCTACTGGCAGCAGTATTATGCCACAGAAGAAAAACCCTGATGCCGCTGAGCTGATACGAGGCAAAACAGGACGTGTATATGGTTCACTGACTTCACTCTTAACAACAATGAAGGGCTTACCACTTGCTTACAATAAAGATATGCAAGAAGATAAGGAGCCATTTTTCGATGCATTGGACACCGTATTATCTTGTCTACAAATTATGTCAAAAATGATTGCTACGATGAAGGTGAACAGTGAAAACATGAAAAAAGCAGTCAAAGGAGGTTTTCTGAATGCAACAGAGGTCGCTGATTATTTAGTGAGCAAAGGCGTTGCGTTCAGAGATGCACACAGCATCGTGGGTTCTATCGTTATTTATTGTGAAGATCATGACAAAGCCATTGAAGATTTAACAATGGATGAATTGAAAGAATTAAGTTCGTTCATCGATGACGATATCTATGACTATATTGACTATCAAAATATTTTAAATAAGGGGATTAAAGTAGGTTTATTATGATAATGAAGCAGGGAAAACGACTTTGTTGAAATGCATGACGGGCTTCTAGGGTGGAAAAAAGGCAAGGCATTCATTGAGGATGTACCACTTAAGCAATGGAAACGAATCGGTTACGTCCCACAAGCTCATAAAAGGTAGCAGAAATTGAAGACAAACACATTGTTCAATTATAAAAATGTGTTTGTCTTTTTATCTATTTTTCTATTTTTAAATTAAAATTCAAAAAATCTACAGTCTGAGGTTGAGAAATTAAATTGTTCACACCATATCTTCTACATTTAAATATTTTGTTTCACAGTAATAGCCTTTGCCGCCAACATAAACTTTTTCTATTTCATTCTTGCTATTGGTTGCTAATTTAACTAATATTTCGGAAGGAGAGTGTAAAGAATAACCTTGTTCAAATATATAGACTTCCTTTTGTAAGTGGTGCTGTTCATAAAGGTAGCAAGCTAATGCACCGTTAGAAGTTCCAGTCGCTGCTTCTTCATTGATGTCGTATAGTGGAGCAAAATTTCTACATATTATTCGATTGTCATTAAACGTATACAGATGCGTCCCAACAACATGATAATACTCGCTGATTTCTTTTATTTTTTCAAAATTAGGTTGCAGTGCATGTAATTGTGTTTCGCTTGTTATCGGAATTAAAATATCTTTTAAGCCAGTGGAAACAATTTGTATTGGGTATTTATTGTCTATATCTTTAATGTCAAAACAATCGATAAAGTCGTTTGGAGAAATAATATCATAGAATATCGGTTTGTTTTGTTCCATGAAAATGATGTCATCTTTTATGGTAATAGTAAGAACACCGCTGTTTGTTTCAATCGTATAGCGATCCTTGAAAAGTTTATTTAAATGCATCAGTATCGTGAAAGCGCCAATTGTGGCATGACCACATAAATCAACCTCTTCTTTTGGTGTAAAATACTCTAATTTATAATCAGCCATTTCAGATGCTGATATAAATGCGGTTTCCGCATAGCCCAATTCTTTAGCTATCGCCATTTTTTGAGTAGTGGTCAATGTATCCTCATTAAATACCACTCCTGCTTTATTCCCGCCTTGATGATCCTTGCTAAATGCACTTGCAACATAAACAGATATTTTCATAAAACATCTTCCTTCCTCATTTATAGTGAATTGTAGCATAAAAAGAACTACGTAAAAATGTTGTTGGGTAAATTTGCTAAAAAGCAAGAGACAAACTATTTTAGCATCTGACATTTTCAAAAATAGAATGTCTACTGTTTGAAACACGGTTTAAAGACGCCTTACTTCATCTACTAGGAAGAACGCGAATAGTAGCTGATTCCATCTTTGTTTTAACCTTTAACGTCAGCACCATGATAATGATGATGATGATGATGATGAATAAGGTGATAAGGGCAACGTCAAATGTATTCGTCATATCTTTGATGACACCAACAAGCATAGGAATGATGCCGCTAATGATATAGCCACCGAATTGAATCATCGCTGTCCATTCACTTGCCTCTTTTGGTGTCGTCGTAGCATCTAAAGGTAAAATCATTGCTAATGGGAACAAACCACCAGCACCGATCCCTGTTAACGTCGCACAGAAAATGGGCGAGATGCCGCCCAGAATTAACATCAAAATGCCAATAAAGGAGCTTGAAGCACACAGTAGCATCCAAGGCTTTCTCTTCATGCTGTTATTAATGATAATGGGAATAATAAAGCTACAAATCATTTGCATGACAGAAAAAATAGTGACCGTTGTTGCGGCGTAGGCATCACTATATCCCATATCCTGTACTTTTGGAGCGAGCCATGTCGCGAGGGAATAATAAACGCCAGATTGTAAACCGAACATGACCATAAGGAGCCAAACATATCGGTTTCCCCAAGGTAGTCGACTTTTTTGACCTGTAGATTTCTCTAATGACTCTTGAGAATGCTTGGATTTTTTGATAATTGGAATCCAAACAATAATACCCATAAAAGCAAATACCGACCATATTGCTAAAGCTGCGTTCCATGATTGATGAAAAGCATGCATAGCAGGCACAACTAAGCCAGCACTTAATGACGCTCCAATTCCCATACCCGCAGAATATACACCGATCATCGTAGAAGAATATTTAGGAAATTCCTTTTTGATATAGCCTGAAATCAGTGGACCTGTAATAGCAATACCTATCCCACTAAGAATAGCTGTTACTAATAAAAATAAAGGAAAAGTTGCCACTAACCGTAAAGCTGTTGATACACCAATTAATAAAACGGATAGCCCAATCGTCCATTCGATACCCCATCGTTCACTTAGCTTGCCAGCCAATGGTGCAAAAATCCCCATACAAAATACGGGAAGTGCTGTTAATAAACTTACAACAACACTTGTCATCTGCAAATCCATTTGAATATTTTTCAATACCGGCGAGATAGATGTGATCGAAGCTCGTAAATTCATAGATAGTATAAACAAAGAAAAAACGCTCCAAATAATCGGAAAGTTTTTTGATTTCGCCATCACTGAAAACACCTCTTTTAGTTATTATTTGATATACTATAGTTAACTTTTAAATTAAAAAAATAAACTATAATTAATCGACTTGTATACTATAATATACTATTTATACAAAGTCAATGGGAGGGGTGCGCAGAATGCAGGAGGAAAATATCGACTTATCTGGACAAGTTGGAGGAAATTTACGGGAAATTAGAAAAAGCAAAAGGATGAGTTTAGAGGAGCTGGCGAATGTCAGCAATGTTAGTAAATTGACGTTAGGGAAAATTGAACGAGGGGAAACGAATCCGACTGTCAATATTCTTTGGAAAATTTGTAGAGGGCTTAATATTCCGCTTGTCGCTTTACTATCTTTTGAAGAAAATATAGAGGTTCATCGTTTTGGCTCAGACTACCAATTCGCAGGTCATAATAACGACTGGTTTGTCGATCCATTATTCAAAACAAATGGAACTGAGTGGTTTAGAGGTCGTCTTGAACCGAATAGTGAATACAGCGAGTGTCACCTAGCAGGTTCCGAGGAAATTGTGCTTGTATTAAATGGGCAATTGGAGCTAAAGGTCGGAGAGAAAACCCATCAGCTAAACCAATGGGATGTCATTAAATTCAAGGGTGAAGAACTTCACACGTATATCAATCACTCGGATGAAAAAGTACATTTAATGCTGTCATTAACATATACAACCCCATGATTGTTCAACAATAATCAAGCAGAAGTTGATCCTATTTTGGGGAGGAAAAAATAATTCTGATTATCGATTTCATCATTGTTTATTATTTTCATGAATATCAATAAAAGCTTGTAAAGGATGTGCTACACGCCAATCATTTAAACGAGGAAATCGTTAAAATTGGCGTTATAAAAATAAACATTGATAAAGGCAATCCTATATTTATCCCATTCAACCAATCTCACAATGATTACTTGATATCACAATGAATGAAAGCGTGGACTCTTACTTTGATGGTGAAAATTTCAAAGAATTGTTGTTTATCCTCATTGTCTTTTGACTATATATCATGCGTTTCCATACAAAAATCGTCCTTACTAAGTTAAGTAAGGACGATTTTTTTCTATTTAGATATAACCCCAAATCATACATAATAATGTTCCGAAAATGGTCACGAGCGCAATAATTAAGCCATAATAAATATTGGTATAGATGGCTGGTTTATCATTTGTTTCACCAGCATGCATAAAGACAACTAACTGCAAGCCTGCCTGAATAAATGCTGTGACTAATAAAATAGTCATAGTAATCGGAAAAGATAGATTGAAAAAATATACACATGCCGCAATGATCGTAAGGATTATGGACACACCAAACCCCATGACTTGTTTCATCGGGAATAAATCACTCATGTTACACCATTCCTTTCAAGTAAATGAAGCTGAAAATAAAAATCCAGACCACATCTAAAAAGTGCCAGTATAAAGAGAAGATAAACGATTTATTGGCTGTTTCTGGTGTTAAACCACGTTGGATGAGCTGATAGACGATGAACATTCCCCAAAATACCCCAAAGGTAACGTGTGCACCATGTGTTCCTAATGTTGTTAAAAGGGCAGCCGTAAAGGCACTCGTCTGTAAGCTCGCACCAACATGAATATAGTGCATAAACTCGTAAACTTCAAAACTAATAAATACGACACCGAGTACTAATGTCAAAACATAAAACCAAATCATTGCTTTCGTATAGCCCTTACGCATAGCATGTATACCTAAGCCAATGGTAAAGCTACTTGTTAAAAGAATAAACGTTTCAAATAAAACAGGTGTAATTTCAAAAATCTCCGCTCCTGTTGGACCATTCCCAGTACGGTCTACTAAAACAAAATAACCTGCGAATAATGTGCCGAAAAGCATAATTTCAGCACCAATAAACACCCAGAAGCCTAATATATTCAATTGATTTTGCTGAGTACTATATTCTAAAGGAAGTGATTGATCGATTTTCATAATTGACTACCTCGCAATTTCGATTCCGTTGCTTTCACTTTTTCGACAGGTACATAGTGTCCTGGATCTTTTTCCAATGAACGGTGAGCCATGCAGATAAAAATACCAATGGTTGTGAGAATTGTTGGTATCCACATACCAAAAACAAAGGAGAAGCCCCATGCAAAGAAAATACAGCCTAATATGAAAGGTACACCGCTATTATTCGGCATATGAATCTTTTCATATGGCTCTGGGAACAGTTCATGCTGATGATATTTTGCATCCCATAACGCTTCTGTTGAAATCACGTGTGGAACCTTGGCAAAATTATAATAAGGCACAGGGCTTGGTGTAGCCCACTCTAATGTGCGAGCGTCCCATGGATCCGACCCAACATTCCTTGGTGAATAACGAATACTGTAAATAACATTGTAAACAATTAAGATAAAACCAATTGTTAAGCCAATTGCACCGATAAACGAAATCATATTCCACAGCCCAAAACCAGTAGAGGCAGAATAAGTGTACATACGGCGTGCTTGTCCATCTAAGCCAGAGACAAACATTGGCATAAAGGCTAGCAGCGTACTGACGGCAATAATCCAAGCCGTCCACTTGCCGATTTTTTCATTCAACATAAAGCCAAACATTTTTGGCCAATAGTAGTGTAAGCCAGCTAGCATAGCAAAGACAACACCAGGAATAATCACCATATGGAAGTGGGCAACCAAGAACATTGTGTTATGGTATTGATAGTCAGCGGCTGACATGCCAAGCATTACACCCGTTACGCCACCTATTGTAAAGGTAGGAATAAATAACATGGAGTAAAGCATTGGCGTTGTAAAAACAATTTTTCCTTTCCAAAGGGTGAATAACCAGTTAAAAATTTTAACCCCAGTTGGGACGGCAATAGCCATCGTTGTAATCGAGAAAATACTATTTGTTAAAGCACCTTGTCCCATCGTAAAGAAATGATGTGTCCATACTAAAAACGAAAGGAAGGAAATGATTACCATGGAGCCGACCATTGATTTATAGCCATAGAGATTGCGTCCTGAAAAAGTAGAAATAATCTCACTGTAGATCCCAAACGCAGGTAAAATCAGGATATAAACCTCAGGATGCCCCCAGACCCAGAAAAAGTTTGCCCACAGCATATCCATACCACCATCGGATGTTGTGAAAAAATTAGTAGCAAATAGACGGTCAAAAGTTCCCATCGTTAAAGCTACCGTTAAAACTGGAAAAGCAAAAACGATAATCACGTTTGCTACTAATGAAGACCACGTAAACATCGGCATTTTCATAAGTGTCATGCCTGGTGCTCTCATTTTAAGTATCGTCACAATCATATTAATACCAGTAATTAATGTGCCAAGACCTGAAATCTGTAAGGCAAATAAATAATAGTTTGTTCCTACAGATTGGCTAAATTCATTATTTGCTAGAGGGAAATAATTCGTCCAGCCAGCATCAGGGGAGCCACCTATAACAAAGGATATATTTAGTAGCATGGCCCCCATGAAAAATAGCCAAAAGCTTAATGCATTCAATCGCGGGAAAGCAACGTCTCTTGCACCGATTTGTAAGGGCACAATATAATTCATAAAGGCCATAATAAAAGGCATGGCCATAAAAATAATCATGACTGTTCCATGTGTTGTGAAGATTTCATTATAATGCTGCGCATCAAGTAATGTATTGTCAGGTACAGCCATTTGGGCGCGCATCATAATCGCATCTGCTCCACCACGGAAAAGCATCAGAAGGGCAGAAATTAGATACATAATACCAATACGTTTATGATCAACCGTTGTTAACCATTCACGCCAAAGGTAGCCCCATTTTTTAAAGTAGGTTAAGCCAACTATAATTGCTATCACCGCCAGTCCAATCGCAACCATCGATGCATAGATAGCTGGGCTTGGATGGGGTATAGCAAATCGTTCGAAGTACTCCATATGACTATGTCTCCTTTTAATTAATGATCGTTTTGTTGAGAAGCATGATCTTTAATGTGTGATGTACCATGCTGATGTCCACCATTCTCACCCTCAGGGGCTGGCAGGAATGTTAAATGTGTACCAGTGTAGGTTGATTGGCCAACGTGTCCTGGTTCTAGCAACGTATTAAATTTTTCTTCTGTTAATGGTTCAGCTGTTGCTTTTACTTCCTTCACCCAATCATCAAACTCATCCTGAGTCACTGCTGTTACGTTAAACGTATTTTCAGCGAACCCTTTACCATTAAAGTTTGCATTTCTCCCCATATACTCCCCAGGTAGATCCGCAGCCAGATGCAATGTATTCACCATATCGGCCATTGCATATTTTTGACCACCCAGTTGAGGAATCCAGAAACTTGTAATTGGTCCATAAGAATAAAGTTTAAATTCGATAGGACGCTCTGCAGGAATATACAAATAATTCACCGTTTCAATATCTTCCTCTGGATAGCTAAAATGCCATTTCCAGTTCGATGTTGAAGCATAAATGATTAACGGCTCTTCCTGTTTGTATTTCTCTGGTGTAGATTCCACCTTATAGTTACTTTCAACAGAAATAAAGGATAGGTACGCTACAATTAAAACGGGTATACCTACACAAATGATTTCCACCTTTGTACTCCCTTTAATGTGGGGAGGCTTATAGTCAGGGCTTTGCTTAGATGCACGAAATTTCACTAACATATAAGCTAACAACACAAAAACAATGAGTACGATAAAGGACATAATCCCTATCGAAAGCATAATATCTTTGGCTTGCACTTGAGCTTGAGGTCCTTTTGGATCTAATACTAACAATGGGTCACAGCCTGTTAGCATAGTGACAATAGTGGAAAGACCAATTAATCTGAGCCAACTTTTTTTCATAAACAAACCCCTTTAACTGTTTCATTGAAGTGCTATAGGCTACTACGGGTTTGTATGGAATTCGATTCACAATTGATTTTTATAATAGGGGGACTTCTTTTGAAAGACAAGGCGTTTTCCAAGATAACACAGAATGTTCTCAAACGAGAAAAATAATTTCAGTATAATTTTATAGAGGGAAATGCGCATCAAATAAGGGCTTTTATCAAAAAAAATGGATTGAAATTGAAAGTGGATGGTGAAATTAATAAGGAAATGGATGGTTAGTTTCAAATATTGTTATAGTATGATTGTCTTTTTAGCTTATTTACTAGAGCTAAGAAAGGATAAGGCATAACTGAGGTGAGTAAACATGGATTGGAAACCTGATCGAACAGTAAAAAAAGCGATTTATAAGCAGCTCGCAGAATACATTGAAAAGGGGATTGCAGATGGGACATTCCCACCCGATAAACCCTTACCATCTGAGCGCTATTTAGCAAACGCTTTGAGTGTAAACAGAAGTACGGTAGTTAATGCATACGATGAATTGGAAGCAATGGGGCTGATTGAACGAAATCGTGGAAGTGGCACAACCATTAGCAAAGACATCTGGGGCATTACGAGGAAACGAATTCCTAGCTGGAATCGCTATATTGAGGCAGGTTCCTTTTTACCGAACCTTCCTGTTACCCAAAAAATTAGAAAAGAGGCTATTGAACATAAATTAATTAATCTAGCTACTGGCGAATTATCCGAGGATCTTTTTCCCAAAAGCGCCTTGAGAGAAATTACCGCAACGCGTTCATTTATCGGTAGCCTTGGGTATGACCATCCTTTAGGGAGTGACATATTACGGACAACTCTTTCACGGCATATTAAAAAAAGCAGAGGAATTGAGACAAAGCCTTCCTCCATACTGATTACTTCAGGAGCACAGCAAGCCCTACATTTGATTGTCCAATGCCTGTTAAAGCCTGGAGATGCAGTCGCCATAGAAGATCCTTCTTACAACTTTAATCTGCCTATATTTAAAACAGCAGGCTTACAAATCCATTATCTTCCTGTCAATAAGGATGGCATTAACCCGGATGATTTGCAAGTATTATATAAAAAACATCGAATTAAAATGATTTTTCTAAATCCTGATTTTCATAATCCTACGGGATCTTCCTTAGATTTAAAGAAAAGAGAAGCTATTCTAGACATATCCTCTAAACTAGGTATACCAGTAGTAGAAGATGACCCCTATAGCCTAACAGCTTTTTCGGGGGATAAAATGCCTACGCTTAAATCGCTCGATAAGAACGGGAATGTTTTATATATTAGCTCTTTGTCCAAAATTGTAGCCTCAGGCTTACGAATAGGATGGATTGTTGGTCCTACATCTGTAATCGAACGACTATCCGATGCCAAGCAACAAATTGACTTTGGGCATTCTAGTTTCACGCAATGGATTGCCAATGATTTTTTAGAATCCCCTAATTTTAATTTGCATATTAAGCATTTAGTGAAGGAATTAGAAACACGACGAGATACCATTGTACAGAGCCTCGATATGTATTTAAAGGACGAAGTGACGTTTTCCATTCCTCAAGGTGGGATACATTTATGGTGTCATGTTCTCAAGGAATATAACGAAACGCAATTACTTGAGGAATCCATTAAGCGAGGCGTCATTTATGTTCCTGGATCTACGATGGGCTCCAAAAAGGGTTTTGTACGCTTCACTTATGCGAGGGAGGATGTTCATTCAATCAATGAGGGGATTAAAAGGTTTGCACAAGCTCTAAATAGCTTCTAGTAATTTTGTAAATTATAGCCAAGTGGATGGCTAAGAAAGTGCTTAAGTGGATGGTTTAAATTCGCTAGAAAGTATTTAAGATAGAGTCATGGATAACAACTATCCATTAAGGCTAACTACTATCATGGCAGTGTGGATGGATTCACAATTATTCACACAAGTAATGAAATTTTTTATGATCTGGAAGGTGATAGGACAAACCTGTTAGTAGCAAGAGAAAGATATCAGTGAAGAGGTAGTTCACTTGATTCGCTATAAAAATAGGCAAACACTTTAATCAAGAGATTTAAAAAATTCACAACAAGTATCGTTGGTTTTCTCAGTTTTACCTGTTCAAACAGTCTCAATCGTTAGCTTTAGGCTGCTGATGAGAAAACATCAAGGCAGTCACACCTTATTATATTTTAATTCCCACAAAGGTATAGTGGGGAAATAGGCACCCCTTCTATACGGACACTTAAATCTTAGTTAAAAAAACACCATCCAGCCACTTAGTCTCGATATTCAATCGATGCTAGGTGGCTGCTTTTTTTCATTAAAAGTAGTTGAGTAGTGCAAGAAGACAATTTGGTGGAGCTATCATTAGTGTTTTGCATAATCGCCGCTACACTTACAAGAAGCCGCCACTACATTATGAATTAACACTAGGGAAGGATTATTTAAAAAATAACGACAACAAAAAAAGCCGCATTCCTGTAGTTCAGGGATCGACTTTTTGGGAAAAAATTTATGAGAAATACATTGAAATATGTATAGTCTTGTGATAAATTTATAGAGATAGACACTGTATAATTATTATACCGCGTATTATCCCTATTTTAATTATACAATACAATCTATTGTGTCGTCAACAATTTTAATTTAAATTTTTTGAGGGGTGGTTGCGATGAAATCAGCAGGGGCAAAACAGCAGATTGGGGGAACAAACACACGAAGAAGCTCCATTGTTTGAGACAATCAAATGGCTTCCTAAAGATG
The DNA here is from genome assembly GCF_004332175.1 of Lysinibacillus sp. OL1. NCBI lineage: Bacteria > Bacillati > Bacillota > Bacilli > Caryophanales > Bacillaceae > Lysinibacillus > Lysinibacillus sp. OL1. The sequence goes on along the minus strand of NZ_SJDS01000002.1, from coordinate 282,481 downwards.
TGAATGAAATTGAAAAAGATAAAGAAAGTAGGACTGATACTATATGTCAGAGAAAACCATTTCAGTTGAGACAAAAGCGCCTTATGGCATGATTGCCATTTTATTTATCGGGGCCTTTGTTGCTATTTTAAATGAGACCTTACTCAACATTGCACTACCAGCCATTATGGACGAATTCGATGTGAAAGCCACTGCAGTACAATGGCTTTCTACAGGCTATATGCTAATTAACGGTATTTTAATTCCTGCCAGTGCATTCTTCATTCAACGCTTTACAGATAAAAAATTATTTATTACAGCGATGGCTCTGTTTACATTAGGTACATTTCTAGCTAGTATTGCACCTGCATTTGGTGTGTTATTAGCAGCACGTATGATCCAAGCTGCAGGCTCAGCAATCATGATGCCTTTATTAATGAATGTGATGCTAACTGCATTTCCAGTTGAAAAGCGAGGAGCTGCAATGGGGATGTTCGGTCTTGTCATGATTACAGCTCCAGCGATCGGGCCGACGCTTTCTGGTTGGATAATCGAGCATTATAGCTGGAGAATGTTATTTGATCTTGTGCTACCAATTGCCATTTTAACTTTAATTTTTGCAGCCTTTAAATTAAAGGATGTGACACCACAACGTGCCATTAAGCTCGATGTAATTTCTCTTATTCTATCAAGCATTGGATTTGGCGGCTTGCTTTATGGCTTTAGTTCCGCAGGTGAAAAAGGATGGGATCATATCCTTGTATATGGAACTATTATTATTGGGACGATTGCTTTAATTACGTTTACCCTTCGTCAGCTACGAATGGATGAGCCCATGCTTGAGTTTCGGATTTTCAAATATCCAATGTTTGCCTTATCCTCAGCCATCTCCATCGTTATTTCGGTGGCGATGTTCTCGGCTATGATTTTAATGCCTATTTACGTACAAACCATTCGTGGTATTTCCCCAATGGATTCAGGTCTACTCATGCTGCCTGGTGCCATTGTGATGGGCATTATGTCTCCGATTACAGGGAAGCTCTTTGATAAATACGGGGCAAGAAGCTTGGCTGTATTTGGCTTGATCATTACCATTGTTACGACATATTACTTCAGTAAAATTAGTATGGATACAGCTTATTCTACATTGGTGCTGCTGTATACATTACGTATGTTTGGGATGTCTATGGTAATGATGCCCGTGATGACAAATGGTTTAAATCAGCTACCAGCACACAATAATCCACACGGTACAGCTATGAACAACACATTACAACAGGTTTCTGGTGCGATTGGTTCTGCGGTGCTGATTACGATTATGAACAATAAAACAACTGCCAAGGCAGAGGAACTGGCTGCAGGTGCGATGAACAATATGAGTGCCAATGCAGCACAGGCTACGACACAGTCTGCCAGCGAAGTAAAACAGCAAATCTTAAACGAAGCCATGCTGCATGGCATCAATTATACGTTCTTCCTTTCCACATTGATTGCGGCCATCGCACTCATACTTGCCTTCTTTATAAAGCGAGTTAAGCCTAACTATGATAATCACTCAGGTGGGGAAGTTGCTGGAAAACAGGTAGAGGAATAATAGTAGACGGGTGTTGCTTCAGTTTAGCAACGCCCGTTTTTTCTTAAGACATTTTATATAGAGGTGGGGAAACCTAGTAAGAATAAAAAAAGGCATTCCATCCATAGATGAAATACCTTTTCTAGTAGTTATTGAGCTAATCGTTGGATAAAGGCTTCTAATTGGACCAATGTGACATTGTCGTTCACACCGAATGTGCCGTCACCTTTACCTACGGTTACTTTATTCGAAGCAAGGATCCCTACATAATGATTTGCCCAATGTGAGCCTGGAACATCAATAAATTGTTCAGCTGTTCCTTGCTGTGTTAAATGAAATGCTTCCACTAAGACTTTAGATAGTTGTCCACGTGTCATTGGAGAACCAGGATTGAACTTTCCATTATCATCACCCGTAAAAACGCCAATTTTTTTAAGTGCCTCTGCAGCACCTGCATATTTAGACGAAGGCAAAATATCTGGGAAACTTGAATTCGTATTACTCGTATCTAAATGTAATTTATTAGCTAATCGAAGAGCTACCTCTCCACGCGATGCATATATGCTAAAGTCAATTTCCGCATCTTTTACTTCTCCATAATCAGAGAAGTTGGCAATACGTTTTGCTCCTACATAACGTGAACCCCAATAGTATGGGTCATTCACTGTATCTACCTTAACCCCAGAACTTGTAGTAGCTGAGATAAAATTATTGTCACCTATGTATATACCAACGTGTGAAACACCGCTTCCAGATGTATTAAAAAATACGAGATCACCCGTTTTTAAATTGTCTTTTGCGATCGAAGTACCTTGTTGGTATTGAGCTTTAGATGTACGCTCTAATGAAATGCCTAGCTTAGAAAAAACTAACTGTGTATATGCTGAGCAATCCACACCTGTCTTAATATCCGTTCCTCCATATTTATAAGGAGCTCCTATATATGCTTTGGCTGTATTTGTTATATCTGCTATTGTTGCCGCTTTCGCATCATGAATACCCATACCTGTAAAGAACATAAACGATGCGAAAATGGGTAGTAACCATTTTTTCTTCAAATCAATCTTACTCCTCTCAAAAAGCTTTCGCCTTTGAACTAAAGTAAGAATAGCATGAAATAGGGCAGAGTTATTTTTCAATAATATTACCAATTACCCCTAATCACCAAAATTGAAACCTTAATTTTAATTGTGTAAAACTTTTGCAATAATAATGGGTAATTTTACTAAAAATATATGAAATTAATGGATTTATAGGGACATAAGTGTTAATTTAAACGTTTTATCCAATTGAAAAATCGTTATTGTAATAGTGGCTTTCCAGCATAACGGTTATTTAAACATTATTATTTTTAGGTGATACTACGTTATGACACTAAGGATAGTGGTAGAAAATTCTGCTTTTATGTAGCTCCCGTAACTGCAAAGTCGTTTACTGTTAGATAGGAAAAGTTAGCCTTAATTTATGTTTTTGAGCAATGGATACGTTAAACTATATAAAATAAGTAGGTTCAACATGAAGAAATACAGCTGCGAGCTAATGAAATAATAAGGAAACATAAATCGAATGAATACTAAAGGAGAAGGAGGTATTCCATTGCAGCAAATTTTTAATGAATTAATAAAACAGGACATCAAGCCATTTCTAATCAAGCTAGGCTTTAAAAAGAAAGGATTGAATTTCTATCGAACAACTGAAAACCTTATCTATCTGATCAATTTCCAAAAATCCTCTGGTAATACAGCCGACACTATGATGTTTTATGTGAACTGTGGGATATATGCGGCAGAGCTAGCACGGCTACAATCAAGAGAAATGGTGACAGCACCCAAAGAAGCAGAATGTCACTTCCGAGCAAGGATTAACTCCATTGTCGAAGATGCACCTGATCGATTTTCCATCACAGCCACTACAAATTTGGACGAAATAACAAAATTATTGCTGCTGGGGTTAGAGGAGGTTCATAATTTCTATGAAACGATGACTTCTGCAAGATCCATTGTTGATTATTATATAGCAGGGCCATTTTTGCACTTGGGCGAAGAAAGTTTTCATTTGTTATTACAAGCCAATGATGTAACAACAGCAAAGCTCTATTATAATGCATTGCAGAAGAAGCATGGAACCGAACAGAGGTGGTCCATTTTTCAAAATAAATACCAAGCCATTTTCAATCAATACGGTGTGGAATTTGGGGGAAATTAGTCATCAAAACCAGAGCTCATTCTTGAACGAGAATCTGGTTTTATATTTTAGGAGTTGTTCAGTATATTATCTAGTATTCTTCCAGTTATCGGCATAAAAAAATGGAGGATATAGCCACCTAAGCAAACTGTTAATAATGTACCGACACCGATGGGGCCATTAAAAATGATAGCTAACATTAAAAATAAAATATAAATAAGGGTTCTTGAGAAGAAAACCGTTTTTCTTGTTAATTCTTTGATGATCAAAGTAAGTCGATCTACAGGAATTGGTGCAAAATTTGTATGTAAATAAGTTGCCGTTCCTAACCCAACTACAACTAATCCAGTGGTAAAACAGACAGCTTGGCTAAACCAAAGATCTGGGGACACTATATCATGTAATAAAAATAACCACATATCAATCCCTATGCCAGTGATCAATGCAGTAACCAAACCTAAAATTTCAGGTCTTTGTCTAGCTAATAGGGAATTACTACCTATTAATAGGAGAGCTAAGATGATTTCCCAACTACCTACAGTTAGCCCCACATTTTTAGATAATCCTACTAGAAGCGCATCGAAAGGTGATGTGCCGAGTTTAGATTGAATCGTGAGCGAAATACCTAGCGTTAAAATTAAAATGCCCACTACATAAAAGACATATTTCAACTAAAAGACCTCCCCCTACTATTTTTTATTGCAAATACAACAAAATTGCGTTAAATTGACTATATACTCTTTTTATTGCATTTGCAATATAAAATCCAGAAAGAGTTTACAACAAAGGAGTGGAATCAATGTCAGTTAAATTAGAGAAGTGTGAGCACGCAGATTTAAAACAGCTTCAAGCAATAAGTATTGAAACATTTAATGATACATTTAAAGACCAGAACTCCCCTGAAAATATGAAGGCTTATTTAGAGCGTGCCTTTCATAAGCAACAGCTAGAGAAGGAATTGGCCAATTTGGATTCAGCATTCTATTTTATCTATTATGAGGAAGAAATAGCTGGTTATTTAAAAGTAAATGTCAACGAAGCACAATCCGAACTAATGGGGAATGAGTCATTAGAGGTGGAGAGAATTTATGTTCGACATCAATATCAAGGAAAAGGGCTTGGCAAATACCTTATGAATAAAGCAATAGAGGAGGCTATGGCACAAAACAAAAAAAGCATTTGGCTAGGGGTTTGGGAGAAAAATGACAGTGCCATCGGTTTCTATCAGAAAATAGGCTTTGTCCAAACAGGCGCCCATTCATTTTATATGGGTGATGAAGAACAAATTGATCTTATCATGACGAAAACACTTGCCTAAATTTTATGGCAGAAACGTTGATTCACAACATTTCTGCCTGCTATTTTAATGGCTTCTATTTTTCTTCATCGCCTCAGCCAACGCATCAGCATGTGGATTTTCCTCTTTATAAAGTTCCTTTATTATATTGGCGTAATCACTAGCATTTCGATTTTGACTTAATTTATAGGCTGCCTGCACTTCTTTCACCTTTATTTTAAACCCTTTTATTCCTTTCATTTCTTGCTGCAAAAGCTCAGGAGATAGTTTATCCCACAACACAGGATTTTCACGGAATGACTCATATTTTTCAAGTAAGCTAGTCAAATCTTGTTCTAAATCCATTCCTTCAATCAGACTTGCCTTTCCATATACATGGACAGCTTGATAATTCCAGGTTGGCACATTTTCATGCTCATACCACGAAGAAGAGATATAGGCATGTGGACCATTAAATATCACGAGAATGTCTTGTACTTCCTCAAAGGTCTTCCATAAAGGGTTACCATAGGCTAAGTGACCTGTCAGATAATAGTCATCCTCGATTTTTTTCAGCAACACGGGTATATGGGCTGCAATAGGCTTACCTTTTCGAATTGAAACGATTGTTGCGAAGGAATTATGTTGAATAAATTCTTTGATTTCTTCTAAATCCGATACTTTGTAATACTTAGGAACATACATGGAAACCTCTCCTTATACATAAAATCATCGTGAGTTTTTTGAATAAACAAATAATTATGTAGGCACATCTTTACATTTTCTACTCAACGATGTAGATTTTATTATAATCAATCACTGGCACCTCATAAAAGTGCCAACAACGCTATTTCTAAAGGAGCCAAGAATCATGCTCGAAATGACACCAAACCTGAATAATGAGGAGCCACTTTACCTTCAATTATATAACTATATAAAAGCAGAAATTCAAAACGGAAAGATAAGGGCTCAAAGCAAATTGCCGTCTCAGCGTAGTCTAGCTAAACATTTACAGATTAGTCGCAACACTGTAGATGCAGCTTATCAGCAGCTCCTTGCAGAGGGCTATGTGATAAGTAAAGAGCGAGATGGACTATATGTGGTTGATCTTGAAAAAGGTTATTTTCAAGGAGGCCCTCATCATTTTGAACCACAATTAGCGACTCAGCAGAAACAAGAACGACCAGCAATTAAGTACGATTTCAATTATGGAGATATTAATTTAAAAGATTTTCCCTTTAAAATATGGCGTAAATTATCAATGCAGAGCCTTGATGAAGAACAGGCTCAACTCCTTTTATATGGAGATCCACAGGGAGAGCTGGAATTAAGAAATTATATGGCAAGCTATCTTTATGAATCAAGAGGGGTGCAATGCAGTGCAGAGCAAATCGTTATAGGAGCAGGCTTGCAGTTTCTTCTTGGTATCGTATGTAACCTAATTGGACGGAATGAGCTTTTTGCTATGGAAGATCCAGGTTATTATCGCGTTCGTTACTTGTTTAAAGATAATGGTATAAAGGTGAAACCAATCCCACTTGACGAGCATGGTATTCATATCGATCCGTTAAGAAACAATAACATCAAGGCTGTTTATGTCACACCCTCCCATCAATTTCCCCTTGGAACGGTTATGCCTATCTCAAGAAGATTAGCATTACTAGAGTGGGCTAAGGAAGAAGATGCTTATATCATCGAGGATGATTATGATGGGGAATTTCGATATGCTGGAAAACCGATTCCTGCACTACAGGGATTAGATTCAAGTGATCGCGTCATCTATATGGGCACCTTTTCAAAATCTTTGATTCCAGCCATTAAGCTAAGCTATATGATATTACCTAGAAAATTAATGGATTTATTTCATCAAAACAATTACTATGTTCAAACTGTGTCTAGACTCCATCAGCATACGTTACAGCTATTTATAGAGAGTGGGCATTGGGAGAGACATTTGAATAAAACACGAAATAGTTATAAGCGAAGATATGAGGCATTACTAAAGTCCATTCAACAAACGTTCGGGGAAAATGGGAAAATTTATGGAGCCAGCAGTGGCTTACATATTTTACTTGAACCAAATAATAAGATGACTGAAGAGGAATTGATTGATACAGCAAAAATGGCTGGTGTTAAGGTCTACCCAACATCTATTTTTTATGCAAATCCCTTGGTTGTTCAGCCTGCAAAGGTATTACTTGGATTTGCTAATCTAGCGGAAGATGAGATTGACACAGGCATTAAGCTATTAAACAATGCTTGGTTTAAAAGTTCTACTATGACGTGAATCTCTTTCAAAGTTCTATTTCCACATTTCTTGTATATACATAATAGAGATAAGTGGGAGGGGATTTTTATGCAATTTTACTATGGCCATCAAATGCCATTACGTGTATTAGATGAAGCTGAATTTTGGAAACATCAAGAAGAGGAGCATACAGTAGTAATAAGAGAGCTTGTGAAAGATTTGGAGCAGCAATATGTCGATGCGTTAAAGGAATGGGAAAAAGCTTTTGCTCAAACACATCAGCAAGTTGTAAGATATATAGAAACCGTCAATCGTTCCCAGGGACAAGTTTCTCCAGCTCTGTTTCAGGATATGTTACAGCTTACTTCCTTCTGTTTGCAACAGAGTGATCAATTTATCCAGTTTTGCCGAACGCTTATGCAAGAAAGTCAACCGATAAGCGCAAATCCTACAGCTAAAGTTGTATTAAATCATATCATTGTAGAATCCGAATATTTTATCGGAATTGCCCAAACCATTTTATATCAACAGAAATACTAGGTCTAGCGTCTGGAAAATGGAGTTTGGAGAAAAAACACTTGCCACACTCCATTTTTTGGACGTTTTCACCATCACAATATTAACTATTCGGAATTTTCTCTTTATATTTAAAGGAAAGGAGACTTAAAGAATAATTTTTAAGTGTATCTGCGTGAACAAAGTCATTTAGAATACTTTCAATTGAATGACAATGTTGATTGATTAAATTAATTTCTTCTATATAATTTGAATCAATCAATACTTCTTTTAATGTTTTAAACACTACTTTCTGCTCGTTAAATAAATAAACCAGTTCAAACCTAGTGTTCAATATTAGAGTGGTAATCTCAGGGAAAATAATTCGATCCTTTAGTACTTCAAGAATGGAATTCACGGATTTTACTCCATCAATAGTTTGTAAAGATGAAAAAACACCATTTAATAACTCTTCAAAATCAACCTTCATCAAAATCCTCCATCAATCAAAATCCTTTCTGATAATAACATTTTTTTAGAAAAATTTTAATGATTAATATTTCCCTTCAATAATGTGGAAAGTCTATTTAGACAATAGTAATTTATTGAAAACAATTCACTTCACATGTTTCCAGAGGCTAATAAAAATTTTTAATCCGCTCACAATCATTTTTTTAAAATAACAACAAACAAAACATCAAGAAAGGTATTATTATTGCTTGTTTAGATTTTGTTCAAACACAGTATGCTACTATCTCAAAAGGGGTTGATTGTAAAAACAGTGAGCAATATGATGTAAAGATACATCATAAATGATCGATCTTTGGGGGCACGAAAATGAAAAAAAATATCATAATTATTGTAAGTATAATCATGCTTTTTGTGATTGTTTTTTTTATTGGTAATTGGCATTACTTCTCCACTAATCAGCCAAAAATTATACATAAAGGTGTAGGAAAATTAGAGGAAGAGCAATTATTAAAGCCTGTAAAGCTAGAAGGAGAATGGGCCTTTTATCCAAATGTATTAATTTCTTTGGGGGAAAATTTTGATAGCTATCAACATAAAAAACTGAATTTAAATATACCCTTTAATTGGCAAGCATATGTAGAGCCAAATGAAGAGGGGCTTTCGGTGGGAACCTATCACGTCAACATAGAGGTACCATCAGATGGAGTTTACGGCCTATATATTCGAACGATTCGTCAAGCTAGTCGTGTATTCATTAATGGCGTTGAAGTAGGGGCTAAAGGAAATCCAAGTACTGTTTTAAGCGCATATGCATCTGAAAATGATGATAAATATACCGTTTTTTCTCCTAGTGTCAATAAAAGACTAGACGTTGTCATCCATGTTGCAAATTACAATTATCCTCAGGCTGGAATTGTTTATCCTATTGAATTTGGTACGATGAAGGCTATTCAAAAGCATTATCACTGGAAAGTGTTTTTAGATATAGTAGTGAGTATAGGTCATATTATAGTTGGTGCGATCTATGTCTTTACATTTTTACAGAATCGCAAGCGTAAGGAAGAGTTATTCTTTGGTCTATTTACTATTTCATTAGGATTTTATATGTCGTTTATCAATCAAAAAGTATTTTTCCTGTTATTTACTGATCTATCGACGGTCAATCAATTACGTCTGCAATTAGGAATCATTCCACTCGCATTGCTTGCTTTAACATTTTTTATAAATGCGATGTACCCACAGTTACTAGAAAGAAAAATTTTATACACGCTTGCCATATTACTTGGTATCGTGTTTGTTATGTACGGTATCTATAATCCCTTTACAAAAAATGAAAGAGCCTCCTCAGAATTTGAAATGATTATGAGAAAAATAATCTATATCAGTGTCACGGCTCCAGTTATTTTCTATAATATTTGGTTGCTTATAAAGGTCATGCTAAAACGTTTAGAGGCTGTGCGTTATGTGCTAATAGTTATTACAGCGATTAGTTGTTATTCTATTTTACTCATTTGTAACTTTTTATTTGGGATGCCTTTTGACTATACAGAATTCATGTTATTTTTACTAATATTATTTGGCTTTTCCTCATTATTAAATTATCGTGCCAATCAAGCTGTTTTAAAAATAGCAGCATTGTCAGAAGAATTGCTTGAACATAATCAAATGAAGAATGAATTTCTTCTGAAAACTTCGCATGAACTCCGTGCCCCCCTAAACGGAATATTAAATATATCCAGATCCTTAATGGAAGGTGCTCAAGGACCATTAAAACGATCTCAACAGGAGCAAGTTATTCTAATTCACAGCGTTACACAGCGCATAGGTCATTTAGTAGAAGATTTATTGTTTTCTTCTAATCAAATGACAGGAGAAGTAAGGATTAGTCTACGCAGTGTATCTCTATCTGTTATACATGAGGTAGTAGCCGAAATTCGTAGTCTTATGCCCAAAAATAGTGAAGTAAGGGTAACAGCAGAGATAAACTTAGATTTGCCAAAGATCTACACGGATGAATTACGCTTTAAACAAATTTTATATAACTTGCTGCATAATGCGATTAAATTTACACAAAATGGAACAATCATAGTCACTGCGCATGTTGAACAGGAGCAGATGGTCATCCAAGTAAGTGATACAGGCTGTGGAATTCCGACACAAGAATTAGATCGTATTTTTAACGCCTTTTATCAAGGAAACAATCATCATAATAAAGAAGGGCTAGGTTTGGGATTAAGTATTACTAAAAATATTGTTGAAAAATTAAATGGTAACATTTATGTGACAAGCACTGTAGGGGAAGGGACAACATTTACATTTACAATGCCCCTCTCAACACTAGAAAACGTAAGTAATGAACAAGCTATCATTACATCACATACAGATACAGAAATACAGCTTCGACTGCCCCTTATTTATAAAGGAAGCGATAAAAAAATACTGGTGGTAGATGACAACCATGTCAATATAAAAACTTTAACGGAAGCACTAAGTTTAAAGGGATATACAGTGATCGCCTTAGATAACGGCTTTGATGCGATCGATTATATTAAAACCAATCATGTAGATTGTATGTTAATCGACCTAATGATGAATGGCATGTCGGGTTATGAGTTATGTAAACGTGTACGTAAACAATATGATATGCTGGAACTACCAATAATTATCTTAACTACAGTTATGAAGCAATCTGACTTACTGCAAACGTTAAAAGTAGGGGCGAATGATTATCTACAAAAGCCGATTTCTACCGATGAACTTTTTATTCGTATTGAATCTTTATTGGCTGTTCGACAATCATCAATCGATGCAATCGAAGTAGAAATGAACTATTTATATTCACAGGTCACACCACATTTTGTATATAACACACTTAATACGATTATTGGTTTAAGTTATACAGATATGGAAAACACACGTGAAGCTCTTTATTGTTTAGCCACTTATTTCCGTGCAAAACTGAATGTTCATTATCGAAATAGCATTGTCCCCATTGATGAGGAGATGGAGCTTGTAAAAGCCTATTTATCAATTGAAAAAATGCGCTTTGGAGATCGTTTACGTATTAAATATGATATTGACGAATCGATACAATTAGGAATCCCTGCATTGTCCATTCAACCTTTAATTGAAAACGCAGTGTTCCATGGTATCTCTAAGAAAGTAGAGGGAGGGACCATAGAATTAAGCCTACAGAGAGAGGGACAATTTGTAAGAATTAATATCTATGATAATGGTGTAGGAATTTCAGAAGAAAAATTGCACCAATTGCTAAATGAAGAAAGTACAAGAATTGGCTTTATGAATCCATTAAAGAAATTTAAATTAATAAAAAATGCTAGTTTACGAATTTACAGCGAAGAAGGAAAGGGAACAACAATTGTCATTTTATTACCAGAGGGTGGTGTCACATGAATATAATGATCGTTGATGATGAAAAATTGGCCATTGATGTTTTATCTATTATGGTTAAACAACTTGCCCAATTTCAGATTAACATTAAGGGAACATTTACAAATCCAACTGAGGTCCTCCAGTTTCTTGAAAAAGAAATAATTGATGTAGTGTTTTTAGATATTGAAATGATTGACACACACGGTATGCAACTTGCAAAGCAGCTCCTACACAAGCAACCATCCTTACAAATCATTTTTGTTACAGCTCATACACAATTTGCCGTGGAGGCTTTTGAAGTTGAGGCAACAGATTATTTATTAAAGCCAGTACAGGAAAAACGACTGATTAATGCGTTAACAAAAGCACAGAAAAAAATGGTCGTGACGGTGGCGCCGAGGGATGAGAAGAAAAACTCATTATATGCGCATACATTAGGCAGCTTTTATCTACTGGATGTTCAACATAATGTGATTAAGTGGCGAACAAGAAAAGTACGTGAACTATTTTTATATTTACTATTTCACCAAAAACGGCCTATGTTAAATGCAGTTCTTTTAGAGGAATTGTGGCCAGATTTGAACTTTGAAAAGGCAGCTAGTAATTTACATACAACTATTTATCATTTAAGAAAGATATTAAAGGACAATGGTATTCAAGATCCCATACTCTTGGTCAATAATCACTATAAATTAAATGCGGAAATTCAAACTGATTATGATGAGCTGAATCAACTATTGGAGCAGGATCAACATGATGAGAAATCCATTCAGCAGTTATTGAATTGCTATGAGGGTGATTTTTTAATAGATGAGGAGTATTTATGGGTTAATCAAATCAGGCTCCGCTTAAAGCAATCTGTATTACATGTGCTTGAACAGTATATTGCACGTACAGACGTTGCCCACACTTTATTAAAGTATAATTGCCTACAAAAGCTTTTAGAGCTAGACGAATACAATGAACAGTATATGTTTCAATTGTTAGAATTCTTAATTCAACAAAATAGGAAACAAGAATGTATAAAATTCTTTGAATCTATAGAGGCAAAATTAGCTGAAATTGATCTCGCTGTGCCAGAAAAATTTTATAGAAAATACAACGAGTTCTTACTCAACGTTTAGAAACGATTTCGGAAAAGTAATTTCTGTTTTAATAGTAGGTAATAATTTTATAAAAAGGAGATGCTTTCGGCATGCAAAAGATTGAAATAATTGAGCTTCACCATATTGAGCAAGATTTGGAGAGGCTTACTGAATTATTGATTATGGTCGTAGATGAAGGAGCATCCGTAGGTTTTTTACCTCCACTCACACAAGAACAAGCGATAAAATATTGGCAATCTGTCTTAGCGTCAGATGTCTTACTGTTCATTGCGAAAATAAATAATGAAATTGCAGGTAGTATTCAATTGCATTTAACTAGCAAACCAAATGGCATTCATCGTGCTGAAATTTGCAAGTTAATGACACATCCCAACTTTAGACGCAACGGTATTGGACGAGCGCTGATGCAACAAGCAGAGGAACGAGCAAAACAAGAAAACCGCTCCTTGCTAGTTTTAGATACGAGAGAAGGGGATCCTTCCAATAAATTATATAAATCATTAGATTATCAAGAAGTGGGGAAAATTCCTCAATATACTATTTCACCAGATGGAGAATTAGAAGCAACCGTAATTTACTATAAATTAATTTAATCCATGGTATTGAATATAACTGAAAACGTGTAGAAAGGGAGCTAGTATATGAACGAAGCACAATTATTTATGCAAATGAAAATGTGGCGTAATTGGACTGTTGAATTTCTACGTACGATCCCTGAGAATATTGCTGATCAGATACCCGCAGGACATCATAACAATATTCGTTGGAATGCTGGTCATCTATTAGTTGGTTGGGATCATACCATTTTTCCAGCTGTTACACAAGAAAGGCATTTGCCTCTATCCTATCATGTAATGTTTCCTAGTGGCAGTAAACCAGATAACTGGACTGAGCAACCGCCAACAATGGATCAAATAATTATGCTCCTAGAGGAACAACCAATTCTGATTGAACAAGCTTGTGCAGGACATCTACATGAACCGCTTAAAGAACCTTTTTTAGGTATGAAAACATTAGGTGATATGGTTGTCTTTCATATGAACCATGAAAATTTTCACATGGGAATTATAAAAAGTATGATGCAAACGCTCTTAAAGAATGAAGCCTAACTGATGGAATCAGTTGGCTTCATTTTTCTATATATACCACGGTAACAGATCCTCCATTTTCTTACCTGGCTTACTTGTTTTATCTGTTACGATCCATGTGCCGTCTTTCTTTTGCAGCTGATAGCTTACATTTGTACCATCCGCTCTTTTAAAGAGCATATAACCTATATTACCCTTGATAAAAGTGACAGGGTCTATGACATTTTTGTAGGGAATCTTTCGCTCAGGAAATAAAATATGGGTCACTATTTCCTCTGCAATCATAGCAAGGGATTTCATATCATTATTAATTTCAGCTTGATATTGCAATTGATCGTATCGGTAGGAAGTATAAGATGCTAAGTCCAGCTTAAAACTCTACTGTATATCTAACAGTGTTGCCCTATAGAATGCGTTTATTGCCTTTTCTACATCATCTGCCTCATGTATATAGCGAAGTGTGATGACACCAGTTGGACTGACTTCAAACGTAATGATTTCCTTACTGTAGGGTGGGGAATGCGCATGCTCAAAGGTCGTAACTTCCACGCTAACTTTAAAGCTAAACTGACTTTCTTTGACAATTTTTAAAATTTTCACATCATACAAGCCATACTGCTTAGGATAGCCATAGTAATGATCAATTTCCTTTTCAATAAATGGATTAAGGATTGTAATGAATGTGTCCCTGATTAGTTGCTCATCAGCTTGTTCACTTTGCGCATAAATCTTACATGGCAGAATGAACATAGTGAAGATAAACATTAAAACATAAGCAAATTTTTTCATGGAATAGTGACCTTTCTGCAGGATGATACTTTATAGAGTGCACCAATCACAGCAAATTATCGAGCATTTTTAAAGAAAGGGAATTGAACAATGGGAAAAATAATACTGCCCTTTTTATGTATGCTTTTGTTATTTCCAACAGCTACTTCGGGGTCAGAACCTGAAGGCTTAAAATGTCCAAATCCAGATGTATTGATGAAAACAACGGTGAAAGACAAAGACGAGCTTAGTCAAGCATTAGCTGACATCATTCCAAAAGTATATGGCTCAAGCCCTGATTATCAGGAGTGGCAAATTGAGGTGATAAAGCCCATGCCCATATTAACTGGCATGGAGGAGAATTACTATAAAATGGCGGTGAACTTCTGTGGAGAAAATGTGGCTAATCACTCCTGGTTTGTTCGATTAAGGTTTCCAAGTTTACTGCCAGCGCAAAGTGCATCACTAGGTGAGCTATATATCGTGAAAGAGACAAATTCTAAATGGATCCATTGGTTTCAATATCATTAAAAAGGAAGAATCCATAAATGGATTCTTCTCTTTACGACATAGCTATCGTTTTCGTTGCTACAGTTTGTTGAAATGCCTGATCATGCTCAACAATCACCATTGTGAGATGAGAGCTTTTTATGAGCTCTTCAATCTGCATGCGTGAATAGATATCAATAAAATTGAGTGGTTCATCCCAAATATATAAATGAGCCTTCTCACACAAGCTTTTAGCAATCAGCAGCTTTTTCTTTTGCCCACCAGAATAATGAGAGATATCCTTCTCAAATTGAATACGCTCAAAATCCATCTTGCGCAGGATTGATTTAAATAACGTCTCATCAATACCATGCTCTTCAATAAATTCCGATAGCAATCCCTTTAAATGGGATGTATCCTGCTGAACATAGGAAATGACTAGACCTGAAGCTAACTTTATCGAGCCTGTATGTTGGATGGGATTACCTAGAATAAGTTTTAACATACTACTTTTTCCGCTTCCATTTTTGCCATCTAAAACAACTCGATCCCCTTGTGCCACTTTGAAGCTAATAGGCTTATTCACGATATGGTCATCGTACCGAATCGATACATCCGTGACAACAACCATTTCTTTTGATGGATATGCCAATGGCTCTACTTTCAATGACTCGGTTTTTTCAACATTTTTTAGCAGTTTTGATTTTTCCTCAATAGCTCTTTGTTGTCTGGATTCTAGGTTCTTCGCTCGTTTCATCATCTTGGCTGCTTTATGTCCAACAAAGCCTTTGTCCAGTTTGGAACCTGAATTGGTTGTGCCGTTTTTGGAGGCTTCCACTTGATTAGACCAACCTGACGAACGCTTTGAGGATTGTTTTAATCGGTCGATATCTTTTTGCAGTCGTTGATTGGTTACTTCTTCGTGTTCCTGCTGACGATCAAAATTTAACTTCCAAGAAGAATAATTTCCACTTTGAACGTCAATATTGGCTCTATTAATCGATAGGATATGGTCAACACAGCCATCTAAAAAGCTTCTGTCATGTGAAATTAAAATAAATCCTTTTTTCCTGCGAAGATAATCGGAAACCGTCTTTCTTGCATCTGTGTCTAGGTGATTGGTTGGTTCATCAATTAATAAAAATTGACCCTCTGTCAAAAACAACGCAGCAAGCAGCACCTTTGTTTGTTCGCCATTGGATAATGTTTTAAAAGGACGATACATGACCTCCGCATCTACATGTAGGTAAGCTATTTCACGTAGACATTCCCAATCTTCTGCCTGAGGACAAATTTCCTCAAATATTTCATGGGTATATTTATTTGGATCAGAAACTGGATAGGGGAAATAAGTGAAGTCTACAGAAGAGATGATTTTTCCGCTATACTCATAATTTCCTAATAACAACTGAAAGAATGTTGTTTTACCTCGTCCGTTTCTACCGATAAATCCAAGTTTCCAATCCGTATCGATTTGAAAGTTGACATTCTCAAAAATATTGTCAAAGCTGCTTGGATAAGAAAAAGTTAGGTTTTGTACTTGTATCATGGACATGATAATTCCTCCTTTGTATTGCAACAGTTTACTTTTCATACAAAGTCGGTCTATCCATCTATGGTTGATTTCTCCGTATAAGCAGATGGATATTAACGACTTATACGGAGTGTTACATGCGTTACAATAGTTTCTGAATCGCTCATATTTTTTCCTCTCCTTTATGGGTAAATGAAAGGTACAAAATCAACTATGAAAGCAAGAAAAAATCCCTCCAATTGTGCATTGGAAGGATTAGTCTTTCTTTGAATTAATGCGATTTGCCATTTGTGTCATGACAAATAAAATGCAAACTGATAGTTAAAAATGGATAGACTAACCCTATATTTTGTGTTTGAAATCATTCAATTCAAATAAAAATATAGTTTAGTTCTTCATTGTCCATTCATCAGTCCTCTCATAATTGTCTTTTTATAGTAACAAATTTTTTTACAGAATACAATGTAACCTTATTTTCATTTAGTACTATACAATAATTCCTATAATATTTATAGAAATAATTTATATAATAGTCGAAAAATAATTTCTACTATTCTGAAATATGTGCTATAGTAGGAGCATAATTGAATATTGTGTAAGACTTGGTGCCAAATGAAAGTTTGGCTTAAAAGGGAAGTCGGTGCAAATCCGACGCTGTCCCGCAACTGTAATTCGGAGCAAATCACAAATGCCACTGGGGAAACTGGGAAGGCTGTGAGGCGTGTTGATGGAAAGCCAGGAGACCTGCCAATTTCTAGTACACACCAAATACCTACGTGGAAATAGGTGGTGAAAAGTGACCAAATAGGCACTGTGCGATAACGTTTATGCGAAAGTAGATACTTTTTCGTATTGTTTTAGCATTATTAATTTTAACATGCAGCCATTTTCCTAATAGGAGAATGGCTTTTTATTTTTTCTAAAAAAGGAGCTTAAAAACATGAACTATACAAGTACATTGATCGGTTATCCCTATATAGGGGAGGAACGCGAATGGAAAAAAGCACTAGAAGCATTTTGGCGCAATGAACTTTCTGAGGAGGACTTTGAGGAAAAATTAAAGAAAATCCGTTTATCAAGAATAAACAAGCAGCTGCAACTTGGAATCGATATGGTGACAGTTGGCGACTTTACGTTTTACGATAGAATGTTAGATACAGCTTTGATGTTTGGTTTAGTTCCAAAGCGCTTTAACTGGCAAGGTGGTAAAGTCGATTTTCATACCTACTTCAGTGTAGCAAGAGGAGACAAAACAGCCGTAGCTAGTGAAATGACAAAATGGTTTAATACAAATTATCACTACATTGTTCCAGAGTATGAGGGACAAGCCTTACAACTAACAGAAAATAAAGTGTTAGCCGACTTTTTAGAGGCGAAGGAAACTTTCGGTATCATTGCGAAGCCGACACTAATTGGTCCCTATACATTTTATAAGTTAACGAAAGGCTACAACAAATTAACACAGGTTGAGTACTTATTAGCTTTATTACCACTCTATACGCAGGTATTAAAAGAATTAGTGGATGCAGGTGCCACTTGGATTCAGCTAGAAGAGCCATCCCTCGTCTTAACACTTGATCCAGCAGAGATAAAGCTGGTGAAAGAAATGTATGACCAGTTAGCCACTGCCGTTCCTGAGGCTAAAATAATGCTACAGACTTATTTCGAAGCTTTAAGTGCCTATGAAGCATTAAGTACATTGCCTGTTCAAGGATTCGGTTTGGACTTTGTTCATGGCTATAAAGGAAATATGGCGTCACTTCGTCAATTTGGTTTCCCGCAGGATAAAGTATTAGGAATAGGGGTTGTGAATGGCCGTGATATTTGGCGTTCAAACCTGGCGGAGGTCAATGCGACAATTCAAGCCATTGAACAGCTAAGTCATGCTGCTGAACTATGGATTCAACCATCAAGTAACCTACAGCACGTTCCAATCACAACCTCTCTTGAAAATGAACTTGACCCTGTTTTAAAGCAGTCTCTGGCCTTCGCAGATGAGAAAATCATAGAAATCACGGGGCTGACTAAATATAGACGAGATAAAGATGGTTCCTTACAACATAATTTTTCAGAAAGTATGAAGGCGATTGAGGCTCTAAAAAAACATCCAATCCGCCAAAATAAGTTAATTCATCAAGCCGTTCAAACTGTGACAAAGCAAGATTTTGAACGACACAGTAATTTTACGAAGCGACAAACGATCCAACAACAAGCCTTAGGATTACCGCTGTTTCCAACAACTACAATCGGTAGCTTCCCGCAATCAGATGAAGTGAAAAGAAATCGTAATGCGTGGCGAAAGAAACAATTATCGAATGAAGCCTATGAAACATTTTTAGAAGACGAAACAAAGCGCTGGATCTCCATACAAGAGGAATTAGATATCGATGTACTTGTTCATGGTGAATTTGAGCGTACAGATATGGTCGAATATTTCGGTGAAAAGCTGACTGGCTTTGCCTTTACAGAGAAAGCGTGGGTTGTTTCATATGGATCACGCTGTGTGAAGCCTCCGATCATTTATGGAGATGTTGCATGGGCTTCACCAATTACCGTAAAAGAATCCGCCTATGCCCAAAGCCTAACGAAGCGATTTGTAAAAGGCATGCTGACAGGGCCAGTAACAATATTAAATTGGTCCTTTGTGCGAGATGATTTGTCCCGTAAAGATGTCGCTTATCAAATTGCATTAGCACTCCGTAAAGAGGTGGAAGCACTAGAAAACGCAGGTATATCAATTATTCAAGTGGACGAGCCAGCGTTAAGAGAAGGTTTACCGCTTAGAAAGGAGGAATGGGGGGCTTACTTAGAGTGGGCTGTCAATTCCTTTAAGCTTGCGACATCTAGTGTCAAAGATGAAACACAAATCCATACACATATGTGTTACTGTGAGTTTAATGATTTCATCGAACCAATTAGCGCACTAGATGCAGATGTGATTTCCATAGAAACATCACGAAGTCATGGGGAACTTATTACCTCACTACAAGTACAGCCCTATAAAAAAGGAATTGGCTTAGGCGTCTATGATATTCATAGCCCTCGTGTACCAAGCGAGGATGAAATGCTCGCTATTATGAAAGATAGTCTACAGGTGCTGGACCGTTATCAATTCTGGGTGAATCCAGATTGTGGCTTAAAAACGAGAAAAGAAGATGAAACCGTTGCAGCTTTAGCGAATATGGTTGCTGCTACTAAAACGTTGCGTCAAGCTGTACAACAATCTACATCAAGCTAACGAAATGATTTTTAATCTACTACATCTACTCTCCAATAACGAAGACTAGGGTAAATCCCTAGTCTTTTTATGTTACGTCGATATATATATTATCTTCAGAAAGTAAAATTGACGTGAACAGGCGAGCATGTTATGTTTATTACTAATTTCATAGCAATCATTACAAGTTTGAGTGAAATCGTCTTTCATTCAATTAAAAGGAAAATGGGTGAAAATCCCATGCTGTCCCGCAGCTGTAAATGAGGAGTTTTGTTTCAAATACCACTGAGTGAGTACTTGGGAAGGTGAAACAAAATGATGATTCATGAGCCAGAATGCCTGCTTGTAAGAAGATTCATTGATGATCTACGAAAGATAGGGAGATGGATGGAGACTTGCTCATCGTGGGTTTTTCTGTCCTTATTCTTTTTTAGAATAAGGTTTTTTTATGCCTTCTCTTCTTCAACAAGTAGATGTATTTGTACTACGAATAGAGATAGGAGACAGAAAATGAGATTGACAAAGTATTTACTTCCTTTCCTGCTTGTCCTGACGTTCAGTTTACTTGCTGGCTGTACAGGCACGAATGAAGAAAAGGAAAAGACCTCAGCAAACCAAACAGATGAAAAAATAATAACGATTGGCTGGCCATTAGATGTCGGTCCATTGAATCCTCATACATATTTACCGAATCAAATGACTGCCCAAGCAATGGTTTATGAATCCTTGGTGGAATACAATGATGATGGTACTGTTACGCCTAAGCTCGCCGAAAGCTGGGACATCTCTGAGGATAAAACTTCGTATACTTTCCATCTAAGAAAAGACGTGAAATATTCAGACGGCACTGTATTTAATGCAGATAATGTCATTCGTAACTTTGACGCCGTTTTAGCGAATCGAGACATGCATTCTTGGATGGGCATGGTTAACCACATGAAAGAGGTTGTAAAAGTAGATGATTTTACAATTCGTCTGCAATTGGATGAGCCTTATTATCCAGTCTTAAACGAACTTGCCTTCGTCAGACCTTTCCGTTTTTTAGGGGATAACGGATTCCCAAAGGATGATATGACGCAAGATTCTATCAAAGCACCGATTGGAACAGGCCCTTGGGTATTAACTGAATACAAAAAGGACGAATATGCATTATTTAGTCGCAATGAAAACTATTGGGGAGAAAAACCACTAGTTGAACAAATAAAAGTAAAAATTATTCCTGACTCAGAATCTATTTCATTAGCATTTGAAAACGAAGAATTAGATTTAATTTATGGGCGTGGCATTATTAGTTTAGATAACTATACGTATTTAAAAGACAGTGGCAAATACAAAACTGCTACCTCTGAGCCTTTATCTACGAAAGCACTGCTATTCAATACACAATCTGGTCCATTATCTGAGCTAAAGGTACGTCAAGCCATTCAATATGCTATTAATAAGGAACAAATGGTCGACAGTATTACACATGGTACGGAAAAAGTAGCGAACACATTGTTCTGGGATGCGATTCCTTATGCCAATATAGATTTAGCACCTATTGTATACAATCCAGAAAAAGCCCAACAATTGCTAGATGAGGCAGGGTGGTTATTACCTAAGGGTGAAAAAATTCGTTCAAAAAACGGACAGCTGTTGTCTTTAGATTTGATTTACATTGCATCCGATGCAATTCAAAAACCAATGGCAGAATTAATGCAAGGTGAACTCGCAAAAATTGGCGTTCAGTTGAATTTAGAAGGGGCAGATGTAATGGTCGGTCTTCAAAAATTGATGGATGACCAGGTGGATATTAATTTCTGGCGTACCAATGGACCACC
Source organism: Lysinibacillus sp. OL1 (assembly GCF_004332175.1). Lineage (NCBI taxonomy): Bacteria > Bacillati > Bacillota > Bacilli > Caryophanales > Bacillaceae > Lysinibacillus > Lysinibacillus sp. OL1. The sequence goes on along the minus strand of NZ_SJDS01000002.1, from coordinate 260,840 downwards.
TACAGATCCACATAGCTTTGCAAATGAATCAGCTACACCAAATGCTAGTGGTGTGTACGAGGCGAAATTAGGCCTAGCAAACGCCAAAGAAATCGATACGAAAATTCACCAATTATTAGTAGGAACAGATGAACAGGAACGCGTGCAGCTTTACACGAATATTTTAACGATGTTTCATGACCAGGCACTCTTTTACCCTATTTCTTACGAAACAAATAATGTGATTTATCAACCATCTCTAAAGGATTTTGCACCACGTGCATCTGAATATGATATACCTTATGCACAAATGGCTAAAGAAAAATAAAAGTGGAGGAGAGAGTGTGTCTAGCAGAGACAGCTCTCTCTTTATCATAGGATTGAGTAGGAAGTGACAGCATGTATGAATCAACATGGATCTTTTGTTTAAAAAGAATTTTAACATTGCCCTTTGTCTTATTAGGCGTTTCCATCCTAACCTTTGTATTTATTCGTTTTGTTCCTGTAGAGCCTGCTGAAGTCATACTACGTTTGGCAAGGGTTGCGCCAACAGAGGAAGCCATTCAGGCATTACGTGAGGAACTGGGAACGGACAAGTCGTTTTTTCTTCAATATTTGCTATGGGGAAAGGGCGTAATCCAGCTAGATTTTGGAAAATCTTTTGTTAGTAAATTACCTGTGGCACATGAACTATTCGTGAAATTACCCGCAACCATTGAATTAGCTATTGCTGCGTTTATCCTCATTTTAGGGCTAAGTATTCCATTCGGAGTAATAAGCGCATTGTATAAGCACACCATCATCGATAAAATCATACGATTCTTTAGCATATTGAGTGTGTCGATTCCAGCCTTTTGGTTAGGTTTCCTATTACTCTATTTATTTAGCTTAAAATTAGGACTCTTTCCGACAAACGGGAAGGGCACACCTGCTCATTTAGTTTTTCCCGCCTTCGCACTGGCGTTACCAACAATTGGATTATTCGTTCAGCTTATCCGTTCAACCATCCTAGAAGAATTACAGCAGCAATATGTTCAATATGCACGGCTAAGAGGATTAAAAAGCTCCGTGATTCTTATCCGTCATGTTTTGCGAAATGCTGCTATTCCCTTGACTTCCTTGCTAGGCATGACCCTTGGCAATCTTTTAGGTGGAGCCGTGATTGTGGAGCAGGTTTTTAGCTGGCCCGGACTCGGCAGGTACTTAATAGAATCCATTATGAACAGGGATTATCCAGTTGTACAATGCTATGTGTTAATTATTGCGGTTATCTATGTGCTTGCCAATTTATGTACAGATATATTGCATCGTTTATTGGACCCTCATCTAATGATGAAGGGTAGGAGAGATTAAAAATGAAATTTGTACGAACAAAAAGTGGCAACTTAACAGGATTAATCAGTCTATTCCTCCTTGTCATTACTGGCTTATTAGGACTGTTGGCGCCAATTTTAATGCCACACGACCCTTTTGCTGTCGATATTGCTAAGAAATTTTCAGTCCCGTCTTGGGACTATCCATTAGGTACAGATCATTTAGGAAGGTGTATCTTGTCACGCCTTCTTTTAGGTATTCGTTATTCTTTAGGTTCAGCGCTCATCATTCAGCTAGTCGCTATTGTTTTAGCTATCCTACTGGGTGCTTTTGTAGCGTTGAAAAGAGGATTAATTGATTTTCTTTTTATTCGATTATGTGATATTTTATTAGCCTTTCCGACACTCGTACTTGCATTTGGGCTGTTAGGTATATTAGGTCCTAGCTTAAAAAATGTTTTAATAGCGCTCATTTTCACACAGCTTATTTATTATGCAAGAATGATCCGAGGTTTGTTTATTGGCATCAATGAGAAAGACTTTGTTCAAGCTGCTAGGATAACGGGCACTACAGGTATCCAATTAATTAGACGCCATTATATACCCAATCTATTGCCATCTATTGTCACGATTGTCGCATTAGATATCGGGAAGGTGATTTTAGAAATTGCAGGCTTTTCCTTTATCGGACTTGGGGTGCAGGCACCGATTCCAGAATGGGGCATGATGATCAATGAAGGAAAGCAATACATGAGACAGCATCCTGAATTAATGCTTTATCCAGGACTTGCCATCATCCTTGTTGTGTTATTGTTTAATCAATTAGCAAATCGTTTAAAAAGGCTTGACTAGGAAAGGGGAAGTTATGGAGAAAGTTTTAGAAGTGATAGACCTCACAGTCAAAATAGGGGAGAAAAATATATTAACCTCTATCAACCTGACAGCTTATAAAGGGCGAGTCCTAGGAATTATCGGGGAAAGTGGCAGTGGCAAGTCTATGCTTTGCCATGCCATCATGCAAACATTACCGTCCTTTGCCCATGTCAGCCAAGGGGAAGTACTCTATCTGCAAGAAAATTTATTAAACGTTTCAGCTACTAAATGGAGAGCTTATCGTGGCAGACATCTTTCGATGATTTTGCAAAACCCACCCGCTGCATTTGATCATATTCAAACGATTGAAAGTCATTTTCGAGAAACATTAAAAGCACACTTTAAGCTTACAAAAAAAGAAATGAGACAGATCGCCCTTGATGCTTTGAAAAAAGTTCATTTACCTCAGCCAGAGCAGCTCTTGTCCTACTATCCTTTCCAGTTAAGTGGAGGCATGCTACAGCGAGTGATGATTGCTCTGTCAATGGCGATACAGGCCTCCCTCTACATCGCAGACGAGCCTACGACTGCTCTGGATACCATCAATCAGAAACAAGTATTAACACTATTTAATCAAATTCGCTCAGAAACAGATGCTACCATACTCCTTGTCTCGCATGATTTAGGTGTCATTGCTGAGCTTGCGGACGATGTGGCTGTGATGTATCAAGGAGAAATCGTTGAGCAAGCAAATGTTTTTGATTTTTTTGATGCGCCTCAGCATCCCTATACCAAGAAACTTTTACAAGCGAGAATGCTATGAGGTGATAAAATGACGCTACTAGAAGTAAAAAATATTGAGAAATACTATGCGCAAAGACCATTTCTATTCAAACGAGGACAGGAAGCCCCTGTATTAGAGAATGTGACATTTTCACTTCAGGAAGGAGAATGTCTTGGCATCGTCGGTCAAAGTGGTTCTGGAAAAAGCACATTAGGGCGCATTATTTTAGGGATTGAACGACCAACAAACGGAGAGCTGATCTTTCAAGGTGTCAATTTATACGAAGCACCCAGCAAAGAGAAAAAAATGATACGAAGAAATTTACAGGCTGTTTTTCAAAATAGTTATCATTCATTTAATCCAAAACAGACGATTTTCGAAATACTCGAAGAACCGTTTTTGAATTTCGAGCATTTTAGCAAAGCAGAGCGACAACAGAAAGTAAGGGAATTACTAGACTGTGTAGAGTTAGAGTGGGCAATGGCTCAAAACTATTCCTCACAGCTAAGTGGGGGACAGCAGCAACGAGTCAACATTGCTAGAGCTCTTGCATTAAAGCCGAAACTGATTGTTTTAGATGAGGCCATTAGTAGTCTTGATATGATTTTGCAAAAGACGATTATAGAGCTACTGCAAAGACTTCAAAAAGAGCTACAGCTTGCTTATCTATTCATTTCACATGATTTACAGGCCACACGTTTTATGTCAGATCGCATCCTTGTGATGCAGCATGGTCAGCTAGTGGAGGAGATAGGCAAGGATGGGACATATCAGCACCCCGCTTCACAAGCGTTATACAATGCAATTTTGCCATCACACCCGCGGGAAAGAAAAAAGAAGGATAGACCCAATTAAACAGAAACGCCATTTTGAGAAATTAAAAATGGCGTTTTCTTAATTTTTAAAGCAATATAGAAACAAAAATAAATAAAATTAATCAAGATATTAATTTTATTTATTTTTTAATTAAAATTATTAATTTTATTATTTACATCTTTAATTTCTTTATTATATAATCAGCTTAACTTAAAGGAAGGAGTTCACTATGGCTTATCAAGTAATCACAAATTGTCCTGTCTGCAGTAAAACATTAAAAATTACGAAGTTACAGTGTTCTCATTGTCACACGACCATTGAAAATGAGTTTGAATTGTCGAAGCTAGCATCCTTATCCCAGGATCAGCTTCATTTTGTGGAAGTATTTTTAACCTGCCGAGGAAATATTAAAGAGGTTGAAAAGGAACTGGGGGTTTCGTATCCAACAGTACGAGGCAAGCTAAATGATATTATTTCATCCCTTGGCTATGCTCAAAGGAAGAAAAATGAAGTAGATGAGAAAAAAATTGTAAGCATGCTTGAAAATGGCGAAATCACAACAGATGAAGCCATAAAGCTCTTAAAAGACGAATAGGGAGGAACGACCATGAAAGAGGAAATTACAAAAGTGTTAACGATGATTCAAGAGGGCAAAATTGATGCGGATAAAGGATCAGAGCTGATTCAAGTGCTACAACAGAAAGAAGAATCAGAGAATAAATTTGTGGAAAAAACAAAGTATTTAGATAAAACGTTAAAGGTCCGTGTTGTATCCACCGAAAATGATAATGTCACGGTAAATTTACCAATTAAACTTGTCAAAGCCGTATTGATGGCAGGACACAGCATCGCTGCAAGTATTCCGCAATCGGAAAAATACGTAAAAGATATCGACATCAATCTTCTTCTTGAAGCGATTGAAAATGAACTAGATGGACAAATTGTAGATATAAAATCAGCAAACGGGGATTCCGTTGCAGTCTTCATTGAGTAGAGGCGACGAATGATGCATGTAAAAGTGAAAGCAAAAGACGTTCGCTTTACCGTCCCTGTTCCCTATACTGTGCTAACCATTGTCCTCTCCATTTTAACTTCTAAATGGATTCAGCAACAAGCCAATAAGTGGACAAAGGCATACTTCGATAAAATGAAAATAGACTTTACCTTTCCGCTCATCGATAAAGAAATGCTAAAGCCGATTATCAAGGAACTACAAAATTATAAAGGACTTGTGCTAGTCGATGTCAAAGCTCAGGACGGGACTGAGGTTAAGGTTAGACTATAATCCCAATGATAGAATGGTAAGAGCATGTTATGATAAAAGCATGCTCTTTATTAATGTAATGAGCATCATTTGAAATGGGTAAGAGATGATCATTATTTCAGAACTTATGATAGAGACAACTATTTTTCAATGGTACATAAAATAGAAGATTTCTTTAAACTCAAATTAGAATTCTAGATCCATTTTAATAGAAAATCACGTACATCGTTAAAAATAGATTTTTGATTTGGGTATAAGTGATTAGTGGTAATCTATTTGGAACTACATAATTAAAAATACTGAATAATCCAAAAATAAAGAAGTTTAGAATCTTGATTTACTTTTCATTTGAAGGATGGTACACTTAAAACTATTGAACAACAACTATATATTGTGTTCGTTTTACAAAGGTACTACTACATGTAGTTTAAAAGGGAAGTTCGGTACAATTCCGACGCTGTCCCCGCAACTGTGAAGCTGACGATGATTGCAACCACTGTGCATTTGCATGGGAAGGGAATCAGAGAATGAAGCAAAGCCAGGAGACCTGCCTTTATAAAACAAATTTATCATTTCTTCGGGGATTAAGAGATGGGAACGTCAGTATTTTTGGTATGTTAACGTTTCCATTTAGCCTATCTCTCTAGAGGAGATAGGCTTTTTTATTTTATGAAAAGAGGGATTTCTATGAAACTTTATACGAAAACAATTTGTCCAAAATGCCTATGGGTAAAATCTGAACTACAACGTGCAGGACTTGAAGCTGAAATTGTTAACATCGATCACGATGAACAAGCAAAGCAAACGATTATTGACGCAGGTTTTTTAAGTGTGCCTGTTTTAGAGATGAATGAAACTTTTATAGGAGATGTTCAGGAAATTGTTTCTCAAATTGAGTTGATTGCCCTATGATTGTTTACGCGAGTCGTACAGGTAATGTCCGAAATGTTGTATCCAAATTAAAGGCAGAATGTATCGAGCTCTCGGAAGAATTGCGATTGAACAAGCCATATCTCTTAATTACCTACACAGATGGTTTAGGTGACATTCCAGCAAAGGTACAACGTTTCTTAGAAAAAAACAGGGATTTTTGTAAAGGAGTAGTTGCCAGTGGGAATAGTAACTTCGGTCATCATGTATTTGGCGCTGCTGGTGAGAAAATCGCTGCTACCTATCATGTACCCTTAGTAAGGAAATTAGATTTACGAGGTAATCAAACGGATTACGAAGCAATACAAACGTTTTATGAAACGAGGGTAATGAGATGAAAACCTATTTAAAGCTTAATAATGACGTACTGAATCGTTATAGTACAACTGGATTACTTGAGTTAGAAAAGGACCGCGAAGCTACGCGCCGCTACTTTTTAGAGTATGTTAACGTACGTTTGCGTTATTTTATAGATATTGAGGAAAAAATACGCTATTTAGTTGATGAGGGCTACTATGAGAAAGCATTTATCGACATGTACGAAATGGAATTTATTAAGAAGCTGTACAAGAAAGCCTATGATTATAATTTCCGCTTTCCATCCTTTATGAGCGCTAGCAAATTTTACGATAGCTATGCTATGAAAAGTCGTGATGGGGAAGAGATCTTAGAAAAGTATGAGGATCGTATTGTCATTATTGCTTTGTATTTAGCTCAAGGAAACACGGCTTTAGCAGAACGCTCTGTCGAAGCAATGATGGAAGCCTATCAGCCTGCAACACCAACTGCTTTAAATAGTGGTAAGAAAGCACGTGGTGAATTAGTCAGCTGCTTTAAATTATCAATGGATGACTCCATGAATAGTATTGCTGAAAATATTGGCTATTGTTTAGAGCTATCACGCCTTGGTGGTGGAGTTGGGGTCAACTTAACAGATTTACGTCCATTAGGTGATCCAATTAAAGAGATATTAAATCGTGCAAGTGGTGTCATCCCAGTAGCGAAACTGTTAGAAAATTCTTTCAGTTATTCTAATCAGCTAGGGCAACGAAATGGCTCAGGTGTTGTCTATCTAAATATTTTCCATGCAGACATAGAAAATTTCATTTCATCAAAAAAACCAAATGCTGATGATAAAATTCGCCTCGCAACCCTTTCAACAGGGATTATTATACCTAGTATTTTCTTCGAACTGATGAAACGTGATAAGGATATTGTGTTGTTTAGCCCATATGATATTTTTAAAGAATATGGTAAACGTATGTCTGAAATTTCCATTTCAGACATGTACTACGAGCTACTTGATAACCCTAAAATTCGTAAAATTAAACGTTTAAATGCACGTAAGCTTTACACAGAGGTGAAAAAAGCACAATTTGAATCAGGCTATCCGTTTGAAATCTTTGATGATAATGTCAATAAGGTACATCCTTTAAAAAATATTGGACGTGTCAAAATGTCCAATTTATGTACAGAAATCTTACAAGTACAAGAGACAAGTATCATTACGGACCAGGATCAACCAAATGACTATGGATTAGATGTATCGTGTAACTTAGGTTCCATCGATATCCATGCAGCAAGTAAAGTTAATGATTTCGGCGCATTAGTCGATACAGCCATGCACCTATTAACGAATGTATCGCAAATGACGCACATTAAGAATGTACCGTCTGTTGCAAAAGCCAATCAATTAATGCATTCTGTAGGGCTTGGCTGTATGAACCTCCATGGGCATCTCGTGACAGAAGGCATCCTGTACGGCTCAAAAGATTCCATTGATTTCATGGATCACTTTATGGAAGCGATGAACTATTATTCTCTGAAATCTTCGATGGAAATGGCGAAAGAAAAAGCTGCAACCTTCTACCGATTTGAGGACAGTGATTATGCATCAGGTAGCTATTTTGACCAATATATCAATAAAACTGAAGAAGAACTATCGCCTGCTGTGTTGAAGGCGCTTGGCAATATTCCAATCATCACAAACAAGATGTGGGAAACGTTAAAGCAGGATGTAATGCAGTACGGTCTATTCCATTCCTATCGTTTGGCTATTGCCCCAACTGGTAGTATTTCATATATTCGTAGCTGTACGGCTTCAATCGCACCATGTACAGAGCGCGTAGAGGTTCGTGATTACGCCGATAGTAGAACCATTTATCCAATGCCTCATTTAACAAATGACAATAGTCATTTATATGTGGAGGCGTATGATGTGAATCCTTATGATTTAATTGATTTATATGCAGCTTCTCAAAAGCACGTTGACCAAGGTATTTCCATGACGCTTTATGTAACGGACAATTGGACAACCGAACAATTGGCTAAAGTATACATTTATGCGTGGATAAAGGGCATTAAGTCTGTTTACTATGTTCGTCAACGATTACAAAGCTTAGAGGAGTGTGTAGCATGTCAAATATAATTTATGAGGCAGTCAATTGGAATAAGGCAACAAGTGAGCTTGCCCAAATATTTTGGGACCAGCAATGGAAGCAAATTTGGTTTCCAGAAGAAATTGCGGTCAGTAAAGATATTAAACAATGGAAAAGCTTTGAGCATCAGGACACATATAAAAAAGTATTTGCAGGATTAACCTTACTGGATACTGTACAAACAAATATCGGGATGAATCGTGTTGCTGCTTATACAGACGATTTACAGGAAAAGGCTGTCCTAACCGTTTTTGATGCATTCGAGGCGATACATGCCAAGTCCTATTCTTATATTTTCACAACGCTTTGTACAAACGAAGAAATCGACGAGCTATTTGAATGGGTCAAAAAAAATGAATTTCTACAGTATAAGGCCAATAAAATAGCAGACATTTATAATAGTATTGAAGAAGGCAATCCAGAGAGCTTATGGAAAGCGATGTTTTCATCCGTTATGCTTGAATCTTTCCTGTTTTATTCTGGCTTTTTCTATCCACTATACTTAGGAGGACAAGGCTTCCTACGAAACAGTGCCGAGATTATTTCACTCATCTTGCGCGATGAATCTATCCATGGGGTAGCAGTTGGATTTTTTGCTCAAAATTTATTCAAGCAATTTTCAAAGGAAAAGCAAGAAGAGCTACATTTATGGGGCTATGAGCTATTATTAGATTTATATCAAAATGAAATGAAGTATACAGATGATATTTATGCGGAAACAGGATTATCACCTGAAGTGCGAGCATATGTACGTTATAATGCTAATAAAGCTTTAATGAATGTCGGCTTTGAAGCCATGTTCCCAGAAGAGGAAGTCAATCCAATTGTGATGAATGGTATTCGTAATGAAGGCTCCACATATGATTTCTTTTCACAAAAGGGTGCTACCTATGCCAAGGCAAAAGTTGCGCCAATCACAGATGACACATTCAATTTTAATCGTTAAGGATGAAGAACAATGAATCTAGAAGTAAAAATTAAAAAAGTTCACGCTGATGCCATGCTACCGATACAAGCCAACCCTGGTGATGCAGGCATGGACCTCTATTCCATAGAAGCAGTAGAAATCCCAGCAGGCGTAGCCAAACTCATTAAGACAGGTATTCAGATTGAGTTACCTAAGGGAACGGAAGCCCAAATTCGACCAAGAAGTGGACTAGCATTAAAGCATAGTGTAACCGTACTGAATAGCCCAGGCACTATAGATGAAGGCTATAGAGGCGAAATCGGTGTTATTTTAATCAACCATGGTCAAGAACCGTTTATCGTAGAAAAATCAATGCGCATTGCTCAAATGGTTATACAATTTGTTCCTTCTATTCAATTAGTGGAAGTAGATGAATTATCTCAAACGGTCCGTGGAGAATCTGGATTTGGTGCAAGTGGTACGAAATAGCGTACCTATATATAAACCGCATAAAGTTTACTTAAAAATCCTGCGAAAATGCAGGATTTTTTTGTTATCGTAGCTCATAGCAGAAGGAAATAATAGGGTTCATATGGAATGAAGTAATGATAGCGAAGTAAAGGAGCTAATAATCATGAAAAAAATATGTTCAGGTATTTTCCTTATGTTGATTGTCATTCTTACATCGATCACAACTGCTACAGCAGCTAGTAGTCAACTAAAAGTGGACGGTATGACAGTACAAACGGATGTGAAGCCCGAAATAAAAAACAATCGAACAATGGTACCTTTACGCGTGATTAGTGAAAATTTAGGGGCTAAGGTGCATTGGTCGGATGGGCAAGTAATACTGACCCAAAGTGAGATGAAAGTCAGTTTAAAGTTAAACAGTAGTAAAGCCACAGTAAATGGAAAAACGGTATTATTGGATGCGAAGCCATACTTAAAGAATGGACGCACCATTGTACCATTACGTTTTCTAGCAGAAACCTTTGGCTGTAAAGTTCAATACGATCATTTAACGATCTCAATCGATACAGAGCCATTGATGATTAAGGGTGTTGAAGTGAAAGCATTACTTCATGAATACCACATGACAATGGGGGGAGTAGTCGAGCAAATCAATGGCAATGCCTATATGCAAGAAATGCACCGTATATTTACTAAAAATATGGGCAAGAAGATAAAACAGCCTAACGACTACACATGGTCTGTCCATAGCACCGTAATTGGGGGCTATTATAAAATGGGCCAATATGATTTCCTGAACAAGGAAGGTAGTAGCATAGCACGTTATGATCTCTATTCGTTGGTGCAATCTTCAGATAAACCTTTGACTGGACAGCCAGACGTGTTGATTTATGACGCAGCTGTTGACCAATGGTATGAGTTTAACAAAACTGCCAGTGACTCTATTTATTCGTTAATGGAAACTGCCACGAGAAATGGCTTTGTGACAGTTATTAGTAATACAGTTCCTTGATTATATAATCCATTAAAAACGCAGTAGAAGAGCACATCTATAAATAAGATGTGCTCTTCTTATTTTAGTGAGGATAAAAAATGCTAATCATTTTTATTTAGAAAAGTACTAGGCATGACTACAAGAACTACTGTTCCACGAGCACAAAGCGTATCCTGCGCGTAAACTTCAGTTTCTACTTTCCATTTTTTCGGGTGAATTTCCTCAACAGTGCCAATTGCCTTTAATGGAACATGTTGGGGTGTTGGCTTTAGGAAATCTACATTAAGGTTAGCAGTTACAAATCGAGGTGGCTCCGCTCCATCACCAATTTCATGTCCATTTTTACGATGCAAGGCAAGCGCTGCTGACCCTGTTCCATGGCAATCAATTAATGAAGCAATTAAACCACCATAGATAAATCCTGGAATACCCATATATTTTGATTCAGGTGTATAGATTGTAATCGTCTTATCACCATGCCACCCCGTGCGAAGATGATGACCATCATCATTCAAACGGCCACACCCATAACACCAAGCGATATCATCTGGATAAATATCTTGAATTGCTTTTTCTACTTTTAATTCTTCCATTCTTCTCTCCCCAATACTCTAGTATTATTTGTTTCTAATCGAACGTTAATCATTTAAGTATAATTAATCATTTCCATTCCATCAATAAAAATCTAAATATTCCATCTATTTAAACTATGTAAAAAAGCACTACCATAAAGTTGGACAAGTTTTATTAATGACAGATGGGGAGGGCTGGTATCAGGAAGAAGGAAAAGCTGCATAGCTTGTAAAACGCTGGCATGGTCAACAAAAGAAAGATGGTATACTAAGATCGTTACATTTTTCTTTTACCGTGCTGAACAAGGAATTAAAGGAGTCAAAAGGTATGTCATTAGAAAATATAATCGATTGTATTTGCAAGGAAGCAACTAATAAAGACAGTAAAAAATTAGAAGAATTACTAGAGCAATTGTATGATTATGAAAGTGCTAAAATACTTGATATTTACCCTTATCAGATAAAAAGTAATGAAAAATATAGTCAAGTTGAAGTATTCTTAGATAAATTAGAGATGGTCGATTTCCAACAAAAAACGCAGGATTATCATTCGTACCAGAAAAGCCTTGAAAAATTCGAGAGATTTTTTGAATTGATGTGGTTAAAATCATCTGAATTTTATGCATTTTATTATTTACCAGATCCTTTATATAAGGATCAATTGTATTATAAAGTCTACGAGAATGAGTGGGGTAAAATTATACCTAAAGATCTTACAGAAGGAACTTTTGTAAACATTGATGAATACACAATGTTAAATTCACTAATAAAATTAGCTGTTTCGGACCATCTCCATTTACATTTTATTTTACCTGAGGAGAATATTGTATTTAGTGGGAATGGCTTAGCCTTTTTAATTTACAGCCAACATAATCTTGAGTTATTAGAAAAGATCGCTAATACGGAGGGGCTCTATATCCGTTGAAAAAGTGAGAGAACATTCCCAGCAACATGAAGCTAGATAATATGAAACATACCCTAAAAAAATAGCAACAATCTATGTTTCTTACAGATCGTTGCTACAATTATTTAAAAATCATTTATTCTGCTCTCGATAATTAATGGCCTCTTTAAATTCATCGGTAGCTAGGATATTGTAGAACATATTTTTACTGTTTACGTTTGCTATTGTCCCAGTGATTGTATTATCAATCCATAGATAGTATTCATCATCGTTTAGTTTGATCTTATACTGCGGAGCAATTTCGTTATCGACCTCACCGAATTCTCTAGCTTTTTTAAATGTTTTTTCTATAATTTTAATATCTTTCGCATCGGAGATTTGTTGTAAAGTATCGGGTTGCACTTCATCGAAATTAATTAATTCTTGAATTTCTATCACCTCCGATGCTTCTTTCTGATCGTTACAAGCAACTAACGCTAAGGAACAAATCATTAACAACAAAAATGTTCTTATTTTCACCTTGTCTCCACCCCTTTTTGTTCAATCTAGTATATTCCCTTATGAACATTTCTTCAAACTGCAAAACCCTCGAAGTATTTACATATTCTAACAGTATAAAAAAGGTTTAACCATAGCATAAAAACTTATTTGAGAGCTTTCCCCTTGAATGGAATTTATAGTATGCTGATTAAAAGGGAGGAGAGGGATTTTATGGTTAAACAATTGATTGTTGGGGATACAACACAGGAATTGGCTTCTACTCGTCGCATGCTGGAACGCTTGCCCGACGAGCATATGACATGGAGGCCACATGAGAAATCAATGACACTAGGAGGTCTGGCCACGCACCTAATCAATCTGCTAAACTGGCAAATGGCTATTTTACAGTACTTAGACTTTGATCTTTCCACCGTTCCGTTACGACGAGAGGCATTAGAAAAGCGAGCTGACATTCTGGATGAGTTCGATACAAACGTAAGAAAACTGGAAATGATGCTTACTGAATGTGATGAGAAAACGCTCGGAGAGGAATGGACACTCCGTCACGGTGACCATATTATTCGCCAAGAGCCTCGAGCAATTGCGTTCCGCACCTTCGGATTAAGCCACATGGTCCATCATCGGGCGCAACTTGGGGTATACTTGCGACTTCTCGATATTCCAGTACCAGGCATCTACGGCCCCTCTGCAGACGAAGAAGCCTAGTAAACTACTTCCATGAATCGCTATTTAGAAAGGTATGAGGTGTTCGATTGACTAAGATAATGACGAAAACAGAACGATTAATTATTCGATTAATGGAAGAGGGAGATTACTCTTCTTGGCTTACGCAATATGAAAATCGTTTACCTTCCCAGCATAAATACGATGAAGGTAAATTAGATATGAGCATCTGTACGAAAGAATGGTTTCGTGATTTAGTTACTAAGCATCATCAGATGGCTGAGGATGATAAGGTGTATGTATTTGGAGTATTTAGAAAAACAGATAATACGCATATTGGTTTTGTAGACTTTTCCACAATTATGAGGGAAGAATTTCAATGGGCTAGGTTCGGGTATACCATTCATAACCATTTTTGGAGAAAAGGTTATGGTAAAGAGGCTGTAAAGGCAGCGATTGATCTAGCATTTGAAAAATTAAATTATCATCGAATAGAAGCTCATATAAACCTCGACAATACGGCATCTATAAAATTAGCAGAAAATGTTGGGATGCTTTATGAATGCACGAGGAAAGGATTCATATACGAGGACAACAAGTGGACTGATCAGCTGGTTTATTTTATAAATGCAGAAGACATTTAAAAGGGAGGAGCTGTATGTACGACATGGAGAACTCTTTAGAAGTGCAAAAGAAAGAGGATATAAAAATTTCAATAGTCATACCAGCCCATAATGAAGAAAAATACATTGGAAAATGCTTAGAATCTATTTTAAAGGCTTCCAAATCCTTTGAAAATCAAGTAGAGATTATTGTTGTTTTAAATCGCTGTACAGATAGAACAGAGGAAATTGCAAAATCGTATAATTGTATCCTACTAAAAAATAGCGATAAGAACCTTTCGAAGATTAGGAACGCTGGCGTTGATATAGCAAGAGGGGAAATCATCGTCACAATTGATGCCGATACACAGATGAACGAACATGTGTTATCGAAGGCAGTGGAGAACTTAATCACAGGTAAGTACATTGGCGGGGGCGTTACAGGAAAGTTTGAAAGAATGTCCTTAGGAATTTTTTTTTCAGCTTTGTTGTTAATCGGACCACTATTTTTAAAATATGGTGCAATTTCTGTAGGCATCTTTTGGTGCTACAAAAAAGATTTTCAAGCAATTAATGGATTTAATGAAAATATGCTCATGGCAGAAGATGCCGATTTTGCTAAACGATTAAAAGATTGGGGAAAAAAGAACGAAAAAAAATACGGAACAATTCAAAATGGAATGATCACTTCAAGCAGAAAATTTGATAAGCATGGAGACTGGGTTTTACTTAAACGTCCTAAAATGATCCTAGCATACCTTAAAGGTACAGATCAGAAACATGCGAATGAAGCATATTATGAAAATGAAGATAGATAAAAAGAAACCGTAACGTTAATCGAACAAGGATTAACGTTTTTTTGTTATCACACTAGCTGGAAAAAAGAAAAGAATTGAATAATTTTTTATAATAAATTATTCTTTATTACATCAATATTGATGATTCATTTTAGCGAAAGGATGGGGATTGATATAGCTGACGTCAATGTGTCAAACCCTAACAATCAGAATGATGAATAACTTTGAAGATTTAATAGAAAAAGAGTATTCCAATATAGCAGGCATCGCTATTAGAAAAGATAATCATTTAATTTACGAAAAATATTTTGATGAGTACACCCAAGATGATGCTTTGCATATAGCATCTGTCACTAAAAGTATCATCTCCATTCTTATTGGAATGGCAATTGATAAAGGATATATGAAAAATATAGAACAGCATGTGTTAGATTTTTTTCCAAATTATACAGTGAAACGTGGCGAAAAAACCATTCAAAACATCACCATAGCAAATTTGTTGTCAATGACTGCACCCTATAAATACAAGTCAGAGCCTTATACGAAAGTATATTCAAGTGATGACTGGGTAAAAGCTGCATTGGATTTGCTAGGAGGCAAAGGTAGTATTGGGGTGTTTAACTATTCTACCGTTGGCACACATATTTTATCAGGTGTTCTTACAACTGCCACTGGTCAATCTGTTCTTGATTTCGCTACAGAAAACTTGTTTAAACCTCTTTCAATCAAAGCTCCCACAAATACAACTATACAAAATAAAGAAGACTATTTCGCTTTTCTGAAGGATAAATATGTCACTGGCTGGATAGTAGATCCTAAGGAAGTAAATACCGCTGGTTGGGGACTTACGTTAACAACCCGAGATATGGCCAAAATAGGTCAGCTCTATTTAAATGGGGGTGTATGGAACGGTCGCCAAATTCTTTCTTCTCAATGGATAGAGGACAGCACTAAAGTACAAAGTCGATCAGGAAAGCGGTCCTATGGTTATTTGTGGTGGATACTTGATGATTGCTATGCAGCTTTGGGGGATGGTGGAAATGTAATATTCATAAATCCTCAAAAGAAGATGGTCATTTCGATTGCTTCGCGCTTTATGCCACGTGCCAAGGATCGTGTTGAATTGATTAGAAAACATATGATGCCATTGTTTGAATAACAGCTAGGGATAATAAGAAATTATGGTAAATACACTCCATTTTGATCATCATCAATCAAAATGGAGTTTTTATATTGAATAAAGGATATTAATGAATCAATTTTGTCAATCATCCTTAATGGGCATAAAAGCAAAATAACACAAGTGAATAATTACAAGCCATCCAAAACAGTTTTGGGGATCCGTTCAACTTTGTTCAAAATGACATTTTTAGCAGTAAAATCAATTAAATCATCGCTTTTTTGATCAAAATTTTTTTAAACTAACAAAAATACTTGCAACACCCATTTTAGTACTGTATAGTTCTAATTATGACAAAAGTAAAATTAATGAATCAAAAACGTGTGATTGAAGTAGCTGCAACATTATTTTTAGAAAAAGGATTTGCTTATACAAGCATGGATGAATTAGTTCGTGTAAGCAAAGTTTCAAAGTCTAATGTGTATTATCACTTCTCTAATAAGGAAGAATTGTTGGAAGGGGTCGTTGATTATTGGATTGAAATGTATCAATCTGCAATAGAGGACTTACTATCTCAAAACCAATTATTAGTTGAAGATCGTATCCAATTGTTTTTAAAGCAAATATCACAAGGAGTTCAGACCAGAGAATATAAGGGGAGCTGTCCATTTATTACGCTTTATATTCAAAGTCCTACAAATGCCACAAAAGTAAAAGAAAAAATAGGTCTTTTTTTTAAAGGCTTACAAACGAAAGTTTCTCTATTCCTTAAACAAGGGGTAGAGAATGGTGAATTTAGAAAGACAATAAATATTGACGAGGTTGCATCTCTTTTTATTACAAATCTTGAAGGAGCGCTATTTATTTCAGAAACACTGGAGGATGCAACTGTAATCATGAAAACAGCAGATCATTTGTTTAACTTGCTTCGATAAAAGAAGCATTTTTTTTACATCAAATTAGTACTACATAGTACTACTAGGAGGATTTTTATGAGAACAGTATTTTTAACGGGTGGAACAGGTTTTATTGGAAAGCAATTAGTGAAGGAATTAGCCAAAGAGGATGTGAACATTCTTCTTTTAGTGAGGTCGAAAAGTAAAGCAACACACATTTTTCAGGAAAGAGGCATCTTAAAAGAGGAAAATATGCACTTTATTGAAGGTGATTTAACGAAAATAGACTTAGGTCTAAGTGCTGAAGATAAGGAGTTGGTATTGAAAACAGATGTGATTATTCACGCAGGAGGCTCTATGGATATTCAAGCGACAAACAAAGAGGCAACTTCTGTATTTTTGAATGGCGCCAAACATATTAGTGAATTCGCTAAAAGTATTCATCAATTGAAGGGCTTACAGCAATTTATTCATGTTGTAGGTTACATGAGTCCCTTTGATGATAATAATAGTAAGGTTGCGATAGATGTATTTAAAGAAGGAAACAAATTTTTAAAAATAAAAAATCCATATGAGAAAACAAAATTTTTAGCTGATCTTTATATCCGTCAACAGGCATCAGCAGTAGGTTATCCGCTGTCTGTCATTAATCCGCCAACTGTGGTTGGTAGTAGTAAAACAGGGAGTACAGAGCAGATAGCAGGATTAGGTTTGCTTGTGACAAGTATGCGAAGAGGGCTCATGCCAGTGATTCCGGGAGGTAAGGGATATAGGTTGCCACTGATTTCAAACGATGAGTTTGCGAAGTTTATTGTGCAGGTTTTCAAATTGGAGCAGCCGGCTATTCAAACATATACACTTGTTGATGACAAAGAGAACGATCCGAACATTGCTGAATTATTAAGTGTTATGTCGGAAAGTATGAATATGAGGGCACCAAAAATCTCTGCTCCAATGCCGCTTATGAAAACAATAATGAAAAGTGGAGTAAGTAAAATAACAAACATTCCTTCTGATGGACTGAATTTTATCACAAAACGAACATTTTCAAATGGTTCGGTGAAAACCATGAGGGGTGGAGATTGGTTTAAGAAGATGAGTGTCATAAACTTTTTCCCTGCCGTAGTAGCTGATCTGGATTATCGATTGATGTATCAAAATGGTGAGCATCATCATTTATTTGAGCGAACATTATGCGATAACAATACCCTTTACCAATTACACGGAGAGGGAAAACCGTTTATTTTATTACATGGTTTATTGAGTGATGGGGAGGATTTATTTCCTTTAGCGCTAGAGCTTCATGAAAAAACGGGTCAACCTGTATGGATCTTGGATCTTCCAGGTTTGGGACGTTCTCCTTTTAAACGAGAGAAAAATCTTTTAAATATCTATTTGAATGTATTAAAACAGATATTGGAGAAAGCTACTAACGGCGCCCATCTAATTGGCCATTCATTTGGTGCGTATATTCTTTTGGAAGCATTAGTACAAAAGTACATAGATAAGAAGTATACAATTACTTTACTTCAGCCACCTATTACTAAAAAAAATGCTAAATCGATAAATGTTCCTCAATTTATGAACAAATGGACATTGAAATTGGCAACTACTAATTTGATAGAGCGATATTTATTAAGTAATGGTTTATTTGAAAATACAGAGAGCATCCCTGAACATTATATTGAAAAACTAAGTAAAAGTTTTACTTCTCCTAGAATTTTAAATACTACGGTTCAGCTTAACAGTTTTCTATCGAAAAACATTCAAGGTGATTTCAATGAAGTAACAAAGTATAATCTTCACATTATTTGGGGGGATTCTGATAGAGGCTACTCTGCTCCTAAGCATCTGGGTAAGGTTGATTTTGTTCCATATGGTCATCATTTTCCTCTTAACCATCCGAGTGAAACGGCTAATTTGGTCATAAAAAACAGTAATGAATTTGCAAAAGAAGATGAGATCTTGCTTCGGTAAAACTACTATTTAGTGTCCTTTCTACAGGTAGCAGTGAAAATTACTGATATATTACAGCCGAAAAAGTATACACCTAACCAGTTGTCAAAATTTATTTGACGACTGGTTATTTAGTATTATTCTTCAGAATTAAGGAATCAAGAAGAACGATTTAATAAAAGGAAACTCGATGCAGTATATTGTTTTATTTAAAGAAAATTCTTTTTTAGAGTATGGGGAAGACGAAAGGGACTACGAAATTATTCATATTCCAACAGAGACATTAAAAGAATTATTTGAAGATAATTCAAGATCTAATTGCATTTTTATAAAACGATTTAATAGATATCGAGGTGATTGAGGATTAATATCTTTTTCAATGAGCATTCGTAAATAATCGCCTATGTTCATTTGTCCTATTATTGGATATGGCAGCTGAAAACAACTTTTTTATTATATGAAATGGGGAAACTATTTTTTAAAGTAATACTATCTTAGGCACCAATGTATTAAGTTTTTTTAACATATATTAAACTTTCATTCAACAATCGGGCCAGATTGTAGAGTAACTTCAGGGCATAACTTCTAACTTCTAACTAATAAATATACTATGCACGTTATTCGTTAGAAGTTATAATACTCAATTTAATAGTAGGTTGTTCCATAAGCTCATCGAATCGGTACGAGTCATGCAATAAGATTAATTGGACTGGTTTGATATTGCCTCAAAATAGTCTAGAACTACCTTGCGGAATTCCAATGAAGCTTGCGTCATGTATCGACTTTTATGCCATAATAAAGCGATATCACGTACAATTTCATGATCCTCAACATGCAAATATTTAATCTTTTCCCATGATATTTTTGCTGTGCTTGGTATGAAGGCAAGTCCAATTTCAGCTTCTACAAGAGTGATCAAACGTGTAGGTTCATCGCCCTCATACACATATTTAAGGTCAATTCCAGCCGATTTGCATACAGCGTCTACTAAATCACGAGTGCCGTATCCTCTTTTCACACCGACAAAGCTTTCATCCTTAAGTTCTGTTAAACATACGCTACTTCGGTCTGCCAGCCGATGCCCATTAGGAACTGCAACAAGAATGGGATCAACAAAGACAACTTGACATTCGATGTCTTGCCCTTGAAAAGGAGAGGACGACAAGCAAAAATCGACTTCGCCTCGATGTAAAAGCGTGACCATTTCCAGTGTGGTCAGCATTTGCACATGAAATTGGATATTAGGACGTTTTTTACGAAACTCTCGCATAATCTGGGGCAAAGTGCTTGCTGTGGTTACCGCAAGCTTAAGTGTACCAGATTCTGCTCTGGACAAATCGCTAATCTCCTGCTTCCCCTGTTCCAACTCAAACAATGCCCTTTCCGCGCGACGAATGAATTTGTTGCCAAATTCATTTAATCGCAGTTTCCTGCCTGTGCGATCAAATAAAGGTACCCCTAAATCTTCTTCCAGACGCTGAATCGTTTTGCTTAGCGACGATTGCGTAACGTGGAGACTTCGGGCAGCTTCGGTTACATGCTCTAATCGAGCTACCTCAAGAAAATATTGTAGTTGAAGAAGTTCCATTTCTTTTTCTCTCCAATCATTCCTTTTGGTCAATGATATCATAACTTTAAATGCGTTGGAATGAATGTAAAATTTCAAGTAAGATATCAATGTAACAAATATAAAGGGGGGGTAAAATATGAATTCTCGTAGCAGGTGGTTAATGATATCCGTTGGACTAGGAATATTATTAAACCCTTTAAATTCATCAATGATTTCTGTTGCTATTGCTAGGTTGCAACATGTGTATAGCATTGATTTTACTACTGTTTCCTGGATTGTGTTTTCATTTTATATCGCTAGTGCTATCGCCCAACCTGTAATGGGGAAGGCTAGTGATTTATTCGGTCGGAGAAAGATATTTCTGGCTGGTCTTCTAGTATCCTTAGTTTCTTCTATTCTGGCTCCATTTTCTCCAGATTTCGGATGGCTTATAGTGTCCAGAATTGTACAATCAATCGGAACTAGTATGCTGATTGCAGTTGGAACAGCTATAGTACGCATTCATATTACAGAAAAGCAAGCAGATGCTTTAGCAGGTTTATCGATTTTCCTATCCGGTGCGGCAGCTATAGGACCTTTTGCTGGAGGAGTACTTATTCAATGGTGGGACTGGCCAGCGATCTTCATCGTCAATATCCCGTTTGTTGTGGCGAGCTTTATATTAGCTTGGAAAATGATTCCTAATGATGGATCGGCAACAATGGTTTCACGTGACATGTCGTTTCGAAAATTACTGGGTGTGATTGATGTGCCAGGAATTCTGCTCTTTACGGTGGGTCTGATTGTACTTCTAGTTGGCTTGCTGTCAGCGAAGTCATCTGGGCATTTCTCTATGTGGAATGTCGTTGTTGTGCTAATCGGGCTCGTTGCGTTGGGAATATTCGTACAACATGAGCTAAAAACAATGTCGCCATTTATTCCTTTACGCACCTTCGCCAAATATCCAGGGATGGCTTGGGTCAATATACAATACTTGCTAGTTAACTTACTTTATTATTCACTCTTTTTTGGGATTCCATCATACCTGCAAATGGTGCGTCATGTCAGTGGATTTCATACAGGGATTCTGATGTTAACCTTGGGCTTGAGCTCGATTGTAGCTTCGCCAATAGCAGGGAAATGGGTCGGTAAATCGGGACCAAGACCTGCATTGATTGTATCCTCATTACTGATGGTAGTGGGGGCAGTGTGGATTGTGACATGGACGCAAAGTTCACCAGTCATCAGTGTGTGCCTGGCGTTAGCCGCATTCGGTTTTAGCAACGGGCTAAACGCTGTTAGTATGCAGGCAGCTTTGTTTAAAAGCTCTCCAAAAGAAATTGCTGGTGTAGCATCTGGCCTATTTAATACATCGAGATACTTGGGAACAATTTTATCTTCACTGTTGACAGGTATCATTATGGGAAGTGCGTTCAACTTGACAGGATTCCGATTGCTGGGAGTTTTCCTAACGGTCATTGCATTGGTCTTAGTATTTATAAGTCTGCGATTCAGAGATTTTGAGCAATTGGATGAATCGCGTACAAGCAATTAAAACAAAAAATAAAAATAGGAGTTGAATGTGACAACTGTTAGTATTAAGGAATGGTCCTCATGAGATCAAGCTTGGAAGGAAATGCAAAAGGATAAACAACCCCAAGATGAGAAAGTCATCCAGAAGTTGAATGCGAGAGCGCAAACTTTCGCCGCGAATACCCTTGGAAATGCAGGTCAAAAACGGATGGAGCAAGTTATTCAATGGTTCAATGGTTCAATGGAATGAGGATTACGACAAAAGAATTGGTTCATACAGATGCAATAATAGAAGACCAATTGACTGTTAATTTGCTAGGTGAATTAATGTTGCACCAAGAGAGCTGGATTCTTTATTATTTGCCATCAATGACTATCTTGGAATAAAAGAGCAGTTGAAATGATGGTGGCTTTAGAGTTTACATTTTAAATCCATTTTGTCTCACTATTATTAGTATACTTTTCAATGAAACGTAACTTCCTATAATTTATATTATGTAAACTAAAATTATTTGGCGAGGAGGAGGGCCTTGATTCATCAACTGCCCATAATATCTGTACTTGTATATGCA
The DNA here is from genome assembly GCF_004332175.1 of Lysinibacillus sp. OL1. NCBI lineage: Bacteria > Bacillati > Bacillota > Bacilli > Caryophanales > Bacillaceae > Lysinibacillus > Lysinibacillus sp. OL1. The sequence continues at coordinate 238,466 of NZ_SJDS01000002.1, read as the reverse complement.
AGAACTTTTAGACACTGCCACAAACCTACCTTCTTTGCACTAGGATTTTAAAGCATTTTGATTCTTTGGACAAGAACTTTTAGACATTTTATTTTTATGGACAGATGAAAACTCATTAAGTTTAAATTACTCTGTGTAAATGGTCACTTAAAGCAAATTAATAAGACACAAAAGTGTTGGTTTGGAATAGAGTTTGATTAAAAGTTTGTTGCAATCGTTGATTTTATAGTTGATTTTATAATAGAAGAAACCCACGCATTTTGAAAAAAGTTTGATCAAAATGCGTGGGTTTTATTTAAATGCGAAGTTATTTTTATCAAACTATATTATAAATAATCGAACTTTATTATAAATGCTCAATCTTTTTTACAAACTACAACTCTTTTTTCTTCCATCATTCATTAGGATATTAATTTATTTAGGAAATATTTTTTATCTCTTTACGAACAAATTCACATGTCCAATAACCTAAAAATGAATTTAAACTTCTGTATATTGTCCAATCTTTCTGAATTTCTCATAGCGATCTTTAATTAATTGTTCGCCATTTAGAGAATTTAATGCTTTTAGTGTGACGCTTATACATTCTTTTATATAAGATGCTTGCTTCACAACATTGCGGTGTGCTCCACCCGTTATTTCAGGGATTATTCCATCAATAACGTCAAGCTCTTTTAAGTCAGGTGCTGTTATCCGCATTGCTTCTGCAGCTTGCTTCCCTAGGCTACCATCTCGCCATAAGATCGATGCAGCCCCTTCAGGCGAGATAACCGAATACGTTGAGTTCTTTAACATAAAGACGCGATTAGCTACCCCTAATGCTATGGCACCACCACTTCCGCCTTCCCCTATAACAATACTAATAACTGGTACTGTTAGAATCGCCATTTCAGAGAGAGTTCTAGCAATGGCTTCACTTTGGCCGCGTTCCTCGGCTGCCTTACCCGGATAGGCTCCTTTTGTATCAATAAAACAAATAATTGGGCGCTTAAATTTCTCAGCTTGCTTCATTAAGCGTAATGCCTTACGATATCCTTCAGGGTGTGGCATACCAAAATTTCGTCGAATATTTTCTTTAGTTGATTTTCCGCGCTGATGTCCAACAATTGTTACGGGCTGTCCTTCAAAGAGAGCAATTCCTCCAAGAATAGCTGCATCATCACCAAATGCACGATCTCCATGTAACTCAATAAAGTTTTCACACATCGCTTCTATATATTGTAAAGTTGTTGGTCGTTCTGGATGTCTAGCAACCTGTACACGATCCCATGGCTTCATATTGACATAAATAGATTGTTCTAGCTGTGTTAGACGTGTTTCAAGCTTTTCGATTTCGCCTGTCATGTCTACATTTGCCTCTGTAGCAATCGTTTTTAATTCATCAATTTTTTCTCGTAATTGTACGACTGGTTCTTCAAAAGCTAAATTTTTAGACATGTTGCACACCGCCTTTTGTATGCATTTTTACAAGTATTGCTACTTGGTTTCGTAAATCCTTTCGATGGAAAATTGCATCAAGCTGACCATGCGCTAGTAAAAACTCTGACTTTTGGAAATCATTTGGTAATTTTTCTCTTAATGTTTCTTCGATTACACGGCGACCAGCAAAGCCAATTAATGCTTGCGGTTCTGCAATATTAATATCTCCAACAGAGGCAAAGCTTGCTGAAACGCCACCGTATGTAGGGTGCGTCATGATCGAAATAAATAATAGTCCTTCTTCACTATGACGTTTTAATGCCACACTCGTTTTTACCATTTGCATTAATGATAGAATACCTTCTTGCATGCGCGCTCCACCACTAGCAGTAAAAATAATAACCGGTACACGTAATTCAATAGCTTTTTCAACGGCACGTGTGATTTTTTCTCCTACAACGGAGCCCATTGAGCCCATACGGAAATGAGAATCCATAATGGCTACAACAATTTCTTCTCCATCAAGAGTACCTAACCCAGTCAGTACAGCTTCGCTTAATTCCGTTTGTTGTTTAGCCACTGAAATTTTTTCTACATAATCAGGGAAATTAAGTGGATTACTTGTTTGTAAATGATCATCCATTGAAACAAATGAACCTTCATCTAAGAGATATGCTACGCGCTCCTGTGCAGTCATTTTGAAATGATGGTCGCATTTTGTACACACTTTATGATTTTTTTCTAATTCCTTTGTTAACTGAATGTGACGGCATTCTGGACATTTTGTCATAAGTCCTTCTGGAAATCCCATTTCCTGTCTGTCCTCTTTCTTTTTACTAAATAAGCTACGTACTACCATGTTTTACTCCCCCTTTGTTGTCTAAATGCCTTGTTCAGCATTCATCCACTGTTGGTAAGCTTTTAATGCTTCTTTTTCATAGCCAAGCTGTATCGATTTCAACATAGTTTGAATGATTAATTTTTCTTCTTCTGTTGAGTTTCGATTTAAACGGTCACTGGCATAAACTGCTAACTGAAACCAAACTTTTAGTGAAAGACGATTTCCTGACGTGATGATTATTTCTCGTTAAACATCCCGACAATAAATCGTACTTTCTATCTCTAGCTTTACAAAAAAACTGCCCCACACTGGTAGTGTTCGCAGAGTCTCTGTACAACTTATAACGCGAATGGCTTCCTTATCATGAATTTGTCGCGTTAATTCGCATCCTTTTTTATTTTTCATCTTCTAATATAAACATCGACAATATTTCTACGAGCTGATGCTTTTGTAGAAGCTCGAAACGTCCTTCCACATGTCTCGTTTCAATAAGACCTAATAGCTCTAAACTTCGCAATGCCTCTCTCACAGAGGATCGCCCGACACCTAGACGTTCTGAAAGGACTCTTTCGGAAGGTGACTTTTCACCAGCCTGTATTTTTTCTATTTTAATAAGTTGTCGTAATTGTTGGACGATATCTAAAAACACTTTCTTTTGTTCGGTTTTTTTATCCATACGATCAACTCCTCGGTCAATCTATTCGCCTTGGAATAATTATTGCTGTCGCTTTCCTTTCGCGCATATAAACAATGCATCCAAAGGCTTCATCTTCATTCAGTAGGTGTTTGGATACCTACTAAAAAGAAACAAAATCCACCACCTTCAGATGATGGCGTCTCTTACTGAATGAATTCAAAAGTGGTCTGGCCACTTTTGAAGTTGGCTTTATCTTACAAAATAATTATTTGAAAGTAAAGAAAAAACTGCATAAAAATTTATGCAGTTTCTAAAATTCCCTTCAATTTCATATTCTTTTCGTCATTTGTGCATATTTTATTTTCACTTGAGGTCTACCAAAGCGCTTTTCAAGCGTTCTCTCAATGTAAAGCAATTCATCTTCTAGTAAAAGCTCCTGAACAAGAGGAAAAACTTGCGGGAATAAGGTTACAGAAACCGTTCCTTGCTGCTTTGTTGTTTATTAAAAATGAGTAATGATTAAATTCTAAAAAAGAGCTTTTGAAACAAGAAACTGCCCTTAGAAAGTTTGGAACTTTAAAGGACAGTTCTGATTTTTAAGTATTCTATTTAGATTTTTAATATCAATCAACAATTTTTAATTTTTAACTCCTCTATCCATCCATTTAAACAGCTATTATTTTCTTCTATTTGCACTCTTACCCAATTATTTTTTTCTTTCTATTACCTCAACTATTGTATTTTTAGAAATTTTTGTTTCTTGAATAGTCTAGATTGTCGGCTTTTCCCAAATCTTATATAACTTCCATTACTAATATCCCTAAATCATAAGGTAAATAATCTGATTTAGATTTACGATAATTTTTTTGTATTTCTTGAACTGTTGAATGTTCAGTTATACTAGATTGAATCTTATTAATTGTCTCAGTACTATAAGTGTTTAAAAACATCGAAAAAACCATTAACAAAACTTCATCTCCAATTACTGAAATAGTCTCCTTAGTAAAATCAGTTATTTCTTCAATATAAACAATACCTAATATTCCCTGAATATCAAGGCAGTTGAGTTTAGAAATTACTTTTTAATTCATTAAAGTCGATGGTGCTTCATAACTTTTTTATTTAGGTAGAAAGAACATCTGATAAAAATAAGTGCGAGTATTACGAATAATCCACCAATCCAGCTTAAATTTTCTATATTATTATATTGAATAATGATTCCTCCTAATGCAGAGCCTAGCATCATTCCCACATTCATTAAGGCGGTATTAAAACTGAGTACTGTTTCAGAGGATTGTGGTTTTAGTGAAATCAGATAAAACTGCTTTGCTGGTGTCGTTGTCCAAGTTGCTACTCCCCAAAAAGCTAGTGTGACAAATACACCCACTGCCCTATACTGTGTAAATGCTAGTACAAATAAAGAGATGATATGAACACATAAACTTAATGTTATTGTTCGATTAGGTCCCCATCTATCTACCGCATATCCTCCAAAGCGTGAGCCAATAAAAGCAAATGTGCCTAAAATAAATAATGCGATACTTGTCATTTCTATAGAAAAACCAGCAGTATGACTTAATAATGGAGCAATGTAGGCAAACACCATCGTATAACCTAAAATCCAAAAAATCGTTGTCATTAAACCAGTTAGGACTCGTTTATCATTCATTATTTGTAGCTGTTGTGTAAATGGCAGCGGTTGGTTTCCTTTTATAGTTGGTAATAATTTATAAAGACCTATCATTAAAAAAACTGTACCAAGCACAATGATCAAGAAAATATAGTGCCAATCAAAATGTCCAGCTAAAAATGTTCCAATAGGCACTCCAAGTACTAATGAAACAGTGAAACCTGTAATGACTGTTGCCATTGCACTACCTCTTTTTTCTGGAACTGCAATTTGAGCGGCATAATTGGTGGCAACAACAATATACAGCCCTCCACTCATTGCCATAATGACTCGGGATAACATAAGAATGACGAAATTATAACTGAAAAATGCAACTAGATTTCCTAGAATAAATATAGAGATGGCACTTAAAAGCACTTTTTTACGGTCAAATTTAGACGTTAGCATGACCAATACCAATGCTCCAATAGCATAAGATAAAGAATAAATCGTAATCAACTGGCCAGCTATTGAAATTGAAACATCTAATTCAAAAGAAATCAGTTCTAAAATTCCAGAAACAACAAACTCTGCTGTTCCTGTTACAAAAGCTCCTAAAGCTAAAAGTATGATGATTAGTTGATTTATATTATTTTTCAATTTGTACATCTCCTTATATTTGAACTGCTGTTTTTATTTTAAGTTCCATGTTAACATAAGTAAAATTGATGTTTTTGATAAGGGAGATGAGTAATTACTCATGACTATTGTGCGCTACGAAATCATTGCAAAAGTAGTCGAGCTAGGAAGCTTTACAGAAACTGCTGAAACATTAAATATGACTCAATCTGCCGTGAGCCATGCAGTTGCGAGTTTAGAATCTGAATGGGGAGTTTCTTTATTAATTCGTGATCGAAAAAAAGGAATAACACTTACAGAAATGGGACAAAAAATTCTGCCGCATATCAGAGAAATCTTGAAAAGAGTGGAAGTCATTAATCAAGAAATTGCACTTATGACAAGCTTGGAAACAGGTATAATTCGTATCGGCACTTTTGCAAGTGCTTCTTCCTGCCTATTGCCTAAATTACTTGCAAAATTCCGGAAAAAGCATCCTAAAATAGAATTTAAATTTTATGAAGGAACCTATGAGGAAATTACGGAATGGTTGAGTTCAGGCATTATTGACATTGGATTTGTAGTAAAAGGAAAATCAAGCTCAAATTACGATTTGGTTCCTTTGATTAAAGACAAGATGGTAGTCGCTTATCACTCTGCTCATCATTTCCGTTCTAAAGAAATTGTAGAAATGAATGATTTAATGGATGAATCCTTTATTATGCCAACAGGGATGTACCAATCACATGTTGAGGAATTATTTGCAGAAGCGCAAATTAAACCATCTATTCTTTTTGAAGTACACGACTGTACAACCATCGCTAATATGGTACAGGAAGGACTTGGCGTTACGATAGGTCCAGAATTATACTTAAAAACACAGCAAAACATAAAAATCAGCAAACTAAATATTGAAAACAGCCGTGAAGTAGCACTTGCCTGTCATTCTATTGTAAATGCTTCTCCTGCAGTTAAGGAATTTCTCCATGTGGCAAAAAATGTTTTTAAGTGAACATTTGGAGCGATTACGTTTCAAAATAGAACTTCCTTTATTCATGTAACTCATGATAAAAGGAAAAAAAGGAATTTTTTTATGTATAGCCTTTTAGATTTATTAAAAACACCTAAAAAGTGTAGTGGAACGTCCCAAAGCGCCGTTTTGGAACCTTTCATAAAAAAATGTTTTTCAATAATTGGGCCCTTTTCATGAAGAAAGACGCTTTCCTTTTTTCAGAAAAGCGCCCGATTGTTCAATAAGTACATACTTTATTCAGAAAGGCTGAGTCATTTGCTGCATTGGTTGTGCCATTTGTTGTAGAGGATGCATCATTTGTTGCGTGTTCTGTAAATTTAATTTGTTCGATATATTTTTTGTGAATTGCTGAAGATTTCCACTTTGCAACCTCTTGTTATACCCAAGATAGCAGCTCCAATTACACCCCATGTAAGAAATTTCATTATTAAAAACCCTTTTTCCGTCCCCCATAGTTCATAGCGATTACCATTCAAGCCAGTTTTCTATGTTTGTTCATTACATATCTTCGAGGAATACTCTTTAATTTAACCCGTTATAAAAAGCACATGTTGTTCCCTCTTTGCTGTGATTTAAATAATATTCGTTTAATTTGGTTGTTTCTCTCGATATGAATTCTTTACCCGTTCAATTTGATCAAGGTGGTCGCGAACATGTTGTACGCGAAATTCAAGTAATTGCTTAAATGTGAACCGTTCCTGATCTATGTAAATCCCCACTCGCCTGCTTTGTTCACTCGTTAGATTGTCCAAAATAGGCTGCATACTAGTACGTAACAATTTGAAAAGATGCAAATACTGTTCACGGTCCAATAAATCATAACTCAAGGTATTCGCCCATGCATCTTGGTCAAATGAGACCAGTATTGGCTCATCCTCTGCCAATACTTTTTTTAGCCTAGGTGTGGCTGAAATCTCGGAATCCGTTACATGTATGAGAATTTGATGAATGCTCCATTTGTTTGGTGCGGGTTTGTATCGAAGCTCCTCCTCTGTTAATCCTTCGATGGCATCCCAAATCATTGTGTATCCTAAGCTGTACTCCTTTATTAAATCCTCCAATTCAGTATCTCCTTTCTCAAGTAACGCTTTTTAAAATTTTAATAAATATATATTCTTTTTTATTGGGTAAGAATCCTTGAATTTTACGAAAATTTATTAAACTAACCTGCTCCGTTAGTATAAAGCGACTGTTCTATTGAACAATCGTACACTTTAACGTAATAACTAAAATATGTCTAAGATCGCTTATAGCTAGTTGAACTATCGCTACTGTTAGTTTAACTAGACGAGCACAACCCTTTATTGAGCTTTTGCATATAAGTACTTCCACCTGCTACCATTACTTTTGTTTTAACATCATAAATTGCATAATTACCTCTAAATTCTTTTTCAGTGTCTTTAAAGGAATAAAAGAAATAAACTTGCCTATCGGGGCTAATAGTACTTAATATCAATATCAGGATAGGTACGAAGAATATTTCCATCGAAAGTTATATAATTTAAACTTTCTACCTAATTAAACAATAATTTCTTTCTTACATTTACAGATGCATCAGGTATTTCTTTAAAAAGAACAGTATCCAAATACCTTTGCTGTTGCTTTGGCTTCAGCTTATATCTTTGATTAACATCCTGATGAATAGGATATTTTAGGTCTCTTAATGCCTGGTAAAATTCATCTACAGTTTCATTAATAACTTTTTCCTTATTTGCGGGATGTAATTATTCATTTTTATCTGAAGGTGTAGTTTGTGAAAAAACAGGACTTACTAATAACATAGAAAAACTGAACAAAATATAAACACAATCAAACTAATTAAGAATGGATTTTTCATTTAGATTACTCCTTTTTAGAAGTAACCCCTAGATATTCATTAGCTATCCTGCTCTGTTAGTTTAAGTAAGAAACTTCATAATCTTATTCTATGATTTCAACAATAATATCCAATTTTATTGAAAACGTTCATCAACAATCTGGCCCGCTTGTTGAACAAAAAACTCCCGCATATCAACACAGGATTTTTAATCGAACTTTGTTTTAAATGATCAATCTTTTTTATAAAACTACAATGGCTACCCATGAATTTACTTTATTCTAATTTGTGAATCTTGCACACGTAACTTTATTTCGAAGTTACATTCTTCTTTCCATTAAAACTGTATCATGCCATATCCCATTTAATTGAGCAATTTTTTCTCTTGTACCAACAATTCGAAAGCCCATCTTTTTATGTAATTGGATACTTGATGAATTGATAGCAAAGATGGATGATTGGAGTGTCCAAAACCCTACATTTTCACTCTCTTCAATTAGTATTTTAAGTAGCTTTGAGGCAATACCCATGCCTTTACGATCACTTGATATATAAACACTAACTTCTCCCACTCCAGAATAAACGGCGCGTGTAGAGACGGGCGAAATACCAATCCAACCAACTACTCTATTGTTTTCTTCTGCTACAAAACGCAAGGTCGCATGGTGTCTTTCATCCCATACCTGTTCACTTGGCACTATTGTTTCAAAAGTTGCCATTCCTGTTTCGATTCCCTCTTTATAAATCTTTAATACCTCTTGTAAATCCTTCTTTTCCATTTTACGAATAATAAGTTTGTCCATCCCATTTCCCCCTTGGTATTTTAAAAGGACTGCTAGCTTGCGCTAACAGTCAAATTTTTAACAACATGTATTGGATTGATTGACAAGATTAACACTACATACGCCTGTTTCTGGTAATTCTAATTCCACACGTTTCGACGCTTCTTCATCTCCTGATAAATAGGCTGTTATAGAACGAACTTGTTCATAACCTGTGGCCATTAAGAATGTAGGTGCACGTCCATAACTTTTTGCACCGACAATATAGAAGTCCTTTTCTGGTTGTCGTAGTATTTCTTCTCCATGCGCCCTTACTGTGCCACAACTATGCTCATTAGGATCAATTAAGGGCGCTAATGCTTGCACACTTTCTGTAGCTGTATCGATAGATAAACGCAATTCATTGTTCATGGTAAAATCAGGTCGATTTCCTGCATTAACAATAAGTTCATCGAATCCTGTAAGTACTTTTTGTTCTCCATTTCTAGTACCTACAATATGGATATTCTCTTCTTTTTTCACTTGTGAAATATAGAAAGGTGTTACTACCTCAATCTTTCCTGTATCTACTAACTCATGGATGCGAATACCCAGTGCGCCACGTGCTGCCAACGCATCTTTTTCCTCACCGCCATAGGCCTCTTCTACAGATTTTTTACGCATAATCCACACAAGCTTTGTTGCAGGATTATCTTTTTGTAATTCAGCCAAAGCTAATAAGGTATTGATCGCTGAATGACCACCACCAATGACAGCAACCTTCTTATTTGCATATCTCTTAGGGTTCGTATTTATATCTGGAATACCATACTCAATGTGATCTGCTAATGCTTTTTCATTTTGCAGCCATACACCTGTAGAATTTGCTGGGTTTGGATTTCCCCATGTTCCTGTTGCATCAATAACTGCTTTCGCCTCAATAATATCGATATCATCCTCTTTTTCAACATATATATTAAAGGACTGATTGAATCGATTTTTTGATTTCATTTTATCATTTAATTGTCTTGATATACCTACTACTTTTGAGTTCAATCGGATATTTGGTTTTATTTGTGTTAACTCTGCTAAAGGTTTTAAATAAAGATCTATTAATTCATGCCCCGTAGGTATTGTTTCTAAGTTAGGTTCTATCCAATCAGACCCCTCTAATAATGATTTAGTAGCTTTATTGATGTTATAACGCCATGGTGAAAATAATGTAACATGCCCCCATGTACGAATATTGTGTGCTATTTCATGCCCAGCCTCAAGTAAAATAAATGCTTGCTTTTGCTCCACTAAATGAGCAGCTGCAGCTAATCCAATTGGACCTGCACCAATTATGACAATCGGTAAATTCTTATTGGAATTATTAACAGTCTCTTGGACTTCAATAGCGTTAGTAGTACAACAAGATCCATTTTGGTTGATTATTTTAAGTGTTTTCATCATTAATTTCTCCTCTATTTTCTCTATATAAGCATTCCCTTATATAAAATATATTTTTTACGCCTAGCAGTTAGCTAGACGTTGTAAACTTTGTAATTAAAAAATTTCAATTTCACACATTGTTTTATCAATTTCTTTTATGGCTTTTTCAAATTGCAAACATGTCGAAGTGCCGTAACGATCCATATCTCCTTTAAAGAAGAAATCAAAAGCGAACTCTTTAGCCTGTTTCAAAGTGTAGTCTCTACTATTCATAATTAACTTTAAATAGGCGATAAAATAATCTTTTGTTAATACGCTAGCATGATTTACTGTCATTTTTAATCCTCCATTCAACAGATTGAATAATTGCTAACAGAAGTATTACAGCTGCTCAGCTACAAATTGCTCAATCCGTTTTCCAATTGCATCACGTACAGTTTGGAATACAATCCATTTTTCTTCATCTGTACCTGTCGCTTTCGCAGGATCTTCAAATCCCCAATGCTCCCGACGAACGTGAGAAGGTGTCATCGGGCATTTATCTGCTGCATCCCCACATAACGTGACAACTAACGTTGCACTGTTTAATGTCTCAGTATCAATTACATCTGATGTATGATTCGAAATATCGATGCCTACCTCGGCCATCGCTTTTATAGCATTCGGGTTTACACCATGTGCTTCAATACCCGCACTTTTAACTGTCCAATTGGTAGGTAGTAATTTCTTTGCCCATCCTTCAGCCATCTGACTACGGCATGAGTTCCCTGTACATAGGAAATAAAGTGTATTTGTCATAGTAATTGCTCCTTATAATTTAATGGTTTTAAAGTATTTTTTCTGCCAACGTAGGGCAACCCATACAAGTCCTATGAGAACAGGTACTTCTACAAGTGGACCAATAACAGCAGCAAATGCCACGCCACTATGCAGGCCAAACACACCCACTGCAACCGCAATCGCTAGCTCAAAATTGTTACTTGCAGCTGTAAAAGAAAGAGCTGCTGTGATAGGATAAGATGCCCCAACTTTACGGGAAGAGAAGAATGACACAACAAACATGATCACAAAGTAAATAAATAATGGAATAGCAATTCGCACTACATCGAATGGTAGTTCAACTAATTGCTCACCTTTTAAGGCAAACATCATCACAATCGTGAACAGCAGTGCAATTAGAGTCAGTGGTGAAATCTTCGGTAAGAACTTTTCCTCATACCACTGTTTCCCTTTTGCTTTAATCCCTATCCATCGTGTAAGGAACCCTGCAGCAAACGGGATACCTAAGTATATAAGTACGCTCTTAGTAATCTCCCACATAGAAATGGATACATGGAAATTCTCTAAACCAAACCAACCAGGTAATACATTTAAGAAAAAGTAAGCAAAAATTGAATAAGTCACGATTTGAAAGATGGAGTTAAACGCAACTAAACCAGCTACATATTCACGGTCTCCACGTGCTAAATCGTTCCATACAATCACCATTGCAATACAACGAGCTAAACCAATCATAATCAGTCCAGCCATATACTCTGGATAATCGTGCAGGAAGATGATGGCTAAAAAGAACATTAAGAACGGTCCGAGTAACCAGTTTTGAAAAAGAGAAAGTAAAAGCACTTTCCAATCCTTAAACACACGCCACATTTCTTCATACTTTACTTTCGCTAATGGTGGGTACATCATGACAATTAACCCGGTAGCAATCGGTATGGATGTTGTGCCAATAGACATGGCCTCTAATGCTTCTCCAATATTAGGCATTGTTAAACTTAATAAAACACCTATTCCCATAGCAACAAATATCCATAAGGTAAGGTAACGATCTAGAAAAGAAAGCTGCTTGGTTAAAGAATCATTACTCATTTATATTTCCCCCTACATGGCAACAATCTGTGCCACAGTTGCAACCCTTTAAAGGCTGAATTTGTTCTAAGATGCCCTTCATCAATGGCGTTTGATCCTCTACTAAACGGTAATGTTTCCAAGTCCCTACTTTTCGTTCCGTAATAATGCCTGCCTCCTTTAACTTTCGTAAATGTTGACTAACAGCTGGTTGCGATATTCCGAGAACATCTACAAAATCACATACACATACCTCCCCATTCTTCATGCATGCAAGTAATTTAATGCGGTTTAAATCTGCAGCTGCTTTTAGTTGTTTTTCAATTAGTGTATTTTCCATTTATCTGCACTCCTTATATAATTATTTGCTTATATATTATTTTAAATAAAATCACCTCGTTAAAGAAAGGTGAATTAATTCGTATATAACTATATTCTTATGTTATGATTTAATGTTTTGAATTGCAACAGATTTTTACCCGATTTGAATATTTTTTTATGTAGCTTTGAATTTAGTTTGATCGAAAATATCTTACGAACCAGCATTTTTATAGACAAAAGAGATATTTATTGACTGGTTCTACAAAAAAAGACCAACTTTTTGTTGGTCTTCATCTACGAATTAGTCGTAGTGGGCTAATTGCTATTCTAAAAAATAAAAACAAATTATCTTCTATTTACTCAAAAGGGAACTCTGTGAAATAGCTAAGTGTAATGATCTGTTTCATTACTTGAACTACTTCTGGGTGCTGCTCAATAAATGCACCCTTGAATTGTTCGAGATAGATATCGTCACTATCATCTTTTAAGACTTTCAAAGTATCTCTTTCAATCATTAAGAACGGATAAGTACGATATGGCTTTTTCATTTCTACATAAGTTTGATGGTCAATCCCTTCAAACGAATTATTAGTTGTCTGAATAACAAAAAACTCACCTTGTATTCCATAGTTTGTTTCTAAATATTCTTGTATTGGTTGATTCAGATCATCTTTAGAGAAACATCCACTAAGAATTAGGATTGATGTACTTGCTAAGATAACTTGAATCAATCTTTTAATACTCTTCATTTCCTAAACTCCATTTCCTAAATTTTGATAATATTATAACATTTTCCGTTAAACTAAGCTGCCACGTTGGCATAAGTACATTTCTTCACAATCTTAACGAAACAATTAAGAAAGTCACTCCATAATCTGGCCCTTTCCATGAAGAAAGACGCTTTCCTTATTTCAGAAAAGCGCCCGTTTGTTTAAAAAGAATGAAGGTAAAGGTTAAATTTGGAAACTCAGGAATTAAGAAAAGCTTTTACAGCCGCTAAGAATTCTTGTAAATTAGCATCATGCACAAAGTGTCCAGCATCCTCTACCGTTACAAAATTGCAATTTGGAATAAGCTCAGAAACCTCCTGCAATTTGTTTTGAGGAACATGACTGGTACTCCCACCACCTATAATAAGAGTCGGCATGTTTATGTCAGTAAGACGTGTCCACCATTCGGGATTGGGCTCATTAAGTTGCCCTAGAATCGAAGGTACAACCTGCCAATCAAATGAGAGGGGTTCAGATGGTTTGGAAGGAATTACAAACGGCCTATCAGGAACTGGAGGAGGAGGAGTGTCTTCAACAATCAACCGTTCTATCCTTGAAGGAAATGTTTCCGAAAAAATATATGATACTGTTCCCCCCATGGAATGACCTATTAGCGTAAACCTTTCTAAATTCATTGCATTCGCAAAATGAAGCAAGTCATCGCACATTCGTTCAAAAGTATATGAACTAGTTCTTGCACTACCACCATGACCCCGTTGATCTAAAGCTAAAAATCGATATTTTTCTCCTAATACAGTAGCTACTTGATCCCATGATTCAGCACTTTTTCCCAGTGCGTGAAGTGCAACCACCGGTGGTGCAGAAGGTTCCCCACTCTCACGATATTGAAAAGTGAGCCCATTCAATTCAATTTGATTCACCCGTATTTCCATCTCTGATCATCTCCTAGGGGGGTTCGTCATTTGAAACCCGATTTATTTAATGTCCCATATCTATATAATATTTCAGCGAATGTGTGAATATTTCCTTCTTAAACTCTTTCTCTCTTTAGCCATAATATTCATTGCTCTATCTTCAACAATCTGGCCCTATAATTGAATAAAGCACGTTTCCTATTCAGGAAGGTGCTGCACCGAATTGGGCCCAATTGTTGGATAAGGATTTTTACTAATTCAAAATTTGCGTAATTATATAAATAATAATAATTAGTGTTATCACAATAATACTGATTAAGGCTTTCACTTTTGTATTACGAATTGCACTTTCAGTTAATTGAGGTTCTTCTTTGTACATCCCTCGTTTTCCCCATAATAAACTTTCCTCTGGGTTGAAATAGGTCCAAATTAAAATTCCATATATTATAATGATGACTATAAATAACTCCATCTTTTACAGCACCTTCCTAAATTGTTGCATAACTAATATACGCTTAAATTTCTTGATAGTTTCATAATCTTTATCTACCAGTTTTTTTGTTATTCCACAATATGGCCCTTTAATAAAAAAAGACGCATTCCTTAAAGAAACGCGCCCGATTGCTGTAATCAATAATTGTTTATTTTAACGGTAATCGTAATCGAATATTAATCAGTTTTATTTTGTTTTTTTGATTTAATAATAATAAAAGAGGGTCTACGCTTCTCATTTATTAAATTTGGCATTTGCTCCAGCCCAGTCGAAATTGACTGTGGTTCAATGATTTTATCTAGTACAAGTCCACCTTCAATTAGCGTGTTTATTAAAGTAGAATGGTTCTGTGATACACAACTACTCCATCAACAACCCAATCGTGTTCTCTTATGCCTTCTTCTTGGTAATTATCTAATGCCCAGTGTAGTTTGTTGCCTTCCTCATTCTTAATCCAATGATTACTTCCTTTTCGGGCAGTCGCTATTGGGTGTTCAGTTGAAAAAATAAATTCCCCATTATTTTTTAATAGTCCATTAATTTTTCGAATCAGCGTTCGGTAATCTTCTACATAATGTATAGATAGAGAACTTATAATTAGATCAAATTTTTGATTGGCTAAATTCAAGTCCTCAATCGGTAAACATACAAACTCGATATTGTTATCTTTGTTAATCTTATTAGCCCGCTCAATCATATTATTAGAGATGTCTACACCAATCACTTTTTCTGCTCCGTTTTCTACACAATACTTTGAAAAGTGACCATCGCCACAGCCTAGGTCTAATACCGATTTTCCCTTTAAATTCGAAATCATTGATTTAATTGCTGGTTGCTCTATAAAATCATTATAGGTTATTCCACTTTCACGTAAGTTTATGTAATCCTTAAAAAAAGTTGAATTATCGTAAATATTTTGCTTCATTTTTTTACTCCCCCGTACAGTTTGATTTTGGACGAAAATCTCACGTCATATTTCTATTATCTTTACAAAAGTTTATTCTATTAAATGGCCCTTTAATGAAAACGAGCGCTGATCCTTATGACAGAAATGCGCCCGATTGTTGAATATTAAGGTAGTGGTTACTGCCATTTGTGAAATAAAGTTTAATAGGAAACATACTATAAACGCTGTTATATCAACATGGTTATTTTCTACTAGAAAGGCATTCAAAACTTAATTTGATAGCCTTAAGTAACTGTATGGTTAAAAAAATAATATTATTAATAATCAACACTTAAATTTGGTATCAACGGCTTGTCTTCAATAGGTGATGATAAGGAAATCAATGTAGTTGAATCACCATACTTCATACTAGCATTTTCAAATAATTCGAGTTCCTTTGTTGATTCAACTACTACTTTAATCAAATAATTGTATTCCCCGCTAATTCGATGACATTCTACTACTTGTGAAGCCTGCTTACAATAATCAACGAAATTATTGCACTTTGTGGTACGGAAAAGGATAAAAGCAACAATGGATTTTCCAACTTTCTCATTCGATACTTTAGCTCTATAGCTTTTTATCACGCCTTGTTCCTCTAGTCTTTTTACCCTCTCTGTTATTGCTGGTTGAGATAATCCAATAAGTTTTCCAAGTGCAGTCATTGACAACCGAGCATCTGATTGTAAATGCATTAATATATCTACATCAATACTATCCATTTAAGCACCCCTTCATATAATATACGATACCACCATTTACCATTTAATAGCTATTTTAACTAATCAAATTGTAAGACGAATATGATCCCCTAATCATTATATTATACTTCAAATGTAATATCCCTAAAATACATTGATTTTACAGTTAAATATGAAATTATTCTTTTAATATCAAATGTAAAATCTAAAATACAATTTGTATAATTAATCCTATCAACTAATCAGGGGGCCTTTTATAAATGGATTATAATATTGATTTAGATAACCAAAATGAAAAACCAAATGAAATATCATCAGAACGTCTTCCTTGGGCAGGTTTAATTGCACTAGCTATGGCTGGGTTCATATGTATCCTTACAGAAACTATACCAGCTGGTTTATTAATAGAGATAAGTGAAGGACTCGATGTGTCAGAATCTCTTGCAGGTCAACTTGTTACAGCTTATGCTCTTGGTTCACTAATTGCAGCTATTCCCATAACCACTGCAACACAAGGGTGGCACAGGAAGCCCTTACTGCTTTTATGTATTATTGGGTTCCTTGTATTTAATACTATTACAGCCTTATCTTCTAGTTTGACCTTAACGATAATAGCTCGCTTCTTTGCGGGAGTAACTGCTGGAGTACTGTGGGGAATGACCGCTGGATATGCACGACTTATGGCACCAGAGTCACTGAAGGGAAAAGCAATGGCAGTAGCCATGATTGGTACTCCTCTTGCATTAGCTTTTGGTGTTCCTGTCGGGACATTTCTCGGTTCCTTTGTTGGTTGGAGATTTGTCTTCGGAATAATGTCACTCTTAGCAGTATTTTTGATTTTATGGATTATCTGGAAAATACCAGACTATCCTGGGCAAACATCTGAGAAGCGAATGACACTTCTGGAAGTTTTCAGTACCCCTGGAGTTCGCCCAATTTTGTTTGTTGTATTAGCTTGGATACTTTCTCATAACATACTATATACTTATATTGCCCCATACCTTTCCGAAGCAGGTCTTGCTCAACGAGTCGATTTGGTTTTACTAGTTTTCGGTATTGCATCTTTAGTTGGAATCTGGGTTGTAGGTATGTTCATTGAGCATAGACTACGTACTTTAGTTTTAATGAGTCTGGCCGGATTTGGGTTAGCATCATTAGCATTAGGTATCGGAATTAATCATCCTATTATCATTTACATTGCTGTAACTTTATGGGGGTTAACCTTTGGGGGAGCAGCAACACTGACGCAAACAGCAATAGCAGACAATGCTAAAAAAGGGGCGGATATTGCCCAATCTATGTTAGTTACCGTTTGGAATCTGGCTATTGGTGGTGGGAGTGCAATAGGAGCAATCTTAATAGAATCATTTGATGTGGGTTCTTTTCCAGGGGTAATGTTTATCCTCATTCTTCTTGGGTTCCTAGTAGCATTTCGTGCAAATGTTTATGGGTTTCCTCAAAAACAATGATTGTGTAAAGAAGGTAGTCAGCCTCCTTAGATAAATTTATCTAAGGGGGTATATTTGATATTTGCTGAATCATATACCATGTCGCTCTAGATAGAATTTGGTCTTCTATCGCATTATTTCAAAGACTTTCTCTATCTTTTTAATGTGCCTACTTCTTTTGTTCAATAATCTGGCCCTTTAATGAAAAAGAACTTTTCTTATTCAAGGAAAGCACCCGAGTATTGAATATTGAAGGAAATGATAACCAACCTTCAGTCATCCTTCTCTATATTTTTTAATTCGCATCAGAATTGAATCGTATTAACGTTAAAATTGAGAACAATGGGAAAATCAAATATATAGACCTAAAACCACCAAGAGTAAAGAACCAAATATCAATGCAACCCACCAAAATTAAACCGATAACATTTGTTAGAACAAAAGAAAGTATTTTGTTTTTTATTCTATGAGTTAAATAAATTTCAATAGTGACTACAAAGATAATAGTAAATAAATAGATTCCTAAATAGAGCAGTACAGAAAGCAGTACTTTCTCAGCTGTCGAAGGAGGCATTATATCCGATTGGAATACTCCCTCGATAAACACGATACTTAATGTGGTAACTAATGCTACTATTATCGGGAAAAAAAGTATTTTTGCTATAGAAATCTTTCTCATTCAAGTCACCTCTTTTGTTATTATAATCCAGTCTTTAAGATGACGACTAACCTAAATTACTATAAAGACGTTATTTCACAATCTGGCCCTATTCTTGAAGGAGAAGCGCAATCTCTACTTATTTATTTTGGGGCAATTACTTCTTTACCACCCATGTATGGTCTTAAAACTTCAGGAATTACTACGCTTCCATCTGCTTGTTGGTAGTTTTCTAGTATAGCGGCAACTGTACGACCAATCGCAAGACCTGAACCGTTTAATGTGTGAACATATTCTGGTTTTGCATTTGGCTCACGACGGAAGCGGATATTTGCTCGTCGTGCTTGGAAATCTTCAAAGTTAGAGCAAGAAGAAATTTCACGGTACATGTTTTGTGCTGGGATCCAAACTTCTAAATCATATTTCTTCGCTGCAGTAAATCCTAAATCAGCAGTACACATTTTAAGTTTACGATACGGTAAGCCTAATAATTGCAGCACTTTTTCAGCATGACCTGTTAACAACTCTAATTGCTCATATGACTCCTCTGGTTTTACAAAGCGTACTAATTCCACTTTGTTGAATTGATGCTGACGGATTAAACCACGTGTATCACGACCCGCAGAGCCTGCCTCTGAACGGAAGCACGCACTGTAGGAAGCAAAGCCTTGTGGTAAAGCATCAGCCAGTAAAATTTCATCACGATAGAAGTTTGTTACAGAGACCTCTGCTGTTGGAATCATGAAATAATCTGTTTCCTCTAATTTAAATAAATCTTCTTCAAATTTAGGAAGATTTCCAGTACCCGTCAAGCTATCACGATTAACAATGACAGGTGGTAGCATTTCTTCATAACCATGCTCTTCTGCATGTAAATCCAACATAAAGCTCATTAATGCACGTTCCAAGCGAGCGCCAAGTCCACGATAGAATAAGAATCGGCTACCCGTTACTTTTGCGCCGCGTTCAAAGTCAACAATCTTCAAATCTGTAGCAAGATCCCAGTGTGTTTTAATGTCAAAATCAAATGTTGGAATTTCTCCCCAAGTATATTCTTCTACATTGTCATCCTCTGTTGTGCCTACTGGTACAGATTCATGTGGAATGTTTGGCAAGCGCATCATCATATCTTTAAAACGCTCTTCCACATCATTTAGTTGAAGATCTAACTCTTTAATTTCGTCGCCAACTTGACGCATACGAGCAATCACTTCATCTGCATTTTCCTTGTTGCGTTTCATAATTGAAATTTGTTCAGATACTTTATTTCGTTCTGCTTTTAATTCTTCTGTTTTAGCAATTAACTCACGACGCTTAGCATCTAAATCCTCAAAATCATCTAAGTTTCCTAAATCTTCATTACGTGTTAATAGCATTTCTTTAATTTCCGCGAAATTATCGCGTACGCGTTTGATATCTAACATAGTTATACCTACTGTAGTTTAATGATGGGAATCATTGCATCCTTTAAGTCTTGATGTAATTTCGTTCAGCGGATTACTCAAAAAGCTCTAGTTTAAATCAAAATAAACACAAAAAAGCCCTCATCCCTAAAAAGGGACGAGAGCTACCCGCGTTGCCACCCTAATTGACTAGACACATTTCTGCCTAATCCACTTATTTCATAACGGCATTTCAACCGGCGACAGCCTACTTTACTCACTTCGACTGCGCAACTCCAGGACGGATTCACAAGTGCTTTTATCAGCTTCCACCACCCGCTGACTCTCTAAAAAAAAACGTGCTTGCTACTACTTCCCATCATCGTGTTCAGTTATTTAAATTTTAACCATACTGTACTATATGAAAACAAATTTTTCAAGTCATACCATAGGATACAAATTATTCTAGAACTATTATTACTTTAACAAGATACTTCACAATATGGCTCTTTAGCTAAAGAAAGACGTATTCCTTACTAAAAAGGTACTGCACCCGATTGCTGAAGATTGTTCTAACTAAGGTACACTATAGTTTAAGTAAAATTGTTCACAAAATGTAATCAGTGTTTTAATATCTCGGAGTTCCTCACCATCTAACATCGAAGTAACGATTGTCATAAAATCTTCAGCTCCAATTTCAAAATGACCTCGACGGAATGGTAACCCCCAATTGCGATTTCCACGCGTAAAAGTGAGCTGGTTTAACAACAATGCAATCTTAACTTCTCGACAAGGAATATAACGCATATCTCTGCGAAATGGCACAAACGACTCCGACACTTGATGTTTGTAAGCACCGTTATCCGTAACCTGACCAATAGCAGTAAATGCTTGAACTGGCTTCCCTTTGGACATGTCTGTGCGAGGGGAATAGTATATCAGCCAATCACCTGGAGACATTTTACGCAAAGGTGCTGCCTTACCGTGACATAACTGTGCAAAACCCTTCTATGGCTAAATTCACATGAGAAGCGGATACAACGCCAATCCAATATCTGCTTTTCTGACTTGTTATATTCGACATGATGCATCCCCCTACTCTTCAAATGCTAAACTTTTCAACCGATCCAGTTGTAAAAAATGATGTCTGTAATGCATTTCAATCAACATAAACCATTCCTGCGCGTTTAAAGCACCGAACGCCGGATGAAGTATCTTGTTACTTACAGGCACTTGAAGTAGAACTGATTCCGTATTCCTCATCCGTTCCACTACACTGTGAAGTCCTTCTACCAAATGCTCCATGCTCTCTGGTGGTTGCGGAGTATAGTTTGGCGAAGCAGGGACCTTAATACGAACAGCAGGAAATTGTTCTAGTTTAAAAACAATCTTACCCTGCTCAGTTTTTTCCTTCGCTGGGTTCAATGTCGATTCGCTACCAGCTAAACATTGCTCGACATTATGTAGATGCATGAAAGCTGATTGAATTAAATGTACATACATCTGTCCTATGGACCAATCTTCTTCGTTCAGCTTTCTATGTATTTTATCCATATTGAGTTTTGTCAGTTCTGCCAAATATCTTTCTACTGTAAGTTCAAATGACTTCAATACTTCCTTTGTACTTTTCATCCTTCAAGCAGCTCCTCTTCATCTTGGTATAGTCACAGTATAAAAGAACACTACTGACAGGTGTATGTCAGTAGTGTTCTAGAATTTTTTTCGCTACTTCCCGAATCTTGAAGCGTAAAGACTTCGGCTCAATCACCTCGATATCTCCGCCCCAGCCAAGTAAATGCTGTAATAGTTCCTCTGGATACCGAACACGAAATTGAAAGATTACATCCTCCTTCCGCTCCTCAATAGATTCAATATAAAAATTTACTGCCTCAATGATTTTGTCGGCAATTTCGGGGTTTGCCCTCATTATTATTCTTTCATCTCGATTGTCAGGTGGCCGATAGCTACTTAGGTCAAAATCATTTGGTAGAAGAAATTGATCTTCCAACACAGAAAGCTCGGACATCCGGGACAAGCGAAAATGGCGCATTTCTTGCCTCATATCACAGTATGCTAGTAAAACCCAATTTTCATGGACAAGTGTTAATCCATATGGAGAGACCACACGTTTATTTTTCCGATTCCCATCTGTTCCTGGCATTTTTTTAATATACATAAAACTGATTTTGCACTGTTTCAAAATTGCATCGCGAACTTGATTAAGATACGTTTTTACCCGCTCTTCAGTTGACTGCTCACCTATATGAAGCAGTCGCATTGTTTCCCGAACAAGCCTTGACTCGTTACGAACTGACTCCGACAAAGTAGCCTCAATTTTGCGTTTAGCGGACCTTGCATTAATACCATAATCTGTATCCAACCTTTGCTCGATAAAATCAGCTCCCATGAGCAGGGAGACGGCCTCTTCTGCTGTGAACCTAACCGGGGGTAGAAAATATCCTTCCATTAAGGAATAACCCTGACCAGGGGCGCCTAAAATGGGAACCCCAGCCTCACTTAGTGCTTGAATATCCCTATATATCGTACGTACACTTGTCTCAAATTGAGAAGCTAAATCTTCTGCTCTCAATGTTTTGCTTCGCTGTAATTCAAGCGTGATCGCAAGCTGCCTCTCCGTTTTATTCATTTTTTTCCTCCACAATTTCAGCATTCTATTACAGTACTTGCCCAATAATTGAATAACAGCAAGCAATGTATTGGGGCTATATCCCTGGTTTCCGTTTGTATGCCTCCTAATGATATCAAAGCTTGCTTAGAATCATAGTACAACACATTATTGGAACAATTAATAATAGTTGCTTCGATTTAGAGGTTTTAAACACCATTCAACTAGATTTCCTTGTTAAAACAGGTATTCACGTAATAATTCTTCAGTAATTTTAATCATCCCTAGTCTCAATTTGCAGATAATTTCTTATAGTATCCTAAAAATTTTTGTACTAAACTGCCCCGTTTGTTAAACAAAAAAATCCTGCATATCGATACAGGATGTTTAAACAAACTTTATTATAAATGATCAATCTTTTATATAAAACTACGATGGCTACCCGTGAATTTTTCATACACAAGTTAAATTTTTCCATAATATCCCCATTTTCTATGAATCACTATAGCATGCTATTTTACTATTAAAGCTGGGCAATGAACATTTTTCATAACTTTATGGCTTACACTTCCTAACACCATCTCTTGTAAAGTATTTAAGCCTCTGCTACCAATGATAACTAGATCAACTTGCTTTTCATTTGCATACTTCACAATTATAGGACCAGGTGTACCATGTAAAATCGTTAATTTGAAGTTACTCCCAGCAACTCTTAAAACTTCTTCTACTAGTGCTACCTTTCGTTTACGTTCTAATAATAAACTTTCACTAGATACAGCATGTAACACTTCTGTTTTCGCCTTTTCAAAATCTGCCACATACACCATTTCAATCAGTGAATTCTCAGAAGCAATTTTGACTGCCTCTTTTGCGGCACGCACTGAATTCTCAGAACCATCAACAGCCAATAAAATATGTTTATACAAAAAGTATCCCCCTTAATGTGATACACCTACATTTAATAATTGGTTATATAATTTTTCACTCGCTGGATTCATGCCAATGACTTTCACAGTTTTCCCCTGCTCTTCTAATTTCGTAACGACTTTTACGACAGCACCAACTGCTGATTCATCCCATAAATGGCTACTTGTTAAGTCGATTGTAACGATATCATCCTTAACTGCTTCAATTGTTTGAACAAATTTTTGAGTAGACGCAAAGAATAAAGGACCTTCTACAATAAATTTATCGTTATCTTGATGTATTCGTACCTTTGAAATCGTTGCAACAAAGAATAAAGAACTTAAAATTACGCCCAATACAACTCCAATCGCCAAGTTATCTGTATAGACAACTACAGCTACGGTTGCAAGCATAACGAATGCCTCACTTTTAGGTGCTTTGACAATATATTTAAACGATCCCCAATCAAATGTACCAATGCTTACCATGATCATAATTCCTACAAGTACTGGCATTGGAATATCGACCACGATGTTGCCAAGTACCAGGATTAAGAACATTAGGAACATCCCAGCCACAAGTGTTGATAGGCGTCCTCGACCACCTGATTTTACGTTAATCATCGACTGTCCGATCATTGCACATCCTGCCATACCACCAAAGAAACCGTTAACGATGTTTGCAATTCCTTGTCCACGTGCCTCAATATTTTTATTGGATTTTGTATCCGTCATATCATCAACAATTTGTGCGGTCATTAGTGATTCCATTAACCCAACAAGCGCTAAGGCTAGTGCGTAAGGGAAAATAATTACTAACGTTTCAAAATTAAATGGTACGTCTGGAATGAAAAAATGCGGTAAGCTCTGTGAAATTGCACCTAGATCTCCTATCGTTTTTAGTTCAAAATTAAAAATGAATGTTACAGCCGTTAACATAATAATCGCAATTAACGGTGAAGGTATTGCTTTAATGAATCGAGGTAAAATGTATACGATACATAATGTGACCACGATGAATATATACGTTATATACCCTTCTCGAAAAAAGTGTGGTACTTGAGCCATGAAAATTAAGATTGCTAGTGCATTAACAAAGCCAATCATGACCGAATTTGGTATAAAACGCATGAGCTTAGCAATTCCAAATACACCAAATAAAACTTGAATAATTCCTGTTAAAATGGTTGCTGCTAATAAATATTGTAACCCATGGTCTGCCACCAAATCTGCAATCACGAGTGCCATTGCTCCTGTTGCGGCAGAAATCATTCCCGGTCTTCCCCCAACAAATGCTATAATAACAGCAATAGAAAATGACGCATAAAGGCCGACCATTGGATCGACACCAGCAATGATAGAAAAGGCAATTGCTTCTGGTATAAGTGCTAAGGCAACGACAATCCCTGACAAGATGTCACCACGCACATTACCAAGCCATTGTTGCTTTAAACTTTGCATGATATTCTCCTTCTTTACTAAAATATAATCTTTGAATATCATAGCACACTTTTCCCAAAAAGGAACCTTTACGGAACTAAAATGGAGTGAAATTATATGATTTATGGTTATCAACGACCCTTATTTAATGATGAGGATATGCAAATTCAAACTGCTGCTTTAAAGAATTGTGACCATCTATTTACTGAAAATCATGGTCGTGCGAAAAAGCGATTAGTTCTTGAAGAATTACTCATGACTATAGAAAAAAACGATACCATTCAGGTACTTCGTTTCTTTAGCATTGCGGATACAACTAGGCATTTAGAAGACCTACTAAAAATTTGTAAAAGAGATCAAGTAACAATTCATTTTATGGAGGAAAATATTACGTCCACACAAATTCTTGAAATGCCACTAGAGCAAGTTTTACAATTCTTTTTAACATTTCAAAGTGATATCGTAAAGCAATCAACTACTTTGGGAATGGCTGAAGCAAAAGCAAAAGGAAAATCAATTGGGCGACCTAAGAAATCAGATGAAAATATAAAAAAGGCAATTGAGATGTATCAGTCTGGAAACACATTATTGGATATTAAGAATGAAACAGGTATAAGTAAATCAACACTTTATCGTTATCTAGAGTCAATAGAAGTAAAACCACAGTAATTTGAAATCTTTATAACCACTATTAATTAAATAAAAAACAAGCCAGCTTATGCGTTAATTTGAGCAGGCTTGTTTTTTATTTAATTAATTCTTCAATACTATGCTACGTTAATACAATAAAAATGAGCTGCCTTTGCAATTCCTTGTTCTTCAAACAAAGCACTCGTTAGCTTAAATATTTTTTTTCATAAACTTTGTTTGGTGTTCAACTGATTAACTAATCTTTTGTTCAATTCCCATAACGCCGTTTTATTGCTATCCCATTTCAAAAGTGTTACTGCCTCTTCAAAACATAACCATTTATAGTTAAGGTGCTCTTTGGATAAAGATATATCTTTTGTAGGAACTTTAACTCCAAAAGAAAATTCTTTTAATACATAAACGTTTTCTCCCCAAAGGAAATTCCCCACTACATCTTCTACTGGTAGTGAAGAAATAGAATCTAATTCAATATATGGATAATCTCTTGTAATGCCAGCCTCTTCAAATGCTTCTCGTTTAGCAGATTCAATAGGATTCTCACCCTCTTCTCCACCACCAGCTAATCCCTGCCAATATCCATAATCACTTCTCTTAAAAATTGCATATTCAATAGAATGATCAGTGATTGTATAAGGAAATACCAAAACTTGATAAGGTGCCCTCATTGCTTATCTCCTCCAAAAATAACCTTAAAATTAATTTGTTCTTTCTTTAACTAACCTACTTATATATGTATCGAACTAACCTGGACATTCGTGAATAGCTACAGTTCCATTGAACAATTACATTCCTTAGTTATGTCTTCATTATTGTAACTTTTACCTCTTTATTTTTCTTCATGATTCCATTCAACTTGTATTGTCCCTTTTTTAATGTTCACAGTTAGTTGCATCATCGTAGTTTATTTTTGGCACGTATTTTTTGTCTTATTTTCTTCGTTTTTAAAATAGACCTCCAACATACCCGACCATTTCAACGTTTACCTCTTTTATTTATCAAAATTGTAGTAAAATCCTTAAACTTTCCTAAAGTTCTGGAACTACAATTTTGATAAAATACTATGGGTTTCGTTTTTTCATTTTGTAGCCATACCCCTGTAGAAATTACTGGATTTGGATTCCCCCCATGTATCGTAGCATCCATAACAGCTCACACTTCAATAATTAGGAAAGCTTTGTAAAAGATGTTTACAAACAACTTAAATTTAGATATACTTACAAAGTAAACAAAAAATTCTTAAGGAGGTCGAATAAAATGATCGTTATCGTTAAATTTATGTCATTGGTAGCTACAACTTCATTAAAAATGAAAATCACACATTCGACCGCATCTGAATGGATCGCTTAAGGTTTTTTTGTAAATAAGCATATCCATACCGCAGGGAGAAGTGTACCCCTGCGGTATTTTTGTGCCTTTTTTCGCCGTAGAGGAGTCTCTCTACGGTTTTTTTCATTTTTCATGACAATTTAAGGAGGTGATAATAAATGATATTAAACTTTTTTGCGCTCACGATAACTATTACAAAACGTAAGGTCTCTCTTGAGAAAGCACTTCATGATGAATATGTGAAAAAAATCTTTGAAGAGAACCGAAAAAAAATTGACGATTATATTCGTATTCGTCAATATTAATCTTGTTAATTAAAAAACATGAAAGGTGGTAATTGAAATGTATTATATGATCAAAAGACGTCATGCAGTTTTATGGCTGGAGAAAGACACAACCACCAGATGGAGTAATATAAAGTGATAATATAGCTAATTTTATAATCTCAGTTTAGCTAACCCGTTCTAATCTAGGACGGGTTGCTTCAGGAGTTTTTTTGCACTTTTAATTGTTAAGTTACAAAAAAGTCGTATCCTAGAAGTCTTTAAAGCAACAGAAAGCATCTAAATGGCACGAAATGGCTTTATCTGGTGTTTGAAGTCGTTTAAAATCCACTCTTGAATGACATCTAAAAAACCTCCAAATATATGGAGGTTTTTAAACTATTTTTATTTTACTTCAACTTGACCCATCATCCCATTTTCTTCATGTTCAAGGACATGGCAATGGAACATGTAAATGCCCTTATTATTGAACTTCACTGCTAATTTAACTGTTTGACCAGCTTCAACTGAAACCGTATCCTTCCACCCTTTTAAATTTAAAGGAGGTTCTTTCCCATCAATCGACACGATTTTAAATTGAGTGCCATGTATGTGGAAAGGATGTGTCATGCCACCCATCATATCAGGTTTATTATAAATTTCCCAAATTTCAGTATCTCCCTGTTTTTGAGTGAAATCAATGCGATTCATATCAAACTGTGAACCATTGATTGAAACCATTGTGCCCATACCAAAAAGTTCAAGTTTCTTTGTAACTGGTAAGGTTTTTTCCTCTTCCGTAACACCAAAATCATTTAAATTTTGTGCAATGTTACTTGTACTTGCAGCTTTTTGTTCAATTTTAAATGGTAAAAGGGTAATTCCTTCTTCATTTATTAATGCTATATCAGTTTTGTCATCCATCTTTGAAAAATCCACTATTACCTCTGCTCGCTCACCTGGTGTTAAGGTAATTTCTTTCATATCAGTTGGTTGATTTAAGAAACCTCCATCAGTAGCAATTTGTTGGAATGTAGCTCCATTATTCAATTTAAACGTATAATTACGAGCATTAGAACCGTTTAATAATCGAAGTCTTATTTTTTCTTTACCGACTGTAAGTTTAGGATTCAAAGTACCATTAATTAACAAAGTATCTCCTATTGTACCATCCTCATTAAGGACTGCTTGATAATTTAATTGCTTTTCTTCAGTAAATTGTCTATCTTGGAATACTAACGGAAAATCATTCACACCATACTCATTCGGTAAATTGATTTTTTGCGAATTTTCATCATCAATATAAATTAAGCCAGCTAAACCTTTAAATACTTGCTCTGCTGTAGCACCTTCTGGATGTGGATGGAACCACAGCGTAGATGCTCCTTGATTAACTGTAAAATTTACATCTTCTGTTACACCTGGCTCTAAGACTTGGTGTGGACCGCCATCACCATTTCCGGGGATTTCTAATCCATGCCAGTGAAATGTTGTTGGTTCAGATAAATCATTTTTAGTTCTAAACGTTACCGTTTGATCTTTATAAATACGAATGATTGGCCCTAAAAAGGAACCATTATATCCATATGTCTCTGTTTTAGTTCCCTTAAAGATTTCTGTCGTTCCTTTTTGAGCAGTAATATCAACAATTCCATTTTTAGGTTCAATAATAGGTGGAAGCGCAAGCTCATTTTCCCCAGTTGAATTATTTAATGCTAATGGATTGTTGTGACTCGCATGACCATTTTCCATGCTACTATCTTTATTATCCATACCCTCCATGTTTTTCATTTCTTCATCACTCATATTGGAATGGTCCATACCAGACATAGTAGAATGGTCCATATTTGAATGATTATTAGATTCCGAATTACCCGCACTACATCCCCCCATTATAATAGCGCCTACCAATAATGAAGCAACCAAAAGTTTAGATTTCATTATGTTTCCTCCTTTTATTCTTTACATAGGCACTATAACAAAGAAGTATGGAGAAATTATGGATTTGTAATTAAATAGGACAAGTATTAACCACTCTATCTAACATTAATAAGATACTTATTACAATTTTCCCTATTAAATTTACTTGCATAAAACCATATACGGCTCCTGCTTCAAAGATTAAGGCTGGTATTTTTCCAATCGTACTAGCAAGCGCAAATGTGCCTAAAGACACCTTAGAAAATGCACTAGTAAAAGTCACAAGACCTGATGACATAAAAGGTAAAATCCTTAAACTGACAATTATCCAAAATGCATCAGACCCTTCCAACTCCTTTAATTTTAAAAGTTTAGGGTGTAATACGAACGGTCTTTTCCATTTATTGATTCCTTTTCTATATAAAATAAAGCTAATAACTGCACCAAGTGATTCACCGATAATAGAAATCAACAAACCGTTGAATACGCCAAAAAACACAAGGTTATTCTCACTCAACCTTTCATAGTCCATTTGAAAATAAAGTATAGACTATAAATATGGAGAATATATGCATATGCAGCGTGATATAAGAATTAGAATTTTATTGATAGCTTTCGAATTGAGCATTAATCTAAATAGGGATTAAAAATAAAAATGAGCCGTGTTTCAACTATAGAAACACAGCTCATTTATTAGGCTAATTCTAAACATTGGAAAAATCTTTAATTATATTCCTAGTCTAAGGATTAAAGCATAATCTAACAAGAATATTAAATACGTATCATACATATATTGATTTTAGTATTTCATTAAAACAAAAATCTATTATTCTATTCATGATGGAATTATATTAAATTTTCTATAAAGATAGGATGATGACAATTATTGAAAAGTCGGTTCTTGCTATGGTTATTTTACGTGTATTGTCTGGGAGTATTGAAGTAAGTGCTGGATTGTTGATGCTAAAGTTAAATAATCTAGAAAAAGCATTTTATATTAATACAATGCTTGCTTTGGTTGGTCCAACAGTTTTAATCGTAACAACAGCAATTGCATTATTTGGACTAGCAGATAAAATACCTGTGACAAGAATCGTTTGCTTATTTACGGGTATAACACTTATTATTATTAGCTCACATATTAAGTAAAAATAAAAGATTACTAAAATTCAGCAAAAGCATACAAGTGTCAGAATATGAGTTTGGCGAAAAAATAATCTTCACAACCTTTTGGATCCAAGTTATCTTCTGTATCGAACTTATTTTATAGCATGGTTCCATTCATAATCTTTGTTAAACTCTTTTATGAATCACCTAACATGTTTATTAAATTACTGTAGCGTGTGACGACGCTGCTTTTTTTTATGTATAATTAGCCTTTATTTGCACAAATTTATATTGAGTGTATCGCACGCACTTATACGGTTGTGGCGCTGGTTGACCGTCACGACCTCCCTCAATAAGGGTTACATTATCTCAGTAACCCTTTTATAATTTCTATTCAGATCAGGTAGTTTTCTACTTTGGACTAACCTTAATTAAACCTTTACGACCACTAACCGTATTAGTAAAGATGTTCCTCTATCTTTGATTTTTTCTGTATTAGCTCATTCATATAGTTACGGAACACCCATTTCCTCATAATTTCAAATCTCCTGCATCCTTCCCTATAAATTATGGAATCTGCTTTTATTTATATATATCTTTAATCTACATGGTTTGCACAGCACGCGACATCAGAATGAACATCTTCTAAAACCGTATCAAACATTTCAAGAAGTTCGCGAATACGCTCATTTCTCAAACTATAGTAGCAATATTTTCCTTCATTACGACCAACAATAATGCCACACCCTTTTAAACAGGCTAAGTGTTGAGAGATATTTGACTGATTCCCCTTTAATTCCTCGACGATTTGAGATACTGTCTTCTCTTTCTCTTTGATACACTCTAATATTTGAAGTCTTACCTTGTTTGAAAATCCATGAATTAGTTTAATTTTTAAGTCAATATTTTTTTCTGTCACAAAATCTCCTCCAATTCATATTAGACTTAGCTAATATGTTTTGATATGATCATATTCGATATCACTAATATGTGTGTCAAACATACTAGCACTACCTAATATGTCTGTCAAAAATTTTAAAAAATATGGGTCTCTCTTCAGCTAATAAACGTAGGCATCCTCAAGTTAGATTTTTTACTGTCTGAAAAGGAATATTAGTTTAAGTTTGGGACAGGTTTCGCAACTGGCTGGATACTTGTAATAATGGCTTTAGGGCTAACAAATCCTGATAAAGGCTTATTATACATACTTATTAATGTACTTAGTTTTTCAATTTCCTTTCTTAAGCTGGCGCAAATTACGTTTCTTCCAAAAAGAAGCCATTTATGATTATTGATTTTAATGGGATTTTATTATATTTTGACATGATGACAAAGATTATTGCGTGGGTCACTCCTATTTTCGGAGAGGACACAGGATTTTAGAAGTTCATACGCTCTGTAGAAAGGCTGGATGTAGCATTGAATAATACGTGGAACAAAATTATCTATAAAATTGGCTCTTCCTTTTACGATAAATTTTTTAATACAGGTACTTTTTTAAAGACTAGAAAGAGGATTTTTCAAGAAGTGCCTTTTCAGCGTAAACAAAAAATCCTCTATGTAGGTATTGGTACTGGGGCTGATTTAGAATTAATCAACTATGTTGATTATGATATAACTGCCATTGATTATTCTCCTGATATGCTAGCCAAAGCAAAACATAAATTCGAGCACGCTTCTATCAATTTTTTAGAAATGGATGCTCAAAAAATGTCTTTTGCAGATGAATCATTTGACTATATTGTAGCTAGTTTAATACTTTCTGTGGTTCCTAATGAAAATAAATGCTTTGAAGAGATGATAAGAGTTTTAAAGAAGGATGGTAGAATTCTTATCTTTGATAAATTTGCTCCTAAAAATCAAAAACTAACGCTAACAAAAAAATTGGTAAGGCCATTTATAAGTATGTTAGGAACAGATATTGGTCGAAGTTTTGAGGAGTTGTTTAAACAAAATGATCAAAGGCTCAGAATTATACGAGATGAATCTGTTATGTTAAAGGGTATGTATAGATATATTGAAGTTCTTAAACTCTCTTAGCTAATCATTAAGGGCATAGCTGCACTAGCAGTTAACGTTTTGGAGAAACTCATCAAGAAGCTCAAGCATCTTATCAAGAGTTTAAAAAACAACAATTAGCCAACTTGAATTGGCTGATTGTTGTCTTCGTAATGGATCAGCCCTATAAATGTTAAATACCATGTACTATCGATTTAAGTCTCCCGTGATAAATTGTTACTCTATTTGTTTTTTCATGAGTTGTTTTGAAAAGTTAAAAGATCGAATTTCGCTAACAAATGTAGAACCTAATAAAAATACCCCTCCGATCATTTGCACTAGGGTCATTTGCTCTTGCAATATCATTGCAGAAATCAATATTGCTACAAAAGGATCGACATAACTTAGCATCGCAATACTCTGCCCTTTCAATTTTTCCATTCCCAAGAAAAACAACCAAAATCCAATTCCTGTATTAACGATACCTAAAATTAAAATAAAAGGAATAGATGCGCTTGCTAATCCAAAAATCCCAAAGCCTTCTGTCAAAAAAACATACGGCAGCAGTAATAATGCAGTTGTTCCAAGTTGAATAATGGTTAGCTCAAGCTTGTCCATCTCTTTAATAAATTTGTTTAAAAGTAACAATGCCGCATAAAACGCAGCTGCACTCAATCCAAAGATAAGTCCAAGGAAATCATCTGATGCCGTTGCACTCACCCCTTCTCCTACAATCATTATCATACCGATAATTGCTATGACAATGCATATTATTTTCTTTATGGATAATTGTTCCTTAAGTACAAAAGGTGAAAGAATCATTACAAATACGGGTGCAAAGTAATATCCTAGTGTGGCATTGGCAAGTGATGTGTGGTCGTAGGATTGATAGAGAAAAATCCAGTTTCCTCCCAATGCAACGCCTGAGAGAAACAAAAATAAAGCATTCGATTTCACTAAATTCCAGGATATTTTTTTCTTCATTATGGAGAAGATGAAGAATAAAAATAAGCATCCTAGTAAACTACTTAGTAAAGCTCTTTCACTCGCCGCTAAATCAATGTAACGCACAACTAAACCGATTGTGCCAAAAATAATCATTGATACGATAAATTGAAATTTAGATTTCATGGTCTATTCCCCTAACCTACCGCAATTTAATAGGAGCTATTAGGTGTTTTTTCCGTCCTTTCCTTCCACTCCCTTTCAACTTGCTTTTGTAATGGGAATAGCATAGCATACTTATATGTATTACAAAATTGAATGTTTGTCATGCTACACATAACAAAATAGCATGCAAGGGGGATAGCGCAATGAATATCCAAAAATATATGGCCTTTGTCAAAGCAGTAGAATATGGGAGCTTTACAAGTGCTGCCGATGCATTAAACTATACACAGTCTGGTATCAGCCGTATGATCAACGATTTAGAATCAGAATGGGGAATTTCCCTTTTTGAACGAGGTCGTGCTGGAATCAGTTTAACATCCGATGGCTTAAAGTTACTGCCCCAATTACAACGTATATGTAATGAGCATGAAATGTTAATGATGCAGATCGAAGACTTACATGATATCCAATCAGGAATCATCCGAATTGGTACATTTTCTAGTGTAGCAACACATTGGCTACCTTATATGATCAAATTCTTTAAGCAGGATTATCCAGGGATTGATTTCGAGTTACTCTTAGGAGATTACACCGAAATCGAAAGCTGGATTATCGAAGGTAGGGTCGACTTTGGATTTTTGCGACTACCAACAAAAGCTAAAATGGAAACAATCTTTGTAGAGCAAGACCGATTGTTGGTAGTTATTCATCAGGATCATCCTCTTGCTGATTGCGATAAATTTCCTCTAAGTGAACTATTGAGCAGTCCATTCATGCTTTTAGAAAAAGGCGCAAAAGCTGAAATCTCCGAAATTTTTGAGAAGCACAATATCTCGCCGCACATTTCTTTTACAACATGGGACGACTATGCCATTATGTCAATGGTGGAAAACGGGTTAGGAATCAGTATATTACCTGAACTGATTTTAGAACGCATTCCGTACCAAATTATCGCGAAAGAGCTTGAGATCCCTGCTTTTCGAACTATTGGGATTGCGATGAGAGAGCAAAAATCGCTGTCACTTGCAGCAAATAGATTTATAGAATATTTATCCTATAGAAAGAGAAAATAAGAAGTTTAGCTATTATTTTGCACACTATAAAAAGCGTATTCGAAAAAATCTCGAATACGCTGCATTAATCTTCCACCGCTTCTAAATAGCCTTGCTGTAAACATGTATCTGTCATAAACTGCTTTATCCCTGCATCAAATGACAATTTGATCGTGCTACTTGTGACCTCCAAAATTTTTCCCTCTCCAAACATCACATGCTTCACCTTTGAGCCAACGATTAACGCTGACTCCGTTGTAATTGTCTGATCATTACGGTATTGCTTCAATGCTTTCCTCGGACTTTTCGACGCTTTCTTTGGTAATTCCTGAGGAGAAACGATTTGCTTTAACGCCTTCATAAATATTGATGGCACCACACTTGCTTTAAAGCGCTTGCTGTACGAAATTAATTCCAAATGGCGAATTGCACGAGTGATCCCTACATAAAAGAGCCTTGTTTCTTCCTCTATTGCTTCTTCCGTCTCACTAGGTAAAATCCCATCAATTAAGTCAATCAAATACACACGGTCAAATTCCAAGCCCTTTGAACTGTGTAAGGTTGTTAATGTAATGGCATTCATTTCATTTTTCAGATGAGATGTACGTGCTAAATTTTCAAGGTACTTCAAACGACCCGCAAATTCAGTCATCGTCGACGTATGGCGAGCAATTAGTCCAAGTACATCCACAATATCTAGTAAATTTTCATAATTAAAACCGAGGTCCTCGCTCATTTTCTTTAAGGCACGCTCATAACCAAAGTCATAACGGATATGCTCTAGCATGGCTGTTGGTGTTGTTTGATCAAATTGAATGCTATCATACGTTTGGCGAATTCGCTTAATATATTCAGGCTGATAATCCTTTAATTCCACATGCTCTAGCAATAGTGAGAATACACAGCCATCCTCCGGTACTTTCTGCAGTGCCTTTAATTGCGTTGGTGTAATATAAGCATTCATTTTTCTGTAAACTTTTTCAAATATCGAGATATTTTTTGTATTGTACGCTAGACGCATGAAGTTCATTATATCCTCCACAACCCAATGCGTAAAAAAGCGAATGGTGGAATCTTTCATATAGAAAGGCAAGCCCGCTCTGTCTAATGCGTCCATAAGAGGAATGGCAGACGTATTATTTCGATATAAAACAGCCGTTGAGCCACGCTTAGACAAGCTTTTTAACTGATTCACTACATATTTGGCCTGTAAGCTGTAATTCTCTAGGATTTTAAACGAGATTGGCTCTGCTGCAGGATTTTGCGTAAACATTTGTTTGTTATATCGTTTTTTATTTCGCTGAATGAAAAGATTGGCTGGCTCTACAATCGAGGCAGATGAACGATAATTTTGTGTCATTAGTAAAACACGTGCCTCTGGATAAATCTTTTGGAAATTCAACAAATAATCTGGCTCTGCACCGCGCCAGCTATAAATGGCCTGATCCTCATCGGCAACGACGCATAAATTTTGATGGACAGCGACAAGCTTCTCGATGATCGCATGTTGAACAGGCGATGTATCCTGACTTTCATCCGTTAAATAAAAATCGTATCGACGTTGAAATTGCGCCAACACCTCTCGATTTTTCGTAAAAATATCATTCGCCATTAACAGCATATCGTCAAAATCAATGAGCAATCGGTCACTAGCTGTGCGCTTATATTCCTCATAATGCTGTAAAATCTCGACTTTTCTTGGCACCTTTACTTCTGCAATTGCCCATTCCTGTTCTGGCAGCATTTTATTTTTGATGAACGTTATGTACGTCAGTAGCTCGTCTAACTGATCTTCCGTAATTTTGGAGCCATTTAATTGTTCAAAAATCTCACGAAGCACTCGTTTTTTTGACATTACACCAGGCCCGTCCGCTTCTTCGATAATCCCGTACGAAATGCCCTGACGTTCAAGTGTCTGCCGCACAACTTGAAATGCTAAACTATGAATCGTCGAAAAATCAACTGGTGGCAAATGCGGAAAAAACTTTGCAAAACGTGCCTTCATATCATTTGCAGATGCCTTACTAAACGTAACAGCCTTTATGCGAGCAGGCTTGACACCAAGCGCCTCGATCATATAGCCAATACGCATAATAATCGTCGTCGTTTTTCCTGAACCAGGAGATGCCAATAGTAGCAGCGGTCCATTCGTCTGCAATACAGCCTGCTTCTGCACATCATTTAGATAAACGCCAAGTGAACGCTCCTTTTCTTCAAAAAATGCTTTTTGCGCTCCATTCATATCAATTACTCCGTTCTAAAAAAATCTATTTTCTATTATACCAGATGATACTGAGATCATAAAAAGCAACTAAGCTCAGCTCGACTACTACTCATTCGAGTGATCGGAGATTGTTTGCCTCTTCATCATTTTTAGATCTTATCAAAAACAAAAAAGCGTATATACAAAATGTACAACGCTTTTAGTAGCTCGTTAGTGAAATTTTTTATTTGGCTAGCCATTCATATTGAATATCAGCTAAATTCTCTTCATTTTCATGTCCTCTCCCTATAATTTTAAATCCATGTTTTTCATAAAATCGTTGGGCATTTTCATTAACCTCAAATGTGTATAAAGTTAATCGCCCATTTGATTGTGCTTTTACTTTATCTAGTAATGTATGACCTATGCCCATCCCTTGATAGTCAATATGAATATATAGTTGGCTTATTTCTTCTTCGTTATAGGCAATCATGCCAACTACTTTTTCATCCATTAACGCTAAATCGATGTGAAACTGCTCAGCTAATAGATGATTTAAGAAATATACATGACTTTCAAAGGTATGAATTTCTTTTTGACCAATCGCCTGCTCCTTACTATCTCGCCACATAGCAACTGTTTGTTCAGCGTATTGGGGGGTATATTGCGTAATAATTATTTTGTGTTGGTTCACTACGATGCCTCCTTAAGCATAATGTAAAAAATAGTTTTCCTGTTGATATTTAAAAAATAGATCTTATGAAAAAT
Organism: Lysinibacillus sp. OL1; assembly: GCF_004332175.1. NCBI lineage: Bacteria > Bacillati > Bacillota > Bacilli > Caryophanales > Bacillaceae > Lysinibacillus > Lysinibacillus sp. OL1. Next base: position 201,487 of record NZ_SJDS01000002.1, on the reverse strand, counting down.
ACTTGGTTGGATTCCTAAATCCTGAATGCATACGACCTTTAACAATGCAATATACTTTAAATCAAATATTTTACATTCAAGACTAAGCCTATGTAGTTTGTATTTCCTCACATCTTCTGGAAAAATATAAGACATTCCTGTATGCTTCAATTTTTAATCGACTACAATAATTATTTTCTCGTCTTGTCAATATCGTGATTCAAACAGCGTGATAGCCTTTTATAAACCACCTGCTATCATTATCAATTACTTCCTACCCTAGTTTGAACCGTAGAATTAAATTTGGATAATTTTCATTCATACTATACTCCTTAATAAAGTAAAGCACATTACTTGAAGAATTAAATGTCCGTTCTACGGATAAAAAAACATCTTCCACTCACACTAATGGTGGAGGTGAGATGAAAATGGGCAATAATAAACATAAAAATAATAAAACGCAAGACAACAAAAAACAGCAGAATCAAAATCAAAATGCTAACAATGAGCGTAAAAACAGAGAAGAGTTTGCTGAAGAAGTAGATTTCAGTCAAATTCAAAATGAAAACAAACGTTAATCATACTATCATGTGAAGAAACCCTAATACTCACTTCAGCAAAGATGGGTATTGGGGCTATTTTTATAATCCATCTATTACAGCATTTTACGGCTCAAACCCAGCCTGACTTATATAAACATGATTTTCTGGAAAGATTTCAATAAATCGGTTGTATACTTTTTTTATTACATCTGGTCCATACCATTCTTCTAAACCAAGTTGGTCATATTTTTTCTCAATCTCAAGTTTTCTTGTGCGTTTTCCACCACTGCCATCTCCCATGAAGTAGTCATCTATACATATCCGATCGACGAGTTGCTTCAATTTCAAAGGAAAATATTCTCCACTTGGTAAAATGGGCGCGATAGCAACTTGGGTCGGTATGTCCGCAGCTGCTAATTTTTCCAATGTCTTAAAACGCGCTTGGATTGGAGGTGCCATTGGCGTAAAATGTTTACGTATCGTTTCCGAATCTGTCTCAATTGTCATACTTACCCGCACTTTTTCTTTAAATTGTCGCAGCAAATCAATATCTCGACTGACAAGTGGACTTCTTGTCTGTACAAATAAGAAATCAGGGGGATCCTCTAGCATAACCTCTAGTAAAGATCGCGTCACTTTTTCCTTATGCTCTATTGGCTGATACGGGTCTGTACTTGAGGACATAAAAATGGTTACAGGCCCTTTGGCTTTAGCACGATGAAGCTCCTTTTTTAATACATTCGCCGCACCGTTTTTAACATCGACCCAACTACCCCATTCCCCTTCTCGAAAAAGAGATACAGGCATTTGACGTACATAGCAATAAGAACATCCAAATGAACAGCCTGTGTAAGGATTGAGCGAATGCGTATAGCCAGAAAGAAAGCCAGTTCCCTTATTCAAAATGGTTTTTGGATGCTTATAGAATAATTCGCTTTTCATACGAAACCTCCATTCCATGTAAAGCAAGTATTACGCATTGCTAGATGAACCTCGCTTTTCAAGTTCCAAGAGCAATTTCTTCATTGCTAATCCGCCCCGATAGCCTGTTAAAGAGCCATTCTTTCCTGTTACACGATGGCACGGTACAGTGAGCAACACTGGATTAGCCCCAATAGCCGCTCCAACAGCACGAACAGCTGCTGGTTTATTGATAGCATGGGCAATGTCTGAATAGGATTTCGTCTGCCCATAAGGAATTTCACAAAGTGCTTGCCAGACTGCTAGCTGAAATGGCGTACCTACGTACTCAAATGGGATAGTAAAGGTTTGCCTCTTTCCTGCTAGATACTGAATGATTTCATTGACATAGGGTTCAAGCTTTTCCCCATCTTCAACAAAAGGACTTCCTGGAAAGCGTTTCTTCGCCCATTCAAACATTTCCTCGATTGGTTTGTTCTGTGAACCAACAAACACAAGGCCCTTGGAGGTAGCAGCAATATAAAAATGCCAATCCTCAAACTTGAGTAAAGACCAAAAAAGGGTTGGTTTATTTTTTATTTCCATCATTCATTTCCTCCATTTTTCTCATTTGACGAAATTGCGCTGGGGTCTGACCTGTTTTCTTTTTAAATAAAGTAATAAAATAGGGCGCATTCGCCATACCCACACATAGGGCAATATCGCCTATTGCTTTATTCGTCTCAATCAAATACTTTTTAGCCTCGTGTACGCGAACTTGTTGTATATACTCAATCGGCGTCAAGCCTTTTATCTTTTTAAATGTTCGATGCATATGATAGGGGCTCCCATGACAAATCATTGCTAATGATTCGAGCGTTAATTTTTCAGCGAAATTTTGATCAATGTATGCTGTGATAATATCAACCCACTCGCTATCAGGTAAATTTTCATTAGTAGGCTTGCAACGTTTACAAGGGCGAAAATTTGCGTGGAGTGCTTGTTCTGCTGTTGCAAAAATACATACATTCTCTTTTTTCGGAACGCGAGACTTACAGGATGGCTTACAGAATATCCCTGTTGACTTGACAGCATAAAAAAATTGATTGTTGTACGCTGTATCATTCGTGATAATGGCTTGCCATTTTTCATCTGTCATCATTTCTACATTATTCAAAATATCATTTTCATCATTCATAGGATCCAGCATTTATCTCACCTCTCCTTACAATATACTCCCTAAAAATTCACAATGTACAATTCTAGATATGGAATAGCAAGATATTGAAGTTTTTTTATTTAGAATCGTGAAAAATAATGCCAAGACCGTATCGTTCTCCAGCAGTAATCGTACTTACTCCATGACGAACCGTATGTTTATAATATCCCCTTTTCCCTAGAACAGGTCTATGGTTTGTAGGAAAGATGAGCGCACTGCCTTGGTCTAACGTAATGACATGTCCCCTACTCTGAGCACGTGGAATTTGTTCCACTAGGAGTGATTCTCCACCAAAAAAGTCTTGTTCGCGTTGATTTAATACAAATACTACTTGAAACGGGAAAAACACATCGCCATATAAATCTTGATGCAAACAATTAAAGCCACCTGTTTCATACTTTAAGAGTAACGGTGTCGGTCTAGTTTGTTCATATTCTTTACAAGTGTTCAAAAAATCTTGAAGCTGAGCTGGAAACTGCGCTGTTTTCTTTAAATAACCTAACCATCGATTAGCTGTTTTGGCCAATTCTTGATAAAAGGACTCTCTTAAACTTTGGATGATTTCAGGCAATGGATAGGAAAAATATTTGTATTCCCCCTCCCCAAAGCGATACCTCGTCATATTAATGGTCGTTCTATATGGCTCTTCTGTACTATACAACCCTATTAAGAATTCACATTCCTCTTTTGTTAAAATTACTGGAAGCTTTGCAAATCCTTGTTTATCTAGTTCCTGTTGAATGGAATCCCACTCCAAGCTGCCAACACGTGTTTGAATATCTTGGACCATTTTTATTCCCTCCTTAGCCTTCTTAATAACTAACACTATAACCTCATCAATAGAAAAAAATAAGGCGTTTAGAATGGAATAGCAAGATAACAAAATGAGTAAAGCTACTTTTATGATAAAGTAAACTAACAAACTGTGTATGTTGAAAAGGAGAATGAAAAAGTGATATGGCATGACGTTGACGATGTGATGATCATTACCTTACCAGCAAATTTTGATATGAATGCAAATCTAGGCTATTTAACAAGAGAAAAAAATGAATGCCTGTATGAAATAGAGAACAATATTATCACAAAAGTGATAGCCATTGGAGAAATGCAGTCTTTAGTACAGATAAGCGTAATCGATAATCAACAAATGGTTGTTCAATTCCTAAATGGTTCTAGGCCTATTGAAAAGAGGGAGCGGGAAAAAATTGCAACATATATACTTGAATGGTTTGATCTTGATAACGATTTAACGCCATTTTATGAAATGGCAAATACAGATCCATTACTTCAAATACCTGCCCAAAAATTCTATGGATTACGAGTTATCGGCATTCCCGATTTATTTGAAGCGTTATGCTGGGGCGTTTTAGGGCAACAAATCAACCTTGCCTTTGCCTACTCTTTAAAGAGACAATTTGTAGAAAGCTTTGGCGATTCTATCGAATGGAATGGTAAAAAGTATTGGGTATTCCCTCCCTACGAACGAATTGCACAGTTAGAACCTACTGACCTAGCAGCTATTAAAATGACGGTTAAAAAAAGTGAATATATCATTGGCATTGCAAGATTAATGGCATGCGGAGAATTATCGAAGGAACAATTAATGAAAATGAATTTTAAAGAGGCAGAAAAAAGCTTAATCAAAATACGAGGAATCGGACCTTGGACAGCCAATTACGTGCTAATGCGCTGCCTACGGTTTCAGACAGCTTTTCCAATCGATGATGTAGGTCTGATTAATTCAATAAAAACATTACGTAATATGAACCAAAAGCCTACGAAAGAGGAAATTTTAGCGCTCTCGATACCATGGAAAAACTGGGAATCCTACGCTACCTTCTATTTATGGCGTGTTCTTTACTAAATATCATCACCTTGATTTGAGCATGTTTTGAAAAAATGAACCAAAACATGCTCTTATGTGGCTACGGTTAATTCTTCTACAAAAAAGCACAATGACGATGAACAATCGCAATGGACACAGAATTCTTATAGCTGTAATTCTTTAATACAATCCATGGTTGTTTTTATAAACTCTTTGACAGCGGGAAGGGGTTGCTTCTTTGAGCGAGTAATAATGCTTATTTCTCGGAAAGGTTCGGGTAAGAGAGGTTTTACAATGGTACCTGCTAAATTATAGGGTAAAGCTAGTTCTGGTATGATTGTAATGCCTAATCCTTCACGTACCATTGCAATGATTGTTTGATTTTCTTCCACATTAAACTCTATGTTTGGGGATACCTCTTGTTCCTGTAAAAACTTCTTAACACTCACTTCACATCCTAGCTGAGGCATAATAAAAGCCTCCCCTTGAAGTTCTTCCGCCTTTACTTGTTCATTTATGGCAAGATGATGATGAATCGGTACGATTGCTACTAATCTATCTCTTACTATGGTGGTAGCCTCCAAATGATCCATGGGGTTACTTAAAGATGTAAAACCTATATCCACTTTTCCCTCTTCTACCCAACGTGTAATTTGGTCATAGCTCCCCTCATAAAAGTTTATTTCAATTCCCTTAAACTCTCCTTTAAACCGTGATATGATCGTTGGCAACACTTTTGAAGCAAAACTTGAAAAGCTGCCAATATTTATTTTTCCGTTTTGTATTCCTAAAATAGAAGCGGCTTCTTGTTTTATGCTTTCTGCTTCGGATAAGATATTTCTCATATTGTTGATGATACGTTCTCCACTATCTGTTAACGAGATGCCATTTCTTCCTCTATTCAAAAGTTTAATACCGAGTTCTGACTCTAATGAAGCGATATTATGGCTTATGCCCGATTGTGTCATCGCCAATATTTCACCTGCTTTTGTGAAATTTCCAATATCGACTACTTTGACGAATATTTCTATTTGCAAAAGGTTCACAAGCTAACCTCCGTATAAGATTTAACTTTCCATTCGACTTCCTCATGTTTAAGATTAAAAACATGAATTTTACTTATCAATTCTATCATACTACAATAATCTTAGAATGAAGGAGGAGATAGCAATGAAAAAAGTGGTAGAGTTTTTTTATGTTGATGCATTCACCACAGAAACGTTTGGAGGAAATCCAGCTGGCGTTATACCTCATGCAGAAAATTTAACAGATGAGGAAATGCTAAACATAGCCAATGAATTAAACCTTTCGGAAACGGCCTTTCTTTTACCATCAACAAATGTAAATGCAGATTATCAAATAAAATATTTTACTCCTACAAAAGAAGTTGACTTTTGCGGTCACGCTACGTTAGGTACAGCATGGTTAATGGCTAATAAGTACAATTGGATTGATAAGGACGAGAAAATAATCTTTGAATCAAACATTGGACTAATTCCTGTAAAATGGATTACGGAAAACAATCACTTAAAGAGCGTGTCCATGACTCAAGTACGTCCCCATATAAAAAGTATAGACATTAGCCCTGAAGTCGTTGCGGACCTTGTGGGTTTAGAGGAAACGGACATTGATGATCGATACCCGATAAAAATAGCGAACACAGGGGTCCCACATCTTATGGTTCCCGTTAAAACACGTCAAGCAATTGATCAAGCAGAACCTAAATTAAATGAGCTTAAAAAGATGAACAATCATTTTAACATATCAACCACTCACCTCTTTACCTTTGACACAAATGGGGAATTTGATATTTATACAAGAGATTTTTGCCCAAATATAGGGATCGATGAAGATCCAGTTACAGGGGCAGCAAACGGTGCATTAGGTGGTTATTTATATCTAGAAAATATACTAGCTCCACAAGAAAAACATCAATTAGTAATTGGGCAAGGACATACGATTAATAGACCTGGGACTCTTTATGTCACGATCACTCCTGATGGGGAGAATGCTGTTATTGAAGTAGCAGGAGCAGCAGTTGTTTCAATAGAAGGAAAAATACTTTTATAATACTATTTTTCTGAATTTTCCGTGTTAATTATCATCATAAAATAAACTTCTCTAAATTCTTCACTTAAATTTAGAGAAGTCTTATTTATGCCAAATAAAGTGGTTAGTTTAATGCATTTAAATGCGTTTTTAAGTATTGCAAAAATGGTTGCTCCATGAGATCGGTTTTTCGAGAACAAATAAATAAACTTTGCTGAATAGCTGCCTGCTCAACATACACTTGAGCAAGTTTCCCGTTTATTATACTTTCAGCCACACTATAGGACGGAGCTAAAGTCATGCCGTACCCCGCTTCCACTACTTTTATGGATTCATGTAAGCCCTGCATTTGAAGCCCTAACTTAGGTAATGGCGCATTAAAGGTGTAAAAAATGGACTCCAATAAATCGAGTGTCGAGCTACCACGTTCCCGATAAATAAAGTCCTCGTTCGATAATTCATAGATGGAGACCGTTTGATTTGCTAGAGGATGTGAAGGATGGACTATAAACCAAAAAGGGATATCCAATACCTTTTCAAATTGTAAATCTTCATGACCAATTTTACTTTGAACGACAAAGCCAAAATCTACTTCATAATTCAGAACTTGCTCCTCCACAGATTGAACATTGCCTAACGATACAAAAAATTCAATTTGAGGATGCGCAAGCTTGTATTTAGCTATGATAGGCGGAAGTATATAATTAATAGGGATGTAAGAGGACGCAATATGTATTTTGTCTTCCTTTGCTAAAAACTTACCAAGCTTCTCATCGATTTGTGCTTCTAAGTAAAATAAACGCATGCCTTGCTCGTATAAAAACTTCCCCTCTGGCGTTAATTGAATTCCACGCCCTTTACCTTCAATCAATTTTGCCCCTATTTCATTCTCTAATTTTCGAATTTGTATGGTCACAGCAGGTTGACTTAGTAGCATACTATTCGCCGCTGCAGTAATTCCTCCAAGCTTGGCTACATTCGTAAAGATCCTCAATGCATGTAAATTCATTCCATTCCAACCTTTCTATTCATAAATAATATTTATGAATAAGCAATAATTATATATTTGTTTTATGTATAGTTTACCAGTAATTTAAGTATTGAGGTGATTGAATGGAAATTTTACTACAGGAATGGTTAACAGTAAAAGGAGTTATTTTATTTACAATTGGTTTACTCGCAGCCATAATAGGCGTTCTTTTTGGTGCAGCAGGCTTTATTTTGATGCCTTCATTGTTGCTCGTCGGCATTCCAATTCATACAACTGTTGCTGTTAATAAATTTGCGACAGGCTTATCAGCCCTATCAAATGTTGTTTCATTTGTCATAAAAGGACATTTATCTGTAAAAAAGTATTTTTCTTTCATGTTTGTTGCTAGTTTAGGTGGAGTATTTGGGGCATTATTCGCAATCCTCTTATCGGAACAAATCATGAATGTCGTCGCTTGTATAAGCTTAATTTTTGCATTTCTGATTGTCCTTTGCAGTAATAAATGGATTGTCAAAGATGTAAAAGAAACAGAGGAACAACCCTTGAACAAGCTGATTCCATTTGCAATTTCCATATATGACGGTGGTTTTGGACCAGGCTCAGCTCTAATGAATATAACCTATTTCTTGAAAAAACAATACCATTATTTAAAAGCAGTCGAGTTAACGAGAATGCTCTCGTTATCAAGCTGTACAGGTGCTTTTCTCTTTTATTACTTTACTGGCATTGTTAATTGGGGAATTGCTATCCCTGTGTCACTTGGCTCTATTGCTGGCTCTTTCTTAGGTTTAAAGATCATTCCGTATATCCAAACAAAATGGATTCAAATTATTTTACCAATCATTTTTTTATTCTTAATTGCTCAAGTAGTGTCGGATTTAATAAAATAAACGAAACAAGTCCTACCTTTTTTGCCCCAAAATTTAAGGACATCTAAGGTGGAGCTTGTTTAGAATCCACAATTTACGACTGTTAGTATAATAGACGAAAGCAATAATAATTTGCCTATTTTTTTATTTATCTACCGCCACTCACATGTATAATTTCTCCAAGGATGTAATTTGAGGCATCAGAAGAAAGGAAGGCAATTACTTCTGCTATCTCTTTAGGCGCTGCAGCTCGTTTAATTGGTACAGCGGAAGCCATTCGTTCAAGCCGATTGTCGCCAGGAGCAAATTTATCGTGAAAGGGTGTCTCTACCATTCCAGGCGCTACCCCGTTCACGATAATTCCATATTCAATTAATTCTCTGGACATACCAATCGTCATTGTATTGATAGCTCCCTTAGCAGATGCGTAATGAATACTTTCCCCTGCCCCACCAATACGTGCAGCTGCAGAAGAGACATTAATAATTTTTCCGCATTTCTTCGGAATCATATATCTTAATACAGCTTGAGAGCATAAGAGCACACTATTGACATTTAGCTTGAATGTTTCTTCCCATAGCTCTTCACTCATCTCCATAAAAGTACTTTGACGGATGCCGCCTCCAGCGTTATTCACTAAAACATCAATTGTGCCGAATGTAGAAATAGCCTGCTCAATCATTGCGTTCACATCTTCTTTATTCACAATATTAGCTTGAATAGCAATGGCGTCTCCACCTTGTTCTTGAATTCGTTGGACAGCTTCGTTGGCACCTTCCACATTTGTATGATAATTGATAATTACTTTAGCCCCGTGTTTTGCCACTAGCTCAGCCGTGGCAAATCCAATACCTGAGCTTGCACCTGTGATAAGAATAACCTTTCCTAACAAGTTATGCATAGCGTCCCACCTAACGTTTTTAATAGTAATTCGTTCATAAACAACTCAATGCTCACGCACCACGATAGTTAATTATATGGTTCTACTACTAGTATATTTTTTAATGATCGTAACTAAAATCGCCAGAATAAATACAATCAAACTATTAATGAGTAAATAATAGGCAATGTTCAATCCATAGAATAATGCAAAGGGATCACGAATAATAATTAGTGCTAATACACTTCCTAGTCCACCAAATACACCTGCCAGTAGTAAAATGATAAAAGCAGCATTATATAGATTTTTCTTTTTTTTGTAGAATACAAACCCAATCACATTTGCAACAACAATTAAAAAGCCTATCAGTATGAAGAAAAAACCTTCCATTCAACTCCCTCTTTTCAAAACGATTTTGTCATGGGATAACTATTTCTTCCCCCTTGAATTAAAGTGGTCCACCCTCAAAACCAAAAGGCCAACCATTTTCTTTAAATTTCACTTTATACTGAAACTCAAAGTGACCCTCATAAATAAAAGCTAAACTAAAGCCTGAAAAGATATAACTATCAAAGTTAGCCATATTTCCAAAGCTTATTGTGGATAAATAATAACTGTTTATTTCTTGATTAGGAAAAAACTTATGTAAATACGCCAATGCGCAGCTTATATGTAAATGGAGTTCATCGAAAATTCTTTCTGCTAGTTCGATTATTCTCACCTCAGGATTTTCATTATTTCCTTGGATAATAATCTCTACATCCTCCCATTCCCCAATATTCATGCTGTATAACCACTGTTCCTGAATAAGATACTTTTCTTTATTGTATACAGGGGGATTGACTAGGTTTAATTCTTTGATGTCATCTTTAGTCAACGGTTTTGCAAGAATAAGCTTATTCTGCAAAATGTCTTTGATATTAGAGACCGTATATTTTGATTTGTTTAATTCTAAAGAGTCCATTTTCCACCTCCGTTTAAAGTAAGTTTACCTTAAATTTCTATAACTACCTACACTATAAGTTCAAAAAGAAAAAAGAGCTAGCTATGTAACTAAATCAAGAAAATATAACCGCTTCAAATTTAAAGATATCGTTACCCCTATTATAACTAAATTAAGTGCCTATTTAATTTATCATCTATCAAGCTGTTTAGAAAAGAAGCCCCCAACCCTTGCAGTCAAAAGAGCAAAACAGCTATTCAAAAAGATTCGTCTTTTTGAATAGCTGTTGCATTTTATTGTAATGGAATGTTTACTTCAATATTTTCCCCAATCGGATTAGGATAATAGTTCAAATATAGCTTAGCTTTCCCATTATATTCTTCAAATTGTGATGTCTCTACTACATACTGCTCGTCTCGTGAAATGGTCAAACTGTTGAATTCTAATGGCGTGCCATCTTCTTTTATGGCGTCAGAGAGCATTAATAGTTTGCCTTCATTATTTTTATTCATCTTAACTGCTACACTTTGCTGTTCTATTGAAATGTCCCCCTTAAAATAAGTAGGCTTCGTGAGTATTTCTTTTGTGCCAAAATCAAATTCGATAAAATCCTCACCCTTCGGCACAGCTTGAACGGCCCCAATCATAACCGTCAATGACGCGGGATCATCGAAATAATTACTTTGCAAATAGAGCGTAAATTGGCCATCGCGAATATTTCCATCTGTTGAAATATCATTTCTAATACTATCTCTACGTTCACCGCTTTCTGTCATGATGGCAACATCATCCAGCGCTAATAGTTGCATTGTATTATCTTTAGCTACCTCAATATCGAGTGCCACTTTTAATGGTGAACGGCGAATTTGGGTAATCGTAAATTTCTGTCCATTGACATCAATCGTACGATTTACAGTAGAAATTTTCTCCTTTGCGATCTCGTTTTTCAGTGAAAACGGTAAAGATATTTCAATGTTACCCTTCTCTTCATCCTGAAAGTGAAAAACTGCTTTAAAATCCTTGGAAGTATAGGCGATAGGCTTTAAAAAACTATATTTCACTGATGAAGAGATGTATGTTTGATTGCTTGCATTCATGGTAAACGTACAGCCGCATTCAATCTCCTCATCTCCTTGAAACAATTGAACTTTCTCTAAGTTTAATTTTGAAATATCAAATGAGGCATCAGCGTCATAGAAGAGGACAAATCCTAAATTATCGGCAATCACGCCCTGCAATGTAAGTGCTAGACCTTTTCTAGATTGCGTCACATTGATTTCTTCATAGTATTCATGATCTACAATATCTTTTATTCCTTTATCTATTGCAATCGCTGTTACAATTGCTTGAAAGCCAGGTATTTTGGCAACTTGACTAGCAATCGTTGGCGAGACGCGAATTGAAAAGAGTAGGCTTAGACAAAGCATGGCGATGAATGTAGCCGAAACAATGCGCTTCTTTCTTCTTTTTTCTCGTTGAACTTTCCGAAACATGTCCATGCGAACTTGTTGCAGTTTCTCCTTTGGAACGTCAATTAATGGTTTACTCATAGCCAGTCCTCCTTTTCTCTAGCAAAGCTTCTTAGCTTCTTTAAAATGTGATGAAGCTTAGATTTTACAGTCCCCTCAGGAATTTGATTGAGCTCAGCAATTTCTTTATTTTTTAGTTGCTGGAAATATTTCATATAGACGAGTTGCTGCTCCGATAAAGACAAATGTTCCAATAATCTCTCCATATCTGAGTAGATGACCCATTCAGATAAGTGGTGTTCCTCAATCTGAACAGTCGGTGGACGTTTTCGTAAATGGTCTTTACAACAATTGATTAAGACGCGCACAAGCCATGTTCTGGCATATTCGTGCTGTTGAACGGTATGCATTTTGTTGAGTGCTTTGTAAACAAGCTCCTGCATTACGTCCATAGCATCTTGCTCATTTTTCATATATGTAAAGGCCATGCGATATAAAATATCCTCATCCATTTCAATGAGTGAAAGTATCGCTTCTTGTTCTCCACGTATAGCACGCTGCTCTAATTCAAATTTCATCCTTTTTCGCCTCCTTCTCTCATTAGACTCACCATTGTTGCATTTCGTTCAAAATTTTTGAAACTTTTTAGGAAACTGTCATTCATCTCCCCATTAATAGTAAGAAGCGATTGCTCTAATTGAACAATCGCCTCTTCCCCTTACCTGTATGTATTGGTAAAAATTAAACACCATAATGAATCATCCATTTATCTTGTTTTATTGCTTCAGCTATTTTTTTGATTAATTCTTCAAGTTCTGCAGATTGGTATTCGACATTGGCTTCACACACCATATTTAAAAATTGTTTATGAGAGCTTGGTGGTATCAAGGTTATTCCCCAATAGGCGAGACTTTTAAATGGCCTATTTGTGTTGTGTGCAAAAGTTTCCAGGTGATGTATTTTTTTGCCAAAATCCTTAGAAAGCAGTTCATCAAAGAGATCACCATCTACACCGATGCAATTGTATTTTTCAGGTTCATAAGCAGCATACTCCTTGTCTTTTTCTATACAAGCAATGATTCCAAACTCATGGATGTATGGCATAGTATCGCAACCCCCAATTCCCTTTATGCCCGGCTAATGATTACGTTTCTTGCAAGAGGATCTTTGCAAGACGAAAAATGCCTTCCTCAATGGCTTGCTCATCAATTTTAGCAAAGCCGAGTACCCATCCTTTTCGATTATTTTCTAAGCAATATTTGCTCAGTGGATAAACACGTATCCCATTTTCGAGTGCGAGGTTCGTCGTTGCTTCTTCATCAAACGATTCTTCCGCCTCAAGAAGCATATGCAAACCCGTTTCAATGCCACTTAGCTTGAAACGTTCGGCTAGTCCTGTCGCCATGATTGCCTTTGTCATCGCTTCATGTCTACGTCGATAGACATTTCTGGCTCTCCTCATATGACGCATAAAATGACCGTGCTCAATAAAATGAGCAAGCGTTAATTGCTCCATAATGGGAAGATGCCGATAGGTTAATTGTTGTACTTGCGCAAGCTGACGAATAGCATCTTTTGGTCCGATAACAGCTGATATACGTATGCCAGGAGCAACCATTTTAGAAAAACTCATCATATATAATGTGTTGTGGGGTTGTTGGCTAAACAAGGTAGGAAGCGGGCCACCTCGATACCTGAACTCACCATCATAATCATCTTCTACAATCCAGAATTGATTTTTCGCGGATTTTTGCAGCAATTGTTGTTTGCGTGGCTCAGACATTATGACACCAACCGCACATTGGTGAGAAGGTGTAACAAAAATAAGCTTGGTTTGTGGATCAATCTGCTCTACTTGTACGCCATACTCATCCACGGGTACAGCAACGACATTCATACGCCTATATTTCATGGTCATCCAGGCTGCAGGAAAGCCTGGATCTTCAACAGAAACCGTTTCTCCTTCCTTTAGAAGGGCTTGAGCAATCAGATCGATGCTATGCTGCGCGCCAGAGGTTAAGATGATTTGGTCAATCTCTACATGTACCCCTCTTTCAAATGTGAGGTAACGTTGAATCTGTTCACGGAGCGGTGTGAAACCGTAGGCATCGCCATAGCCCCAATTGGTCAGATCTGTTTCTGCTGAAGCCTGTAAAAACGATTGTCGCCAAGTTTTTCGGAAATGCTCATCCAAATACGGCTCATGGGGACAAAAATCGATTGCGACGTTTCCATGTTCTTTGCCTCTAAACCAATTGTTTAATTCATCAACTGCCACGTTTAATAAAGGTAATGTTGGCGTGGATGGTCCTTGAGGAATCACCTCATCTGCCAAGTTGGTTTTAAATCCCCATTCACTTACTCTTGTTCCTCCACGCCAATTTGTCACGGTATACCCTCGACTAAATAATTCCTCATACACAATTTGTATGGTTGAGCGTGAAACACCTACTAATAAGGCGAGTTCTCGGGATGGAGGAAGTAACTCTCCTGGGGGCCATTTGCCTGTTGTAATATGATGAATAGCTTGGTCAAGTAACTGTTGCCATATGGGATTTTTATCGTCTCGGTTAACTTGTAACATTCAATTCACTTCCAGTTAGAATAGAGATTGTTAAAATATGCGAAAATTAATCGTTTTGTCCAGTCCATAATTATTATACTATCAAATCGATCATTTTATAGATATAGGATGTTTGTAGTCCACTTTGCATCATCTAATTACACGACATCCTTTTAAAGGCTACATCCGCAGCATGAATCGTTCTATCAATATCATGTGTGGAATGAGCAGTCGAGATAAATATACTTTCATATTGAGAAGGAGGTAGAAGTATACCCTGTTTAAGCATTTCTTTATAAAAACGGCGAAACATCTCAGCATCTATTTTTTGAGCATCATCAAAATTTTGTAAGGGATGATCGATGAATGCGTAGCCAATCATTGTCCCAGCTTTCGTTGTTTTAAGTGGAATATGATTGTTATGCGCTACTTTTGATAAGCCTTGAATAAGCCGCTCTGCTAACGCTTCGATATACGTATAACTGTTATGATTTAATTTATTGATTGTGGTATACCCTGCTACCATAGCCATTGGATTACCCGATAAGGTTCCAGCCTGATAAATACTACCTTCAGGTGCAATGTGATTCATGATTTCTTTTTTTCCACCATATGCCCCAACAGGCATCCCTCCACCAATGATCTTTCCTAAACATGTTAAGTCTGGTTTTATGTTATAAAGCCCTTGAGCAGAGTGGTAATCTATACGAAAACCAGTCATGACCTCATCGAGTATAAATAATCCACCATACTTTGTAGTGAAGGACCGTATTGCTTGAAGAAATTCAGGGTTAGCTGGTATTCCCGCCATATTGCCTGCAAACGGTTCTACGATGACTGCTGCAATTTGTGAGCCATATTTATCAAAGATCGTTTTCAGGACTTCGATATTATTATAAGGAATGGAGATTGTATGCTTAGTGATCTCTAAAGGCACACCCAGACTATCAGGAAGGCTGAATGTGGCAATACCTGAGCCTGCCTTTACTAATAGATGATCACTGTGCCCATGATAGTTTCCATCAAATTTCACAATCATATCTTTGCCAGTAAAGCCTCTAGCTAGTCTAATGGCGCTCATTGTCGCTTCTGTACCCGAATTAACCATTCGAATCTTCTCTATGGAAGGTATGCGAGTAGCTATTAATGTTGCTAGCTTATTTTCTTGTAAAGTTGGCAATCCAAAACTTGTCCCCCTCTTGATGGCTTCAAGGAGTGCATCTGAAACCTCCTTATCTGCATGTCCATGAATTAATGGGCCCCAAGATAGAACATAATCTATATAGCGATTGCCATCAATATCATATATTTGCGAGCCTTTCCCGTGACTCATAAAAATCGGCTCCATCCCAACTGATTGAAATGCTCTCACTGGGCTATTTACCCCACCAGGCATAAGCTTTTTTGCTATTTCGAAGGCTTCTATTGATTTCGTCGTATCGATGTTAAAAACCACCTTTCGTAGTGATATTATCTTTGTCTAATTTGTTGTCCCTCATTTATGCTTTGCTGTTTTCTGAGCAATGGAACATTTATTAATACATGTGCGCCCAAACCAGCTACAAGCCCCCAAAATGCCCCGCCAACTCCAAGTAAAGTAACATTTGCGGCTGTTGCCAAAAAAGTAATGAGTGCTGTTTCGCGTCCAATAGGATTTGTTAAAGCATTGGCAAGGCTACTACCAATTGTGCCTAGCAACGCTAATCCCGCTAATGTTGCAATGAACGTAGCTGGGAGAATTAAAAACAATGCAGCCAATGTTACCCCAAAAATTCCGACAATTATATAAAAAATGCCACAGACAATACCTGCAATATAACGTTTTCTTGAATCCTCATGAGCGTCCTTCCCCGTACAGATGGCTGCTGTAATGGCTGCTATGTTAAAAGCATGTGATCCAAAGGGTGCTGTCAGGAGTGATCCCAATCCTGTTACAAGCAAAATCGGATTGGCACTCGTTTTAAATCCATCATTTCGCAACACTAACATGCCTGGCATGTACTGTCCTGTTAGGGTAATAATAAAAAGCGGCAAAGCGACACCCAATAATGCATGTAGAGAAAATGTTGGCGTAACAAATACAGGAGACGCGAAGGCTAACTCGATATGGCTGAAATCTACCTGCCCCATACTTATTAAATAAATCAAGCCAATGACTAGAATACCGACAATTGCATAGCGAGATGTAAACCTTCTTAATACGATATACGTAGTAAACAGGACGATGACAAGTAAAGGTTCCACTT
This sequence comes from Lysinibacillus sp. OL1, assembly GCF_004332175.1. Lineage (NCBI taxonomy): Bacteria > Bacillati > Bacillota > Bacilli > Caryophanales > Bacillaceae > Lysinibacillus > Lysinibacillus sp. OL1. The sequence goes on along the minus strand of NZ_SJDS01000002.1, from coordinate 185,012 downwards.
TCGCACCACCAAAGGCTGAAATACCAAATTGTAATAAAATACCTGCCAGTAGACCTGAAGCAATACCTGGAGGAATAAGTTGGACAAAACGTTCGAACATACCTGATAAACCTAACAAAACAAATGCTATTGCAGAAATAATATAAGCTCCAATGGCTTCAGCATATGGGGTAACAGCTAAAGCTGAAACAAGAAACGCCACGCCTGGTGTTGACCAAGCTGTAATAATGGGTTCACGATATCGGTAACTTAGCCAGATGCCCGTTACCCCCACACCAATGGAAATCGACCATATCCATGATGCAGTCATTTCTGGACTTAGACCAGCAACCTTGGCAGCCTGAAACACCAAGATAAAAGTGCCCCCATAGTTAACTAAGACAGATATAAAAGCAGCGATGGTGGGCGACAGGAAATCACGTACATTCAGTGAAACGGATGTTGAGTTCATACACTTTCCTACCTTTCTACAAATTATTTTAATCTCTTCTTCATACTAGAAATTCATCACGTATTCTCGTCCTTTAAGGACTGTTCCCTTGTGGAATGTCGTTTTCCTATTGTCATTAGCCCTCTTTATGTAACATGTCATTCCATAAAATTTCAATTTGCTTGATTCCAAGTAACGCCTTACTTGCCGCTAGTTGATAAAATATCAATCTACCTGAACTAAACAGTAGCACTTCCCCTCCTTGCTAATAAATGAACGGTCTTAGCATAACGTAATACGGATTGATAAAAAACATCCAAAATTGCGAATTTTAGCAGTCCATAAAATTAGGTACAATAAAAAAACACTATCCTTATATTGTAGTTTTAAAAAAGAATTGAACGTTTAAAACAAAGATTGATCATTCATTTTAAAGTTTGATTAAAAATCCTGTGTTGCTATGTAGGATTTTTTTGTTCAACAAACGGGCCACTTAATTGAATAACGCCTTTGATAAGATTAATGAATTTATGTTAAAATTTAGGTTAAATTGTAAACTGATATACATAAACTAATGACACAATTTAGTGGAGGAGGGGTTATATGTATGAGTGAAATATCTTTTAATGAGTTAGAGAAGAAAGTTAAGAAGATTAAAATTGAAGGTTTTGTCATTTATAAAGGAAATACACGGATCTTTGAATATTTAAAGAATAAAAAAGTCGTAGAAAATCAGACAAAGGTTTATTCGATTACAAAGAGTATTATTTCTATATTAATTGGAATTATGGTTGATAAAGGGCTAATAAAAAATATTCATGAACCTCTTCATCGCTACTTTCCAGAAATATTAGAGCTCAATGACCCAATGAAGGAGGAAATTACACTATTTCATTTGCTAACGATGACTTCGGGGTTACAGGTAGGTAGATACCAAAGTTCAAAAAACTGGGTTAAATTCATACTAGAACAACCAGTTATACATAAACCAGGTTCAACCTTAGAATATAATAGCGGAAACTCTCATTTACTAAGCGCGATTATTCAAAAAATTTCTGGACGTTCTACCGCCTCATTTGCAGAAGAATTTTTATTCCATCCATTAGGGATAAAAAAATACATCTGGGTAAAGGACCCTCAAGGTGTTTACGAGGGTGGCTTTAGTCTTTCATTAAATTTAGAGGACATGGTGAAGTTTGGGTTTTTATTATTAAACGAAGGGCAATTTAAATCAAAACAAGTCGTTTCATCTAACTGGATCCACGAGGCAAGAAAACCATATAAACAATTTGAACCAGAAGAGGACAGAACATTTGGTTATGGTTATCAGCTATGGACTTGTGAAATTGCTAATAGTAACAACAAAATTGAATATTACTATGCAAATGGCTTATACGGGCAATATATATTTATTGTTCCGAAGCTAAATATTATGGCTGTGACAAAAAGCTATCTACAAAATGACCAGCAATCTGCACCGAGACTCTTTTTCGAAAAACTTTTACGTAGTTGGATGGATGAATGAGACATTTAAACAAATGAAAAGGGGTTTTTCTCCTCTTCCGAGAACATAAAAGTATCTTGTAAAATGGAGAAATCACTATCTTGATATTCAACAATCGGGCGCAATTTTGGAACAACATAGCTAAAAAATGTTCAAACTTTTTTATAAAAATCTCATACTTATCTATAGAGAGTAACTCCATTTTGAGCAATCTTTTTTCAAAATGGAGTTTTTGATGTTGCTATTAGATAAGGATTAAGGGATGGGATATTTTTTAATCCATCTTTATTCTAGTTTACAGTGATTTGATTTACCAATTTCTAAAACCAATACTATGTATGTGGGATTTTCTCAATATTGAACATCTCCCCTAAGGCAATTGGATTTTCTTTCGCGGTAATTTGTTGAGGATCAATACGGTAAACCTGAACAGGCCCTCCGAAAACGGCTGATCGATATTTGTCCACGTGTTGCTGGGATAAGGGGCGATTATAGTAACCAGGTACATATTTATTTATCATTTCTTGCAACATGTGTGTCGCTTCATTTAAATCGGAAATAGGCTGAGCCTTGCCAAAAACCATGACACTCATATAAGCTGTGTCTGTCTTTGCAGGTACGGGATTGGTAATGGTTCCATATTCATCACAAACCGTAAAGCAAATCTGTGGATTCTCTTCCATCACTTGATTTCGTCTCCCACCAGTGGCTCCATGGAAATAGAGCACTCCATTTATCCACACAAAATTAAGGGGGACAACATACGGCAAATGACCATCAACCATACCCAAATGCCCAATGCGAGCTTGCTGCAAAAATGCATCAATTTTGTTTTTGTCCAACACTTCTCTTACTTTATAACGTACCTTATCCATTGTTATCACTCCTACTTGTAGTATGATGTGATTTTATCAACCTTTGGATTGAATAAAAACGTCCATAACTATAGCAATTAAGCACTCCATTTCCCAGCTTGAACCAAAGACAAAACCATCGTTTGAACAAATAATGCTCAAACGATGGTTCTATTGTTTAGGAGATAGGTAATTATAAGCTTATTGGCTGACTAACTTTGCTCTATTTGCCTTCAAAGAACACAAGTGGTGAACCATCGCTCATCACAATATTGGACTACAGCTATCCTAAAGCAGATGCCTCTTATTATATTTGAGGTTTGCTGTTATTAGGTACTTTTCTTGTTAAAATACAACATACAGGCTATTTAATTTTTACGATGATCTTCCCTTTTGCTCTACCTGACTCCGCATATTCCATCGCCTTTTGAGCATCTTCAAATGAAAAAGTTCTATCAATGACTGGTTTGATTTTGCCAGACTCAATCAAATCCGCAATAATTCTTAATTGCTCGCCACTTGGCTTCATAAATAAAAAGGAATATTGAGCATGATATTTCTTTTCAAGTGAGGTCAATTTATGACTTGCTGCTGAAAATAACAATGTTTTTAAAAATCCTGAACCATATTCTTTGGCGAAACGAGCATTCGGCCTGCCTGATACGGATACAATTTTCCCACCATCCTTGATAATCTCGAAAGATTTTTCTAAGGTCTTTCCTCCAAGCGTATCAAAGACTGCATCATAATTTTTCAGTATAGCTTCAAAGTTTTCTTTTTTATAATTAATCACTTTATCTGCACCCAAAGATGTAACTAAGTTTGCACCAGCTTCGCTAGCCGTTGTTGCCACTGAGGCGCCCATTACTTTTGCTAGTTGTATAGCAAAGGTACCTACACCACCAGAGCCAGCATGAATTAAAATCTTTTGACCTTTTTGTAATTGCATGATGTCATGTAAAGCTTGGTATGACGTTAAGCCAACCAGTGGGATTGATGCAGCTTCCTCAAAGCTCAAATTTTTAGGCTTTAGGGCTATGTCATCTTCATGAATCGAGATATATTCCGCAAAAGTACCAATTTTACTCTTCCTTGGACGTGCATAAATTTCATCTCCTACTTTAAAGCGAGTCACTTTTTCGCCAACCTTTACGATGACTCCTGAAAAATCATTTCCAAGGATCAGTGGCATTTTATAGTGGATTAACAGCTTTACTTTCCCATCACGGATTTTAAAATCAATCGGATTAATACTTGCTGCATGGATTTCAGCAAGTACCTCATATTCATTTATTTCAGGTGTAGGCACTTCTGCCATGTGCATTGGGGCTTTGCCATATTGATCTATCACCATTGCTTTCATCGTTCATTCCTCCAGATAACCTACTAATTGTCAATAAAATTCCGTTAACAACGTCTCAATATCCAACACCAGATTTTTTAACGAACCTAGTTTTGTCCGTATATCTATATAGTAAAAGTTTTTTGTACCTTCTTTGCGCATTAAAATAACACCAGCATCTCGTAAAATCTTAAGATGATGTGACACAGCTGGTCGAGATAGATGTGTTTGTTCTGTAATTTCACCTACACGCAATCCCGTTTGACAATCTGTGCTCATTAATACCATTAAAATAGCTTGTCTGGTTTCATCACCAATTGCTAATAGTACCTTTTGAGAATTTATAAAGTCGTCCTTAATCAAGTTAAGCTGGTCCTGTTTATTCATTAAAATCCCTCCTCTTACTAATCTGTTGAATAGTTTAAGTTAATGAACCATTGCTGCATATAACGATATAATATTGCCGTATTCGCTGCAATATTGGGAAAGTAAATCGAGACGAATGATTTTTAAAGGCGTACACCTTACTTTCCCCTCCTTCCATAAAAAAACACAGAAGTCACATGGACTTCTGTGTTATTTGCTCTCCTTAATAAGAGCCTTCATATCTCCAACGATTGTTTCAACTGGTACGTTTGTCGCGCCATCATAGTCTTTTACAACTGTGCCGTCTGCGTTTACTAAATAATAGCTCGACATATGTATGACTTGGTCTGAGTTAGGATCGTTTTTAACTAATGAATTAAATGATTTACGTGCAAATTGTTCAATGAATTTTTGTTGATAGCCAGTTAGTAGCTGCCATTTGCTTTCATCTACAACATTATACGTATTTAAGTAATTTGTTAAAACATCAGGCTTATCCACTTCTGGATCCACGCTAAATGCCACAATTTGATAATCTTCAAGGCCTTCATCCTGTAGTGCTTGTTGAACTTCTGTCATATTAAATGTCATGGGTGGACAGATTGTCGTACAGTTTGTAAAAATAAACATGGCTAGCCAAGGCTTACCTTTAAGATCATCTAGGGTCACTTGTTCATTTTTTTGATTCGTTACTGTGAAATCTTGAACCTCGAGATTTAATGTTGGTTCAAACTTGTAACTACCGCAAGCAGCTAGAATGCTACTAAATGCTAGAACTAAAACTAGCAATATACTTTTCTTTGTCATTAGTGGTGCCCACTTCCCTTCATTTCATCACCTTATTTTATTCATTATAGAAGCTAAACACAAGATAATGGACTTACACCCAGATGGCTATTTGTATAACATGTGAACATTAACTGATTCTGGAATTCCACCTCACTAATTCTTCCAAATGACACATCCTTTTTAAAAATTTTTTCATAGCTTTTTTTTATCATTTTCGTTATTTCCCAAAATCTCAGATAATTGTTATATAACAAATTATTTCTACTAAACCAGCTCCCCTGGAATTTAATAGCAGAATAATAAAATACAGAAAATTCTCTTTTATGTTTGTATTTTCTCCTACATTCATTTTTATCAACAACAAACTATTTTAACAATATTATTTCATCAGAAAACCGCATGCTCTTTTAAACGTAATTTTTCTAATAAATCCTTATTATTTCTATGTTATTTCCTCAAAACAAAAGTAACTAAAAATTATAAAAACTCAAAATTTAGTATTGCATTATAGGATTCTCCCCCATAAAATAAGTGAATATAACGACGAACGAAAAAGAAATATGTCGTTTAAAACAGAAATATATAACTTTAGGGGGAATAATAATGGCGAATGTTTCAAGCAAAAAACAGGCCCAATCAATTGATTATCATGCAATTGAAGCAATGGAATCATTTAATAGCTTTGTAAAAAAGAAAAATACCTTTCTTTTCTCGATTACAGCAGTGTTTTTAATTCTTTATATCCTGCTTCCGATTCTTGCTTTCCAGCCTGTACTACAACAAAAATTCTTCGGAAATATTACGGGTGTATGGGTTTATTCTGCAGGATTATTTATCATGACCATTGTGCTTTGTACAGTATATGTAAAAAAAGCTGCTTCATTCGATAAAGCTGCAGCTGCTGTTCTTGCAGAGTACCAGGCGAAAGGTGGAAAATAAATGAATATCGTATCTATAGGTTTCTTTTTAGCTATTGTTGGCTTAACACTTGTTGTTACCTATATTGCAGCAAAGCGTACATCTTCTGCGGCTGATTTTTACACTGCTGGTGGTGGTTTAAAGGGGTGGCAAAACGGCTTTGCGATTGCTGGTGACTATTTATCTGCGGCAGCCTTTCTTGGGGTGTCTGGTGCAATTGCCTTAACTGGCTTTGATGGTTTCTTCTTCTCTGTAGGCTATGTAGTAGCGAATTTAGTGCTGCTTTATGTTATTGCTGAGCCAATGCGAAACTTAGGCCGCTACACGTTAGCAGATATGTTAACGGCTCGTTTTAATGAAAAGCGAATTCGTGGTGTGGCAGCGTCAGGGACCATTATTATCGTAATTCTTTATATGATTGCACAGCTAGTTGGTGCTGGTGCATTGATTAAGCTATTATTCGGTATTGAGTATTGGATTGCCGTTTTAATTGTCGGTGTTATGATGACAACTTATGTATTGTTTGGTGGTATGACAGCGACTTCTTGGGTGCAAATCATTAAAGCAAGTCTTTTATTATTCGGAACAGGTTTATTAGCGGTCTTAGTGTTAATGAAATTTGACTTCTCTCTTATGAAGATGTTCGACACAATTGCAGTAGATCATGGCGAAAAGTTCCTTGTACCTGGAATTAAGTATACAAGCACAATCGACTCCGTTTCGATGATGATGGCTTTAGTTTTAGGAACATCTGGTTTACCACATATTTTAATGCGTTTCTTTACAGTAAAGGATGCAAAGACAGCACGTGCCTCTATTTCTTGGACAACTTGGATTACAGCTATTTTCTTTTCATTAACAATTTTCTTAGGGTTCGGTGCATTAAACTTTGTAGGTTTAGATCAAATTCTTGCTGAAAGTAAGGCTGGTAATACAGCTGCTCCACTTCTTGCGCATTACTTAGGTGGAGATGTATTGATGGCATTTATCGGCGCAGTGGCATTTGCGACTATTTTAGCCGTTGTTTCTGGTTTAGTACTATCAGGGGCTTCAGCCATTTCTCATGATATTTATGGAGAAATCATTAAGGGCGGTAAATTAACAGAGAAGCAACAGGTAGTCGCAGCGCGTACAGGCTCTATCTCGATTGCGATCGTGTCTATTATTCTTGCTCTGTTTGCACAAAACTTAAACGTTTCATTCCTAGTGTCATTCGCCTTTTGTATCGGCGCATCAGCAAACCTACCTGTAATCCTTTATACAATCTATTGGAAGAAATTTAATTCTACAGGTGCTGTAACTGCAATGGTAACGGGGTTAGTATCATGTTTAATTTTAGGAGCAATGGGACCCAATGTGTGGAGCCCAGTTGAAGGTGCGGCTATCTTTGTTGGACAACCACTTGTGCCACTTGCTGTTCCAGCGATTATTACGATTCCATTAGGCTTTATTGCTGGGTACTTAGGTACTGTCCTTTCATCTAACAAAGTGCCACAGGAAGAAGCAGAACGTATTTATAAAGAAATTCGTGTGAAAGCAAATACAGGCGTGTCTGTCTCTGATATTTCACATTAATATTTATACACCTCCTGCATAATGAACCTCAATTCAAAAAATGCAAAAAAATAGGCAAAAAATTCGATTTTTGGTCGAGTTTTTCGCCTTTTTTGTTATTCAATATCTACCAATTTATTTATCGAACAATATTATTTTACTTCCAAAAAACAGAAAAAATCCAATTTTCACTAGGTAAATAGTGTTTAATTTTAATTGAAAAAACAAGATTTTTTTGTAAATTTACCCTTCGTTTTTTGTCAAGAATCTAGATTTCTCTTCACTTCATTTATTTATCTGAATTTTCTAAAACCCTTTATATTCTTGGCTTTGCGCCATTTTTTCTCTCTTAGGAGTATTTTCTAAAAAATTTTTTTTACATAATTTTTCTGAAATGTATTGCAATTTTGTGAACTGTTTCATAAAATGAAAATGTGAATTCACTAAACTAGCAAAATCAAGTCTTGAGGTAGAAAAAATATACACAAAATGGGGAATGTTAATGGCGAACAATCAAGCAAAAAAAGGTATCGTGATTGACTATGATTCAATTGCAAATCAAGAATCATTTAAGTCACTTGTACGAAGAAAGAACTCTTTTCTTTGGTCTATGACTGCCATATTTTTATCGGCATACATGTTGTTACCAATTCTGACATCGTACACGACAATTCTACACCAAAAGGCATTTGGGGAAATTACTTGGGTGTGGATCTATGCAGCAGGACTTTTCATCATGACATGGGGGTTATGTCATTTATATGTAGCAAAGGCAAATAGCTTCGATAGAGAAGCAAAAGCCATAATCGCTGAATACGAGAACGGAGGTGGCCGCCGATGAGTAACGGAATGAGTTTTACAGCCATATTCTTCTTCGTAGCCATTGTTGGTTTAACATTAGTTATTACATGGTGGGCATCAAAACGTACATCTTCAGCAAGTGATTTCTATACTGCTGGTGGTGGCTTAACAGGCTGGCAAAATGGACTAGCTATCGCTGGTGACTATTTATCAGCAGCATCCTTCTTGGGTATCGCTGGTGCTGTAGCATTATTTGGATTCGATGGATTCTTCTTCTCTATTGGTTATTTAGTAGCTTACTTAGTGGTATTATATATCGTTGCTGAGCCATTACGTAACCTCGGGAAATTTACATTAGCTGACATGATTACAGCGCGTTTTGATAACGCCAAAGTTCGTGGAACAGCTGCTTTAAGCACTATTACAATTGTTTTATTCTACATGATTGCACAACTAGTTGGTGCAGGAGCACTTATTCAATTACTTTTAGGAATCGACTATTGGATCGCCGTATTAATCGTAGGATTCATGATGACAACTTACGTACTATTCGGTGGTATGACAGCAACATCTTGGGTACAAATTATTAAAGCTTGTCTTTTAATGTTGGGTACAGTTATTATTTCGTTCTTAGTATTAAAAGAGTTCGGCTTCAGTATCTCTACAATGTTTAAAGAAATGACAACGGTTACTGACAGTGGAGCTGCTTATTTAAACCCAGGTCTTAAATATACAAATGGACTTGATACAATCTCTATGTTAATTGCGTTAGTATTAGGTACTGCGGGTCTTCCACATATCTTAATGCGTTTCTTCACAGTAAAAGACGCAAAAACAGCTCGTTCATCTGTTATTTGGGCTACTTGGATCGTAGGTATCTTCTACGTTCTAACAATTTTCTTAGGCTTCGGTGCAGCAGCATTCGTTGGGAAAGAAGATATTATCGCAGCAAACGCTGCTGGTAACATGGCTGCCCCACTTCTTGCAGAAGCACTTGGTGGCGACATTCTATTCTCATTCGTTTGTGCAGTAGCATTCGCAACAATTTTAGCGGTAGTAGCAGGTCTTGTACTTTCTGGTGCATCTGCCCTATCTCATGATATTTATGGACAAATTATCAAAAAGGGTAAAATTACAGAAAAAGAGCAAGTTCTTGCAGCTCGTATCGGTTCGATTACAATCGCTGTTATTTCTATCCTATTAGCACTTGGTGCACAAACACTAAACGTTGCATTTTTAGTATCTTTAGCATTCTGTATCGCAGGATCTGCTAACCTTCCAGTTATCATCTACACAATTTATTGGAAACGCTTTAATACAGCGGGTGCTGTTACTGCGATGTTAACAGGTTTAATCTCTGCGTTAGTATTAGTTGCTATGTCTCCAAACGTTTGGAATCCAGTTGAAGGTAAGGCAATTTTCGTTGGTGATCCTTTAATTATGTTAACGAACCCAGCCTTAATCTCTGTACCACTTGGTTTCCTTGGTGGTTTCATCGGCACATTACTTTCTAAAGAAACAGATGATGCGAAGTATCGTGAAGTTGACGTTAAAGCAAACACAGGTATTTCTGTACAGGACGTATCTCACTAATACACTCGACAGCCTCGTAAGTATCTTGCTTACGAGGTTTTACTTTTTCTTCCCTATTCGCTACTATAGAATTAAAAATGAATTGGAGGCGATGCTCATGTCACAATCTAAAGCTAAAAAGAAGCGGATGCACATTAAACGCACAGTTGGTAAAGATGTTGAAAAAAATCGACAATCTATCTCTTTTAGTACACATGAACGTCTAACGAAAACAAAAAACGAAAAATTAGAGCATGATTATACGAAATATAAAAAGCAGTATAAGGACGAATAACTCGTACCCTATACTGCTTTTTCTTATTAAAGCCGATAAAATGTTTTCGTGTTTTGCGTAATAATTTTGGCCACTTCCTGTGTTGATAGCCCTTTGATGGAGGCAATCACCTCAATCGTTGAGTGCATCATCCAGGGAGATGTACGCTTCTTCGTAAACGGTCCCTCAAACGGCCAAGGACCATCCGTTTCTACCATCATTAGTTCAATGGGATAAGCATGAATTAGCTGTTGAATTTCCTCTTCGTACAAGCAATCTGGCGTAATAGAAATAAAATAACCTCGCTCTATCATGCGCTTCACAATAGCTTCATCCCCTTTAAACCAATGAAAATGGGCTTCGTGAAGCTGATGCTTTTCCAGCAAATCACACACAATATGGGCGTCCTCATATACTGCGTGTAACACAATTGGCTTGTCCAGCTCCTTCGCCAATACAACAAAACGCTCTAATAGCGCCACATAGGGACGTTCATCAATCGCTTGCTCTTGTTTTAAATAATAAGGTAGACCCACCTCACCAATAGCAACCATATCATCCTGATGCGAGCGAATCCAATCAAATAAAGCTGTCTCATCATTTGGACTTAGTAAAGGCTGTTCAGGATGAAAGCCAAAAGCAGCCTTTACTTGCTGATAGCTATTCGATAAACGCAACGTTCTTTCACAAGAGGAAAGTTGCATACTAACCGCGATTACAGCTTTCACTTCTTCTAATAAGGAAGAAATTTCCTCATCGGTGTACTGATCCAAATGAATATGCGCATCAATCAACATACATATCACCCTTTTCCTCCTGTAAATACATAAACAATTGTTGCTTTAATGCTGTGAATGCTGCAGAATGTCGAATTTCCTCTTTCCGAGGTCTTTCAAACGGCACGATGATTTCCTTTTTAACGGTAGCAGGACGTTTGGATAGTACAAGTATGCGATCTGCTAAAAAGAGAGCTTCCTCAATACTATGTGTAACAAATAGAATGGATTTGCGGTACTCCTCCCAGATAGATAAAAGCCATGCTTGCATTTCCAGTCGAGTAAATTCATCCAACGCAGAAAATGGTTCGTCTAAGCATAAAATCGGCTTATCACTGACCATTGCTCGAATAAAGGACACACGCTGCTGCATGCCTCCAGACAGTTCGTTCGGGTAGGCATGGATAAAAGAGGCAAGACCAACCTTTTCTAACCATTCCTTGGCACGTTCAACATTTGATTTATGTTGTAATTCCTCTACAAGCGTGACATTTTCTACTATTGTACGCCAGGGTAATAGACATGGCTGCTGTGGCATATAGCCAATCGTTCCTTTTTTTTGTTGGATATCCTCTCCATTCAATAAAATGGCTCCTTGATCAATTGGCGAAACACCACCAATTAATTGAAAAAGTGTACTTTTACCACTGCCTGAAGGACCCACGATGGCCACAAACTCTCCATCCTTGACGTCAAAAGAAAGTTGATCAAGGACTTTGAGCGCATCGAAGGATTTAGCGATGTTTTGAATGCTGAGCATGATAGCCTCTTCCCTTCACCATGAATTTTTCAAGTAAACGAATACCACTAAACAATAGTAAGCTCAAGAGAACAATCGCAAAAATTGCCACAAATACGCGATCCGTACGGAAGGAGGATTGGGCTAGGGTCATGTAAACACCAATACCCTTTTTTGCACCAAGCCACTCCGCAATCACAGCCCCCATCACACTATATGTAGCCGCAATTTTAATGCCTGAAAAAATAGCAGGATAGGCATAAGGCCATTCCAGCTTCCAAAAGGTTTGTGCCCTTGTAGCACCAACCATGGCAAAATAATGCTTTAATTCTGGAGCTGTTTGTCTAAATCCATCCATCGCTGCAATGACAATCGGGAAAAAGCACACAAGACAGATAATGATAAGCTTCGGTAATAAGCCAAAGCCAAACCAAATAATAAGGAGCGGTGCCAAGACTAGAATAGGAACATTCTGCGACATAATAAGAATTGGATAAAACAGTTCTCGAATAAATGTAAATCGATGCAACACTATTGCCACCGTTAGCCCACAAGCGATGCCAATGGCCAAACCTAGTAGAGCTAATTGTACTGTAGCGAATGCATGTGGTAGAAAGGTTTGATACGACTGGATGGCTTCTGACAAAATACTACTTGGTGTGGGTACTAACCAATGAGGAACTTCAGCAAACCGCACGATTAGTTCCCATATGAACAAGAGGAAGGCGATAAAAATTATCGTCCTTCCCTTCTGTAATGCACGTTTCATTACTGATATTTCTCCGTTAATGTATCCATCGTAATACCTGTTGGCTGATATAAAATTTTCACTTGTGTAATGACATTAATGGCACCAAGTTCAATCATTTTCTCATTCATTTTTTCAATGATTTGGAGCAATGTTGAAAGCTCACCCTCCAGCGTTGTTTCCAATGGATGTACCTCATATTTCACCCCAGAAGCATCGATCACCGCAATTGCTGCATCGACATATGGTATAACATCTTCATATTTCTCTGTCTTCGGAATGATTTGTACACTGATTAATGAATTTGCCATCTTATTTGGCCTCCTTTTTAGGTAAGAAATCATTAGTAAAGGCTTTTTTCGCATCAAATTCGCCCTCTAGTACTTGATTGCTTGACATCCATTTCGCATAATTTTCCCACACAGAAAGCTTTTGCTCTCCCCATTGCTTGGCATCATCCTGATATTTATCAGCCAGCCATTCCTGACTTTTATGCACTAACGCTTTATCTAAATCAGGAGCCGCTTCGATTAAAATATCAGCCGCTTCACTTGGGTTTTTAATTGCGTATTCATAGCCCTTCGATGCAGCTGCCACAAAGGCTTTGACTACATCGGGGTTGTCCTGTATCATTTTTTCATTTGTAGCTAAAACCGGCGTATAATAATCCAATTGATCACTATAGTCTGTAAGATATAGCATATTAATCTTTTCCCCACGCAGCTCAGCCTCAATACCAGTCCATGCATAATAAATCCAAGCAAAATCTATATCTTTTTCCATCATTGTGAAGAAATCTAAATCCCCTGCATTGACGATATCTAGCTTATTAATATCTGCCTTTTCTTTTTGCATGAGTGATTGTAAAACGGCTTGCTCTAATGGCGCGCCCCAACCACCATAGGTTTTACCTTCAAAATCCTTTGGCGATGTAATGCCCTTCGAAGCAATAGAAGCAAAGCCAGATGTATTATGCTGTATAATTGCTGCGATGGAGACCAGCGGCACACCCTGTACTCGTGCCTGTGTTATGCCTTCCTGATAGCTCACGCCAAAATCCGCCTTTCCAGAAGCAACAAGCTGATCTGCGCCCGCCTCGCCAGGCATAATAATATCAACATCTAAGCCCTGTTCCTCAAAATAACCGAGTTTTTTTGCAGCATATAGTCCTGTATGATTTGTATTCGGCGTCCAATCCAGTACCACAGACACCTTTTTCAGCTTGTCAGCAGCCTGCTTGTCATCCTTGTCACTACAGCCTACTAATGTCAATAGTGCTGCCAATAAAATAAAAAACCATTTTTTCATGCGAAAGCCTCCCAGTTTGTAATATGAAAGTGTTCATGCATGAATGTTGTCACCAGAAGAAAGCGTATACAATGTTGGCAAGCTGTTGCTTGAAAACATAAAAAACGCCTAGGATTCCTCCCAGACGTATTGCAATCAATCTTCAAAACTTTGCTTTTTGATTAGATGTTCCCTACGCTGGTACGAGCCAAATCAGGTTCAAAGGGTCAGCGTCTACCGGACACAATCTCAGCTAGCAATTACTAGCCCCCCTACATTCTTTCGCTATGAACTTTTCGATGATTATTATACCCATAGTTTCACTTAAATGACAAGGTGCTATTTTTGAATAGAGCTTAAAGCCCAGCGCTCCTAAGAGGCTGGGCATGCTTTTAGCTTGGTTTCTGTTCTTTTTTGGCTGTTACAACATGAGAAATTGCTCCATCTGTTGCAATATCCACTTTAAATGAACCATTGGAATGTCGATCCGCACGAGACAATGCTTGTACGTCAATCATCTCTTGAACACCTTTTTCAGTTTCAATCACAACCTGCTCCTCGTCTGTTGCTTGAACAACTGCCACAATTCGGTGAGGGTTTGCTTTTAACTCTGTTAATACTTTTAGTCCACGTTTTGCACGACTTGCTACTTCAACTTCAGCAACATTCATTTTCTTCACGGCCCCACGCTGTGTCACAATCACTACATAGTTGGTAACATCAGGCTGTAACACATTGACTCCAACTAAGGCTTCTCCATCTTTTAGTGTGATCCCTTTCACACCGCCTGTTTTCACACCTGTAACTGGTAACTCCTCCATAGGGAAACGAATCGCATAGGCTGTATCCGTTGTGAGCATCAGCTCCACGTCATCTGTTACAAATGATGCATAGATCATCGCATCACCAGCCTTGACGTTCATCGTTTTAATTGGCTTTGAATAACGTGTTACCGCATAGTCTGCGAGTGGTGAGCGCTTAATTTGGCCATCTTTTGTGGCTGTGAAGACATACGTATTTGGCTGGTCAAAGGTTTCGAAGCCATAAACCGCAATAATGGATTCATCTTCCCCTGTTGGCACAATACTTGAAATATGCTGGCCGAGATCCTTCCAGCGTATATCAGGCAGCTCATGAACAGGCTGATAAATATAATTGCCTCGATTTGTGAACAGCAATAGATGGTGCTGTGTATTTAAGTTTGCTTCATACAATAAATAATCTGAATCCTTCATGGCAAAATCTTGCCCGTTTGAAGCGGCATGGGAACGTGTGGATGTACGTTTAATATAACCATCCTTCGTTACTGTTACGACAACCTCTTCACTTGGCACAAGGACATCCAATGTAATTTTAATTTCTTCAATTTCTTGCTCAATCTTCGAGCGACGAGGCTCTGTAAAGCGCTTCTTAATATCTAGTAACTCTTGTTTAATAACACGCACTAGCTTTGCTTCACTTTGTAGAATCCCCTCTAGCTTCGCAATTAGCTTATTTAACTCGTCCTGTTCATGACGAAGCTCTGTAATATCCGTATTCGTTAAACGATATAATTGCAGGCTTACAATGGCCTCTGCCTGTACCTCTGTAAAATCAAACTTTGCTTGTAAATTAAGCTTCGCATCCTTCTTATCATTTGAAGAACGAATCGTCGCAATGACTTCATCTAAAATGGAAAGGGCTTTAATTAATCCATCTACAATATGAGAACGATCCTTTGCCTTTTGCAAATCATAAATGGAACGGTTTGTTACCACTTCTTTTTGGTGGGCAATATAGGCATCTAGCAATAAAGGCAATGTCATCATCGTTGGACGACGATTATGAATGGCAATCATATTAAAATTATAAGCTACCTGTAAATCCGTTGTTTTAAACAAGTACTGTAAAATTCCTTGTCCTGGTACATCCTTTTTCAGCTCAATTACGACACGTAACCCTGTACGGTCTGATTCATCACGAATTTCCGCAATGCCTTCTAGTCGTTTATCTACCCGTTGCTCATCAATTTTTTTCACAAGATTCGCTTTATTTACATCATATGGTAACTCAGTGATAACAATTTGCTCTTTACCACCCTTGATTGGTTCAACAACTGCTTGTGCACGGACGATGATTTTACCCCGACCTGTTTCATACGCCTTTTTAATGCCATCAACACCTTGAATGATTCCACCCGTTGGGAAATCAGGTCCTTTAATCACCGTCATCAATTCATCTACAGTAACATTAGGCTTGTCTAAGCGCATCAACACAGCATCCAGTACTTCATCTAAGGCATGTGGCGGAATATCTGTCGCATACCCAGCAGAAATTCCTGTAGAGCCATTGACTAAAAGGTTAGGAAAACGTGCTGGTAATACAGTTGGCTCCATATCCTGATCATCAAAGTTTGGCACAAATTCGACCGTTTTCTTGCCAATATCTCGTAGCATTTCAGCGGCAATAGCTGATAGTCTCGCCTCTGTATACCGCATTGCAGCTGGTGGATCGCCATCTACCGAGCCATTGTTCCCGTGCATCTCAATGAGCATATGACGTGCCTTCCAGTCCTGACTCATCCGTACCATCGCTTCATACACAGAGCTATCGCCGTGCGGATGATAGTTACCAATTACATTACCCACTGTTTTTGCGGATTTACGGAACGGCTTATCATGTGTGTTGCCTTCCGTAAACATCGCATATAAAATACGGCGCTGTACTGGTTTAAGACCGTCACGTGCATCAGGCAACGCGCGGTCTTGAATAATATATTTACTATAGCGACCAAAACGGTCACCCATTACTTCTTCTAACGGTAAATCTTGAAACTTTTCTGTACTACTCATGCTTGGTCCTCCTCTTGTTGGATGAATTCATTCTCTAAAATGTTAGAATCATCCTCCATACCGAAGTCTACATTGGCTTCGATCCATTTACGACGTGGTTCCACCTTATCACCCATTAACGTCGTGACACGTCTCTCCGCTCGTGCACCATCCTCGATTGTGACACGAATTAATGTCCGTGTTTCAGGGTTCATTGTTGTGTCCCATAGTTGGTCTGCATTCATCTCACCAAGACCTTTATAGCGCTGTAATATGTAACCCTTTCCAACCTTCTTGATGGCCTTTTGTAAGTCACTTTCTGTCCAAGCATATTCAATGACTTCTTTTTTTCCTGTACCTCTTGAGACTTTATAAAGCGGCGGTAGTGCGATATAGACCTTTCCAGACTCAATGAGCGGACGCATATAACGATAGAAGAATGTTAATAGCAAGACTTGAATATGTGCCCCATCCGTATCCGCATCGGTCATGATGACTACTTTATTGTAGGCAGAATCCTCCACCGCAAAATCCGTGCCAACACCTGCCCCAATCGCATGGATAATCGTTGAAATTTCTTCGTTTTTCATAATATCCTGTAGCTTGGCTTTTTCTGTGTTGATAACCTTCCCGCGCAATGGCAGAATCGCTTGGAATGTACGGTCACGTCCTTGTTTAGCAGAGCCACCCGCAGAATCACCCTCGACTAAATACAGCTCATTTTTTGCTGCATTACGTGACTGAGCTGGCGTTAATTTTCCAGATAAAATCGTACTACCCTTTTTATTTTTCTTGCCATTTCGTGCATCCTCACGCGCTTTACGAGCTGCTTCACGCACTTGCTGCGCTCGAATCGCTTTACGAACAAGTGAAGCTGATAACTCTGCATTTTCCTCTAGCACATACAAAATTTGCTCAGACACTACACTATCTACTGCAGAACGAGCCTCACTTGTCCCAAGCTTGCCCTTTGTTTGTCCTTCAAATTGCAGTAAATGCTCTGGGATACGAACAGACACGATCGCTGCTAAGCCCTCACGAATATCTGTCCCCTCAAGGTTTTTATCCTTGTCCTTTAACAGGCCAATTTTTCTTGCATATTCATTAAAGACACGCGTCAATGCTGCCTTTGCACCCGTTTCATGTGTACCACCATCACGTGTACGGACATTATTAACAAATGATAAAATCGTTTCTGAATAACCATCGTTATACTGGAAAGCGAACTCTACTTCGATTTCATCCTGTACGCCTTCTACATATTTTACTGGATGAAGAACATCTTTTTCCTCATTCAAATACGCAACGAAAGCCTCGATGCCATTCTCATAAAAGAACACATCGCTCTTGCCTTCCTCGCGCTCATCAATTAATTCAATTTTTAAGCCCTTTAATAAAAAGGCTGATTCACGTAATCGTTCTGCTAACGTATCATAATTGAATTTTGTGACAGAGAAGATCGTTTCATCTGGTAAGAAATGAACAAGCGTTCCTGTCTGCTTGGTCTGCCCAATGTTTTCAAGTGTTGTGACAGGCTGTCCACCATGCTCAAAGCGTTGACGATACTTTTTACCATCGCGATGGATTGTCACCTCTAAAAATGTTGAGAGCGCATTCACAACGGAAGAACCAACACCATGTAAACCTCCACTTGTTTTATAGCCACCTTGACCAAATTTACCACCAGCGTGTAGCACAGTAAAAATAATTTCTGATGTCGGTTTGCCCATTTTATGCATACCGGTTGGCATTCCACGTCCAAAGTCGCGCACACTCATACTTTGATCTTTATGAATTGTGACAATAATATGAGATCCAAAGCCAGCCAGTGCTTCATCCACCGCATTATCTACGATTTCATACACAAGGTGATGAAGTCCACGGCCATCCGTCGAACCGATATACATGCCAGGTCGTTTGCGTACCGCTTCTAATCCTTCTAATACTTGTATAGCGTCATCATTATAGACGCTAGGTGACTGTTTATTCGTCAAAAAAATTCCCCTCCAAAAAACAAACACATGTTCTATTTATGTTCTCATCCTAATAATAATAGCATTTCCTGTCAATAGCTAGCGACAGGTCCAATAAAATTTTAAAATTTGCTCACAGTTTTGATCTTTTTTATTAATAGTAAACATCTTCAACAGTTGCTTAAAATTGGTATTTGAGCAAGACAGACTGCTTCTAGCTTCCATCATCATTTGACGCATTGAAGCCTACTTAGTTGCAAAATAAAGTGGTGATGCTTGCACACTACCTCGTGCCTTGCGCTGAAACAGGATAAAGTTAGACTTCTATTCTACCAAAGGAATGAGCGATTGACAAAATTGCCATTTTGCCTATATTTTTATAAAGGTTTTAGTGCTTCCTGCAAATTTACGTCTAAAAGCCTAGTCCTCGCTAATAGATTCTCTTTTGTATTGATTCAAGACTTCGGATGAAATCTCCTTCATAACATTGTAGATTAGCAAGAAAAAGTGTAAAATACTTGTTACAAACTATTAGTACCAAGTGATGGACTATGAATGAAAGGAGTCCAACTATGATCAATGGACTTATTATTTTATGTGCTTATCTAATCGGCTCTATACCTTCTGGATTATGGATAGGCAAAATTTTTTATAATACCGATATTCGTGAACACGGGAGCGGTAATCTTGGTGCGACCAATACTTTTAGAACATTAGGGAAAAAGGCTGGTATTATTGTTACAGTGATGGATGTCTTAAAAGGGACTGCCGCTGTCTTACTCGTGACACTTCCTGTTTTCTCTGATACTACACTCCATTCTTTATTACTGGGCCTTGTCGCAGTAATCGGTCATATGTTCCCGATCTTTGCCAACTTCCGTGGTGGGAAAGCTGTGGCAACGTCAGCGGGTGTATTATTAGGCTATTCTTGGCTACTCTTTGTCCTACTATTTATTACCTTTATTGTGACTTTAAAAATCACAAAAATCGTCAGCTTAACATCAATGATAGCCGCTTTAGTAGCGCTTATCTATGCAATCGTTTATTATTTTATTACAGGTGACTTTGCATTAGGCATCTTGGTAGCCTTTTTATTTACCTTTATTATTTATCGTCACCGTGCCAATATTGCCCGTATTAAAAACGGCACCGAACCAAAGGTAAAATGGCTGTAGGAAGAGAGGAGCATTTGAAATGAATATTGCATTGACAGATGAGGCCCTACAATGGTTCAAACATGAAATGGAAGTTGAACCTGGTGATACAATTCGTTTTTATGCACGCTATGGTGGCTCAAGTCCGTTTCATGAAGGCTTTTCGCTAGGCATGACACGTGAGGAACCTATTGCCATAGGTGTACAGACAGAAATTGATGGTGTTATCTATTACATTGATGAGAAAGATCTTTGGTTCTTTAACGATCACAATTTACATGTAGATGTTGATACAAGTAAAGATGAATTACAATACGACTATCGTACATAAAACAGTCTGTCCTTTCCATACATGAAAGGACAGACTGTTTTTTTATTTATCACAAACAAGGACACACGAAAGTTGCAAGTGATGTAATATTGCTACAAATAGCTAGATTTTTCATATCTCTTTCGTTTATCTCTCAAAAAAATTGTCCATTCTAAAGGTAATGAACGACCTTTTGAGGAGGAAAACACATGTCCATGTCTAGCAATAACGAGACCTCCCCATCCCATACAACGAACGATTTATTGTATACTTCCCTATCTAAAAATATAAAAATCATTCAACAGTCACTAGGGCATAGTAATGATATTATCATACGTGAAATTGCGATTGGAGAAACTGATCCCCATAGCCTCGCCATTATTTCCATTGATGGCCTATCGGATAAAACGACTATTTCTGATTCTGTTATCGATAAACTGATGGCAAATATTGAAGAAGAACAAGATATTGAAATAACAACCATTAATCAATATGTTCGAAATTCCTATTTAACAGTAGGCGATGTGACGAATATTGAGCATTTCACAACACTCTACAATGCCATTCTCAATGGTGAAACGGTTATTTTATTAGATGGCTTTGCCGAAGGGATTGTGACAAGTACTAGAAGTGCCAAGGATCGAGCTGTCACGGAGCCATCGACGGAATCCGTTATTCGCGGACCGAGGGAGTCCTTTACGGAAACCTTGCGTACGAATACAGCGCTCATTCGTCGCAAAATTAAAAGTCCGAATCTCTGGATTAAGTCCCGTGTTATCGGAGATGTGACACAAACAGATGTAGCGGTGATGTATATAAATGGCATCGCCAGTGACAAAATCGTCGCAGAGGTATTGGCTCGACTAGATCGTATTAATATTGATGGCATTCTGGAAAGTGGCTATATTGAAGATTTTATTCAAGACTCAAAAAACTCGATGTTTCCAACCGTCTACAACTCCGAACGTCCTGATGTCATCGCAGGTGAATTATTAGATGGCAAAGTGGCGATTCTAGTTGATGGCACACCTTTTGTCTTAGTCGTACCAGCGCTATTTACATCCTTTTTACAATCAGCAGAAGATTATTATCAGCATTGGATGATTAGCTCACTCGTACGTATACTGCGTTTCTTTGGTATCAGTCTGGCATTAGTAGCACCATCCTTGTATGTGGCGATTACTACCTTTCACCAGGAAATGCTACCGACACCCATGTTAATTAGCATTGCTTCACAAAGGGAAGGCGTACCCTTTCCTGCAGTAGTAGAAGCGCTTATTATGGAGGTTGCCTTTGAGGTCTTAAGGGAAGCTGGACTTCGTATGCCTCGGACAATCGGTCCTGCGGTATCCATTGTAGGTACTTTAGTTATTGGACAGGCAGCAGTTGATGCAGGCGTCGTATCCGCTGTAATGGTAATTATTGTAGCCTTAACAGCGATTTGTAGCTTTCTCTTCCCTGCCTATGGCTTATCGAATACGATTCGTGTACTACGTTTCCCATTAATGATTTTAGCTGCTATGTTTGGTTTATTCGGTGTAATGTTTGGCATTATGCTAATTATTCTTCACCTATGTAGCATTCGTTCATTTGGTGTACCTTATTTAAGCCCATTCGCACCATTGGTATTACAGGATCAGAAGGATGCATTTTTGCTGTTCCCGCGTAGAAAATTACTTACACGACCTCGTTTAGTCAATCAAAAAAATATTGTTAGAGGACATAACTATATCAATCTAAAAGGCAGGAAATAACAACTGGATAAATGAGGAATGGAATATGGCAAAAATAAAATGGATTTGCTTACTATGTATCCTCACAATACTGTTAAGTGGCTGCTGGAGTAAGCGTGAATTAAATGAATTGGCCATTGTCGTAGCATTGGGCATTGACAAAATAGATGAGGAATATGAAATTACGGTTCAAATTGTTGATCCTAGTGAAATTTCAATGCGCCAAGCTTCCACTCAACGCTCTCCTGTCGTTAGCTATCATTCGAGAGGTGAGACCATCTTTGAGGCCATTCGCAAAATGACGACTATTGCAGCACGAAAACCTTATTTTGCCCACCTTCAAGTGGTTGTATTAGGGGAAGATCTCGCAAAAGAAGGCATTAGTGATGCACTTGATTTAATTGTAAGGGACCATGAATTTCGTAAGGATTTCGACGTCATTATGTCTCACGATGCAACAGCAAAGGATGTATTAAATGTACTAACACCCATTGAAAAAGTTCCTGCTAATAAAATGTTAAATTCCCTTGATGTCTCTGAGAAGGCTTGGGGCTCCACAATAGCTGTTAATATTGATGAATTAGTCAATACCTTAAGCAATAAGCATAAAGGGGCATTAATTTCTGCTATTGAAGTTATTGGGGATAAGAAATTAGGGGTAGATCAAACAAATGTGCAACGTGTTAAAACACCTGTGCTATTACGTTATACAGGTTTAGCAGTCTTTAAAGGCGATAAATATATAGGGCTACTGACTGAGAGCGAAAGCAAAAGTATTAGTTTTCTTAATGACAAAATTCAAAGTACGATAGAAATCATCGCCTGTCCTAATAAAGGGACCTTGTCTACTGAAATCACCCAATCCACTACAAAGGTGAAAGGATCATTTAAAAACGGGAAACCGAAAATCGATGTCCATATTAATGTAGAGCAGAATGTTGGAGAGGTCGAATGTGTTATCGATCTTACCAAAAATAAATCGATTGATTACGTTAATAAAAAAACAGCCCAGGGGATTGATGAACGCATTGAAAAAACTGTAGAGAAAATTCAACAGCAATATGAAGTCGATGTTTTTGGATTTGGGGATGCCCTACATCGGGCAGATCCAAAGCAGTGGAAAAAAATCAAGGATGACTGGACTTCCATTTTTCCAGATTTAGCAGTGGCTGTTCATGTAAAGGTAACAACCCAAGGTTCAGGTACGATGCAAAATTCATTATTAAACAAGCCAAAGGAGGAGTAATGAGATGGTACTAGCCGTAGCTATCTTGATCATCGCGATAATTATTGCGCTTATTTTTATTCCAAAGCTAAAAAAGCAACAGGATAGAAAAGCCATTATTGTATTCTCCTTTTTGCTACTTATTGGAACGGCTTTAAATATGGGGATTGCCCTTAAAATCCATATTCCTAGCCCATTAGATTTGATTACCTTTATCTTCACACCAATTAGGGATTACATTGTGTCATTCACAAAATAGAAAGATGGACTGAGAAACGGAGGGTAGCTTGATGGAAAAAGAGATAATTAGTTCAAGACAGTTTACAATCGTTACCTTTCTCTATTCTATCGGTACAGCGATTTTAATTATCCCTTCGAGTATTACTGGTGCCGCTAAGCAAGATGCTTGGATAGCGGCAAGCATTGGTGTTCTGCTTAGTTTACTGGTACTAAAATTATTTTTAACACTGGCCAATCAAACACCGTCCCTAAACTTTATCGAGGCCAATGAAAAAATACTTGGGCGTTTTTTTGGGAAAATCACAGCAATTTGTTTCCTAATTGTGACCTTTCTTTCGGCTGGAGAATTACTCTATTTTATCGGTATTTTCATGAAAACGGAAGTAATGCCAGAGACACCGACATTAGCATTTGCCCTACTGTTCAGCATCCTTATTATGTATGCCGCTTATTTAGGGATTGAGACCTTTGCCCGTTCGGCAGAAATCCTCTTCCCATTGTTTACCTTTATTTTTATTTTTTTCGTCCTTAGTATTACCCCTCAAATTACATTTGAGAATATTCAGCCTCTACTAGAAGCGACCAAAGCATCTATGTTTTATAGTATTGCACGCTTTATGAGTATCTTTTCCTTTCCATTAATTGTATTATTGATGCTCTATCCTACTGGCGTCAATGTACAGCCGTCTGCACAGAAAGGGCTATATATTGGGGCAATTTTTGGCGGAATCGTCTTAGTTACGTTGATTGTCCTATCGATTCTTGTATTAGGTCCTGAAAACACTGCATCAAGGACATTTCCTAGCTATGCCTTAGCACAAAGAATATCTATAGGGAATTTTTTGCAGCGCATAGAAATCATTATGGCATTTATGTGGATTTCGTCTATATATATTCGTACATTTATGTATTTCTATACGACCGTTGTTGGACTTGCACAAATATTGAAGATCAAGGATCATCGTCCACTCATTATACCGATGGGTATAATTGTTATTGGACTTTCTCAAATTGTTCATCCAGATATTGTGCATTCTACTAATTATAATAATGAAATTTGGCCAATCTTTTCCTTTATTTTCACCATTTTATTACCTATACTTTTGCTGATTGTAGTAGTTATTCGCAATCGTAAATCCAAGGCTCAAAATAACGAAACACCTCAGCAGGAAACAGAAAATGACAATCAAAAAGTCTAATTTCTTCTAAGCTAGAAAAGAAATTAGACTTTTTATTAATTAAATATGATATTCGATTTCATCTACAAAATCCCATTCATATGGTGTTTCTTGGTAAACATAGTAGTTCAACCAGTTAGAGAATAATAGATGCGTATGGGCACGCCATGTATTCATTGGCACTTGTGTAGGATCGTCATTCGGGAAGTAGTTCACAGGAACGGCGATATCTATGCCCTTCGCCACATCGCGACTGTACTCATCGGCTAGCGTTGTCGCATCATACTCTAGATGGCCCGTAATCATAATATTTTTATTATCTTTTGATTGTACAATAAATACCCCAGCATCCTCTGAATAGGATAATAATCGTAGATCTGGATGATTGCGAACCTCGTCAATCGAAACAGATGTATAGCGTGAATGGGGCGCAGTAAATAAATCACTAAAGCCACGTACCAAATCTACAGTTAAATCTGTAATCACATGGGAATAGACGCCTGAGCATTTAGCAGAAAGCTCAACCTTCCCAATGCCATAATGATGATACAATGCAGCCTGTGCCCCCCAACATATATGTAGCACGGATGTCACATTCTTTTTAGACCAATCCATAATTTCTGAAATTTCCTGCCAATAGTTGACCTCTTCAAAAGCCATTTTTTCTACTGGTGCACCAGTTATAATCATACCATCGTAGCGTCGGTGTCGAATCTGATTGAACGTTGTGTAGAAAAGCTGCAAATGGGATTTACTCACATTTTTAGACTCGTGAGTGGCTGTATTCAAAAAGGTAATATTCACCTGTAATGGTGTATTCCCCAATAAACGTAATAATTGGAGCTCAGTTTTTTCTTTTTCTGGCATTAGATTTAATATTAATATATTTAATGGACGGATTTGCTGTGTTTTCGCACGATCTTCTTCCATGACGAAGATTTTTTCCTCACGTAAATGTTCTCCAGCTGGTAAATTTTTCGGAATATTAATTGGCATCTTGCTTTCCCCTCTCTATAATCACTCTCTTTTAGCAAACCTAACTTGCGTACATTGCAACGAAATTAAAAAATCCCCCTCATTCCATACGAGATAGAATGAGAAGGATTTTTTTCACGTCCACTCTTATCTCTCAAAGGAAAAAATCCTTTGCTGGAATTAGCACCTTTCTAACAATTGTTAGAGGTTGCTGAAGCGTCATCGGGCCAAATCCCTCAGCTTCTCTTGATAAGATTATTTAATTATCTTGAATTGTAACACGAACTAGTTAGAATATCAATAATTCATCGAATATTTTGTGATTCATGTGCATGTTCCTTGCTCATTTGATGTACACTAAGCTTGCTATCTGTGGTGTTTCTACATTTAAAATTTATGGTAAACATGCCGTAATTATGTTACCATATACTTTTAGTAAGAGAGAGGAACGTGAATAGTTTGATTAAAATTGAATTTCCAAAACCAGATCTAGTAATCCGTCAACGTGAACAAGATTTAAAACCAGGTGATGTGCCAATCACACCTTACTTCGGTTTTATTGACTTCCATAAAATCACACGTGATAAAGGCGGCATTTTCTTATTCTATAATGACAAGAATGAGCTATTGTTTGTTGGGAAAGCACGTAAAATTCGTCAACGTATTAAAAAACATTTCGAGGATAATGTATCTCCGATGAAAAACCATCGAGATGAAGTGTTCAAAATTGAAGTCTATGAAGTAGAAGATCCAATGGAACGTGAAATTTACGAAACATATGCGATTAATACTTTCCGCTCTAAATATAACGTAGACAAAGTCTTTTATTAGACATCACGTAAAGAAACCGAAATCTCATTTCTAAAGGGATTTCGGTTTCTTTTATCACATAATGGTCATACGATCAATGGGCGTACTCTGACCGTTTATTCGCAAATCAATGGTATCCAGCTCAGGATTCTTGACGGTGACTTTAAAAACATAGGGTTGAGCCTCTTTCCTTTGCTCGCTGCCTTCCTCTAACTGGATAATAAGCCTATTTCCCTCAGCTGTAATACTTGCCAATACATTCCCTTTTGAATAATAAACAAGGTAATATGGAGCATCCTTTTCATGCAATAGTTGTATTCTGTCATTAGAAACGATATTTTTTTGGACATTATCTGGGACAACCGTTAGCTCATGAATCGTTGGTGGATCGGTAGGTGGTGTAGCATTACAGGCTCCTAGCATTAGTAGGCTTATTAAACCTAGCAACACGAATTTTTTCAAGTAACTCCCCTTCCTTATACGACTATTCTAAGAAAAAAGCTTTACGCTCCTTAGCAATCCAGTCTTCTAACTCCTGATCATCACGTTTTACTAACCGATTGATGAGCACATCATGCCATATATAATCCTCTAACAAATAAATATGAACCGGATCATTGGTGATAAAGGCCGTCTCTTGGGTAGATGGAGAATGACCATAAATCATTTCCTGACCATCTATCGATAAGATAAACCAATGCGGTGTAGACGCTTTTTTTGTATAATGTGTGGCTCTATGCTGGTCAATTGAGGCGAGATGCTCTCCTACATACAACGTAATGCCATGAACAGGAACATGCAGCGCCACCTCTTGCAAATCTTCACGTAAGGCATCATACATATCTTCCCACATCGACAGCATCACTTTTTTCTTCGCCTTCTTTAGAAGTGACTGACAATAGTTGATAATGGATTCCTTGCCCTTCAGCATGACCACTTTAGGCTCTGCTTCCTGTACTTTTTCCTCTAATTTCTCTAATTTCCCGCTTATAGACGTAAAATTCGACTCCCAGCGCTGTTGCATTTGCTGTAAGAACACAGACACAGGCATTGCCGAATAGGTCGTTTGTTCTGCGGTCTCTTCTTTTAACACGATGCCCTTTTCTACAAGGATATTTAAAATATCATACACTCTTGCACGTGGTATGCCAGAATTTTTACTTACCTGATAGGCACTGACATGACTTTGCTGAACAAGTGCCGTATAGGCCTTTGCTTCATATTCTGTAAAACCCATTTCTTTCAGCTGGGTGATTAATTCCTCCATGTAATCCCTCCATTATCTTTATTATAGGCTACCAATGTGAAGATTTGCCAATGAAAAAATGGGGTTTACAGCGCAAATAAATTTAGTTACTATTTCAGTAGTAACTAATTATAAAGAGGTGTCATATGTTGTTTGAAATCGATGTACATATTCTCATACTATTAATTTCTTTTGGATTTCTGGCGGCTTTTGTTGACTCAGTAGTGGGAGGGGGCGGTTTAATTTCACTACCAGCCTTACTATTTGTTGGGCTCAATCCAGCTGCTGCGGTTGCCACGAACAAACTAGCAGGAGCTATGGGCTCGCTCACTTCCTCTATTTCTTTCTATCGTTCTGGCCAGCTGGACATTCGCTCTGTCCTCAAATATTTTCCACTAGCATTTATCGGATCATTATGTGGTGCTTGGACTGTGCATCTGATTAATCCAGCATTACTAAAGCCATTAATGCTTGTTATGCTGGCGGCTGTTGGGGTATATACGATCTTTAAAAAGGATTGGGGTGCCGTCTCTACCGTAAAAAATCTATCTAAAAAACATTTGTTTTTATTTATGTTGCTATTATTTGCTATTGGTTTTTATGATGGATTTCTTGGTCCTGGGACAGGGTCGTTTTTAATCTTTAGCTTCTTACTGGTAGGCTTTGATTTTTTAAAGGCGGCTGGTAATGCGAAGTTTTTAAATTTGGCAAGTAATGTGGCTGGTGTTTGTATGTTTGCCTACTTAGGTCAAATTCATTATGTTTATGGTCTAGTCATGGGCATTGCGCAAATTGGTGGGGCTATGCTTGGCTCACGGATGGCAATCAAGAAAGGAAGTGGCTTTGTCCGCACGCTATTTATTGTCGTTACAATGACATTACTTGCGAAAAATGCCTATGATTTTATGATGCATTAAAATAAACGCCACAGAATTTGAAATCTGTGGCGTTTTGGCGTTAAATCATAAGCTTTTCGTTTTTAAATTTATGACTAGTGGACAAACTGACAATCACAAAAATAAAGAAGGATGCGACAATTGGTATCGTGACTGTATGCATACCAAAGACGGAAGGATAAAACCGATCAATCATAATATACAACAACATGCCTGAAATCATTGACGCAATCGCTCCGTATTTATTCGCTTTTTTCCAATACAATCCTAAAACGACTGTCCAAATAAAGACAGCCTCTAGTCCACCGAAGGCAAATAAGTTCAACCACACTAATAAATCAGGTGGATTGAGTGCAAAGATGACAACGGCTAGGCCAATGACTGTTGTTACAATAAAGCTTGCACGCTTTATCTCTGCATCACTAGCTTTCGGCTTCATATAATTTAAATAGATGTCTTTGACAACTGTAGAGCTGACAAGCATTAGTAAAGCATTAACCGTAGACATTGTCGCAGCCATTGGTGCAGCTAAAACGATTCCTGCTAAAAATGGCGGTAATACCTTCAATGTCAGGAGCGGCATGACTTTATCACCAATCTCAATGCCCGGTAAGACAGGTCGGGCTAACACCCCAATTAAATGCATGCCAAACATGATTGTCCCTATGGCAATCGTGCCAATAAGAATCGCTTGATGCATACTTTTGGAATCCTTATAGCTCATCGCACGAACCGCAATTTGCGGAAGTCCTACAACCCCTACACCAATGAGAATCCAAAATGTTGAGACATACAGAGGCGTTAAATCTCCTTGTGCGCCAAATGGTGACACAAAGTCAGGATTTTCTGCAACCAGTGAGGCCATTATATTGTCGATGCCTCCACCTGCCACAATGGTGCCGATTAATAAAATAACTGTACCAATCACCATAATTGAACCTTGGACCGTATCTGTAAGTGCAACCGCACGGAAGCCTCCAATAATCACATATACTAACACGGAAATCGCAAAAATAAACAGTGCTGCTGTGTAGCTTAAGCCAGTTAATGACTCAATTAAGCGTGCACCCCCAACCCATTGAGCCATCATAGCCGAAAATAAGAAAACAATGATGCTAATGGCTGATAAAATAACAATGACATGGCTTTTGTAGCGCTCACGTAAAAAGTCGATTAACGTAATGGCCTGGTAACGACGAGCAATAATGGCGAATTTTTTCCCTAAAATCATGAGTACAAAATAACCTGCTGGTAGCTGAGCCATTGCCAGTAATACCCACCCAAGTCCTTTTGTATAGGCTACACCCGGTCCTCCGATAAAACTACTCGCACTGCCATATGTAGCAATCATCGTCATCGCAAGGATAAAACCGCCCATTTCACGACCACCAAGGAAATACTCCTGCAGGAATGAATTAGAGGAGCGGACATGCTTATTGGCCCAAATACCGATTCCAAAAATAATAATTAAAAATAATAGCAATGGAAATACAACTTGCCAATGCATTAGCGATCCACCTCCTCATCATCGAATGGTACCTCTTTGAAAAAGAGTTTCATCACAATCCAGATAAGAAGGATCATAAAGCCTGTCCCAGCGATACAGCTATAGAAAAACCAGGCAGGAAAACCAAATACATACGTATAATTTCTTGGATCTCCTGAACCTAATCCATAGGCAAAGCCAAACCAAATCGTAAAGTTGACAAGGACGAGTCCAATTCCGATAAGCGCCTCTCGATGCGCTATTTTAAAGCGTTGATCTTTCACATGTAATCCCCCTAACCTACTCTATTTTACTGATATGTCGGTCTGATGGGAAGAGATGTGAGTAAATAAGGATAAGTTATATGGAAATGATTTTGTTATACTAAGTAAAAGGTAAGGAGAAAAAAAGGTGCTTGATCCTGACGTTTTTCACACAAACCTAACTATCCCTCACAATTATGTAGACATCTACAACAAACTGATAATGGAGATAAGTAAAAACCTTCGTCCATCTAGTTAGACGAAGGTTAGTTAGTTTATAATGGTCGCTTTTCCCAAGGTTGTAGCGTCCCGACAATATGGATAGGTTGATCCTGTTGAATAGCAACAACAACACCTTGCGATATTTCCTCATGCGTAAGCCATCTCGCATGACCTTCTTCCATCATAAAACCTAGCTGGATTTGCCTGTATTGCGAACGAGCAGGGAGCTTCAATTTCTCTTGGACTTCACTTAAATTCGCCTTACTCCCCAACACATGAAACAGTTTCCATTCCCCGTCATTCTCTCTTGAAATTACATTGGAGATGTTCTCTAATGTAGTATCCGCATAGGAATGAATCCAAGCAACGACCAATTCAATGGGCCCATTATGCGCGAGCGTTTCTGCTAGCTTCTCTTTTAATAAGGCTATATTACAATAATCAACTAAAATCGACGTTAGAAGGGCGGGTTTGGTTGTTCTATTTCGCAAATCTTCCATTCGATGGGCACTACGTCCAATTACTGAGACATGGTAGCCATCATTCACTAACCAAAGGGATGTGTCAGCCAACATCCCAGTTCCACCAATAACTAATGCGTGGGCCATTTATGTGTCCCTCTCTTATTTCGGATTTAGAAAGACGAGCGTTTCTTCCTTCTCATCATACTTAACAGATAGATGAGTCGACAAGCCTATACAATGCCTTTTTATCGATTTTACCAACGCTTGTTTTCGGTAGTTCGTCTAAGAAAATCATTTGTTTTGGAATCTTATAACGTCCTAATTGGTGATGACATAGCTCATTAAGATCATCTAATAGAGAGGCTACTTGGTGGGGACAAACAATAAAAGCTGTCACGATCTCACCCCAATAATCATCACCTACACCAATCACGGCCACCTCTCGCACATCTGGATGCCGTAGTAGACATTGTTCTACTTCCTGAGGATAGATATTTTCACCACCTGAAATTATCATTTCTTTTCTACGCCCAACAATATAAAAATCACCTTCCGCATCCATCATCGCTAAATCCCCTGTTTTCAACCAGCCATCTTGCAGGATATTGGCAGTTTCTTGCTTGTTATTCCAGTAAAAGCGAAACATATGCTTCCCTCTTACCAATAGCTCTCCTACTTCTCCAGGTGCACAACTTTTTCCTGTATGATTGATGATTTTAGCTTCATTGAATTGCATGCTTTTCCCGACAGCCCCCTTTTTTGCATAGGCACGCTCTCTGTCAATATAAAAATTATTGGGTCCTGCTTCTGTTAAACCATATCCCTCTTTAAAAAATAATCCCTTATTATAAAAAGCATCGTAAATAGGATGAGGGCACGGGGCACCGCCAGATAAAAATACCTTCATGGAAGGAAATTGATTTTCCAGAAAATACTTCGTAGCAATCATTGCTTGATACATAGTTGGCACAAAAAGAGAAATTGTCGTTTGATATTGGTTCGTTGCTTGTAGTGCCTCTTCTGCATCAAATTTATCGCCAATAATGACCGTTCCTCCCGCCATCAGTAAGGGAATGCATAAAGCATTTAAGCCACCAGTATGAAACATCGGCATATAATTTAATGTCCGATCTTGAGCATGTAAACCCCAGCTAATAATAGTATTCATGGCATTCCAATTGACCGACTGAAAGGATAGCACTACCCCCTTTGGCTGACCCGTCGTGCCTCCTGTATAAATCATTAACCATGGATCATCCACATCCACGTCCACGTCTTGCCTACTTGGTTGTATCTCCTTCTCATGCTGGCTAACATGAAGTGAAAACATTTTTTCTAAAACTAAGGGACAATGACTATCCTCTTCGTATAATAGGATAGCAGGAGTCGCATCCTCCAAAATTTGTGTTAGCTCCTCCTTGCTTAAGCGCCAATTTAACGGTACATAAATGAGCCCACGTAGCCCACAGGCAAATAAAACAGCAAACAATTGGATATGATTTTTCGCAAAAACAGCGACTCTACTTCCTTTTTGTAGCTGCTGCCGTTCGAAAAATTGACTCCATTTGCCGATTTCCTCAGATAATTGCTGGTAGGTCCATTGTTCCTTTGAAGTTAAATTAATCAAGGCGATGTGGTGAGGAGTTAAAGCTGCACGTTTTAAAATCCATTCTTGCTCAACAAACATCTTGACTACCCCCTATCACATCATAATTGCGCCATCCACATGCAGAGTATGCCCATGAACATAGGAGGCCTCATCAGATGCTAAAAATAAATAGGCATTGGCAATATCACGTGGTGTCCCTAGGCGTTGTAGGGGGACGATTGATCGCATTTGAGCCAAAATATTTTCAGGCATTTTTTTGACCATATCTGTTTCTGTAAAGCCAGGTGCCACTGCATTAACATTAATCCCCTTACGCCCTAATTCCTTCGCCCATGTTTTTGTCATACCTACAATCGCTGCTTTTGTCGCTGCATAATTGGTTTGACCAACATTGCCATATACTCCACTAACTGAGGATGTATTTATAATTTTGCCTCCACCTGCTGCCACCATATAGGGAATGACCTCCTGTGTACAATGGAAGACACCTGTCAAATTGACATCTAGCACCTGCTGAAATTGTTCCTCCGTCATTTTTGTCAGCATGGCGTCTTGTGTAATCCCCGCATTATTCACTAAAATATCAATCCGTCCTGCCTGTTCGATCACTGCCGTCACCAGCTGATTAACGCTCTCTCTACTTGCAACATCTACTTGTATAAATACAGCATTTTCGCCTAGTTGTTGTGCTGCTAGAATGCCTGCTTTATCGTCATAATCGGCGATAAATACCCATGCCCCCTCCTCGATAAAACGCTCAGCAGCCGCATAGCCAATACCATTTGCAGCGCCTGTAATGATAGCTACTTTATTGTTCAAACGCATACTGTCTTCCTCCAATTTCTAAAAAGGCTTCAATTTCAGCTGTCAATTGTGCTAAATCATCGATCAAAGGCGAATGCCCACAATCTTTTAGGCTTACAAACTGTGCTGTTTTGCCTAAATCATGTAATAACTCTGCATTCATTTCCTCTGTAATCACCAAATCACGATCCCCTCGTAGCACTAGAATTGGGATATGAAGCAACATGGCCTCCCGAGAGCCTTTTGTCACCTCATTGTCAACAGCGCTTATATTAAATGTATTGAGTGCATGATATACTTCTGCTAAATTGCGCTGTGTAAGCATATCCTCTACATATTCTCGATATTTTCCCTCGTTTGGTCGATGATGCGTATAAATTAATGCATTCCATATAGACTGTAAGCCCTCCGCATTTTTTTCATCGTAGAAGCCTTGAATAAGCTTTGTTTTGGATGTATCCACCAATACCTCCTCATAATGATAGGCTCGTTTAAAGGAGGCTGGATTACCTGTTCCTAAATCCGTGTAAAATGGATAGCCACGTGTAGAAGCAGACGCAAGTAAAATTAGCCGTTGACAGTGTCCAGGATAATTTGTTGCAAACTGCATACAGACAGCTCCACCTGTTGACCAGCCAATCATATCAAAGCTTTGCAGTTGCAGTGCATCCACAAATAGCTTGAGATCATCACTAAAATCTTTAATAGCAGTGATTGGCTTAAGATAGGATGATTCACCAAAACCACGTAAATCTATCGCGTAAATGGTGTATTTCTCGTCTAATGCATCCATCAGAATATCCCAATGCTTAGAAGATGTCATATTGCCATGTACCAACACTAAAGGATAATCTCCACCTGATCGCTTACGATAGGCCATTGTTTCTCCATTTGCTAGTTGAATCGTTTTTACCATGCCATTTCCCCCTTATCCCCAACGTATTGTGATAGCTCCCCATACATAGCCAATGCCAGCACTAACAAGGGTCACAATATCGCCTGCTTGAATTTGATTTTGCTCCTGCGCTAGCTGTAGAGACAAAATTTGATCAATCTGGCCAATATGTCCATAGTCTTGCAAATAAATAGACTGCTCCTGCTGTAAGCCAAGCTCCGTTAAAATATAATCATGTGCAGATCTTTTCATATGCAACATCGCTAAATAGTTTAGCTGATCGTCACTGTATCCACTTTTCGCTAAAGAACTGCGAATGACCTTCAAAAAATTGCTTAAAGATTTTTGTTCTAGCCGCTCCTTCATCCCAATGGGGTCCAAAACGTCAAGCTTATATAAATTTTCGGTTAAATGGGTTGGGGTTAATGGATTTTTCGTTCCCCCAACTGGCACAACTACATCCTCTGAGAAAGAACCATCCGTTATAATATCTGCCTCTAGTAGCAAATTTTTTTCATAGTTTTTTTGTAATAACATGGCCCCTCCACCAGCCGCTAAATTGTACATAAAGCGCGTTCGTGGATTGCTGTAATCGATAAAATCAACATTGCGATAACCACCTGCTAACAGAATGGTTCGTATCGTGTCATCTGAGGCCATTAGGCTTTTCGCCACTTTCAGCGCCATGATTGTAGTGCCGCAGCGTAATTGCACATCAAATGCCCATGCATTAACTGCACCAAGCTCCTCCTGCATTTTAATGGAGGCTGTCCAGAGTGGATATTCCTTATGTTCCTCCCCCATATAGATGACTACATCAATATCCTTAGGGTCTATATTCGCTTTTTGAATTGCCTCCTGTGCTGCCCATATACCCATTTGCACGGTATGATCAGACTTATCAGGGATTGGCTTTTCATGAATGCCCATTTTTTGACGGATAATGGCCTCAGGAATATTGGAAAGAGCCGCAATTTCCTGCGACGCCATCTTCTGTTGAGGTAGATAAATACCTGTACTAACAATACCAACTGTCATTCAAATCGCTCCTTTTCATGAGGCAAGGGACCTGTCGTTTTTCGTTGCTTTAGCCTTCCTCGCCACTTCCAATAGAGCAATCTTAATGAGCCAATAATACCTTTTGGGAAGAAGATAACGGCTAAAATATAGAGAATCCCGAAGAAGATAATCCAACGTTCGAAAATAGGATAATCTCGTGCAAGCCCCGACAGTGCATGTTGCGCATATTCAATGACCGCCGAGCCTAATAACGGCCCCACTAAAGTACCCACTCCACCGATAATCGTCATTAACAACGCATCCAGCGTAATATCCATGGCCATCACACTCGTGTTAACGAAGCGCAATGACACTGCATATAAGGAGCCAGCAAAACTTGCTACAATGCCTGCCACAACTGAGGCAATGACTTTATAGTGCAACGTATTAAAGCCTAATGATTTCGTCCGCTGTTCATTTTCACGAACGGCAATTAAAATACGGCCTGTTGGTGAATTAACAAAGCGGTAGAGCGCCAAAAAGATGACCACCAAGCTTGCTAGCACAAAGAAATAGAAGGTCATTCGATCTCTAAATAGATCAGGTGCTCTGAATGTAAAGCCATCATTGCCATACGTAACAGAGCGCCACTTTTCAGCTAAGACTAAAAATAACCCCGAAAAGGCTAGTGTCAGCATCGCAAAAAAATGACTTTTTAAGCGTAAGGTTAATAAACCTACTAAAAAGCTAATGATGCCTGCTAGTACCATACCAATCACGATGGACAGTACAAAGATCAAGAGTGTGTGATCCATCTGCTTAAGCATGACTGCTGTTGTGTAGGCACCAATGCCGAAGAACATGGCGTGCCCAAAGGAGACGATGCCTGTATAGCCTAGTAAAATATCATAGCTCATTGCCAATATCCCAAAAATAAAGATTTGTGTGAGTAAAATAAGTAGTGTCCTTGAATCATTGACAAAAGGAAGGATAATAAAAATGACAAGTAACAGGATAAAAGCGAAAGCGCGTAAAGATATTTTGTTGTTCATGATGTCCGCTCCTTTCGCATCGCAAACAGCCCCTGAGGACGGAAAATTAAAACGATGGCCATTAAAATCATATTGACCGCCAGTGACAGCACAGGGACATAATAAGCCATAAAGCTACCTGCTAGCCCTACTAAAATCGCTGCAAGCAAGGAGCCGGAAAAACTACCCATACCGCCAATTACCACAACAATAAAGCCTAATATGGCATACTCCATGCCCATTTCCGCATAAATCACACCTGAATAGGGAGCCATCAACATGCCACTAAGTGCCGCCAGAGCAGCGCCCACCATAAAGACGTATAAAAATACACGCTTAATATGAATACCGAGAGCCTGCGCCATTTCCTTATCCTGCACCCCAGCCCGAACGATCAAGCCAATCTTCGTGCGCTTCAGCATGTATTGGAAAATACCAAAAATCACAAACCCTATGACAATAATAAATAAACGATATTTAATGATGATCACATCACCAATTTCCCAGCTACCTGCTAAATAACTTGGTGTTTTTACTGCCACCCCATTTGGTCCAAAGACCACCTTAATAAGCTCCTGCAAAACGAGCATCAGCCCTAAGGTAATTAATATTTGCTGAATATGATTGCCGTAAACAGGCGTAATAATGAATTTCTCTGTCAGCAGTCCAAGCAACGCTCCAGTCACAATCGCGCCTATAATCCCAACGATAAAACTTTCTGTCAACATATAGGTAAAGATGCCCGCATAGGCCCCCCAAACAAATAGCCCACCATGCGCAAAATTCAATACATCCATTAAACCGAAAATTAATGTCAAACCAGCTGCTAGCAGAAAAATTAACATCCCAGTGGCCAAGCCATTAATGATTAAATTGACCAATAGCTCCAATGATAGTCACCCCCCTCTATCCAATGCCAAGATACTTGCGTTTTAGCTCTTCATCATCAATCAAATCCTGCATATTGCCCGAATTTACAGTTCTACCATCATCGATTAATGTATAGGTATCACCAATTCGACTAGCCATTATAAAGTTTTGCTCCACTAGCACAATGGACGTTTTCTTTTTCATTTCCACAATTGCTTCCATCACTTTTTCCACAACTATCGGAGCAAGTCCCTTGGAAGGCTCATCTATCAATATTAATTGGCTATCATGGATAAAGGCTCTAGCCATGGACAGCATTTGCTTTTGACCACCGGATAAATGCCCACCAGCCTTTTTCCAAAACTTCTTTAAGTCAGGAAACAGCTCTAGCACATATTGCTGTCGCTCTAATGTGGCTGTATCCTCCTTGCGCATCGCTACCTTCATGTTTTCCTCTACCGTTAAATCTGCAAAAATCCCTTGATTTTCAGGTACATAGCCGATTCCTAATTTCGCCACCTTATAGGTAGGACTTTTTTTAATCGATTGGGAGCAAAAGGCAATGTCACCCTTTGTTGCAGGCGTTAAACCCATTATTGTTTTCAGGGTGGTCGTTTTCCCTGCGCCATTGCGTCCGAGCAGTACAGTAACCTGCCCCTCCTTCGCTTCAAAATTAACGCCCTGCAAAATATGATATTGACCAATGTGCGTGTGAACCTCATTTAATGTCAGTAAGGTGGTCATCATACAGCCCTCCTAAATATGCATGTTGCACAGTATCATTATTCATAATTTCTTCTGGTGAGCCATCTGCCAATAGCTGACCATTGAACAACACCATAATAGAATCCGATAAATCCAAAATCATATCCATTTTGTGTTCAATGAGCAAAATGGTTTTATCCCCCTGCTGTTTTATGCTTCGAATAATTTCTAAAATCGTAGGTACTTCTTCTAATGACATCCCTGCAGTTGGTTCATCGAGCAGTAGAATTTCTGTATCTAACGCGAGTAGCATGGCAATCTCAAGCTTTCTTTTCTCTCCATGGGATAGCATTGTTGTCAGGGCATCTCGTTTATTGTCGAGTAACACAAGTGCCAATAACTCCTCCGCTTTGTCCGTCATCGCCTGATAGCTTTTGTAATGGCGGAATAGCTGATAACGAATTCTCTCCTTGGATTGAACAGCTAAACGAACATTTTCGAGAACCGTTAAGTTTGGAAAAACATTGGTAATCTGAAAAGATCGTCCCAATCCCATTCGAGTTCTTTCAATGGCCGACTTTTGTGCAAGTGATTGCCCTTTAAAATAAACATCACCCGCAGTTGGCTTTAGCTCACCACTAATCAAATTAAAGAAGGTTGTTTTCCCAGCACCATTCGGCCCAATAATGGACTTTAAATGCTTCTCAGGCATTTGAAAATTAACGCCATCTACAGCCGTATGTCCCCCAAAACGAATTGTTAAATTATCTGTATATAATATAGGCTCCATTCTCTACTCCCTTCCTTCTCACATTTATGTAGAGAGACAGCTATGCTGCCTCTCAATTCTTTAATTCATAACGGGAGGTGCTGTCTCTTCAGGACTAAGCTCCCGAATAAGTACTGGTACTGGATAATCCACACCATCTTGTTGCTCTAAGCGAATCGAATACATCGATTGGAGAGCCTGGTGATCCTCTTCACGGAATGTCATCGTCCCTTTTGGTGTTTCAAAGGACATACCTTCCATAACGTCAATTAACTTGTTGGCGTCTGCATCCCCATCCGATTGTTTCAATGCCTCCACAATAGCAATCGCCGCAGACATGCCGCCAGGCGTAAATAAGTCGGGCACTTCATTGAAACGTTTTTGATGTTCATCTACTAGCCATTTATTGACATCATTTTGAGGAAGTGTATGATAATACACCGAGAAGCCTTCCATCCCAACCAATGGGTTCATAAATTGAAGCGCAATAATATCCGGCGCACCCGTCGAAATTTTAATGCCCTTTTCTTGAATTTTAAGATCTGCAATTTGATTCCATGGTGAATTTGTCCCCGCCCAAACCACAAACAAATAGTCTGGCTTCGTATCAATCACTTTTTGCAAATTGGACGTAAAATCTGTTGCAGCAGGATCTGCATATTCCTCTAGTACAATTTCAGCCCCTAATTTCTCCGCTGCTGTTTTAAAGGCATTCACACCATCCCAGCCAAACGAATAATCTGGCGCAAATGTAGCAATCTTCACACCTTTGCCTGCAATAGCCGCTGCCGCTGCATAGGCATCCTGTGATGAATTACGACCTGTTCGGAAAATATACTCATTGAACTCTGAACCTGTAATACTGTCAGCCACTGCAGGCTCTACCACCATAATTTTTTCATACTCCTCGGCAAGCGGTAGAACAGCGAGCGTATCACCCGAGCTTGAAGAGCCGACTAAAAAATCAACCTGATCATCTTCTAAAAGCTTTGTCGCTTTTTGTACAGCCACCTCGGGCTTTGTTTCGGTATCCTCATATACAATTTCTATTTTCTTACCATTGACCTCCATCGTGCCGCCTGTTGCATACTCAATTCCTAAATCAAATCCTCGCTGCGTCTGCTTCCCATATGACTCAAGCGCCCCAGTTAACGATGCAAGCACACCAATCTTAATTGTGCCGCCTTCCGCAGTAACCGCCTTCGTCTCCCCATCAGAAGAATCCGCTTCCGTTGCGCCGTCTTTCGTATCCCCATTACAAGCCACCAACACCACAGCCAACATCACTAAAAGAAACCAATACCACTGCTTCCTCATCCCATATCCCCCTTCAAAATAAGCTCCCTAGAAAGCGCTTTCTTGCTATGACAACACTATATAAAAGTCCAGTTACAGATTAGTTACAAGCTAGATGGCTCAAATATGAGCCACCTAGCTCTGTCCCGAAAATGAAACGAAGCAGAATAGCAACTAAAACAACATTTCTTAAAACAAAAAGCAAGAATGTTTAGAAATCAACATTCTTGCTTTTTAGAGTCCACATCTATTTTTTCTTATAATTCATTTCTCATTCCCTACTGCATTTGATTGCATTGATACATCGGATTCTTATTGCTCTTTTCCTTCTGCATAGCTTTATACCCCTAAATAAAGATGACTTTTAATCGTACCCTTCATGATGACCATTCCTGTTTCAACATACTATACAATAATGAATCTCGCCAAACGCCATCTTTCATTAACATGTTTTCACGTAATATTCCTTCCTTTGACATTCCTATTTTCTCTAATACTTTGGATGATCCAATATTTCGAGGGTCGCAGGTTGCATAAATACGATGGAGCTTTAATGTTTCAAAGCCGAAAGTGATCAATAATTTAGCACTCAGCGTCGCTACTCCCTTACCCCAATAATCAGGGTTTACAATATAGCCAATTTCCCCGACTTTATTTGTAAAATCCTTAATCATTATTTCTACCGCACCTATTAATGTTTCTTGATGAATAATAGCAAAAACATATCGTTCTCTTGGTGTTTGTGTCGCTTCAGCGAGGGCATCCTGAATGAATTCTTTTGTATCCTCTTCTGAATTCGGACCCCATGTTTGATACCTACAAACAATCTCTTGGGAGGCATATTTATGCACATCAACCCAGTCTTGCTGCCTGAATTCTCTTAAAAATAATTTATCATTTGCAAGTATCACTTTAATCCATCGCTCCCTCTACACGATTCAACCATTCATTCATCAGCTCGGTAAACAATTCAGGTTGCTCGATCTGCAAATTGTGACCTGCTCTATCTAAAATGGCAAAGCTTGCTCTGGGAAACTTCCCTAGAAGTGAAAACGCGTCCTTGTAGCCAACCACAGAATCTTGTTTACCAAGCAAAAAGAGACTTGGCTTATCAAAGGGCTTTTCGTCAACGGCAAAGGAAAATCCGTAGCTTTGCTGAATTTTTTCTAAAAATGCCTGATCCGCTAGATTACACCCTGCCAACACCTCTGTTGAATAACGCTCCCAATTATAGGCATCTAAGACAACTTGATTAGCCATAAAATCATCTTGCTCCTGCTGACTTAATGTTGATAAAAAAGCCGTATCTGCTTGTACAATACAATGCGGTGGTACTGTACGTTGTTCTTTTTCAGGAATGATGAGAGGACAAATAAAGGCAGTACCTAAAAGTTGATCCACTGATTTCCTCATAATACCGCGCGCTAAATAGCCGCCATAAGATTCACCAACTAACAAGTATGACTCTTGCGGAATAATTGTGTGTATCAATTCGATAATCGCTTCTAGCATTTCATCCGAGTTCTGAATCGATGAATAGTCTGTTGTCTTCCCCATTCCGGGAAGATCCACATAAATACGTTTCCATCCTTCACGTTCTTTAAATACAGGCTCCATACAGCCCTTCATCAAACGATGATCAGGAGAAAAACCATGAAGCATGATGATAGGTACCCCTGTTCCAATCATTTCATAGTAAATATTCGCTTTACTTGTCTGACAAAATGGCATTGTTGTTCCTCCATATAGGTTACATTTTTTTCTAGTTTATATTAGACTACGCCACTGTTGGAGCGAGTTGACATGGTTTATGAGCGGCTATTCCCTTAATTAGAGCGCTTTGTCTACTCTTAGGAGCGGGCCTCCCCTCAATAGGAACACTTTCATATTACTTAGGAGCAGTTCGAATCACTTCGCTTAGCCTAAACAACACTGACTAACCCATTATCAAGTCATAGACCGTCATGGTGGATTCCATCGGGGTTGTGTTAAGCTCCTGTTGTAATTGCTGGACACATTTTTCATACCATTTTAAGGCCAGGGAACGATTTTGGAGCTGGTAGTGGCTGTACATGAGCAGGCGATACGCTTCTTCCCAGAGTGCATCCTCGCGTAGCATCTTTTCTGCGAAAAAAATGGCTTTTTTATATTGCTGTTGTCTTGTTGCATTTTGTGCCAATCGTTCCAAAACTTCTATATATAAAAATTGTAGCTTTTCACGGTCCTGTGTAAGCCAGTCGATTTGCTTTTTTTCCGCATAGAGCGCATCCGTATAGCTCGCTTCCGCTAATAAGAGCCACTCATTGGACAGCTGTGGATCAAATTCGTCGATTCCTAAGCTGTAATAATAGTGAAAACGTTCAACATCAATTTGGAGAAAAGCAATATTTTGTAACTGATACATATTATTTTTCCGCTGAATGAAAAAACTCTCTTGTCTTGCATGTCGTTGCGGCTCCAACACTTTAAGTAACGTATTTAACACCACCTTAAAATCACGATCCAAGGACTCGACACTACGATCTGGCCATAATGCCTGTGCTATTTCTTCCTTTGGTGTAAAGCGATGGCGATGGCAATAGAGATATACGAATAATTCCTTTGATTTATCACGTTGCCATTCTTTGTCTTCTAGCTTTCGTTGTGTACGAATTAAATTTAAACTCCCGAAAAGATTCATCTGTATTTCATCATGCGGATAACTAATACTATCCTCGACCTGAAAATGATTTTGCAATGCTAATATAGCTGGATGCTCCATCTGGCATTTTTGACTAAATTGCAATAGCTCGTAAAAAACCATTCGATTGCTCGGACCAAGTATCGTTGGCCTTTGTAAGAAGTATTCATAGCCATTTGAGACACATAGTTGTGCAAACTGTTGAAAATACTGTTGAAACGGCTTCTTATTACACTCTTTCAGGGCAATCATTGATTGATAAAATAAGACATGCATCAAGCCATTGCGATCACCGCACTCCTGAAATAGTTGCTGTGTCTTCTTTAATAATTGCTTCGCTCTCCCTATTTCTTGCTCAGAAAGTATTATTTTTACTTCTGCTAAAAGAATAAGCGCTGTCATCCAAGCATCTTGAACTTGCTCCGTTTCCTGTAAGCCCAGT
This sequence comes from Lysinibacillus sp. OL1, assembly GCF_004332175.1. NCBI lineage: Bacteria > Bacillati > Bacillota > Bacilli > Caryophanales > Bacillaceae > Lysinibacillus > Lysinibacillus sp. OL1. Next base: position 141,973 of record NZ_SJDS01000002.1, on the reverse strand, counting down.
GCTAAGTATTTCTTAGCCGCTACCATATCTCCTAACAAATGTTTGACAATGGCTAACCCCATATATGGCTCCGCCTTCACACGAGAAATATTAATGGCATTCATGAGGGTCAACGCTTTTTCATAGGCTTGACATGCCCCATAATGATCTGGGAAATCCATTAACAGCAGAGCATGAGCCTTTCTGATATAGCCAACCGCCTCTATGAAAATAGACTTCTCTTTTAATCCTCTTCGAATACCATGCTGGGCAGCATACCAGGCTTCTTTGCCTTGACCTAACAGTGCATAAACGAAAGCTGCCAGCAGTTCACTTTCTCGATGGGTTGAAACAAGCTGAGGCGGTAATTCAAGTCGCTGCGCTAATAACTCCTTGGCCTCCCGTAGTTGTCCTGTTCGTAGTAAAACACGTACATCAACATTTGCTCGCTGTATGACATCCTCTGGCAATGCGACGTCCTCCATAAAGAGCTGTGCACCCTTGGCCTTCCCTAGATTCACTAAATTTTCAGCGTATTGCCGTTGAAGTTCTAGTAATTCCTCTTTGCGCAATGGTGTATGTTTCGCTAGCTCTAATGCTTTCTCGAGATATGGCTCTGCTAAAGCAGGTTGAATGGTGTCTAAGTAAATATGGGCTATCCCAGCTTGTGACTTTGTCATAAATAGGTGATCCCGCTGCTGCTGTGCGAGGATTGCACATTTTTCATAGGATTGTTTCGCTTTCTCATAATAAGCTCGGTAGCGATGACATTCACCCTCAAAATAATTTAATTTATAAAATTTATCTTTTTCCTGTGCACTAAATCGATTGATTTTTTCGAGCAACCATTCAAATTGACCAGCCCGTACGATTGATTCTGCATGAAGCTGTAGGAGCTCTCCGCAAAAATGATGATCATTCGTTTTAAAGGCATGATACAGGACAGCTTGAATATTTTGAAGTTCTACATAATACAATGCTGCTTGTTTATGAAGGTCCGCATGTTGTGTTGGATACTGTCGCCATTTCATTTCTAAAAATCGACTAAACAATGCATGAAAACGATAGAAGCCATCTGTTGTCACAGGTTGGATAAATAAATGACGCTGAGTTAATACATTCAGCATTTGCGCAATCTCAGCGCCATAAAACGCTTTCAATAGCTCCGCAGAAAAGGTAGGAAAAATCGCTAATTTTAAGATCGTCTCCTGCTCAGTAGCAGTCATCCTACTATAAACTTCCTCTGATAAATATGTGAATAGCTCATTTGTGGGAATCGTCAGCCAATGATCTAGCGAAGCATGATGCCATTGCTCTGCCAATAAGGAAATGCTAATGACCCAGCCTTCAGTGATCTCTAATACTTTTTTCATTTCAGCCTCGGATAAATGTACATCTACATATTCTTCAAAAAACACCGCAATCTCCTCAGTTGAAAATGCCAGTTCGTCCTCTTTTATAACGAGCCATCTTTTTTGTAGCTTTAATTTCCTCATAATATCCCAATTGGGTAGTGTTCTGGAAGCCAAAATAAAATGAATGCTGGGTGGAGCAAATTCAATGATTTTTTCCATGAAATAATTAATAGGAAAAACATGATCTACTAGGTGAAAGTCGTCAATCACGATGAGAAGAGGCTCGTCTATATCGCAGAGGCAATTGACAAAAAGCTTATACCATCGATTGAGCTCATCCATTTTTGGAAAGCGCGATAATTGGTTCCACCCATCAAATGTATGACCAAACTTCGGTACGACGCGCTGTATACTAAAAAAGAGGTGCCTCAAAAAGGGTAATAAATTATCATCTTCATCAGAAATACTATACCAAGAAAACGTACTTGATTCGGTTGCAAGAAATTGAGTTAGAATGGTTGTTTTACCGTACCCTGCACCACTATGCAAGAAAGTACAAGTATGATGATGACTTTTCTTTAGCGTTCGCATTAGTGTTGCTCTATTAATACAATGCGTCGATGGATTGGGGGCCATACATTTTGATTGAATAATAATATCTGCTGTCATATAAACATAACCTCCATATTTTGTAAGGTTACAAAATTTCTACAAAAATTCAGATTATTAAATTATTGACAGTTTACCATATTTTTTATGTATTTTTATAGATTTTATCCCCATTTTTTGTTTGAGGGATGGAAGTAGAATTCAGTTGGTATTTTCTTCCCAATTTTAGTATCCTGTTATATTACTAAAATTTAGAAGGAAAGTGGCTAAATGAACCGCCTTTAAATATAGAGATTATACGAGTTCCGATTATAATGGAACTGCTTTACCGAGCGAAGGAATTTGAGTGAAGTATGGATATGTGGTTATTGCAATTCCAAAAGACTTAGTACCATTTATGAAAGAAAATTTAACAGTGGCAACTAGAAAGGCTATTCTTGCTATAAAGGAAGCATTACTTCATTTTCCCACACAATACGCCTCCATTTTTATTGATCAAGCAGTCTTAGAATTTGGCATTAGACATGTAGATGAATCGTTTCATTGGCAACCTACTTTAGCAAAAAATTAGGCTTAAAAAAATTCCCGATTATCAACTCAATGATAATCGGGATTATTAGCTACGTTTATAGTAATTCTTTACGTAATTCAGCAGCTGATTTTGGCGAAAGTAGGCTGAATGGGATATCAAATACTGTTTTCGCACCTTTATCACCCGCTTGACTTAAACGGTGTGCTGCACGTGCATAAGCCACTAATACGCTAGATGTAAAGTTTGGATTACTGTCCAGTTTTAATGAGAATTCGAGAATTTGTTTATCGTTTGCACCACTGTCACCACTGCGAATGACAAAACCACCATGTGGCATACCAGTATGATTTGCTTTAAATTCATCTTCAGAAATGAAGTTCACTGTTGTGTCATATTCATCGAAATAGTTAGGCATTGTGACAATTTCTTGTTCAACCTTTGTTGCATCTGCACCTTCTTCTAATACAACCCAACATTCACGTGCATGTTTTTCACGTGTTGTTAGTTCAGGGTTTTCACCGTTACGAACTCGTTCTACCGCTTCTTTAATCGGTAATGTGTATTGAACAGCATTTTTTACGCCTTCAATACGACGAACAGCATCTGAATGTCCCTGACTTAGGCCATCGCCCCAGAATGTATATGTTGTACCAACTGGTAATACCGATTCTCCAAGTAGACGATTTAAAGAGAATAGACCTGGATCCCAACCAACTGAGATAACAGATACTTTACCAGATTTTTGTGCCGCTGCATCTACAGCATCGAAAAATTCAGGAATTTTCGCATGTGTATCGAAGCTATCAATTGTATTAAACCATTGTGCAAAATGTGGACCTTGCTCTGGTAAATCTGTTGCAGAACCGCCACATAAAATCATAACATCAATGTCGTTTTGGAATTTTTCAGCGTCATCTACTAAATATACGCTTGCATTGCTTGCTACGTTTACTGTTGAAGGATCACGTCGTGTGAACACTGCTACTAATTCCATATCTGGATTTTGTGAAATGGCATACTCCACACCACGTCCTAAATTTCCATATCCTACAATACCTACTCGAATTGCACTCATTAAAAATTCCTCCTAACGATTTCGCGACTTTGTGAAAACTTTCACGTTAAATCTAATTACAATAATACTTCGTGTTAGAAAAATTCACAATAGTTTGAGTATGAGTTTTTAAAAAGAATTTATATCAGTTTTCTATGGTTTTTATCCCATAATGGTATGAATACGGTTACAAATCACTAAATTTTCCATGAACCTTAAAGTTATTGTAAAAGCCTTGTAAATAACGGCTATTTTCCCACCTAGTCTTGTACAATAACTGTAACGACAAAAGGGGGCATGTTGAATGAAAAGTACTGGTTACTCATCAAGGACAGCATTGGCACAAGGAGAACTACTTGCATTCCATATGACACAAAACTCAATGAACAAGCATAGTGAATCGATACAAAGTGGCAGTAAGCAACAAGGAGATTTTCCAACAAATAATCATTTATGTATCGGTGTTTTACCTTTTGACGTTTTAGAAAACATCCCTGACCTCTCCATCCAAAAAAACAAGGTAAATGAAGTGGACTTTTACCATAGTGGTAAGGATATCGCTCGCTGGTTAATTAAAAAAAGTGAATACAACAAAAAAGGATTTGACTTCATTTAAAGAAGTCAAATCCTTTTTAATTTATAACTTATAAAATTGAATTAATTCCCTCAGCTGATCTGCACTAATAGGCAACCTTTATGGAATGGTTGTTTTCATAGTATTTCCTGTGCAAGCTGTGCGAGACGGTTTTTATCAATAATTTGGTAGCCTGTCTTACGCTTTTCCAATATCTTCTCTTCACAAAACTGTGCCAAAACATATAGTAAATGGCGATAAGAGACCCCTAAATATTCGCAGATTTCCGTATGTTTTTCCTTGTAGACACCTTGGTCGGCTGATAATTGGATAAAGGCTGCTAAGCGATTTTCCAGCGGATAGGCCTGATTTTGTGTATATTTAGATGTCATTTTTGTCGCTTTTTCCCCTAAAAATACACAAAGTCTACGTAAAAACAAAGCATCCGCAAGTAACTTCTCCTTACATGACTGTGTAATCGAATAGCAAATTGTTTTGGTGACGGTTTGTATCCCCTTTGTATACCTAGCCTCATTTAACAATTCAATTTCCCCCATAAAAAGAGGAGCCTCTAGGTATTCAATAAGTGAAACCTTCCCATTTTTATGTGTCATATAGAGCTTCGCCTTTCCTTCTATCATGTAATACACGGTGTCTGGAAAGGAGCCTTCCTGGAAGATCCACTCCCCCTTGTCAAACTGGCGGACTTCTAAATAGGGATTGATATCAAATGAGAAAAAATCATCGATCGGATATTTTTCAAGATAATGGGTACGGGCTTCAGCTGTTAAAATATGCATTTTTTACTCTCTCCTATAAAAAATATGAGATATCTCACATTATTGTAGCGATGAACATGCTATTATTCAACATAGTTAATGGAGGTACGGAAATTATATGAACAATCAACGATGGCTTTCTCAGAATTTCTTTACATTTTTTATCACTTGGGGCATTTTCTTACCCTACTGGACAGGTTGGCTGGTGGATGCGAAACATCTAACCGTCTCGCAGGCAAGTGTAGTGATGGGCTGTGGGCTCCTAGCTCGTGCCACATCCAATCTCTTCTTCTTCCCAACACTTGCAAAATACGTACACAATAAACGACTCATTACAATTTTAGCAATAGGCTCGTTGCTAACTGCCTTGCTCTATATTCCAAGTTCAGGCTTTACAGCATTATTAATCGTGACCATTTTATTTAGTGTTTTTTACCCAGCGCTATTACCTGCTGTGGAAAGCAGTGCCGCTACGCTTGTGCAGTATGGCAATATTCATTATGGTAAAAGCCGTTCCTATGGTTCATTTGGCTTTGTCATCGCTGTTTTAATTATTAGTATGCTGACAGGCATTTTTGGAAAGAACATCATCTTTTGGAGCATGATTATAGGGTTGGTGGGCATGTTACTTATGCAACAATTAGCAACACCAAAGGAATTACTCGTAGTACCAACAAAAGAACAGCGTGCAAAATCATTGTCGATGAAAACACTATGGACTATCAAAGGCTTCCCGATTGTTTTATTCATCGTGATCTTGCTACAGGGTGCACATGCCTCCTATTATAGCTACGGTTATATTTATTTAGAAGATTTACAGGTTGATCCATTCTATATGGGTATGATTATTAATATCGCTGTTATTTGCGAAATTCTTTACTTTATGAAGGCTGATACGTTATTGACGAAATGGCGCTCATCGTCCTTATTACTCTTAGCAGCGAGCGGCTCTTCCCTACGTTGGTTACTTATCTTTATGTTCCCAAATGTCTGGGTATTTATCGCTTCCCAAACCTTGCACGCATTATCCTTTGCATTAGCCCATTTTGCCTTTATTCGCTACTTAACAAAAGCGCTACCAAAGGAACAAATCCCCAATGCACAAGGTTTATACTCTGCATTAGCTATGGGCTTAAGTACCGCCATCCTTACATTTTTAGGTGGCTATTTATACGAAATATCACCAGGTCTGTCCTTCGCAGCCATGCTTATTTGTACAATACCAGCTATCGCTATTTTGCTAATGACACGCAAAAAATATCAATATTAAACTAAAAGCAGGTGAAGAACTTCTCACCTGCTTTCTTTATTTCGGATAATAGGAAAAACCAGGATATTTTACAACTGGCCATTTTTCTTTTCTGAGCGCCTCAAGCAGCTCAGGACCGACCTGTAAATTACTTTGCACCAATTCTGTCGGCGTTAACGCCATCCATTGATTTAAGGATACATCCTGGAATCGATCACTTTTAAACATTTCTAAAAACCATAATGGCTCTGTTCCGGTGTTTTCAATATAATGCCCCGTGGCAAATGGGACATAGCCAACATCTCCCGCCCGATAATCAAATGTTCGAGCCGCTCCATTTCCTGTGAAAACTGTCATACGTCCTTTTCCTTGCAGATAATATTGCCATTCATCGTTGTTAGGATGCCAATGCAACTCCCGCATCGCCCCTGGCTCAATTTCCACCAGTGCAGCCGCGATATTTTTAGAAATTGGAAAATTAGTCGAATCGACAATGCGCACACTGCCTCCAGGTGTTTTTAATGGTGGCTGTGCCAACAGACGATGTTTAAAGGTTTGCGGAACCTCCCCATAAGGAGATTGCACTTTTTGAGAATCAATTGGCCCCGGAACCTGATCCTGATAAATATATACTTGTTCATTCGGGATGTGATCGAAAGCATTGATAGGAACCCCAAAATTCGCTGATAACACTTCTTTTGGCGTATGAGCAAACCAATCCGAAATTGACAGTGTATTCAGATCAGAGAAATGCCCATCATCAAATACTAATAAAAATTCACAGCCGTCCTCAAGTCCTTGAATGGAATGAGGAATGCCAGGTGGAAAATACCATAAATCACCAGGTCCCACATCCGCTATAAAGTTACAACCATTCTGATCAACAGCCGTAATGCGAGCATGACCAAGCAGCATATAAGACCACTCTGCCTGTTGATGCCAGTGCAGCTCACGTACGCCCCCTGGTGTCAAACTCATATTCACACCTGCCAAAGTCGTAGCAATCGGTAATTCACGAACCGTAATTTCCCGTGACCACCCACCTTGATTTAAGGTCATATGCGTGTCTGAAAACGAGAATCGTAAATTTGGAATCAAGCCCGCATCAGTCGTTGGTGGCACTAGCATATCAGGATTTTCGAGATCCCTCATAATATCCCGTGGCCCTTTATCCACCCCTCCAGCCCCATCACCTCGAATAGGCTGAGGCACCTGAAAATAACCCGGTGGCAAATTTTCCAATCATTCACCTCTTTATGTTTGTAATCAAAATAAAATACTTCTATTCTTCTAAAATGTATGGATACACGGCTTGGATTATTCACTTTCTTTTCTGTTAGTGGGTTGGCTGACTAAGCATAGATACTTTATTGAGAGAGGAGCTTGCTACATCGATCACTTTTCGCTAATTTTGGAGCGGGTTCTTCAGTTGTTTGATCACTTCTCAACCTATTTAGAGCAACCTCCTACCGTTTCCCTAACTTCAGGGCAAGTCCTTACTTACTCTTTCGTCCAATAGCCTCCACCGCACATTCATGTAGGATTTGTAAGCCTTCCTGTAATTCTTCATAGGTTGCATAGGCGTAGGATAGACGAATATGATGAAGATCTTGTGGATCGTAGATATAGCCGGGATTGATTAATACTTGCTGCTGCAACAGCTTCATAAAGAAGTCTTTATCTACAAGCGGCTCATGAAACTTGAACCAAATATAAAAGCCTCCTCTTGGTTTGCTCCAATTCGCCACATCTGTAAACTTCTCCTTTAAAAGCTGTTCTGTAAAATCGGCTCGCTCCTGTAATTGTTGACGTAATCCTGCGAGATGCTTTTCATATTTTCCTGATTGCAGCCAATGTAGGACAATTTCTTGAGAAATGGCACTTGAGCCATAGTCTGTTTGCATTTTTATATCGGCTAACCGCTCAATGACAGTGGTTGGACCAATGAGCCAGCCAATGCGTAGCCCAGGGCTTAAGGTTTTAGAGACGCTACCAATATAAAGAACTTGTCCGCTATTGTCCATGGCCTTTAGCGGTGGTGATGCCTCTTCAAAAAGCAATTCATGATAAACATCATCTTCTACAATCGGAATGCGTGATGCCTGACAGGCTTCATATAGCTGCTCTTTTTCTCGTGTTGTCCACACATGACCTGTTGGATTATGTAAAGTAGGTATGGCATAAAACACGGCTTGTTTCTTTCGTTTCCTTTGCGCCAATGTTTGAGCAAGCTGTTCATCACGATCAATGCTAATCATTTGCATGCCAACCGACTGAAAAGGGTGAACAGAATTTAAATAAGAGGTGGGCTCCTGAAACACAATAGACCCTTGCTCTAATAAGCCAACAGCAATCAATTGAAGTGCCTGAAGAGCACCTGAAACAATACAGACGTTTTGAGGCTCAGCGGGAATGCCTCTTTTTTGAACATATTTACAAATAGCTTTACGAAGCTGCTCATTGCCTTGTGGCGAAGAGTAGCCTAATGCTTTGGGTTGAAAGGATAGCTCTCGCAGTGAAGCTTCTATTTCCTCGGTAGGCAACAAGCTGGGTGCTAGCTCTCCTGTTCCTAAACGAATTACATCCTCACGCTGTTCGTATTCATTAATTAATTGGATGGTGTGGTAGTTTGGCTTGTGGATGCTTGTTTCGATATAAGTTTGCCAGTTCGGCTGTGTTTGTTGGATTAGTGCATGCCAGGAATTGTGCGTAACATAAACACCAGAGCCTACCTTTGCTTCAAGAATGCCCATTGCTTTTAATTCTTCCAAAGCCTGCTGAACTGTGCTACGATTCACATCGAACTGCATGGCCAGCTGTCTTTGGGTAGGTAGTTTTGTCCCTGCTGCCCAGTCTCCTCGCTCCACATTGGCTGTTATCCACTGTACAATCTGCTGCTGTAATGTATTATCACTTCTTCTATTCGGCTGCCAGCTCATGTTCCTTCTCCTTCCAAGCAATAAAATTGGGTGGATAAAAAACCATCCAATTGGTCGTTTTCTTTTAGTTATACCATATCTAAAATAAGTAAAGAAAGGAGGAATGGTCATTGGAAGCTTTTCTTCATGGGATCATTTTAGCATTTGGACTCATTTTGCCATTAGGCGTACAAAATGTTTTTGTTTTTTCACAAGGTGCTACACAACCAAGTTTATTACGTGCTTTGCCAGCAGGTGTGACAGCTGCGATCTGTGATACACTGCTTATTCTACTTGCGGTATTCGGTCTGTCATTAATAGTTCTACAGTTTGAGTGGTTGCGTATCACTTTAATGACTATTGGTATCATTTTTTTACTTTACATGGGCTATAGCATTTGGCGTTCAAATCCAGCAAACACTGAAAATAGCGAAGCATTGCCTATAAAAAAACAAATTCTCTTCGCACTCTCTGTATCACTTCTAAATCCACATGCTATTTTAGATACAATCGGTGTTATTGGTACAAGCGCATTAAAATATAGTGGAACCGAGCAAATAATGTTCACTGTTGCTTGTGTGTTCATTTCCTGGCTATGGTTTTTCGGTCTCACATTGACTGGCGCCTCGTTCAAAAAACTAGACGGCTCTGGAAAATTGATGCGACTATTTAATAAATGCTCCGCCGTCTTTATTTGGGCAACAGCATGTTATCTCGCAAGTGGCTTATTTTAACGTACATAGAAAAAGCTCAGGAGGTAACCCTGAGCTTTTCTTTTATAGAGTAACAAATAAAGTGAGCTTTTCATTAAACAATGACGTCTCAATGGATTTTGCATGAGGCCATTGCTCACCATAATGAATAGCTTTAACTAATACATTTTCTTGTAATAAAGCTTCGTGCTGCTGAATCATGAAAAGTACCCCTGCACTACCATTAAAGGCAATCGATACATATTGCGCCACTGGTAGCTGCCATTTTTTTCGTGCATCTTGTATAGTACGAATCAATTCTCGTATTTGCCCTTCTTGTAGTAAGCTCTCTGTAAGTTGAACATTCATCAAGACACGGCAAGTGCCATCCTCCGCTAAAATATAATGGTCCTTGACGATTGATTCAGCTATTACATGTTCTCTTAATAATGTTAGCTGTTGACCGTCCATCATGAGATCCACAGTTTCATGATGTTGTAGCCTTTGTTTCTCTTCCTCTGTTAATGCCAACACATACTCTTTTACTTGATGAACCTTTGGACCAAATGCCGCTCCCGCTGTTTTAAAATTCAATTTATAATGCACGCTTTCATAGGCTGAAAAATCATGTGTCCATCTACAAGCTTTGATGTTTAACTCATCCTGAATGAGTTCGCTATAGGCTTGGTAATCCGACAGTTCACCTTTTAGGGCAACAATGAGTTCACTTAAAGGCTGCTTGACCTTTATTCCCTGACTATTGCGAATGCTACGTCCAAGTTCCACAACTGTTAAGACCGTTGCCATTTCTTGTTCAAGCTTCACATCCACTAGCTGATCGTCGAATATTGGATATTCCTCAAGATGAACACTTTTTCCACATAGTTGACGGTAGATATCCTCTGCTATAAATGGTGTAAACGGTGCTATTAATTGACAAATGGATGTCAGTGCCTCGTAAAGTGTGCTAAATGCACCTCGTTTACCTGCTGTCATTCCATTTGCCCAAAATCTAGCACGTGAACGACGTATATACCAATTGCTTAATTCCTCCACCAATTGACCAATTTCTCTTGTAGCCTGTGTAAATTGATAATCATCCATAGAGGTTATGACAAGCTGGATAGTGTGATGTAAGCGGGACAATATCCAATGATCTAGCTGTGAACGTGTACCTGTATTTGTAGCATCATACGTAAAGTTATCGATCTGGGCATACATGTCATAAAATTTAAACGTATTGTCGAGTGTATCCACCAGCTTAGATTTCGCATCTAAGACAATTTTCTTCGAAAAACGCTTTGGATTCCATGGTGAGCTATCAACTAAAAATGCCCAACGTAGAGCATCTGCTCCATACTCCTGGATTAACTCAACAGGCTCTAATGCATTGCCTTTACTTTTGGACATCTTCTGTCCATGCTCATCGAGTACATGCCCTAACGATAGCACATTTTTATAAGGTGGTTTTCCTGTAAACAAGGTCGATACTGCTAATAAGCTATAGAAAAATCCTCGCGTTTGGTCGATGCCCTCAATGATCACATCTGCTGGAAACTGATGATGAAAGTTCGCTACGTCTTCAAAAGGATAATGCTGTTGGGCAAATGGCATCGAGCCACTGTCAAACCAAACATCGATAACTTCAGGTGTACGTTTCATGTCGCCCTGGCAGACAGGACAGGTACAGACAATGGCATCTATAAATGGCTTATGGAGCTCTAATTGTTCTTTGACAGCTCCTTTGGCTAATTGTTGTAGCGCTGCAACACTGTTAGGTGCCTCCTCATGATTGCAATCCTGACAAATCCACACATTGAGTGGTGTTCCCCAATAACGATTACGACTAATATTCCAATCCACTAAGTTTTCTAGGAAGTTGCCAAATCGTCCATCCTTAATATGGCTAGGGTACCATGTCACCTGCTGATTATTTTGTAAAAGCTGCTCTTTTAATGCCGACATTTTGATAAACCAGCTATCTGTTGCATAGTACAATAATGGTGAATCACAGCGCCAGCAATGCGGATAGCTATGCTCATATTTTTCTTTAGCAAATAAAAGCTCTTTTGCTGCAAGCATTTTAATGATATCGACATCACAATCTTTCACAAATCGTCCAACAAGCTCAGGTACTGCTTCTGTATAACAGCCTTTAAGATCAACTACATTGACAAAGGACAAGCCATGTTGCTGCACCGTTTTATAATCGTCCTCTCCATAAGCAGGTGCTATGTGTACAATTCCTGTTCCACTATGCTCTGTCACATAATCTGCCATGACAACTGCATGCCCTTTATCTACCTTTACATAAGAAAATGGTGGTTGATAGGAAACACCCGCAAACTCATGCCCATCATGCTCACTTACTATTTCTACAGACTCTGTAAAAACCTTTGATAACAACGATTTGGCTAGTATATAGATGTTGTTTGCATGCCTTACACGGACATATCGAAGAGCAGGATTCATAGCCAAGGCTACATTGGCTGGTAATGTCCAAGGCGTCGTTGTCCAGCCTAAGATATATTCGTCTCGATCCTCTAGCTTAAACATTGCAGTAACGGATAAATCCTTAACATCCTTATAGCCCTGTGCCACTTCATGAGAGCTTAAGGAAGTTTGACAGCTAGGGCAATAAGGTGAAACGCGATGTCCTTTGTATAACAGTTTTTCCTTGTGAACATGGCTTAAAATATGCCACACAGATTCAATATAGTCATTACTTAATGTTAAGTAAGGATCATCCATGTCAAGCCAGTAGCCAAGCTGCTCTGTAAAAGTACGCCATTTTTGCTCATAGGTAAAAACGCTCTTCTTACATGCTTGAATAAATTGCTCCACCCCATAGTTCTCAATCTCCTGCTTTCCTGAGATTCCTAATGCCTTTTCTACCCCTAATTCCACAGGCAACCCATGTGTATCCCAACCTGCTTTGCGTTCAACTAAATAGCCTTGCATTGTTTTATAACGTGCCACCACATCTTTTATGGTTCTACCAAATGCATGGCCGACATGTGGTAAACCATTCGCTGTTGGGGGTCCCTCATAAAATACAAAGGGCTGCTGTTCAGCACGATTAATTACGGATTTTGCAAAGGTCCCTTCTTGCGCCCATAATGTACGAATCCTTATTTCTCGTTCAACCGTTGTTTCTTTCTTTTGTTCTTTCTGCATATTAGTTCCTCCTATACAAGTAAATTTGTATAAAAGGCATACAAAAAACCCCGTCCCAAGGAAAAGGGACGGGGTTAACCGCGAATACCACCCTAATTCTATTGACACGATGGCCAATAGCACTCAGCAACGTACAATCATACGTGTTCTTTTTAACGGTAGACACCCGGATTAGCTTACTCCATTCAGCTAATCTTCTCAGAGAGGATTTTCATATAACACCTGCACACCGACTTCCACCAAATGTCGGCTCTCTGTAGAACAAAGTGAAACACTACTCTTTCTCATCAACGAATTTGTATGCTTTTATTGTCCTTCATCTTAGCAAATTACCAATTGTCTGTCAACGGTGGACAATCTTAAAGAATTTCGTTGAGACAAGTGGCAATACTTTGATGGAGATCAGCATATTGTGGCTGCTGAATGATTTGAATCAAAAATGTTTTACTATTGAATAGCTTCTTGTTAGTGAGATTCCTTTACTATTACTATTTTCATCTCTACGATATCCTTATAATCAATGAATGGCTGAGCATCATCGTTCCCAATCGACTGTCTATACTGAACTTCTACTCGATCACCAACTGATAGTGTTTTCGGGACATCCACTAGAGGGAACCATGTACCATTACTGTGTTTTTGCACTAATTCATCGACAGATTTTTGACCAACCTCGCTAGCCAAGACGCCTGAGACAACTAAAAATTCATGTTCCTTAATCGCTAAGACGGTTCCACTTCTGATGAGCTTCATTTGGCTGTCCTTTTCAGGGATTTTATATTTTTTTCGTAAGGCGGCAATGTCTTTATGATAATGTTGTTCTAAATAATTCATGGCTTCTTGCTCGACAAGCCATGTACGAATGGGATTACTTACATCCTTATAATCGGCTTGACTTGCCTCCCATAATAAGTCAAATGTAGCCATTTTATAGGCAATTGGCTTGCCATAGTTCTCGATAAACCCTTCGTTTGTGACTTGCAACATTTGCAGAAGCTTATCATAAGTTGGCCGAGTATCATCCTCATAGCTCCACTCTTGCATGAACTGTTCGAGTGCCTTATCTACTTGCTCTTGTGTAGGTACTAGTTTTTTCGATTGCGCATAAGCAAAGGTCGATTCAAAATATAAAAAATTATCAAAGCTTGCCTTATATAAACGATTCTTTCCGTTCATAAAAGAATCAAGTTGTAAATATAGCTCTAAAATCCGCTCATCTAATACGGGTGGAATAGTAGAAGCTTGCTGTTGTTGTTCATTATATTGCTGATATATAAACAGCCCTATGCAGACACTTAAAATCATAGCCAAAACACCATATGGCCAACGTTTTGCAGATTTTTTTTCTTGGCGTTGCTGTAAATGCTGAACCACATTTGCCATCACACGCTTTTTACTTTCTGATAAATCCCTTACTACACGAGCATCCATTTTACTCATGCAGGAGCACCTCCCATTCAACATGCTGTAATTGTAGCTTCAATAACTCTCGCCCACGACGTAGCCTTGTTTTGATGGTGCTTTCAGGAATCGTTAACAGCTCTGCAATGTCTACCACAGACATTTCTTCAAAATAAAAATGTATAATGACCTCTCGCTGTTTGAAAGGGAGAGCTAGAATCGCATTTTCAATCAAAGTACGTTCATCTTGCTGTACAAGCATATCTCTTCTCATAACGGTTTGCTGCGGAAAAATCTTCTGTTGCACTTGAATTTTCCGATAGGTCCAGCTACGTAAATAATCTTTACTTCGATTACTAACTAATTTTGATAAATACGCCTTTAGCTCCCCACGTTCCTCATAGTTTTGCTGATTATCATAGAACTTAATAAAGACATCCTGTACGATATCTTCAGCACTTTGTAAATCTCTAACATAGTAAAAGGCAAGACGAATAAGCCTCTCTGTATGCTGTTCCATTATTCTTTCCAGTTCATGAATTAGCAACATTCTTCCTCCTCTCTACCCTGTAAACGGTGCTCACGGCTTCGAGGTTTGCCTTTTTTGTCATTTACTCCAAATCATTGTCAGCAAATGGTGTAATCACCTGTTTTTCCGTTGAAGATAATACGATATTAGTAGAAGGTGTGCCATAGGGCATAGCCGCATCAATAAATTGTTCCAATGTTTCTACTGAATAGGTCGCTAATTTAACAATATAGCTAATTTCCCCAGCCACTCGATAACATGCCAAAACATCAGGATGAGCATTACAAAATGAAGAAAGACTTTTACAATCAATGGACTTAAATAAAATAATGGCTTCAATCGTACGCTCCATCTTTTTCAGATTTACCTTTGCATGATAGCCTTCAATTACACCCTGCTCCTCTAGCTTTTTGACTCTTTCAATAACGGCAGGAGAGGATAAATGAACGGTAGTGGCTAATTCCTTCATCGAGATTTTGGCATTTTGCTGTAACTGCTGTAAAATTTGTGTATCAATATGATCCATGGTCCATCACCTTTCTAAATAAATTATTTATGACATAATACCTTTTCAAATAAAGTTTTTCACCTAAAATCCATTATACAACGTATGTAATCTTTTCTCCCTTTTGTTTACAATAAAAGCAATAAAGGAGGCAAAATAAATATGAAAAAAATATTGTTACTATTAGCAAATGGCTTTGAAGCGGTGGAGGCAAGCGTATTTACCGATGTGCTCGGGTGGAATAAGTGGGAAGGTGATGGTACAACAGATGTGGTTACGGTCGGCCTGCATGAACAGCTGGAATGCACCTGGAATTTTAAAGTCACTCCTGAAAAATTGCTCCATGAAATTGTAGTAGAGGATTTTGATGCATTAGCGATTCCTGGAGGCTTTGAGGAAGCTGGTTTTTATGAGGATGCGTTTAGCGAGGAATTTCAGGCAGTCGTTCGCCACTTTGATGAACACAAAAAACCGATTGCAACAATCTGTGTAGCTTCTCTTATTTTAGGCCACAGTGGAATTCTTCAGCATCGTCAAGCAACAACCTATAATCATCCAACAAGTAAACGTTTAGCACAGCTAAAGGGCTATGGCGCAACAATTGTCAACAAGCGCATTGTGCAAACTGATCATATCATCACCTCCTCCAATCCAGGAACAGCCTTTGATGTTGCCTTTCGCTTACTAGAAACTCTAACATCTGCTCCAAACACAGCGAAAGTAAAAGAATTAATGGGCTTCCACTAAAGCATAAAAAAAGTAGGCTTACACCAATATACTTGGCATAAACCTACTTTTTGTATTATTTACTTACTGGTGCTGTTTCGGATGCACTCAAATCCATTTCCTTTGCATTGTCTAGCACATCTTTTGGAATCGTAATTGTCGTTACCGCATTGAAATCATGATATTTGATCGTTGTTTGCTGCCTTGTTTTGATCGAATTGCCTTCTACTTGCATCTTTAATGTCATATCCATAGCAATTTCTTCTACATCGAATGTTTCTTTA
Organism: Lysinibacillus sp. OL1; assembly: GCF_004332175.1. NCBI lineage: Bacteria > Bacillati > Bacillota > Bacilli > Caryophanales > Bacillaceae > Lysinibacillus > Lysinibacillus sp. OL1. The sequence goes on along the minus strand of NZ_SJDS01000002.1, from coordinate 125,610 downwards.
TTAATCAATAATTTATATGTGAGACCATCAAAGGAAATATTGCCTAATTGTGCCTCTAGATCCGCTTCCATTCCTAAATCCATTGCGCCAAGTTGCTGCTTCACTAGCTCTGTGAATTTATCGCCAGAGCCTTTTAATGTTAATTCATAACGATTTGCTGATTCTACTATTGTAAAATCTTCGGCAAATGCTTGTAGCATCTCCAATTGTTCAGTTGCATCTGGCTGCATCCCTGTTTGGCTCAGTACATCTTCAAATAATTGTTTCGGGAACTTTACCCAGGCCTTTTGTTCTGCCTCATACATATACATACCATCTTTAGCCGTCATATACATTTTAATCGGCAAATTAATCGCTTCACCACTTGTTGGATCTGTTAAAGCCATTGAACCATCAGCAAAGAATTGCATTGGCTCTGTAACAATTTCCATCTTCATGTTGCCTTTAGAATCCATTTTCATAGTTTCCTTACCATCGTTTGCCTCTACTGTCTGAGAGATCGTCATGGTAGCCTTCATGCTTTTTAGCTCTTTTTGCTTGGCTAATGTTTTCGTAAATACTTCCTCTAACAAAGCACTATCCTTTGTTGTAGTAGGTTGTTCTTCTGTTACTTGCTCCTCTTTAGGCTCTTCCTCTTTTACTTCTGTTGTAGGCTGTGTATCCTCAGCTAAGCCTAATGCGTTCACAATAAATGTTGCTAACTGACCACGAGTAACATTTTTATCTACACCAAATTCTGTGGCAGTTACACCCTTCGCAATGCCCGCCTCATACAGAGCTGTTACTGCATCTGCAAATGGACTATCTGACTGTACATCTGTGAATGGACTTTTACCTTCTGCTGTTAAACCTGCAGCCTCTGCTACCATTACCGCCATTTGACCACGAGTAATTGTGTCATCTGGACGGAATGTATCATCCTCATAGCCTTGTACAACGCCAAGATTAACTAATGTAACAATCGCTTTATAGTATGGGCTAGATGAGTCAACATCCTTGAAATTCGGATTCTCGACAGCCGTATCCGTTGTAGTTAGATGAAAAGCACTTGCGATCATCTTTGCTGCCTGTCCACGTGTCACATCCTTTGAAGGCTTAAATGTACCATCTGGAAAACCATTAATGATGTCTGCTGCATGCAATGTAGAAATACTATTAAAATGCGCATAATCCTCACTCACATCTGAAAATGGACTAGCCGCCGATACAGGTACTACCGCAACAGCAGTAACCGCCATTGCCGCTGTTGCCGCCGTATAAAACTTATGTTTTTTCTTTGTCATAATCAATCGTCCCCCGTTTATGTAAATTTAATGCTTACCTATTAATTTTAGCGAAAGAATTGGAAAAATGCTAGGTTCATTGGAAATTAAATTATAATTATCCATTAAATCCGTCATTTGGTGCTATTTATACATATTTTGGTCACTTCTATCCATCACTCTCGTAATAAATAAAAAAACCGACCTCCAAAGAGATCGGTTTTTAGGGCAATGATTACTCAGCAGCTTTTGCGCGTAGAACCATTTGTAGGATACCACCATGGCGGTAGTAGTCTACCTCTACTTCTGAGTCGAAACGAGCTAAAGCTTGGAAAGTTTTAACTGTGCCGTCTTCAGATTTAGCAGTTACTGTTAAGATTTCACGTGGTTTTACGTTGTCAGTAATGTTAACAGAGATTTCTTCTTTACCAGTTAAGCCTAATGTATCAGCAGATTCACCTGGCATAAATTGAAGTGGAAGAACACCCATCATTACTAGGTTAGAACGGTGGATACGCTCGTAAGATTGTGCGATAACAGTTTTCACGCCAAGTAGGAATGTACCTTTCGCAGCCCAGTCACGAGAAGAACCCATACCGTAGTCGTTACCAGCAAGTACGACTAAGCCAGTACCTTGCTCTTGGTATTTCATACATGCGTCATAGATGTACTCTACTTCGCCTGTTGGCCAGTAAGTAGTGAATCCACCCTCTGTACCAGGAGCAACTTGGTTACGGATACGGATGTTTGCAAATGTACCACGCATCATTACTTCGTGGTTACCACGACGAGAACCGTAAGAGTTGAAGTCACGGATTGCAACACCGTTTTCAATTAAATATTTACCTGCAGGTGTATCTTTACCGATTGCACCAGCTGGAGAAATATGGTCAGTTGTGATTGAGTCACCGAACTTCGCCATAATGCGTAAGCCGTCTAAGCCTTTAATAGCTTCTGGCTCTTTTGCAAGACCTTGGAAGAATGGTGGGTTTTGGATGTAAGTTGATTTGTCATCAAATGTGTATAGAGACTCAGTTGATGTTTCAATTGCATTCCATTTTTCGTTCGCTGTGAATACAGTTTCGTATTCTTTTTGGAATAACTCACGGTTAACAACAGTACCTAATACTGCATTAACTTCTTCAGTTGAAGGCCAGATATCAGCGAAGAATACTTCGTTACCATCTTTGTCTTTACCGAATGAATCTTTTTGTAGATCGATATCCACTGTACCAGCAAGTGCATAAGCAACAACAAGTGGTGGAGAAGCTAAGTAGTTAGCTTTTACAAGTGGGTGTACACGACCTTCAAAGTTACGGTTACCAGAAAGAACTGAAGTTACGAATAAGTCATTTGCTTTAATTGCTTCTTCGATTTCAGGTAATAATGGACCTGAGTTACCGATACATGTTGTACAACCGTAACCTACAGTGTTGAAACCGATTTGGTCAAGGTATGTTTGTAAACCTGAATCTTCAAGGTAACCAGTTACAACTTTAGAACCTGGTGCTAAAGAAGTTTTTACCCATTTCGGCACTGTCAGACCTTTTTCTACAGCTTTTTTCGCCACTAAGCCCGCAGCAATTAATACGTATGGGTTAGAAGTATTTGTACAAGAAGTGATCGCAGCAATCGCAACAGCACCTGTTGGAATTTCTACATCGCCTTCAGCGAATTTCGCTACAGAAGTTTTTTCGAATTCATCTTCTGTTAAACCGAAACCTTGTGTACCTTGTGGTGCCACTACTGCTTCTTTGTAACGAGAACGCATTTGAGATAGTGGAATTAAGTCTTGTGGACGTTTAGGACCAGAAAGGTTTGGTTCGATTTCAGCTAAGTTTACTTCTAAAACGTCTGTGTAAACTGGCTCTAATGTTGGATCAAAGAACATGTGGTTCGCTTTTAAGTAAGCTTCTACAACCGCAATGTGCTCTTCGTCACGACCAGTTAAACGCATGTAGTTTAATGATTCTTCGTCGATTGCGAAGTAACCACATGTAGCACCATATTCAGGAGCCATGTTAGAGATTGTCGCACGGTCAGCTAGTGGTAATTTAGATACGCCAGGTCCGAAGAACTCAACGAATTTACCAACTACGCCACGTTGACGTAATACTTGTGTTACTTTTAATGCTAAGTCAGTAGCAGTTGTTCCGTTTGGAAGATCGCCCACTAATTTAACACCGATAACTTCTGGAATAGGGAAGTATGAAGGCTGACCAAGCATACCTGCTTCAGCTTCGATACCACCTACGCCCCATCCAAGAACGCCGATACCGTTGATCATTGTTGTATGAGAGTCAGTACCTACTACTGAATCTGGGAATGTTTCGAATGTGCCATCAGCATTTTCGTTTACGTGTACAACTGGAGCTAAGTACTCTAAGTTTACTTGGTGAACGATACCTGTTGCTGGTGGTACAGCACGGAAGTTATTGTAAGCAGTTTGAGCCCATTTTAAGAAGTTATAACGCTCAGCGTTACGTTCGAATTCTAGGTCCATGTTTGCTTGTAATGCAGATGCATTACCATATTTGTCAACTTGTACAGAGTGGTCAATTACAAGGTCAACTGGAATAGCAGGGTTGATTTTGCTTGGGTCTCCACCCATTTCTTTCATTGCAGAACGAAGAGATGCAAGGTCAACAACTACTGGTACACCAGTAAAGTCTTGTAATACAACGCGAGAAGGCTTGAATGGTACTTCAGCTTCTGGATCAGCACCATTGCCCCATTTTGCTAATTCGTTTACGTGCTCTTCTTTAATTACATACGCATCATATTGACGTAAAACAGATTCTAATAATACTTTGATTGAGTAAGGAAGGTTTGAAACTTTTGCAACGCCAGCTTTTTCAATCGCAGCTAAGTCATAGTAATTGTAAGTTTTACCATTCACTTCGAATGATGCACGGCTGTTGTGTAAATTACCTTGTGCCATTTGCGGATCCCCCTAATATATCTTTTTGAAAAGGCTTTAAAAATGTGTAGCATCTTTTCTCCAATACCCATGATAGCGCATTTATATTCATAAGTAAATTACATTAATATTATCTTTTTTGATAAGCATAACTTATGACCTTGGTTTCTATCCTGATGTTTTTAATTTTTTGATGTGCATAATATCAAGGTTTTGTATTAATGAAGGTTTCTATACCTGTCTAACGAAGTGTATCTAAGCGTATTTAACTGGGGTACGATGTGGGGTACAAACTGGGGTACATGAATTTTTCTTAAAAAACGTACCCCAGTAGAAACTTCACCTGGAAATATATATAATAATAGTAGAAATCATAACAAAAAACATATCTACAACAACTTCTACTTTAGAATTATCATTAGCTACTAGCAAACTATATAGAACCATATTTGTCTTGTAAAGGCAATAAAATATAAAGGGTGATACATATTAGTCATATATAATATGTATCACCTTTATCTTCTTGCTCAACAATGCGCCCGATGGTGGAAGATTTCAATAATTATTTATTATACGTTAGTCTAAGTTAAAAGTTCTATTTTAAACAAATGTACATCATTTTTTTTCTGAAATTCTCTCTTATATCACCTTTATTATTTTCAATCATTTTTAAGTATCTATTATAATAATTTCTAATTTCCGTTGTGAAATTTTTTACATCTACTTTGACATACTCTTTATTTTGATATTTCACTAGCTTTACTACATAATCTTCATTAAAAGTTAATTTACTTTTCCCTTTAGTTTGTGCAGAATGAAGTATTCCGCATCTTATATCTGAATAAAACTTGCCTGCCAAGCTTAAATTAAAGATACGGGGAAATTCGCTTACTAAAAAATCTGAATAACTTCTTTTATTTCCGCCCTCTGTCTCATCCCAACCATTTTTAAATTGAAGAAGCGTTTCAATTAATAAACAATTCAGAGCCATTATTATAAAACCATCTCTCATTAACTCTTCTCTTTGAATTAATTCATCTATTACATTAAAATATCTACCTTGAATTCTATCTTGAAAAATTTCTATAGCTGTATCCCAATTATCATCTGAATTCAAACAAAGCCTTAAATCTAAAAAATCATCCTTAGTATACCTTAATGAAATAAATGATTCATTATTGTACTCCATCAAATCACTCCTTCTATTTTATATTTACCAAAGTTATAATTAAGCGCTTTAAAAACATAATCTCCTTAAAATTATTCATAAAAACTTTATAATTTAATACAAAAAAAATTATACTATAATTTCCTCAAGTCTATTTATAACTAATAATAAATATACCCAAAAAATAATTTGGAACTTCTGTAAAACTTGTAATTTTAATCAAAATTATAAAAGTGGTAAAATTTGTAGAAGAGGGGGCATGAACATGAACGAAGTATTTTTAGAATCTTTACTTAATCAAACTGAACATGAGGGGCTGGACTTCAAAAAAGGCTTATATGTAAAACAAAGCTATGAAGAATTACTAAAAGATGTATTAGCAATGGCTAATGCAAAAATAAAAGGTTCAAGATATATTGTATTTGGTGTGAAAGAAAATGCACTGCAAATTAAAGAAATATTTGAGCTTAGCAATCCAGTTGATGCAGCTACTTATCAGGAGATTGTATTAGAAAATATTGAACCACAATTAATCTGCAATCTTACGTATATAAGCTACCAAGAAAAACGATTGGCTATACTTGAAATCACCGAGCCTAAAGAGCAGCCCTATTTAATGAAAAAAAAATACGGTTCTCTACATAAAGGCTTTTGTTATGTAAGAAAAGGTAGTAAAAATGAACATGCGACAAGAGCAGATTTCGATTATTTCTTTAAACAAGGGCAATTTGAAATACATATTCTTGATAAATATTTGGCCGCTGTTGATTCAGAAAGTGGGCATGCTAGTTTGGAGTGTTCGTTTAGAAACTGTACAGAATTTCCGATTTCTATTCGTTCTGCCTTTTTAGAAGTTTGGGACAATAAACAAGTAAGAACTATTCACCGTTTATATGGTTTCGACAAAAATCATATAGGTGCAGATTTCCGCCTTTCTATTCCTGCAATGACCGAGATTACGGATTACTTTGCCTTTGGTTTTACTTCAAATGATTGTTTAATCCTTGAGATGAACGAATATGGATATACCAATCTCCCTTTAAATTTTAAACTATATGTCTATGATACTCTTGATAACGAGTATTATGTTGAAGTTGAAAATTGTCGGGTGATGGCAAAAGGAAAATTCCTTTGGAAAATAAACTCAAAAAATAACTACTTCTAAAAAGAAAGTCCAATAAATTATTAAGGGATGAAACGATTGTAATTTAGGATATCAAATCGCAAAATTTGCAAAGGATGATTCGCACAATAATTCACATCAAAATGGCTTGGAGGAAAAATCCGAGCCATTTCTAGTGTTTACACTGTTATAATCGAAATCAACCATTTTATTTTCCAATTTATAAAACTACTTAGGTAAAACTCCAAAATAGAAGTATTATATTTACCTTTGTTGTTATTTACTGTATAATTGGAATAATTAAATGATAGCGTACTGGGAAAACCCCAATACTAGACTCATAATGAGCGGTATTGGGGTTTTTTCATACTTACCTGTTATTAGATTGGAGGTGAATGTATAGTGATAGCTGCAACAATTATATTTTGTATATTACTGATCATTTTTGCCATACAGACGGTAGCATTAACAATATGTGGGCGCATGTTGTACTTAAATTTGAAGCACAATACTAAGAGTTACAAGCATATAATAATCGCTTTAGCCTGCTTTTTATTTTTAGGTGAAGTATCTGATTGGGTAATGGCTATCCCATTATAATATTAAAGAAAGGCCAAAACGCGATATATAGCTGTCTTGGTCTTTTTATCATTCTACCTCGTACAATTTTGTTTTTTTTGCTATCATCATTATAGACTAGCTTCAAATTTAACATATCTGCTATTTCTCGTACTTGTACATAGGTCCTACCATCTACAATCTTTGCAGGAATCATCTTCGCATCATTCAACATGACTTTTGTTTCTAAAGGTTTACCCACGTTGACTATCTCCTTTTCAATTCCATTTTTTTATATCTAACTTAAATTGTGTCTCTGATATTCCCATACTCTCCAGATATGAATACGGTTCTCTATGTGTTGTACCTTATAAATTGTCAGTAATCCATCTATGGGACTTGATACCATTACCACTACCATCAAGTACAGGTATTCCAGCATCTTTATCAAGCTTTCTCAAAAGCCAAATATACTTATTTCACGCATTGCGTTAACTTGTTCACCTTGGGCTGCTGTTAACGTTTCTAAATTTTCCATTAGTTTTTGTTCACTTTTGGCAGAATTCCAAAAAACATAAACTACTAAACAAATACACATAATTGACCATACTACTTGTGAATTTACTACCTGACTTGCTGCTGTTACTGGATCCTTTACATCACCAATCCTTTGCCCTATTTAAAATAAAAAGCCATGAGAAGCATCGAGATTCCGTAACATGTACCGTTGCCCATCTCGATTGCTCTCATAACATAAAAAACACATTATTTATTAATTCATATTTAATGTAAATATTCACTCTTATTTCTCGTATTATGTTATCAACGAAAAATAAAAAAAACCACCATATTTAACCATTTTATTTTTCGAAATAAATTAAAGCGACGGAGGTCAATTTTTTATGAAAAAACCACCATATGGAATTACCGAACAAGATTTTTTTGCTGGACCATGCATCGATTTTTATCGACAAGTTTTATACAGTTTACCTAATCATCAAGCTATGATGAAGTGGACATATGATTATGCAGTTTTTCTAAAGAATAACTGTCCACTAATCCATAAAGATAGAACTATTCAAGCTATCTACATTCACCTTGTTTATATGGATAACCTTCTAGAAGGTGTTCAACCTAAATATTCTCAAAAGGACTCTGATTTTGCTGGTTGGAAACCAAGAAATGGGTATGTTGGACTTAATCCAATAACATCAAAAGTCCCTTATCTTTAAGTAGGTTAATAAGGTGTCAGTTAGTCAAATAACTGGCACCTTAAAATTCTAATTTTGTGATTTTTTCGTACTCTTCAGGTGTAATCTTACCATAAGGATTTGCATCTGTTTTAACTGCAATTCGTAGTTGTTCAGCTGTTACCCACTTAAACATGAAAGCGATTTGCCAAAACTTCATCATCCCCCACCACCTTTCATTGAAATGACATCTAATTTTAGTTGTGTAAGCTGAGAGCCAAGGTTATTGATCAGGAGGTCCTTTTAAATGCCTTTAATCTTATCCTGTATTAGTTGTTCACCTAATTCCATGACTTGCTCTTCGGTTGTGGGTATCGATCCAACCTTTTCTAGTGGACCTAATTCTCCGTTAGGTAGCCTTTTCTTCCTACTATTATTCCAACACTCCCCATACTAAATAGATTTTATCGTCTATATTTACAATAGCTCTAGAAGTAGTCAGTTTAAGAATGATATTATCCTTCGGTTCTACAGTTTCATGGTAATATTCATCTTCAACAATCCCCTCTCAGACCTCTACAATGTATTCGGGTTAGCTTCAAGTTATATATATATTGCTCCTGCTCGCCAGCCAATGTCATGGATAACTCAACCGTTAAATCAAGGTCTTCATCCCGTTGTATCCAAATTAAAACGCCTCTTGTGGAACCTTTAGGAGGGGAGATTTTATACCTCGCTACAGATTGCAAAATAGGCGTGTTTACAGTGTTTTTATTAAGTTTTATCGTCTTACTTGTTTTAGCATTATAATTATCAATTATGTATCCTTTTTATGAGAGTCCTATCTGTAACAGTTAACGAAATATAGAGTTTGAAGTCCTCTACACGAGAATCTGTATGGCTCATACCTTTTGCATAGGCTTGATAGTTATCAATTGTTACTGGCTCATTAGGATGACCGTCAGTAACGGGCTTAGAACGTGCAGAACGTATTGTACGGTCACTAAAGATTTCGTCAGGCTATTTTGCCTCCATCTGAACTTTCCATCTTGTCGTTGATACGAAACACCAGGGCGAGTAATCGGTACATTGACCGTTAAATACCCTTCTGGTGTTTCCATGTAATCTTTTATATATGATGTGTCATAGCGTTATAGTTTCAACGTTTCACCCCTTTCTAAAATTTAAAGTTCAAGCTTCTTCGAAGAGTTGCTAAAAAGAGGTATTTAAAAAAATTGTCAATTAACCTATTTCCAATAAATAAAAAAACCACTCAAAAGAGTAGTCTATTTATTTAAAACTTTATATAATTTCTTACATAATTTTAATGCTTTATACGCTTCTTTACTCGCTTCGGTTTTACCATCAAGCAGATAAGTTATTAACGGAGATACCATGTTATCAGCATTTGCTTGATGTGTGTTTATATTCTTCAAAGCTCTAGTATTATTAATTTTATCTATCAATTTTTCATCTAAAAGGTTATTTTCTTTACATACTTTTAAAAAATCATTCAAACTTAAACCTCTAACATATTGAGCCTTAAATTCTACTTTTAAAAGTTTTTCTATAAATGAAGCTGCCATAATTTGAGAAGAATGATTACTTCCTATAATGTAATTATCTATTGCTTCTGATAATGTTACTTTTAAATTATTATTAACACTTGAGTCTGTAACCAATCTTTTTGTTGTTAATTTATTTATATCCTTGACTTTTTTTCGTCGTACTTTTTGTGCTTTTTTATTTAACATATGTATCCCTCCACTCAGTATAAGGGATATTTTAACATACATTACAGTTAATCATCATCAAAAACTGGAATAGCCACACACCTACAACGATAATCCTCATCAGGCAATACCACTCTTCCATTTACAGTAGGTGGATCATCATATGAAAATACCTTTCCGCTAAGCCTTTTATGCGTATCTCGTACTCGTTCATCAGCTGAATCATACCATTCGAATTTTTCAATACCTATATTCTGATGACGTTGAGCTGTCATTTGCCCTAAGATAGAGCCTGCTTGGTCAACAGCTAAGAATTGCGCTCTACTTTCAGCAACATCTACTCGTTCTAGTATGGACTCACGTATCTGTTTGATAGATTGCCCTTCTTGAACACCATCTCGAACGACATCCTCAACCTCTCTCCGATAATCTTCTTCAATGTTTTTGATGTAATTCACATTGTCTTTGATTTTATTGACTATGAATGTCTCTAACCAAGGTTCTCGTTGTGCCAGATCAATCCCTCTTACAACAAGTTGTTTAGCAATATTATGTCTATTAAACCGATTAACGATATTCACAAATCTTTTAGCTGCTGAAAGCTTTCTCCGCTCACTGAACGACTTAGAAGCTTTATTCGCTAATACTTTAAACATTCGTTTGATATTGTCGAATATCCCAACACCTAAGTATTCTATTGAGTCCTGTCTTTGAACGTTTAACAATGGCACTACATACTTTTCAAACTGCTTTAAGGTTTCATCTCCCAACTCAAGAATCATTTTTCGGATGTCGCGACTGTACGTAACGGCTGCTGCATCTGGGAAACGTGTTATCGGAACCTTTTTACTCATGGCGGTCATGATACCCTTTGTATACTTTAACAGCAAGGTTCTTCAAATCAGCTTCATCTCCACTTCATTTAAGAGATCTGACAACCCAAACTGACCAAAGCATGCCTCGCGGATTTCATCAGCAGTAATAATATTATTGAGTAAGTAAATCTGGTCAATTTCAGCAACTAACTTGCGTATTTCAGCATCTGTTTTAGCATCAACGTTCCAAAGAGGGTTAAATTGTATTTCTCACTCTAATGATTCAGGGTTAATACGTCCTCCTAGCTCCTTTTCGGCCATTAATAACATACGAATCAGCTTTTCTAGATGGGGTTTTTCATATCATTCTCTTGATCTGCTACGATCATCAGGGCAAAAGAAAAAGACTTCCTAAGATGGCTTCATAAATTTTGATTCTTTTTTCTTTATCTATAAACGCAATTAACCAAAAGCAGTCCAAGCTATAAACAATCCAAAAATCACACTAGTAATTACAATAATCGGCACCAAAAGAAGACCTACATATTTTAATCTCTTATCCCCTACATTCTTCCTAAAACCAAATAACCCTAACATAAAGCTCAGAATGAAACAAAGTATCCCTGTAGCAAAAAATACATAAAAAAGTGTTAACTGCATAACGGAATAGTTTTCCATTCCCCTTTGTATCGCGGCGATGCCTGATGCGATAAATAATAGTATACCGATAACCCCAAGAATTATTGAATACATAGAAAATTTATTCATAAGAACACTCCTTCAGTATTATTAGCAAGAACGAACTTACAGTCACATAATCCCCTTACACACTATAATAATCAGGAAGGGAATAATTTGGAACCATATACTACAAACCCCACTTTCAAAACCACACCTAACTCCACCCCATCGGTTACTAGTACATGCCAGCGCTCCTTGGTATCTAATCTTCCTGAGATACTTGGTCACCCGTAAACCAGTCCATTTTATTTGTATGGCTGTTTGATGCAGTTTTCAAAGCAAAATAAAAAGCCTCAACTCATATTGAGTGCGACTTTTGTATCTATGTATTATTCATTCTTTAACTTTGTTGAAATGTAAATTTCAATTCATTCCCCATCCGCCACTTACCTTTATCTGTTAAGGTTAGATGGATAAATCCAAATTTGTCTTCATCAGAATAATCATCTCCTTGTATATACCCGAAGCTTATTAACATGTATATCCCTTGTAGTTCTTCTCTTGGTACATCATTAATTTTGTTACTAAAAAGAATTTCAGTTCTTCCATTTTTAACTTCTTCTAACATTTTCATTTCCACATCATTCATCTCAAATATTCTAAGCACCTTTAACACCCCCAATATACCTATATATATTATAAGGCAAATGGAATGTATTGTAATTACAAGAAATATAAAACACAATAAAAAGCCTCGATCCGAAGATGAAAACTTTGATATTATGGTAGTGCTCTTTTCCTGCTCGTGGTAGAGCGCACCACGTTATTCCTGTAACGAATTGTGTTTAGTGCATTTTCTTGCACTTGTAGTAAGTTTGACTGACATTATGAAAAATGGACGAAGTTCACATATAAACCACTCCTTTCAAAATTCGAACTATACTAATTTATAAATACAAAAAGCCCACCTTATTAGATGTGACTCGCAATAAAACCGTTATGTCAATCTTAAAATTACAATAGACGCGCTGATAACTGAACTACCACCAGCTGTAGTATTTAATAAAGATACGGGAGTGTTTTAATATTCCTTAAAGTAAGAACATCCAAAGCATTTAAAGTCGTGATCACTACCAATAGGTTGTTGTGGTACCTGTACTCCTTGATGGACATTCTTGTTATTACAACTTACCTCCCAATCTTCATGAATTCTGCTAACTCTATTATTAGTTGGCTCTTTTTCACTTCTATTGAGATTGTCGAAACGCATTTTATCATCCTCTTTGTTTTATTACATTATTCAATGAGGGATAAATGAAATAGACAATTTTACTAAACCTGAATGTAATAAATAGCTATCATAAATAAATAAAAGACCACTATATTAAGTGATCTTTGAACAAGGGAATGATTTATTTTTATACATATTATTCTTAACAAAACAAGTAAACTGGCGCATTGCCTTATCTCTAAAAAAATATAGGCCAGCCATGTATGTCATGCTCTGAACTAATTTGCTTGGCGCAGGTAGGTACTCCGTCTGGCTTTCCCTAATAATTCAGCTCCTTTAAATACCAAAGGAGGAAAACTCTGCTGAACCGTTCTATCTCCCATTTTACAAGATAAATTTTTTTACTACCTAATTTGTAAGGTATATAATGTTTGTAACATATATCACATCTAAACATTGATTCGTTTATTATTTCTCAATACTATTGCAAGCATTGAGTATGTAATTCATGAACTGGATAGTATCATCAATACGTTGTTTTTTTGATCTATAATAACGTATGTGTAATCCTTCTCTAATACTAATAGCTTCTTTTATAAGGTTATGCCATCTTTCTGGTATATGATTGATTGCATATTTACTAGCATCTACCTTTGAAACGATATCATATTCTCTAAGTGTATAAAATTGACGTAACATCCCTGTAACAGACCACTCTACTTCCATATCGACAATTTTATTTGGTAACAGAAGAGCTAGGGTCTTATATTTTTTTAATGTCTTTAATCGATTTAACCAATAGGTATTCATATTATCTAAAACATAATCAATTAATATACTTTCATCAACATTAAACACTAGTGTGGTAACATCTGTACCCTTTATAGTGATTCCTTTGGTTTTTAAAATCCACCAAGTAATAGGGTTAGTACCATCATTACTCCATTTTGTTTTACCTTCATTTACGTATAAACAATTCTCTATCTCAAATTGTTTCTTACCAACATCTTTATCTAGTAAATAACACCCATCCATTACTGTTTTCTTATATTTTTGATTTAAGTTTTCATGAAGATCAGATATTATTTTCACATCTGATTCAGTTAGGGATCGATTTACAACAGCAATAAAGTCAATATCACTAGAACCTTCTATGTAAGCATGAAGAGCAATTGAACCATGTAAATATAATGCATCCAGTGTATTAGGAATTTGATTTTCAAATAACGATAAATATTCATTTAAAAAACTTTGAACTTGGATAGAAACTTTAGAATCCACAGAAACTCTCCTTATAATTCTAATCAATACTTATATTACTAAATAAATAATATAATTCTCTTTTCATTATGAAGATATTCTTTTTTTATTCGACACTTTTTAAATTAGGAATAGTATACTTTTTCTACTTTATATAATGTCTGCTCGATAGTGGAGCAGAGAACGGCATCCGCTTTGTAAAATTTAACTCGAAAGTATAAACTTTTCAAAAAGTTCTTTATATTATTTTTTTGCTTAAAGGCAGGGAGAAATTCTGAATTTTTCTCCACATCACCAAAACTTTGAATCCACTGCTCTACACAAGTCTGACTAAGTATTTTTCTATTTAAAACACTAATTATGGATTTGACCATTCTCTCATCTTCCCCATCGGAGTAAATTCGCTCTGTTATAGTCATCTTTTCGTAAACCAAATCGAGGATAGTTAAGAGGTCGCTTTTATCCAGTTCGGAACATTGAGCCAAATCATCTAAAGCATCTGCTGCATGGGCTATGGCATGAGCCCAGCCTTTTTCTTCATCATACCCACGGTAATCTCGCTCTTCTTGTACATTGTAAAATACTTTCTCTTTTATGTGATGAATTTGCTCTCTTGAGAGAAATGGTGATTCTCTATGCCTCGTTAAGAGGAGCGGTATGACTAGCATGGAGAAAGACCGAGTGAAGACAGAGTCTGTATTTGTTTCACCGAGCTTAAAAAGCAAATGGTTTTTATCCAAAACAACCGGTAAAAGTTGTTCTAGTTCGTTTGCGGTGAGAGATTTATCAGGAATCCAGTGTGATAAGGTTGTATAAATTAGCTCATCACGTAGTTGGGCATTCAAAGAGCCAATGTTATTTATCATTTCTAGTATCAACTGAAATCTATCGGGAGGTACTTGGTACCCATTTTCTTTTATTAATATCAACTTTTCTTTTAAATTCATTTTACACGCTCCTATTAGAAAAATTTGTTTGAAATCAACCCTTTATTGATTAGTAAAGTATTCAACTTACGCCTTTTCTTAATTCGCTCAGTTTTTCTACAACAAAATCATTCAAATCTTTTAGTAATTTATTTGAATCCTTTATGTAATACTTATTATGCCATCGGAACGTTTCTTCTAGTTCATTTAAATTACCTATCGAATCTAAACTATTAATTATTATTTCGATATTCCGATTAATTGTATGTTCGTAACCATTAATTTGGTCTGATAAAATTCCAATGTAAATATTTTCTATTATTAAAGTATTTAAACAAACCATTAATTCGTTTCGCAGTTTTTCGAGTTTCAGATTGTTTTTGACCAAATCCCTTTTAGCCCTATCATAAATTTCGTCATCTTTACGTTTTAAAGAAAATCTATCCTCATATGTGTTAATTATTAGTAATTCTGAAATTATCCATTATTTTTTGTAGATTTGAGTAGATTTTATAATTTCATGGTTCAACGCTTCTGCTTTGGTAAGAATTAATGCAATGTAATCTCTATCCCTTGCCTGCTTATCTTGTTTTTTTAACGAATCCTCCACTGATTTTTTGTTTGCTTCGATAATGAAAGAAGTAGTTACAATTACGCCTACCATTCCTATTATCCCACCCACTATACTACCTATAAGTCCATTATCAACTTTTAATCCATCGATCAATATTGTATCAATTACGAATGATGTCCCTAAAATTAGGACAACAAAAAATATGATTCCAATAAAAATGTTTTTAATTTTATCTGAGGTTATTTAACCTCCCACTAAATCATAATCTGAGAGATAATAAATTGGAACAATTTTCTACAAATTCCACTTTCAAAACATCACCAACCCCTGCCATCTCAACTCATAGCGTTTTGGCTGTTTGATGCTGTTTTCAAAGCAAAAGAAAAAGGTGTGACCTTTAATATTGTTTTACATTAGATTTGCTTTATGGAATTTCCTTCTAATTACTTTTTCAATGGATTCATTTTTGGTAATTCCATTTTCTATTAGTGTTAATTTCGGAAGTGTAAAGTAAATTATTATTGCAGAAGTAATTCCAATAAGAGCACCTACCATTACATCTAATGGATAATGAACTCCTACCCAAATACGTGAAATTCCGACTAATATAGCCAGCAAAATCCATAGAATCCATTTTCCTTTTTTAAATAACCAAAATGTATCTTTAAACCATCGTAAAAGGTGACAATTAATTGCTTAAGCTAACATTATTGTCACTTTGATTTGAAAGCCTTTATGATTAGTTGTATCAATTGCTCGTTTCTGACATGCACGTACAAGTGAACGTGTTTATTTTACATATTCATAATGTATATTGACTCAATCTGAATAGTGAAATATTTACCAGTTTATGTTATCCTTATATAAATTATTAGGAAGCCTCGGGGGTTGTTATGTGTTGAAAATACATTCTACAAATAGATTTATCATATTTATTTTTGGCATTACTTTGATGATAACTGGATTAGGAAGATTATCTGGTTTCTTTGAATATGATTCAGTTATTCCAGATCAATCTGTTGCACTACTATACATATCTATGGGCGTTTTTGTAATGTTCATTTCTTACTTTGTCAAACCCAAAAAAGAAAAAGGTTAATAATTTACCATTCCATATCTTTCAAGCATGTTCCTCATATTGTGTAGTTAGAAACTGTATCCAACCATCCTTGAAATATCTCTTTAATTCTCTTTTCCTAACAACCGTTTCTTTATTGTTATTTACTAATCTTACATACTTACTATTTTTTGTTAGCATGAAAGTATAACTTTCGTATGTTTTAACTTTAAAACCTATGGTATAGGTTCTACGATACTCTAATTTGCTAGGTGCCAGCCTAGTTTATGCCGTAATATAAATGGTTTCATAAAACATACTCCTTTATTATAAATTCATATAATTTACTGACAGCCCATATTGACTTTCGCACTTTAGTACTTCCTCCATCAACCTCAATTACTCCTATTGTACAATAATCAAACCGAACCATATTTTCAAATATTACTTAATCATGTTATCATTTTGTAAGTTATTACCTAAATATCAGGGTTGTTATAAAATGAAAACACATTCTAAAATTGGACATATCATATTTGTTTTAGGCATCTTATCGCTTTCAATCGGATCAGCGAGATTAACAGGTGCCCTAGAATACAATTCATTTAAAAGTTAAATAACTTTACAGAACAATATCTTTTAAATATCTAACTCCAATTGACCTGTTATTTCTTTTCTTGTACATGATCATTCCAAGCAAGTTGATAATTACTTGCTATCAGAGTTAGCTGGAACAAATTTAAAAGCCTCTAACAGTCAAGTTGCAAACTACGTTTTAAAAAGACCATTAACGATATAACCAGTACTCATATTATTTTATAAGTGACCTGACTTTACTGAGAAAGTGAATTAATATCTTTATTACGAATATGAACAACTCCTGTATTACTAACTTTTATATTCACTTCTGTAATGCCTCTTTTTAAAATATGTTCTATTGCATATCTAATCTCCCATTCTTTAACCTGACCAAGATCATTTGAAATACTAGCATGGCTGGATTTCTTATTTTCACTATGAATAATGACTGTCCCTTCACATTCATATACCTTTACAACACCACCCATAAAACCAGAAGCAATAGTTACAACATCAACTCTTTCCTTTGTTATATCTCGAAATGCTTTAGTTGGAAAATTATATATTTTCGCCATTTTGACCTCTCCTTCCACGGAACGTTTGTTTGTATTTATATTAGAACAAACATTCGCTCTTTAGCAAGGAGAAATTTATGAAAATATAAAAAGTATGTTATATAGATTTTTTTGAGATTAACGCTTATTCTATGTACAAATTAATCTGCTAATTATTGATAGTTCTTTAACCACTCATAATGCATGTGTAGCCCCTACTTTTTAATCAATTTTAAAACCAATAATACCCATTTATTGAAATATACACTAATATATGATTAAATGTAAATTACTAGGGGATTATACTAGAATGGAGGAATAATAATGGTAAAAACAATTAAAGGTCGCATTTTTGGTTTTGCTCTACTCTCAGCTTTACTTGTTTCATTTTTCATCTATCCATCAGGTAATGTTTCAGCAGCCGAAATCAACGTTGTTCAAAACTCTACTAGTATAGACAATGTCAGTCCAGCTGCTGTGTATACTAAATATGTCACAGTTAATACAAGAACTTCAACGTTTCCACCTGGACAAATTTATCATGTTGAATGGGATGGAGATTTTAAATACGCAGGATACCTAACAAGATTTGATTATGCATACGATCCTGATGCAGGTATTTACTTTGCAACATATAAAGGAAATATTACAATTCAATAAAATTGAATAAACACCTAATCCCCTAGAGTTTTAATAAAGCATAACTAAACATCCTGGTCACTTTTAATAGAAGTGACCTTTTTCTTTCGATAATCCTCGGTAAACTTAATTAATTGTCTACCTTCTCCTCGCTAATACGCTTTTGATGTCATGTAAAACTTGATTAATTTATCATCAATCTTGAATTGTTTGTCGTTTATCACTTTGTACAATGCATATTCAGCTGCTATTGACTCCCCACTTTCTTTCCAGTAATCTTTCTGTTTTATTAAATCCTCCAGTGGTTTTAGCAGCCTGTAGACAAACTCAATAAAGTTTGTCTACAGGCTGACACCTTCTTCTCTGTTTTAATGAAAATTTGATTTATTTAGTAAAGTCCCAAAGGCAATGTTCACATTTTTTAAGAAGCTTCTTTACAAATCATTAGTAAATTGCCATCAAGATCTTTAAACACAAAATAAAAATTATCCTGAATCTCTGTAACAAGTTCAACATTATTTTCTCTCATATATTGATAAGAAGCTTGAATATCATCGGTGAAAAGCTAAATAGAAGCAGCTTAAATTATTGTTTTTCATACTGAATATCGTGGTACTCGAAAGTTTCATTTGCTTGCCAATCGCTCGCATACTTCTTGAGGATCAATGTTTATCACTTTCTAAAATATGGGTACATTCTTTTCCTAAATTTTCTAAATACATCGTTAAAATCAACAATTTTCTTCTTTATTTTTCTCTAAAAGTTGCTTTATTTTATTATCTATATTTAATAAAACTAGTTTAATTTGTTTAATCTGATATTCTCTTTGTAACATCTGCTCATATTTTTCTTGAAATATAACTTTGATTTCAAGCAGATTTTGTAATTCTTCTTTTGTCAGTTTTTTATTTTGATCAATATTTTCCGACCAATCAAAAAGCATTTTGATTTCTTGAAGAGAAAATCCTGTTTGTTTAAGTTTAAGTATTGCTTCCACTGTATCAAAGTCTTTCTTGTTATAATTACGGTGCTTATTTTTAATTTCTGGATGCAATAAATTCATTTTTTCATAATAACGTATAGTATCTTTACTAAGACCAGTACATATTGCAAATTCACCAATTTTCATTATGATCCCCTTCTATAATATAAATTTATAAACCATTAGGGTAATTATACAATGGAAAATGAAACGAATGATATGATGGCTGAATGTAATTCGTCCATTTGTTAACCGCCCTTCTGAAACTGCCAATATATGTATCAGGATAAATGCAATTATTAGTAATATAAACATCCAGTCTTTGTTTGGTAGACATAATATTAAAAGAATACTAATTGATACGATAATAAATATGAATGTTCGTACTTCAAATCCAACTTCTTTCCATTTTTTTATCCCAGCCACCCCTATTAAAACCGCGTATAACACAATTAGTATAGTTGTCATAATGACCATCCCCATCACTCCATTCTTTGATTTTATTCATCTTAAAAGATGGAGCCAACTCCATGTCAACAGATAATAAACAACTTACTTTCACTTACAAATAGGCTAAGAAATAATTCCATTAAGCTAAAGTATCATCATCTTCGTCACAAAACACCCTAGTCTAGCTCTGAACAAGCTTTGGTTTAATTTCAAAGTAAAAGAAAAGCCTCCATTTAGGAACCTCCCTAAATGTTTTTTTAATTGCTTAATTAGTACAACCGTGCTAAAATAAATACATGAGTAAAAAAAATAACACAACTAACCAAAAAGAAATGTCATTTATTGAAAAAGCTCGTAGAACTCAAATTGTGGAATGTGCTATCGAAACCATTGCAGAGGTGGGTTACGCTCAAGCTTCTTTAGGTCAAATTGCAAAGCGTGCACAAATCAGTAAGGGGGTTATCTCCTATCACTTTGCAAGTAAGGGGGAATTATTAGAGCAAGTAATTTATGATTACTATATGGCATGTCAAGCTTATACTGCTCCTCTAATAGAAAATCAAAAATCTCCTATAGATAGGCTTAGCGTTTATATTGAATCAAACCTTAGATTCATAGATGAAAATCGGCAGCATGTTTTCGCTGTCATTGAAATTGTTTCTAATGAAAGAACTGCTGATGGCAAACTACGATTTGCGGCGGATCATGATGATACTATTTTTCTTCCCATTGAAAACATACTTACACTAGGAATGCAAGCGGGTGTCTTCCGAGAATTCACCAAATTGGCTTCAAGAGTAATGGCGTTAACGATACGAAATTCCATTGATGGATTCACTATTGAATTAATGAGAAATCCCCAGTTAAATGTTGAGGAATATACGAGAGAACTGATTACAATATTTGATAAATCAACGAAAAAGTAATAGGTCAGACTTGAGGAGGATAGGTATGT
The DNA here is from genome assembly GCF_004332175.1 of Lysinibacillus sp. OL1. NCBI lineage: Bacteria > Bacillati > Bacillota > Bacilli > Caryophanales > Bacillaceae > Lysinibacillus > Lysinibacillus sp. OL1. The sequence continues at coordinate 104,953 of NZ_SJDS01000002.1, read as the reverse complement.
ATTACTATGAGGTAATTTGTTCTAGTTGTAGAAACAAATTCAGAGTATACGAGGGGTCACTGAGATTCAGACAGTTAAAGGAAAGAACCGATAAGATTTTTCGTTGCGAAGAATGTTATAGCAAAATTCGTATGGATGCCATTAAAAATTTCTTTAGATAGCTCTTTCAGCCGATCTTGAGAATAATAAAAGGAAGTACAAGTTAAATAAGTATAAAGCCCAGGCTCAAAATTAATGAGTATCTGGGCTTTGGTCAGTCGTTTCTTAAAATGCCTATTCATGTGTGGATTAAGAATTTGCTGCTGATATTCTACTTTGAACACAAAATCTTTGCAAAAATAAAAAGCCATCAAGAACCAGGAACAACTACTACTGCCCCATTCGATTGCACCCATCACATATAAAAAGAACACCTATGTTAGGTGCTCTTCTGATCAATTTTTCTTGTTTAAATCATCTGGATAAACTATCGTGTTAATTACATCTCCATTTGATTCATCTTTAAAAATTACTTTGACTTTATAATCCTTTTCATCTACACCATTAAATAATTGATAGTACATACCTGTTAAAGCTAGTCCGAATGAGGCCATTGTGTCAAGACTATTATCAAATTCTTCTTTGTTTACAGATAAAGTGAATTCTGAAAAGGATTTGTCATAGGTTACATCTTTAATAGATTTGAACTCTTCACTTGCTTTAAGCTCATCTACACTTGCTAGAATGCCTTCTTTTAAACCTTTCATCATTTCTTTATGTTCTGTTTCAGACATTTTATAAGTTAAAGAACCATCCTCATTTTTACTGACTTCCTTCATCCCACTACTTTTTGCCTTTGAAATAACAGAATCAATGTCCTGACCCTCAAAAAATAGAGCTGGAATAGTTACTTCTACATCTCCACCATCTTTGCTACCTTTTTCCTGGCCCTCACTACAACCAGAGATCAAAACACCTACTAATATAAATAATGGTAGAATCCATTTTCTTGCCATTAAATCTCCTCCTCATACACCAATATACAGAATATGAAGAGATTACACTATACTTTATTAACATAAAGCTCTATTTCTTAACCGCTTCTATACATGAAAAATCATTTCTTTTTTGAGAAACTGATTTTTTTATCGTTATCTTAATGTGTTGGGTGACGTTCCACATCCTAAATAAAATCTATTTCTTACTAAGTGTTCAGTGCTTAATTTTATAAAATTCAACACGTACTTTGATATAATCAATCATGCGTTGTTTTACATTTGTTTTTTTACATTTTCTTCAACAAAGGTTGTGATGAATTTTTATGTTTGCAGTACTTTTGGCTATAAGTATTGGAGCTATTCTTGCTGTGCAAACAGCCATTAATGCTCAATTAAGAAAGTTTGTGATTTCTCCTTTTTTAGCTTCAATGATTTCCTTCGCTGTTGGTGTCATCTTCTTAACTATTACATTAGTAAGTAGTGGTTCATCACTGGGGATTCCATTAGATTTATTGTTGAACCAACCTATCTATATATGGTTGGGGGGAATTGGTGGCGCTATTGCGATAACTACTAACATTCTCTTGTTTCCTAAATTGGGAAGTGTGCAAACAACTATCCTACCGATCTTTGGAATGACTCTCATGAGTATGTTAATCGATCATAATGGCTGGTTTAATGCAACACAATATTCCTTTGGATGGAATCGAATCTTTGGCATATTACTAGTCTTACTAGGCATCCTTTTAGCTACAGCTATACGAAGCAAGAAAAATGAACAGTATTCTCCCCAAACAAATAAGGAGAGTGTGCGGAATCTATGGATTTGGCGCATAGTAGGGATTCTAGCAGGAATGTTACTAGCTATCCAAATCGCTGTTAATGGACAATTAGGAAAAGTTCTTCACTCTTCTTCTCATGCTGCCCTTGTTTCATTCTTTGTTGGTACTATTACCTTGATTATAATTGTTGGGTTAAAAGATCGATCTTACACAAGTATTAAAGAGCCTTTTAAACAAGCTGCTCCTTGGTGGATATGGATTGGCGGGATCTTAGGAGGATCTTATGTTCTCATCAATGTATTTCTTGTCAATCAAATTGGAAATGGCCAAACTGTAGTTCTTGCTTTATTCGGTCAAATCACTGGTAGCTTGCTGGTACAGCAATTCGGATTGTTTAACTCGCTAAAGAATCGAATTCAACCATTACAAATAATTGGTTTAATGGTGATGATAGCTGGGGTATTTTTAATCAGGATATTTTAAATAATTTTCTTTGCTAATCTTGATCGATGAAACTCTTTTTCAAGAATGGATGCGACATTTCCCCAAAACATAAAACCAGAGTTCATCTACAAAATGTAGCATAAACTCTGGTGACAATGGTGGTCTAACTTTATTTTATGAATTGCCTCATGATTATCTCTTCGCCGATACGTCCTATTAGCCTTTCATTCGTATCTTCAAACCCTACCTTTACATATAGTTTCTGTGCTGGTATATTATCTTTGTCTACAACTAAAACAATTTCATCACAATTAGGAAATTCTGCTTTAACAAACTCAACTAGTAATGTCATTCCTTGTTTTGCATAGCCCTTCCCTTGTTCTGTATGATTAATTGATAATGCAGATAATAGCATCGCATTTCTATTCGTAGAATATTTCTTAACTCGTTCATTTGCATTTAGGAGAAAGAAACCAACAGGTGTATTTTCACTTAGAATTACAATGCGATGCTGTCCTTCATTAATTTCCTCAAAATTACTCGGTAGTGCAGAAAATTGTTTTTGCTCTTCAGTAAGTACAAAAGCGTTCAGTCCTTGCATATATTCACTTGAAAAATGTTTTAATTCAACCTTCTTCAGTTTTTCCATTACATAATTCTCCATTCACTTTTTCTATACTTTACCACTTTATTAGGGTGTGGTCATTCATTTATTTGAAATTTCGAAAAATAACACGTTCGTTAGATAAATAAATCACGTAAAAAATGCCCAGGCTCAACATTAATTTGAGTACCTAGGCTTTGTTGTTACTTAGTATATTCATCCTAATACCGTTTTTGGATTTGCCGCTAACACGCTACTGGCTTCATGTTGTACTTTTGTTAGCAATGTATGTAATCTTTACTTGATTTCGTTCACTAACACTGCAGTATTTGGAGCAACAATCGCTTCAATGCCCGAAGCTTTGTAGCTAACTCGAATTGACTCGTTGCTTTTATATAAATGGAAAGTATCCGAACTAAAAACAAATTCCCCGTTCTCATCTAAAGCCGGTGAATAGGTGATATCATAATGGAACTTTATGTCCTTTGCATCGGCTGGCATATCTGGTTCAGGTTGATAATCCTCAGGAACTTCCGTTGTAACGTATCTAAAAAATAGTTGTATGTCGTTTTCATCTATTTTTTTCCAAAGGTCATATGTATTTCCTTGTGCCTTCATACCATCAAAATAAGTTGTTTCCTTTTCTTTATCGGTAAGGGGCAGATAAGGAACGGCTGCTTTTGCTAATTCCGTTATTTTTATTCTTTTCGTTTCTTTCCCTGCGGCATTATAAATCAATAGTGTTTTGTCTAAACTTCCAAACAAATCATCTCTTTTTCCAACCAGAAGATGGTTTTGAAAGGTTAAAAAAACCTCATCAGGTTGCAACTCTACATTATATTGATTTACAATTTTATTCATCTCTTTAGTCATTAAATGTTCTTCAAGGATATATTTTAAATTTCCAAATCCCAAAAAAGGAATGATTGCAGCGATGATCATGCTTAAAAACAACAAACCAAATTTTTTGGCTAAACTAATTTGGTTTTTAATAAAGATAATGGGAATACCCACCGCAAAAGTAAAACCTAATAAGCCAACATATGCAAAAAATTGCATCAACCCTAATTCATCTATTTCGTACATATTAATATATACACACACACCAAGTAGAACGATAGCGATTAATCGTATCAATTGATTTTTCATACTATACTTCCTTCCTTCTACAAACCTCTAAAAGCTATGGACGCACTAAGAAAAGATCGGATAATTTCTCTACAATTGTTTGTCTATTCTCAATTATCAGCCGTGTTTTTCCTTCATAGTTTATTTTGGCTTTTTAATTGTCCCTAAGTTTAGAACTATGTACCATTTTTACGTTTTGTAATGACTAATTAGCATTCTATTTCTATTCCAATTCCATCGAATACTTTACCTATCAAATCTTACCAATGTCTCACCTTATTTTATATAGGTAATTTTTTCCTTTCTTATAAATAGAAGGAGCCAGGAGATCTGAGTATCATTTTTATAGTATATATCAGCAAGATAACTCGTTACTTATGAATACTACTACTCTTGAGGATCAATATCACAAGTGTATCTCTACCTTCTCTAAAATTATAAAAGACACCAAGTATTAATATCTCAATGGATTATTTACTCTTGGGTATTGTTACAGGGATAGTGGCAACTATTAATATTAATCCTAGATAGAGAGGATATTTTAAACATTCATTCGTTGAATACCCCAATAAATAAGGCATACCTATTATGGCCATTACTACTCCAACTACAAACAAACCCATTTCAATTTTTCTGATCATATTTTTCCCCCATCCCTTAACATTTTACCCCTACAACCAGAGAGGCTTTATCTAAGGAGCTTCTTTAAAATAAAAGACACCCCTCGGAAATAAGGAATGTCTAACTTTTTATCTATACACATCTAACAGATTTAACAAATATCTTTCTAATTCATTAATCGCAAACAAAACTTCCTTATGAAGTCTATCCTCGACAACGCTATCATCATTAAAGACCTCTAAGTATTTATTCACTTCTATAAAGAATTTTTCATACTCCTGTAAAAACTTATCAATCGTTTGATCACCAGGTGTTACAGATAAATAAATTGTTTTAAATAAATTAAAATCACTATACGCATTACTTAAAAAATAGATAGCCAGTATTCTATCGTTATTAATATACAATTTCACAAAAGATAGATTTTGTTTTAATTTTTTCAATGCATTGATAAGATTATTCGTTTGCTTCAACATATTTGCCGTATTACTATACATCTGATAATCACCTCCATCTTTATAATAAGCAGAAAACCAACAAATTGGAATAATTTTCTGCAAATTACTAGCTGAAAACTTCCTTTACAATACAATTAAGTCGAAATATTAATTAATAATGCTAAATGTATGACAGAAAGGACCCCCATTGGATAAATAATGGATCTTGAAAAGCTATTTTTAAATTCATTTCGAGGATGCCTTTCAAAAAATAAATGCAGGATTGCATGGATGATAAAGAATAGATCAAGGACCCAAAAAATGATGGTTTGATACTGACTGAAAAGTAAGGAAAGGATTAATACGTATAGAAACAGGTGAATAAAAGTGAATACTTTATAAGCCTTTGAATCTTCCATATCTTTAAGTATTATAAACAATCGCCACTCAGAGCATCTTATTGCATCCATTTCGTGCAAAAGAAATAAAGAAAAGTTAAATAAAAAAAGAACGAGTAATAAATCAGGCATATAAAACCTCCTACAGACTATATACCAAATATTACTATAAAACAACTTTCGAAATACTAAGTAAACATGCCTAAATATGTCGATTTGTAGGCAATGGAGGCTTTCATTCTTTCTCTTATATTAAGCAACATAACCTTTTTACTTCATTCATTTTTGCATAAAGACATTTAAATTCCATCTACATTCAGCTCCCAATGAAATTTTATCAAGTGCACCATTCTAAAATTGTCCACTTTCCTTGAATAATCTTCTAGAAGTAAACAAAAGCACACAATCAGAAGGCTTTTCGTTGGTAAATAATATGTGTAATCCCCCAAGAAATAATATAGATTAGCATAATAAAAAGTGTCGCCCCTGTATATAAAACCGTAACGGATGTATTATCTACAAAATCAATAATTGTTGTTAAGTGTTCATTCATATACAATGCAATTGGTCGTGAAATCCAAGTTAAGAGGATAAAGCTAATAAGTATAACCGTTGTAATATAACCCTGTTTAAATATCTGAAATAATGGGAAGGTCAACGCAGCAAATAGTAAGAATAAGCCACTACCAATGGCAATGTCAGATATCGTAAAATGTTTATTGAAAGCTAGAAGCGCTAGACTTGTAACACCTATGGATAAAATCATATAGACAATCGCTCCAAGATAGCGGGATGCGATAATTTCTGTACGTGTGTATGGCAAGGAGTTTAATAATATATTCGTCTCAACTTTTTCATCGTATGCATATGTGTTAAAGGGAATAAAAATACTGGCGACCAGAAAAATTAAAACGGGTGGTGCCCCTAACAAAATAAAAACTAAGATAAAAGGAATAAAAAGCAATAGCTGCCTTTTCTGTAGTATGACATCGCGTTTAATTAAGTTAAGCATGATGGATGCCTCCTTTAAAGTAATACATGATATCTTCCAGAGAGGCACGTTCAATCATAACTGTGTCTCCAAAAATATTTTTCGCAGCTTTAATATTATCCGTTAGTGCTTCAAATCCTGTGGATGCACGATGAACATGAACGAATGCTTTTTCAGTGTCTCTATCAAGTAGATTCAACTCACCTTTAACGAGCGCATAGTTTTCAGCTACATCGTGTATAGATTGATTAAATACTAATTCCCCTTTCTGTATAAAAGCTATGTAATCTGCGATACGATCTAAATCAGTTGTAATGTGCGTAGAAAAGAAAATAGTGCGATTGCCATCAACCATTAATTCCTGTAATAGATCTAACAGCTCCCGTCTAAAAATGGGATCTAATCCTGCTGTCGGCTCATCCATAATGATTAGCTCTGCATGATGTGAGAGGGCTATTGCTAATGAAGCCTTCATTTGCATCCCTTTAGAAAATGTTTTTATTGCTTTGTTAAGTGGTAATTCGAATTGTTCTACGTATTGATAAAATATTGTATCGTCCCAGCGTTTGTAAGCAGGTGCAACTATACGTTTTATATCTTTTAAGTTCAACCCTTCAAAAAATATATTGCCATCGTATACAAACCCAATGCGCTGCTTAATCTCCTTCTCATGCGTCTTGTAGTCTAATCCGAAAAGCTTTACTTCTCCAGCATCTGGCCTTAATAGATTCATCATCGTTTTTATCGTTGTAGACTTACCAGCTCCATTTGCTCCAATGAAACCCGTTACAAAGCCTCGCTTTACCTGTAAATTTATATGATTTACGGAAAAGCCTTTGAACCTCTTTGTGACATTCTTTAATTCGACTACATTTTCCATCCCTTTCACTCCTCGTATAAAATCTTCAATAATTCCTTTAGTTCATCAAGAGACAGGCCTATTTCTCTGCTATTCGCAATGACCGCACTTAGCTGTTCCTCAATAACCTTCAGCTTCTTTTCCCGTATAACCTCCAAATTTTGCTCTGCTACAAAAGATCCTTTGCCAACAATGGAATAGATAAAGCCCGCCTTCTCCAATTCTTCATAAGCCCGTTTTGTCGTTATTACACTAATTTGTAAATCCTTTGCGAGGTTACGCATGGAGGGTATTGCTGTGCCCTCCTGTAGTTCACCTGCTAAAATAAGTGATTTAATTTGATTCGTAATTTGTTCATAAATTGGCTCCTTTGAACTGTTCGAAATAATTATTTGCATGCCAATCCCTCTTCTTTATTTTTTTGAGAATATCGTTGAAATCATATTCCCTAGTGCTGCAATCAGTATAGCAATAACATGGATTGTGATGAACATATTAAAAAAAGGAAAGGAATAAGGCGTTATCCATTCGGTGAAAAGCCTCGAATCCAAAATCCATCTTCCCATTCTAGCAACTAAATTATTACTATCGTTCATGTTCGGCTCAAGAGCAGTGCCATCGACCGCGCTAAAGATCAATTGAACAATTAAAAATATACCAATAGTGATGATCCATCGTTTTAACCGATTACTTTCATCCGCTTTTTCAGTGCCTATCACTTAAACAATTCCCCCCACAAATTCATTATATTGTATATATACTATATAAACATTATATACACAAATAAAAAATTTGTTCAACCACTTTTTTTAAAAAGGAAATTTTATACCATGAAAAGATCTATGACATTCAAATACAAAGAAGGAGCCTGTTTTGATAGCTATTATCAAAACAGGCCCCTATTAACAACTTGCCATTCATTGTGTCTTGTCATTCAAATATGTTCATTCTACAGTTGCAATCTGATAATTTATGATATAATGAATCATCTGACTAAATTGGCAAGACAATGGCTGTAGCGTGTGACGACGCTGCGGCTTTTTCTTTGTTTTTTCCTTACGTGATTAATTTAAATATTTACCCTGCTTGGGTAGTGCGATTTGTTCAAAATCATCGACAAGTTTTTTTAGGTTGCTTGTCAGTTCTTCGCCCTTCATTGGTAATCCGTGCCCTGTGATGGCAACTGAAGGTTTTAGTATTGCTAATTTTTCAATAGATGCTCGAGCATCCGACCAATCTGTTGTAAAATATTGAGGGGGACCACTGATTTCTTTAGTCTGCGTAATCACCTTATAAAGAGATTCTTGTTTGACCGTAACAAATGCATCTCCAGCAATAAGCACCTTATCCTTCTCACGGAATAAAGATATATGCCCTGGTGAATGGCCAGGCGTATGAAACCATCTGAAACCTGCCATAAAGGGAACACTACCATCAGAAGGTAAAACTTTGAGGTTACCACCTAAATTTATAGCTTCATTTGGAAAAATAGGTGACATTTTAGCAACCAAGCCGTTATTTACCGTTGGATCAGGCTCGGGATAATTTTGTTTTCCAGATAAAAAGGGTATTTCCAATGTATGCGCATAGACAGGAACATCCCACCGCTCTATTAATTCTATGAGTCCTCCGACATGATCAAAATGACCGTGAGTCAGTATGATTGCCTTCGGTCGAGACTTAGAACCATAACGTTCTTCAACAACTGAAATGATCTCATCCGCACTTTTGGGCATCCCCGCATCTATTAGCACAAAATCTTTCATCTGCGGTTCACCATAAAGTACAATATTTACAATTTGAATCGTGTATTGATATAAATCAGGTAATATGTCTATACCTACACCGCTTCCAACAGAAGTTGCTGGGATAAATTTATAATCTTCCCCGTAATTCAAATTCTTGTCCATTTTAAATCATCTTCTTTCAATTAAGTCATTGGAGGTTCAAGCATAAACTATATGGAAATGCCACAACCATTGATGATGGCATACTTACCTTCTTACTTCTTTTCTTTTTTATTGAAGGGCTGTTCTTTCTGTTGCTCTTGTTCCTCTTTTACTGCTTCTAATTCTTCAGGATTAAATTCCATTGCTATTTCTTCTTGCTCTACTTCATTCTTTTGCTTTTCTTTTGTCAAAACACTCACCTCCAATATGCTTTAAAGTGGCCTTTCTTAAGAAAATCTATACTTTTCACTTTTTCAAAGCTACATTAAACGTATAACTAAACAGAAAACACCCATTCTATAATTGCGTAGTGTTTCACTACTTAAAGAGCTGCAGAGATTTCTTTCTCTGTGGCTTCTTTTAATTTTTACATTAAAAATTTTATTAAAAATGAATTTTACTTATTTTTTCAGCCATACTAACATGGCTTTAATGGCGAAAAATAAGAAAAGGATGTGTACAGATGGGTATTCTTGGTGGAAATCCAAAAGATGAACCGTTGCATTATGGTGAGGTATTTAGTGTTTGGTCGGGTTTAATTGCAGACTATGGTATGATTTCTGGCTATCAAACGTTTTATAATCATGCTGGTGATGAAGATCTAAAAAAAATTATTGAAGATATCATCGAAACATGCAGGGAAGAAGTAAAGCAATTAGAAAAAATTCTAAAAACAAACGGGATTGCACTACCTCCCGCTTCACCTGAGAGACCTGTAGCAAGACTGGAAGATATTCCTCCAGGTGCAAAATTTAATGATCCAGAAATAAGCGCTGCCCTAAGTGCTGACCTAGCAGCTGGATTAGTTGCATGTAGTCAGGCAATGGGTACTTCTACTCGTGAAGATATCGCATTAATGTTTGGGCAATTCCATATGGCTAAAGCTCAACTTGGTGCAAAGCTTTTACGTTTAAACAAAAATAAAGGCTGGCTTGTACCACCACCATTACATGTTAATTATCCTGAAAAATAAAGACTCATTCGCTTAATTAGTACAGTACTCAAAGACACGTACGTATATATGGAATAAGTTCTAATTAGAAATTTAGAGACAGTACCCTTTCAATCGTACTAGAAACTGTAAGGGTAGATTTGGGGCATCCTACCAGAGATGCCAAATAACTTAAACTAGCTGTAGCGTTTGTCGACGCTGCGGCTTTTTGAATGTATAAATCGACTATATTTACACAAACTATTAATAAGTGTATCGCACACACTTTTATAGGCTTTGGCGTTGGTTGACCGTCATAGTCTTATTTTTATTTTAAAGGCAATAAACTATGCACAATGAGTTAACTTTTCATATAAATAGTAGTGTTAAGCTAAACTAGTTTAACTTGTACCTCCCGAATTGTTACTTAGGGTCACTTTCAGCCGAGTGACCCTTAAATATTTTTCAGTTATTTAAACCTCGTTTCTATACTTTACATATTCTAGGTTCTCGAAAGGAGGGACTTTCATATGGGATATGAAGTTTACGGTTCAAACTATGGCAAGCATGATAATTTATCATTCGCTCTAATTGTTGTCCTCTTTATTCTTTTAATTATTGCTGGCGCTACTTTCTTATATCATTAATAATTACCTTCTATTATCCTCAAATATTCATGCTATGATCAAAGGGTCGTCTTCCACCCTGGTGACCCTTTTTTACTACTTACTTTGTAGCATAGAAGAATATATGTAGAAGCTTGCATATGTAAAGTTTGTAGCTTACATAGTGTACTAATCTAACAAGCAGTTCATAGAATATATCAAGCATAATTTTGGCTAAAAATAACGAAGGAGAATGTCTATGAGCATTGATTTTATTACACTTGCCCCAACAGTCATGCAGGTGTTTAAAGCTGGAGATGCAAATCCCAAAAAAGTAAAGCGCATTGTTTATGGACAAGCTAGCTCAGATGCAAATGGAATAGCAACATTCTACTTTACAGACAATGCATTAGTGAATGGCAGTCCTCTCTTATCTACTCTTGACTATGCAGTGGCAAGTGTATACTCGACAAATTCAACAATAAACTTAAGACCGAGGGTTCAAATGAGAGAGAAGAATATTAGTGGAAAATATGTCTCTGCTAATATTACAAATATTAGTGGTGTGACAGTATTAGGAATTAATGTATTAGGATCGGAAAATCCAGTAAGTGGCGTGATTGTAGATTTTATGATTTTAGGTAGTTTTGATTTGTAAACAGATCATACTGAACAAACTCCCTCGTGTTGCTTTTACATTCTTCTTGGTAAAACCTCTTATCCTCACTTCTCATCGAGAGTAAGCAAGTAACAAATGTATTTTGATATGTAATGAGAAAAAATAAAGACAAAGTCGAAAAAATCGACTTTGTCTACTGAAACCACTCTATTTAAGAATGTTTTTCTTCATTTAAAAATTAAAGTTTAACGATGTTAGCAGCTTGTGGTCCACGTTGACCTTCTTCAACTGTGAATTCAACTTTTTGACCTTCTTCAAGTGATTTGAAACCTTCACCTTGGATAGCTGAGAAGTGAGCGAATACGTCTTGTCCGCCTTCTACTTCGATGAAACCGAAACCTTTTTCTGCGTTAAACCATTTTACTGTACCTTGTGTCATTTAAATGACCTCCAATAATGTTATTAAATAAAATCATACTACTTCCAAAGAAAAAAATTCACATATTACAAAAAGTAACTAACAAAACACGATTACTCTTTGTAATATGTGAATTTATTATTTCTTTAAGAAAGATTCTATTACATACAGTATATGATAAAAAATCGTATTAGTCCAGTGTAAAGTGATTTTTTTTATCAATGAAGGCTAAAACCTGCACGTACCACCATTTTTAAAGGTTAAAATTAGTCATTTCACCGCCATTAAGTAGCTAGAGACAATTGTTTTTGTATTTCAATAGCGACATTCCTTACCTCATTAATCCGTATAGTTTTTGAAGCTGAATATTACATTTAAGGACTTAATTGCCCTATGCATCCTTAGGCTCCACATGGACATGCACTTCGTAAACCCCTTGCTCTTCCACCATATTTTTCTCAACAACCGAAGCAACATCATGTGCTTTCGTGATATTTAACTTTGCATCTACAAGTATAACGACATCAATTACCTCATTATTCCCATAATTTCTTCCTCTGATTTCTTTCAATCCTTTAACGCCATCTATTTTTAAAATAATCTCTTTGTATGTTTGCAGAATTTTCTCATCAAATCCATCTGATAGTTCATGAGAAGCTTCCTTAAAAATCTCCCAAGCTGTTTTACAAATAATGAAACCTACCACAATTGCAGTTATCGTATCTAACCAAGGCATATGTAGTTGTGACCCTAAAATTCCTACAGCGGTTCCAATACTTACCCAAGCGTCTGACAAGTTATCTTTAGCTGCAGCCATAATGGCTTTACTATTGATTTTTCCAGCCAATTGTTTGTTGAAACGATAGACAAAATACATCACCAATGCTGATCCTACCCCTACATAGGCTGCGACCATATCCGGCGATTCTTTACCGCCTTGAAAAATGGAAGAAAAACCACCGACCAATACTTGAATACCAACGGCCATCATAATAAATGATGCGACCATCGATGCAATGGTTTCACTTTTCCAATGACCATAGCGATGATCATGATCTGCTGGTTTTTGTGAAAGCTTTAGTCCAATAAGTACTGCAATAGAGGCAATAATATCTGTCGTATTATTCAACCCATCCGCTTTTAAAGCTTCTGAACCACTCATATAACCAATGCCAACTTTTATGATAGATAAAATTATATAGGCAATAATACTGATGATGGCACCACGTTCACCTAATTTAAGATTATTATATCTTTCTGCTTCCAATTTACTTACCTCCCACTTACGTACCTTATCATCATAACAACCCAATATCGAGTGGGTCTACAGCAACCTTTTTGCCTTACTATACATAAGTAGGCGGAAGATAAAAGTGTTGATGTGGGGAAAAAATAAAGCCCTTAGGAAGAAACGCTGTCACTGGTTCAAAGCCTAGAAATTATTATACTAATCGAATAAAATAGTAGTGTATCTGTTCTTTAAGATTTTTTCCTCCAACGAACACACCTAACAAACCTTGGTCATTTCCAATTTCGGGAATGACCCTTTTTTAGGTACTTATAAGCACGTAGAAAAACCTTGCCACAACTGTAGCAAGGCTTAGAATGAATTATCCTCGTAGAAACCCGCCCTCTGAGTGGATTATTTGTCCAGTTATCCATGTAGCCTCCTCGCTAGCAAGAAAGCTAATCACCTTGGCCACATCCACTGGTGTCCCAATCCGTCCCATTGGAAATTTAGGTAATAGATAGCTTCTAATCTCATCATTCATCCATGTAGAATCTGTTGGCCCTGGATTGACAGCATTGACGGTAATGCCCAGCGGTGCTAGCTCCTGTGCGAATGATCTAGTAAAGGCTGAAATTGCCCCTTTCGTTGCCACATAGGCTAGCTCTCCCATCATAGGACCTAAATCTTGACCAGATGTCATATTAATGATTCTTCCTGAATTTAAATTAGCTTTTTCAAAAAGACGTGCAAATTCCACACAAAGTAGTAAGGTTGATCTCATATTCACCGCGTAATGCTCGTCTAATATTTGAGCATCTAACGCTAGATAACCATCTTGTGCTGAATGGGCAGCATTATTCACTAAAATGGAAGGTACACCTAGTTTTTCGAAAACCGTTTGGAGTATACTTTTTGGAGCTTGAGAATCTGATAAATCAATTGACATTTCTTCACATGAAACACCCATACTCAAAATTTCCTGTTTGAATTCTCCTATCCACTTACGATCAGCATGCCAGTGTGTGAAAAAAACATTGACACCGTCCGTAGCCATTCTTCTACAAATAGCTGTTCCAATATCTTGAGGGTGGCTTGCACCCGTAATGATTGCTATTTTACGTGTTGTTTTATTCATTTCTTTTTACCCCCATGCTTTTTGATGGTTATTGAGATTATGAATAAAAAAAGAGCATTACCATCATGGTCTGCTCCGTTTTTAGAAATACAAAACCCTTACACTGCACATCCTTTGAAAATGACCACCATACCTAGACATACACCCTAAGCTACAGAAATTGTCACATGTAGAGTATGTATTCCCCTCTTCATTTAACAGAATTCATACCAAACAAAATTCGTGATAATTTTCTAATCTAAAATTATAATCTTATTTTGAACATCAATAGAAAAGTTTTCTACATCAAATTGATGCTGCTTTATCATATCTTCCGCTAACTGTTGAGCCTTCTTTTTAGCCTTGTGATTTTTCTCTTCTGTTAAATTAATGCTTACTTGAATTCCTTCAGACGTCATACTATGGTCAATGCTGAAAGTCCCGAAATCTTGGGCAAACATCTTCTCAAATAGATTGGCCATGACATCATTATAACTGAGCCGAGTTGAGATCGCTTCTGCTGGCTCATAGAGTTGCTTTAACGTTATTTGAAAAGAGATGGGGTTTAATTCATTAGCTTTGATAACGTCCAGCATTGTTTCCTCTATGTGTTGCTTTGTCTTGTGATCGACCTTGTCGGGTAATGACACAAGGAGCTCTATTTTTCCATTAGGTGAAATTCCGTAATCTAACAGAAAGCTATAGGATTCTTTGCGCAATGTATAAGAAATCTCACTAATTAAAAATTGATATTGCTGAATATAACGCAATAATTCATCATTACTAGGCTGTGACATAGAAACATTGGTTTTTTCAGCATATTGAATAGGTGCATTTGCCAAAAAGAAAAATGCACCACAAACAATGCTTAAAAGTAGAAACCATAACGTAAACAACCTTTTAATAAACATGTATAGCCCCCTTATTCGGGACTATATGCCAACTATCGAAAGTAAATTACGGTAGAATTTTATAAAACAACACACGATCTTGATTTTCACCACCATAATTACTATGAATGGACATATTATCTATCACCTTGTCACCTTTTTCCATTCTAAAACCCAGATTCGTATGGAAGGCGATGGATACTTCATTAATAGGCGACGTGACACATTTCACAATATTTCGATGGTATTGCTTCACCACATGAAAGAATACATCATATAATCTTTTTGCAATATTCTGTTTTCTGTAATCAGGATGGACCCCAACAAAATGGATGAACGCTTCATTTGTTTTAGACTGCGATAAAAAGCCAATGAGGAAGCCGATAATCTCGCCATCCTTCTCCATAATTAGGCTTGTATTTGTAAAGTGATCAAAAAATAATTTAGGCAGCTTATCTGACATATTCCTACCACCCCACCACTCATTAATCAATGGAGATAAAGTATAGTAATCTGAACTCTGTACACTACGAATGTTCATGGAATCCCTCCTCCTTTTCAAGTCATACAACAGATTTATGGTCTGAATGTATCTACAGCTATTATATAAATGGTGACAATCACCATAGCATACCCCACTAAAAATGCATATTTAAGTTATTGTGCTGAGGCTCATACAAACTCAAAAACAATCACCATAACCAGATATGGATAAAACAATGTAAATGAATACTATCTTTATACCCTCCATCTAGGAAGGTTAATCCTACTCTTATTTTACCCTACCATTTATTTCAATATCAATGGTTCTATTATACCTTTGCCATCACTAATGCCTTTAACGTGTTACTTAAAGCCTGAATGTGGTTCGTGGTGTCTGTCATGCTTACGAGAAGCTGATTTTCATCCTCCACTGAATGTAGAATAGCACCAGTAGAAGCTGCATTTTGCTCCGTCATGTGATTCAGTTTTTCAATTTGCATTTGGATTACCTCAAATTGTGAGATGGCACTACTTAATTCCTGCATCCCTCTTGTTAAATCTGTATTCGTTTCTGTAAAAGAATCCTTTAAATTATTAAAGAAATGACTGACATCCTGTAAAAGCTGTTCACCATGCTGGAGTGCCTTTTCACCGTCATCAGAACGCTGATGAGCCTCTGTTGATTTTTCAAACAAGGTTTTTGTCACATTGGTAATGCTGACAGTAATTGCAGCGCTTTCCTCTGCTAGCTTACGCACCTCATCTGCTACAATGGCAAATCCCTTTCCATGTTCCCCCGCTCTAGCTGCTTCTATCGCGGCATTTAAGGCCAATAAATTAGTCTGTTCTGCAATATGGGTAATCCCCTTTAATAGACTATCCACCGTTTGTAGGCTGTATTGAAGCTCTTTGACAGTTTCCACTGTTGAGCCCATCGCATAACTCATGACGCTCATTTGAGTCATGGCATCCTGCATTTTATCCCATCCTGCTAATACTTCTTGTTGTAGCTCAGTAGATTTAGCGACCGTATCCTTCGAAATCGTCAATGTTTTATTGACAAAATGAACCGAGTCGCCCATTGTGCCGTGAATCATTTGCAAACTGGATGCCTCCTGCTGAATACTTGCAGAAATATCCTCTGTCGCTACTAAAATTTGCTTACTAGAGCCAGAAATCCTTTGCATTGTTTGTTGGAATTGCGTGACATGCTTGTCCAATGCCTGACTGCTCTTTTCAATTTCCTGAAATGTATTTTGTAGTTGATTGAAGGATGCACGCACTTCATTTTGCTGGATTTCTGCATGTTGAATCAGTTCATTCCCCCATTTTGCCAGCAAATAAAAAGCTATAATGACCCCATTCATAATTGCCAGAAGTGTCACAAAGACAATGGTATCATCAAATGGGCCTAACAATGATGACGAGTTGACCATATATAAAATGAAAAAACTAAAATTGGTTAGAATCCCAAAGAAAACAATCAATTCTTTTTTAAAATACAGGGCAATAATGGCCACTGTGCACAGTAAAATATAATGTTTATTTAATGAGAAGCTATCAAGCAAAAATAAGGTAAACACAACACTTGATGGAATGAGGCCAAAAATAAAGCCTTTGACATACGTTTTTATAGGTAAAAAATAATTACATACCGCTAACGCAATGACAGCTAGCCCGATCAATAAAAAATGGATGCCCTTTGATAGAATCATAGGTCCGCATATTAGAATGGCCAAAATTGAGATAATAGCCAAATTGACACGATGAACTTTTCGTGTATCATAACGAAGTTTATGCTCCATTACTATCCCCCTTAAAAAATGAATAGACATTCAGTTAAATTTTCTATTATTATATAGTATAACAACTACTTTTTGTAGCTAAATATTGCATTTATAAGCAGAAATAGCTTATTTTTGAAATAAAAGGGGGAAATTGAATTGACTAGCGTCCAACAAATTGCACCAAATTTCTACTGTATCGATACACATGATTTAGGTCGAGAGCAGCGAACAAGCTCCTATCTATTAATCGATGAAAAGATTGCTCTCATCGAAACTTCGGCCAGTCCATCCGTACCTTATATTATGGAAGGGTTACAGAAATTAAATATTGCAGTAGAGGATATAGACTATGTCATCGTGACACATATTCATTTAGACCATGCAGGCGGAGCAGGGTTATTTTTGCAAAGCTGTCCCAATGCTAAATTAGTGGTTCATCCACGAGGCGCAGCCCACATGATTGATCCAAGTCGTCTTATCCGCAGTGCTAAAGGAGTTTATGGCGCTGAATTTGACCGCCTTTTTGATTCAATTGTGCCCATTGACGCTGCAAAAATTATAGAAGTTCATCACGAACAGCGTTTACAATTAGGTCAACATCAATTAACGTTTTATCATACTGAGGGACATGCTAAGCATCATGTTTCAATGCTTTATTCCGCTACAAACGGCTTGTTTGTAGGAGATACCACAGGTGTTCGCTATCCCGAAATGGATGAGGAAGCAATTGATTTAATCATTCCGTCCACCTCTCCAAATCAATACAACCCTGAAACAATGGAACAATCCTTAAAATTGTACGAAAAGCTACAAGCAAGTGAATTATACTTCGGTCACTATGGGGCTTATAAAAATCCAGCTGAAGCCTATCGTCAGGTGCGCTATTGGACACCGCTCTTTTTAGAAGAAGGTAGAAAAGCGCAAGCAGCATCCAGCCAGTTCCAAGAACAAGTTCACTACTTAGATGCTCGCTTAAAGGAACTTTTATTCAACTATCTACAGGAAAACGACATTCCGTCCGATCATCCTGTCTATCAAACCATCCCATTCGATACCATTGTGTCCGCAATGGGCATACTGGATTACCTCGAAAAAGTAAATGCACAGGTTCCACTATAACGGCAAAAAGAGGTGTTCCCAATGACATTGGGAACACCTCTTTTTTAGAAGCGCTTGCAGTATTGGTCAAAGCGATCTTTTTTGTAAACCTGAGTTTTATCAGGTAAACCCTGCTCGTTTTACATCGCACAGCGCTCATGCCCTGTCAGAGCTTCCCTATCCCCATAAGTGTCCTCATGCCTTTAATTGATCTAGAACTGCTTGAAAATTTTGTTGCTCCCCTACTTCACGAAATAATTGAAAGGGATTGCTCATTTTTTTCATGCGCGCCATGACAAAGGGAATCGTAAAAAGTGTTGGTGTTAGGTTTTCATTGACCTCCTCCCATAGAAGCGGTGTTGCTACTAAACCCATTTCATTGCCCCGAGTAGAATACGGGGCAATGATAGTCTTGCCCTCTGCATGCTGGACATAATCTAAATATAATTTTTCATGACGATTCTTCTTTAAACGCTCAATTGTATATAAATTTGGCTTTTGCTCACATAAAAAGCGACAAACAAACTCTGTAAAAATACGTACCTCTTCATAAGTAAATGTATTTGCGGGTAAAGGAATATACAGCTGTAAACCTTTTCCACCTGATGTTTTGACGAAGGATTGGAGCTGAAAATAATCAATAATGTTCTTTAAATCAAGTGCGCCTGAAACGGCTAATGAAAAATCTTGTACTGAGGGAGGATCTAAGTCGAAAACGATTTCTGTCGGGTACGGAGAATGATGTGTTTGAAATGGAATGTGGAACTCTAATGCCAGCTGATTTCCAAGCCACAATAACGTTTCCAAGTTATTACATACGATATAATCAATATCATCCATCACAGCTGTTGCCACAAAATCAGGCATTTTTTCTGGTCTACTTTTTTGATAAAAACTTTCACCTGGAACACCATGTGGATAGCGTATTAGCGTTAGAGGGCGATCCTTTAGAAAAGGCATTAAATAGGGCGAAATATTTTGCAAATAGAACAAGTATTGATCCTTTGTAATACCCATATTCGGCCATACAGGCTTGTCTGGATGTGTGATAGCAACTGAATCAGGGATAGGATACAGTTGACGTTGCATGTGCAGCCAATGACATTGCTCAGGTGCTATCTCTAATCGAAAGGCATGAAATCTAGGTTCCCGAAGCTTACTACCATCAAAATCAATACAGGCAATATCAACACAAATCGAAGGCTCAAGTGCCCATAGCTCCTTTTTACGCAGTCCATTAGTCTGAAAGAATTTGACAAGTGTTTGATGCTCTTCCTCTGTCATCCCATGCTTAAACGTAACGACTTCTCGTAATTCATTGTCCTCAAAAACTGCACCATGAAAATAACTATTGCTATGGTCATATTGTGTGACAATGACTGTGACATAACGCCAATTTTTTATCTTTAACCAATGATTTGATCGTATGTTTTCAAGCCATTTACTTGTTTTCTTCTTAGCAACAATGCCTTCCCCATTGTAAAGCTTGATAGACTGCCATAAGCTCTCATGCTCCTCACTACCATGTATAACTTGGATAGGCGTTGGATTCTCATAGTTTACGCTTGGCCATTTGAACTTCGTCGCAAGCTTGACCAATTGCTCCTTTCGCGTTTTTAAATAGTGGTTTTGGAGAGATTCTCCTTTAAGGGTTAAAACATCAAATGCTAGATAGTGAAAAGGACATGAATGAGCATGTTCCTGAATCACGTCTTGATTTTGCATTCTCCCCCTCTTCTGAACAACGGCAAAATCACTTTTATAATGATTGCGTAAATAAACTAACTCCCCATCCAAGGTTAGGGGTAAAAAGGTTTGGATGGATGTATATATTTGCTGACAAAAAGCTAAAATTTCGGGAAACAGGTGATTTAAATGTCGCCCATTTCTACTAATGAGCTTCGGCTCCTCATCCCAAACTAATAAGCAGCGAAAACCATCATATTTTGTTTCAAATAGCCATTCATCTCCACTAGGAATATCGTTTGTTTCCGATAAAAGCATTGGTTTCATTTCACAATACCTACTTTGCTTTTTATATTCAGTGTTTGAAGATTTCATTTTAAGATACATAAAAAACCTCAAAATACATCATAGTAAGAAAAACGAGGTGACAACAATGCATACAGTGTGGAAAGGCAGTATTTCCTTTGGACTTGTTAATATTCCTGTGAAACTACATGCTGCAACTGAAAATAAAGATGTCAAATTGCGTCAGCTTCACAAAGACTGCCATACGCCGATTAGTTATAAAAAGGTTTGTGAGGGCTGTAACCAAGAGGTAACAGATGAGGATATCGTGAAGGCTTATGAATATGCCAAAAATAAATTTGTTGTGTTGGATCAAGAAGATTTAGAAAACTTGCGTAAGGAAAATGAAGATAAGGCTGTGGAAATTATTGATTTTGTGCAATTAACTGAAATCGATCCAATCTATTTTGAACGCACCTATTTTTTATCACCCGATTCGACGGGAGCCAAAGCCTATTCATTGTTACGAAAAACATTAGAACAATCAGGGAAAATAGGCATTGCCAAAATCGTTATCCGCTCTAAAGAGCAACTTGCCATTGTGCGTGTTTATCAAAATGCCCTTGTGATGGAAACAATTCACTATCCAGATGAGGTAAGGAGCATTGGCGATGTCCCTAATATTCCAAACGAACAGGATGTAGTACAAAAGGAGCTCGATACAGCCCTCATGTTAGTGGAACAACTAACAACTACATTCAACCCTGAAAAATATACAGATGATTACCGCAATGCTTTATTAGAACTAATTGAAGAAAAGAAAGCTACAAATACGATATCTACAAGCGATAAACAACGTCCAATTCCTGAAAATGTCACGGATTTAATGACAGCTCTACAGGCCTCTTTAGAAAAAACAAAAAAGCCCGCTACAAGAAAACGGACTACACGTACAAAGAAAAATGCCTAAGAACAAGCGTATCCTGACATCGGGATACGCTTTAGAATTGTCGAAAATAGGAATCTAAATCCTTATTGCGCTGAATCATTAAAAGTTTAGCCAATACAGCATGTTGCTGTTTAAAGAATTTAGGCTTTCCTACCCTTTCAAAGCGTTTATTCTAACGAAACATTTTAAAAAAGATCGAAAAAGTAGGTTGATAGTGAGCTTTTTCGAAGCCCATTTTTTGTTTCATAAATCTTTTTATTATACGAAAGACTCGAATTTTATAAGGCGTATCGAGAAAGATAATGCAATCAGCTTGCTGGAAGCTATCAACAACCCACTCCTCCTGATGGATCCCCTCTATAATCCAACTGTTCGTTTGGAGAATGGTTTGTAAGTGCTCCTTTTTTTCTTCATCTGTTCTTAGAATATCCCCTGATTCCTTTCGCATCCATGCCACATTATCAAGCTCATAATAAGGAATCTGCAAGGTTTTAGATAACTTCCTCGCCAATGTCGTTTTCCCACTGCCAACGGACCCAATGATATGTATTTTTTGTGGAAACGCTTTTGTCACAGAACCCCTCCATTGTATGTACCTTTGTAGAAATAATTCCTTTATTATACAATAGATTTCAACTTACATTACGATAGTTTCCCAAGAACATTCGTTCCTACTTATGGTATGATGAAGGAAAACTAGGAGATCTTTATTCATGACAATACATGAGCAAATGTCGCAACAACAAATAGCTGGCCTCAGCATTGCCTATATAAAGGATGGTGAGCTTCAGAAAGCAGAGTGCTTTGGTCTATTAGAGGTCGGGAAAACTAACAGAATCAATACCCAAACCATCTTCAATGCCTGTTCAATTAGTAAACTAGTTACAAGCATTTTAGTGATGAAGCTGGTCGAGCAAGGTATAGTAGATTTAGATGAGGATATTAATCAAAAGCTCACATCTTGGAAGATGCCAGATCATAGCTACACTCAGGGAAAAAAAGTAACATTACGACATTTGTTAAGTCATCAGGCCGGAATTATTGACCCTAAAGGCAGCTTCTCTCCCTTACATTCACGATGGCAGAGGCCTTCGATGGTCGACTTATTAAAAGGTACAACTCCTTATTGTTCCATACCAATCGATAGTACTTTTGAGGCCGAGCAAGAATTTCACTATTCAGATGCTGGCTTTTGCTTTGTTCAATTGCTGATTGAGGATACAATAGGCTCAAGTTTTTCAACACTTATGACAGACGTGATTTTCCGACCACTAGCCATGACAAATAGCTTTTTTTCTTCCGCAGTCCCAACTGCCAATACAGCAAGTGGTCATCAGAAAGATGGCACCCTAACAGCACAAAGATACCCTATTTACCCGTATGATGCAGCTTGTGGATTATGGACAACACCGTCAGATCTAGCAAAATTATTACAAGAGGTAATGCAGGCCTTAAAGGGAAAGGGTACACTTGGTTTAGCTTCAATCCATGAGC
Source organism: Lysinibacillus sp. OL1 (assembly GCF_004332175.1). Classification (NCBI taxonomy): domain Bacteria; kingdom Bacillati; phylum Bacillota; class Bacilli; order Caryophanales; family Bacillaceae; genus Lysinibacillus; species Lysinibacillus sp. OL1. The sequence continues at coordinate 82,173 of NZ_SJDS01000002.1, read as the reverse complement.
TAATTCGTCCTCAGGGCTGTAAAGAATGGATGGGCCTTGGTGTATTTCTTGATGGTGCTGGTGAGCAGCTTGAAATATCCTCGCTTGGCTGGGGCGTTGGCTATCAATGTATGCTAGTGGCCTACCCCCACCTAGACAAAGGCTTTGTTGCCATGACTAACACCGATACAGGCGTTCATCAAATGCAAGGTCTCTTAGGAGAAATCTATCGTTCCTTTATCAAATAAAGAAGAGGCTTGATTTAAGCCTCTTTCCTTACCTCATAATGTAGTTGTACCATTTGACCATATCGTTTTGTTTCCAATAGCCTTAAGTTTTCGAATGGACGGGGAGATTTAAACAAGGGTATCCCTGAGCCCAGTAAATGGGGTGTAATCGTAATAATCCATTCGTCAATTAGCCGCTCCTGTAAAAAAGCATCTAGAAGGTTCCCTCCCCCTACCATCCAAATCTTTGTGCCTTCTTGCTCTTTTAAACGTTGAGTAAATGTGATGACATCCTCTTGGATAAACGTCACATGCTCATTTTCCCCAGTTTGAGTTGTTGAGAACACATAGCATTTTTTATCAGGATAAGGGAACGGTTTAAGATGTTCTAGGATATAATCATATGTCCGTTTTCCCATAATGACGGTATCAATGGTTTGATACATATCAGCGTAGCCATTATCACCCTCTCCCTCTGTTTCCTCTAGCCACTGTAGATCATCATTTTCCTTGGCAATAAATCCATCTAAACTCCCTGCAATAAATACCAGTATTTCGCGTGACATTACGTCAGCTCCTCTTCTTTTGAAAATCTCTTGTACAATCTCTATACTAAATATAAAACATGACAACTATTGGCATGATTAAATAAAAAGGTGAACAAAATATGACCAAAGCTAAACGATTAATTGATATTTTGCTATTCGTCAGTGTGAAAAAGAAATTTACAGCGCAGGAAATTGCCGACACCTTCCATATTTCCGTGCGAACGGTGCATCGTTACCTTTTGGATTTAAGTGATATGGGGCTACCCATTTACTCGGAACAAGGAAGACATGGGGGCTATACGGTGCTATCCAATGCTATTCTCCCCCCGATATTATTTACTGAGGAAGAGGCGGTCGCCATCTTCTTTGCATTCCAGTCTTTGCACTATTATCGTGATTTACCCTTTAATACTGAAATGAAGTCTGTCTCTCAAAAGCTGTATGAATCCTTACAGAAGGAAGCCAAGAAAAAGGTGGATACGCTGCAATCCTATATTTCCTTTTGGAACCCTAAAAGAGCCATTACAACACCACTCCTAACGGACGTTTTAGAGGCTATCATCAACCAATCACAATTGCATATCCAGTATGAATCGAAGTCTGGTATCACCTCTAAGCATATCCAGCCTATTGGCGTGTACGCTCATGATGGCTTATGGTATATGCCTGCGCTACTGCTATCAAATGAAAGAATATTACTCTTCCGTGTAGATCGAATTAAAGGGATAAAAATTAGTGAAGCAAACCATAAAACGACGATGAATTTGCAGCAATGGCTTGAAACTGACTATGAGCCTCAGCAGCCTATTCGGTTATATGTAGAATTATCAAGCGAGGGCGTTCGTCAATGTTTAAGTGAGCCCCATCTTGAAAAAGCGGTTGTTCGACATAGTGATGGAACAGGCTATATCGATACGATTATCGATCAACATGAGCTCCACTTTAATAGCTCCCTATTCTTTCGCCTTGGTCAACATGCAATTGTCAAAGAACCATACGCACTAATTCAGCTTATACGTCAGCATGCATATGAGCTATTAGCGATTTACCCTGAGCCAATAGAGCCTCTATAAGATGACAATTTTGTTAGATTCACGTAACATTCATCGTTACTACTTTTAAAAGATCTTCCTTATAATTGGTCTTGAAGGAGGAGATATACGTTGCAACCGACCAACAGTAATAAACGAATTGATACATTAGATTATTTAAGAGGGTTCGCCTTACTGGGCATTATTTTAGTCAATATCCCCTCATTAATGTGGATTGAACCACCTGAATTGGCAAACGATATTGCCTATAGCCGCTTTCTAACACTTTTTGTAGAGGGTAAATTTTTAATCATTTTTTCATTTTTATTTGGAATAGGATTCTATCTCTTTATTTCACGCGCACAGGCAAGGGGCGAAAAAGCCTATGCCTTATTTAGTCGTAGGCTTTTGATTTTACTGTTTATGGGGTTAGTGCATTTTTATTTCCAACCAGGTGAAGCCTTAACTGTCTATGCTATCTTTGGCTTTGTAGCCTTACCTTTTTATAAAATGCGCAAAGACATCAATCTCATCCTTGGATTCATCCTATTAGCCATCACTGCCTATTTTGGTCTAAAAATTTTAATGCCATTTCCACTGATTTTGCTTGGTCTAGCTGCTGGTCAATATCATTTATTTGAAAATATCTCATTACATCGAAATAAAATCATGTTCGTGACGATTGTAATGGGCTTTATAAGCATGGCTAGCTGGTTTTATCAATGGCAGTATGTCCCTGAGCCTCTTGTTAATATCCAGCATTTGCCCAAGGATCAGCTAGCGGCTCATATTACAAATATTGAGCAATTTTCATTAATCGGACTACAGTTTAGCCCATTCGCTTCTGCCTTTTACATGGGAACAATCATCCTATTATTACAAAGCTCTTTGTTCCAACGACTATTGGCACCGTTAAAAGCATATGGGCGCATGGCCTTGACTAATTACTTGGGGCAAACAGCGCTCATTCTCTTAATTGGCCATACTTTCGGTTTAATTGGACAACTTCGCTATCTTGAATCTTTGTGGATTTGTCTAGGCATTTATGGTTGCCAATTGCTCTTTAGTAAGCTATGGCTATACTTTTTCCGCTTTGGCCCTATGGAATGGCTATGGCGAATCGGGACATATTGGACAATTCCTCCCCTACGACAAAGTACGAAAGATTATTGATCGTAAAGGATAAACACCTATCAGCTTGGTGGTAAACATCATATATTGGTAATGTACCCTACTCGCTTTCCATCTTTGCTCATATCTTCAGCAAGAAACACATCCCCATTTTATTTAGTCACCAAAGTGACTAATTTAAAAACAGCGTTAAGCCATTATTAACGCTGTTTTTTACTTTTATTACATCTAATAAGTGAATCATTGGGGTTACTTTGTGTGGAATAGGTATTAAAAGCTAATAAAGTTATTGGGACATAAACATACAAGTCACTGGATTTTAAAATCCAGTGACTTGTATTCATTGCCATTATTTATCTCTTGCAAGCAAGTATAGCTCTTTAACTTGATAATTGGTTCACTGTACTAAATACGGGTTAATGCGCCATCAGGTTTGGGAATTTCTTTTACTGTTAGCTGATTCATTTTACAAAAATGTTTAAAGAATTGTTGTGCCAACTCCAGTTCTTTTGGGTCACTTTTCAACGAAATGATATCAAGTAAAATTTGAGCCATCCATAAATTTTCGAAATAACGATATTTCCCTGTCTTCCATGTCATTTTTTCGGGGAATTTTTCATTGATATAATATTGCCAGAAAAGTAACTGATCCGATTCCTGTTCTGTCAGATGAATTCTGTATTTTGAATGAGCAGGAATATGTCCATCTTCACACAGCTTGCCGACGAATTTTTCATTCACCATATAGACACCTAAGATACGTCTATCACTTTCAGGCTGGCTGGAATCTCTTGCTGTTAAAAGGACAGCGCTATTTTGGTGTAAGCGGCTCGGCTTGTTTGGCTTTCCTTTGTTATTCCCACTCTTTAATATACCTGAAAAAACATTCCACTCTGAAACAGAGCTATTCTGTTCCTCTGAATCACACCAAAAAACCATCTGTGATGCGGGATGAAGTTTATGATTACTCATAAGTTTTTCGTGTTCCAAGCGAAGTAAGAGTTCTTTCCGCTGAAGTTCTTTTGTCTCTTCCATCCGCGCTTCTTCTTCTTCTCGTTCAATTTCCTTTTTTTGTATAATTTCCTCAAGTAACTTAGCATCACTTTTATCATGTATTGTTAGGTGCTTTCCAAAGACATCTGGAAAAACAAACCTTTTATTTTCTGATGCAAAATGTATTTCAATACTCGAATCATTTTGGTTAACTATACTACCTATGCCAAAACGCTTGTGTGTAACTTTCTTATTAATTAGATTCATTTATCTAGTCCTCCTTATGGAATAAAATTAAGTTACTATTAGATAGTAAATTTCCCCAATAACTTCTTTAAAACAATTTCGAATTTTTCATCCGTTTAAAAAATTAAAAAAACGTATCCAAATTCTTTCTGCAAAATAGGACATCGGAATTCGAAATACGTTTATAAAAAATGATCGTAAGACTATTATAACATTTTTTATTAAAATTACAAATTTATTATTGACAATACATTTTTACATGAGTTAAAATATTCATTTATTCTCTAAATCATTTTAGAAAAGACCATAGACTTCTGAATAATGCTTTATAAAATCCAACTTTCCCCTGTTCCCTATTTGATGCCCATAAATTCTTCACCTGTTACTTATCCTAAGCATACAATGCAAGTAATACCCTTTTTTGTAGGGAGGATTATATGAAGCAAAATAAAGGTAATCGGAATAGTGAGGGATTGGAGTCCGTGAGTCAAGCAGCTAAGTTGGCTGTCATTGCGGGGGCGATTACAACACTTGGAGACGCTCTAGCGACCATTGCTGCTGGTCTTGCTCTAGAGGATGAATTGAAGGAAAATGAAAGTAATAGCAATGATATTGACAAACTACAAAAGCAAATTGACGAATTACATTATGAAATGAAACAATTAAAAAGGATGTTACGTTAATACCGTCTGTACGCAAAAACGACAATATCACATGGATATTGTCGTTTTTTAGGCTATTTAGCAGCCCAAAGTTCAATCTCTATTTTTATTTCTGGTAGCCCTAATGCAGATACATAAGCAATAGTCATAGAGGGATAGGAATGACCAAACATTACTTCCCATTGCTGATAGAAATGATGCCAATCAATCTCCTCCGTCGCCCATATATTCACCTTTACCACATGAGATGCATCCAATCCCTCAGTTGCTAAAAGCGCTCCAATATTTCTAAATGTATTGGTCGTTTGTTCAATTAAATCTGCAGGCAGTTGATCGTCTTGATCAACCCCAATTTGTCCAGAGAATGCATACATTGTTGCATCTTTTGGAATGATTGTGATGTGGCTGTACTTCCCAACAGGGCTAGGTACCTGCATTGGATTTTTACGTACTATGTTAGTTTTCATATTCTTTTCTCCTTTAGGATTGTATTTTTTTCTAAAAAAGGGCAGACTTATCCCATGTTCGTTGATTTTAGAAAAAAACAGCTGTGGAGAACCCTATACCCATGCTTAAAAAACGAATAGCTCTTTTTTTCATGTGAATTCTCCTCCTTGACCCTAAAGTTATGTTCACTTTACCATTTCTATCCTAGACAATCAATGAAATACCCAAACACTTTTGCATTTCATCGATTATTTCTCAGGCAATTAACTATTCAACCATAGCAATCACAACATATATATAGTAGTGTAAAGCTAAATTAGCCTTACACCTCCGAAATTGTTACTAGGGTCACTCCATCCCAAGTGTCCCTTTGCATAATAGAACTAGGTACCCCTCTTTGGCGGTACCTGGTTTTTTAGTTATTTGGGGTCGAGTCGCACTTATGTTGGCTAAGTTTTGTCCACCTGCATTACAGCTAGTATTAATTCATCTGCAAGTAATGCTGAGGTGTAGAATTCTTATACGGAAATTTACCATTGCCAATACAAGAACTATAAACTTAAATATAATTACACCGCACACTTCCCTAATGCGATCCTTTTGCTTTAAGCTCAAATACTAGAGATTCTTTATCTAAGCATTGTTTATACAACAAATATAGAAAATGAATGCAGTATGCAACTAAAATGATAAGCTTAGTAATTATGAGCCGAGTCATGTTTACATAATTAAGAGATAAAAATATGAATCCCTCCTGTAATAACACTTAATGCCGCTATTGAGATATGGATTGTTCGCAAGCTTCGATTTTTTCTATAGTTGAATAAATTCATTCCTATAATAGCAGTAATTGATAAAAGAATAATTGCAATTAAGCCAATAATTCCTTCATTCTCCAATTCACCCTCATTAAAGTACATGATTATCCCATGACCAATACCTAACAACAATGCCATTGTGCCAAAAAGAATATGATATCTACCTATTAACTTTGCTACGTATAAATATAGCCCTTTAGATTGTGGGAAAGTACGAGTTACAGACTTCAAGAAAGTTCTAATAGGAAAAATCATACCCGCTGCACCAATTCCTATGAATGTACACCAACCAATTAATTCACCAAGGTCCTCATAACGCCCTTCTTCGTGTTGTTGTCTACCGTTACCCTCATCATACTCATCTTTTCCTTCAAAAATATCATCTGCATAAATGGGATTTACATCATACAAAAAAAACATAACTACCAATACTATCCCAAACATTTTTAAATATCGCATAGGAGATCTCCTTCCATATTGAGGTTCAACATTAGTCTAAACAACCAATATGAAAAAAATCTGAAAAACGGTACTAGAAAAAATTACGATATTTAATTTAAATTTCTTTTTTGGCTTAGAATAAGTAGAAGATTGGTCGCACAAAAAATTCAGGTGGATTTCATAATGTTGTTATAAATTAGTTATATTGAATATAAAAAAGGTAGGAGGAGCTTCGTTGAAAATACTGATAGCTGAAGATGATAATCGATTAAGAAAAAACATTGTTCACATCATTCAAAAAGAATTTCATCAGGTGGATGCTGTAGATAATGGTCAGCATGCATTAGAATACATACTGTTTCATACATACGATCTAGTCATTTTAGATTGGATGATGCCAGAAATAAGCGGTATTGATGTGTGCAAAGAAGCTAGAAGAAATGGTTATGAAGGTGGCATTTTAATACTAACAGCAAAGGATGATTGCAATAACATCATCTGCGGATTAGATGCAGGTGCTGATGATTATGTTGTTAAACCATTTAAAATGGAAGAACTCTTAGCGAGAATACGTGCCATTTTAAGAAGAAAAAATAAATCCATTCATCAAATCATTCAAATTGATGATTTAAAGTTATATTTGGATTCCAGAACACTTTTTAAAGATAATCAAGAAATACTATTAACTAAAAACGAATTTTTATTGTTAGAGTACCTTTTTATCAACAAAGGCATCATTCTTACTAGAGAACAAATTTACACACAAGTATGGGGCTTTGATCATGAAATGACTAACAACAACCTTGATGCGTTAGTAAAATTAGTTCGTAAAAAAATCGATCATAATCGTCCAAAATCCATTATTGAAAACATTAGAGGAATAGGATACAGAGTGAGGTAGCATGTTTAAGAAAACTCGTAAAAAACTAACTTTATTTAATTCCATTTATTTTATAGGCTTTTTCTTTGCTTTTCTTATTATTCTATATTTTTCATTAGTTCAACTAATGGATTATCAACAAATAGAAGAACTAGAAACTTATTATAAAGAACAATATCATGACTTTTTTGAGCACAAAAATGATAATAAAGGGAAATTAGAATTTAACCCAAATGGTATGTATTTTTACTATATTTATACAAAAGAGCAGATACTAGTCCACGGTGACGAAAACTATCAAGGTTTATTTAAAGACCTAGAAAAAATCATTCAAACCGAAAATCCTTCTAAACGTTTTGTAAAAAATATAAAGTGGCGCGATAAACATCTTTTAATTTTATCGAAACCCATTCAGCCGAACGGTGAATTTCTTGGATATATTGTTATAGGCAAATCGACCACATCACAATATCATTTTTTTCAAAAAATGATCTTACTGTTTATTGTTTTAATTATAATTTTTACAATAATAATTGGATTCTTAAGTTACTACATGGCAGGAAAAGCCATGATTCCCATTCAACATGCACTTGAAAAACAGAAAAGCTTTGTTTCAGATGCTTCTCATGAGTTAAGAACACCGCTAAGCGTATTTTATAGTTCACTCGATATTTTAGAATCTGATGAAGCTAGTAATATGAGTGATTTCGGTAAAGAATTGATTGAAGATTTAAAGCATGAAGCAGAGTTAATGAAAGAGCTATTAGATAAACTATTATTTTTAGCCCGACATGACAAAAATCGTATTCATTCAACTAAAGAAAAAATCTCCTTAACAGAGTTGCTACTAACGATTAGTAGGAAGTTTAAAAGAGCGTTACCGAAATCAATCGTTTTCGAAACAGAAATCCAACCTAATGTTGAATTTATTGGAAATTCAAATAATATAACTGAATTAATTTATATATTATTAGATAATGCCGCTCAGTACACACAAAGAGGATCAATCTATCTAAAGCTTTTACAAACTGATAAAATGATATATATCTACATTGAAGATACAGGCATTGGGATTTCTAAGGAAGACCTACCTTTTATTTTTGATAGATTTTTCCGGAGTGATGCTGTGAGAAACAGAAACGGAACAGGACTAGGACTTGCTATAGCTGATTCTATTGTTCAAGATCACGGAGGAACACTCACAGTTCAAAGCGAATTGGAAAAAGGTACAACATTTTGTATTCAATTTCCTCTTTATACTAAAAAATAGGCTCTTCATCGTTACATGATGGATAAACCATAGAATGGCATTACATGTATCAGTAGTGCCATTCAACTAGTTTATTTTTTTGAGCTACTTTGGCAGTCTAGCTAACATGGAGAAACTGCCTTTCATCCATTCAAGCACCGCTTACTTACTAACCCCTTGCTTTTGATCTTTCTTCTTAAACCCATCGCTCATCAACCTTACAAGTAGTGCGGTAATTATAACCATTACCGTACTGCTATAAAATAAAATTACCAACATTTGATTTGAGTCAGTACCAATGAATAGCCCATGAATAAGTGATAATATCCAAGCAGGTAAAACAAGAAAATGCATCTTCTTCCAAAGTGAGAAGTTCATTTTATTTATCCATATATCTGATGTTAAAAGAACTATTAAAAACAAATAAAAAGCTATGGTTCCTAGCCCAGACAACAATGCCTGATAGTTAGCGCTAAAAGGTAATACGATTTCAGAAATAGTATAGGGTTCGTATTGATCAATCATTAGTAAAAGTAAATGTACAATAACAGTTATAAATCCCAACCATCCACTCATTTGATGTAATTGAAAGTATAAGTTTTTATTGGACTTGAGAGTAGAAGATTTCCTTAGTAAACCAAAAAAAATTGACATACTGAAGTAAAAATAACTTAAAAGCCCTAATAATCGAATCCATTCCCAAGTACTAAATAACATCTAATTTTTCTCCTCCTTTCAGCCAATATATACTTCCATCATCTTTTGCTATTAAGCAAGCACAAGGCATCTGTAGTTTGTCAAACCATACTTGTAATTCTTGTTCATTTAATAAAAAAGCCAGTTTTGTTGCCACTTCTGCTTGACATAATGAGTTTGTTATTATTGTTGTTTGAAGGATAGGGCTAATGATTACCTCTCCGGTTCTTCCATCTAATAAGTGATGCTTTTCTTTCCCCTGCTGTTTCCAACTTCTAAATATACGATTCGAAGTGGCAATTGCTCCATTTTGAATTCTAATGGAACTGATCTCTTCGTGTATATGAAATGGATGAGCAATCCCAATGGTCCATGTCTTTTTGCCTGACGACCACATTTTCATATCTCCACCACCATCTACAATTCCATACTCGGGAGAAACCTGTCTAAGCCAATCAGCTATTTTTTCAACTACGTATCCTTTGGCAAATCCACCTAAATCAATTAATTGATTATCCGTTTTTAAAACTTCATTGTGATCCAAAAAAAGAAATGGCTTATTTGTCTTTTTTTCTATTTGTATTTCCTTATACGTTGATTCTTGAAAAGGAAAGGATCGATCGTACCCATGTTGTTCTAAATGTAATTTTAAATACGGAGAAAATATATTATTAGTTAATGTATAATAGTTGTCTGCTGCTTTTAAACAATCATATAATGCAGGAGAAATTCTACCTATTTCTCCTACCTTTAGTTGATTAATTTGATTTAACTCATTATTTGGCTCAAATCTCGACCAATCTCTTGCAACGTGTTGCAACCATTTCACCACTTTGTCTTTCCAATCCATTTTTTGCGTTCCAGCAATTTCAATATAAAAGTTTGTATTCATCGTATTTAATGAAAGGGTATCCAAGCAACTTCAACTCCACTTCAAACTATGTTTAGGATCGTTTGGTAGTTCGATCGGTATGAATTTTATTTTGTTGTAGTTGATTCACTCCAACAATTTCAAAATTTGTCCAATCTAATTGAACAAGTTCCTTTTCTCGGTCTGACATTTTTTTTGATTGTTCATTTGTCAAATTTAGATCAGCTATGTTTATATCTGATGGAACATTATTAAATTGCGTTAATAGTAAAGAAGATAATATTACTCCAGAAGTGCCTAATATCCATTTAGCTTTCTTTTGATCTTTCATTCAATCATCTCCCCTTTTTATTTTAATAACTTCAATACAACAGCGTTATTCATTTCTTGCCATTCAGCCACATAGCCCAAACCATTTGAAATTACACTAATTGGAACATATATATTATCATTCAAGTAAAATGTAACAGCTGGTATCGGTGTTTTTATCTCGTTATAGTACACAACATTTGTCCCCGCACGAAAAATTAGTTCTGTACCAGCTTTATTAATTTCCAATATTTTACTATTATCATAATTAACTACTTTTGCACCTAAAAGTTCAGCAACAATTTTACCTGGCACATATATTTCACCATCTAAAGGAATCAAGTAAAGTGACACTGTATTATTATTATTTTCTAGTTTTAATTGAATTTCTTTCGCTTCTTTTAGGGGTAACTCTCCTTTATTTACATAAGTAGATCTTGTCCAAATATTCCATGTATTACTATTTGTTTCAGGGTATCTTTGGTCATAATATTCATATTCATCCTCTTCTTTATAATAATCATCATCTTCCTCGTCATCATCATAATCATCATTGTGCTTTTTATGAACATCACCCTCGTATTTTTTATAATCTTCTTCATCATCCGCATTTGCTATTTTGGCATCAACAAATGGCCAAATTAAACTAATAATTAGCAATATTTTGATAATCCTCATTTTTTCAGCTCCTTTATGATATTTCCATCTTAATTAAGCTAAATGAAAAAATACTGAAAAAACAAAATCATTCATTACAAATTTAACAAATGTATAGACTGCCATGTTTGTTTCGATAGAGGTAGTTAATTTTCTATGAGAATTTAAATAGCATTCTTGATTGAAATCAAAAAAAATTGCCTTCTGCAAATATAGAAGGCAACTTCAGTATTTTACTAGGCTTTTAGGATTCTCCCCCATAATACCTAATACATTTAATTAAACTAAATAAATCGAATTGCAATTTGTACCCATGAAATGTTGTCACTAAAGAAATTACTAATATTATCTAAAGATTTTATGCTCATAAAGATAGTCATAGGAAAGGTCAACAAACAAATATTCATGCTCGTTGATGGCAATGGAGAATGTTCTTGTAATTTCTCCTGTTTCAATATCACGATACAATTCAGAGATTTCCCCACTTTGATCGTTGCGCATTTTGATAATCGTTTGAAGGAAATAAGGGCGCCAGCTCCAATTTTTATTGATGGCACGTGGCTGTAGCTCCCAGTTCCCATCAATTCGCATAACGTTAGGCGTTAACTGGAACCCATCCTCATTACAAATATAGAGACGGAAGGAGTAGTTATCCAATAATTCAGCTAAGTACTCTAAATGGGAGACATTGTCGCTTGTTGGTTTCACACGGTGCACAATCGCCTCTAATTCCTCCCTTAATTTTTTCAGCTGCAAATATTGCGCCTCCAGCATTTTCTTTTCGGAAGTAATAAATTGCTGGCATTCTTTTTTAAAACGTTCCTTTAATATATCCTTATCGACAAAAGTCATAGCTGGATTTGCTAGGTATGGCCCTTGATAAAATCTACCGCCATTTTTCCAAGCAAATTGTAGCTGATAAACCGTTTCAATATCTTCAAATAATAGATTCGCTCCAATTTTATAAGCTAGGCTACCAATGGCAGAAATCATGTCCGATTGAGCGGACCAAGAATCGTAATTTAAATCACGTGTATTGACCTTTAAGATATGTGGTGCCAATAGCGCAATATGCTCTAAATGACTTTCGGCTCCTACTTCCTGAACGGCAATTTTTACCCCAAACGTCGTAAAATAGCGTAGGGCGTGATGTAATTTGTTAATATCCCCTATAAAACGATGCTCTGATACGACAAGTACGATACGCTGTAAATCTTTTTCCTCTATATATTGTTGGATAATATTAAAATGACTTTCACCAAAATCTTGCATCAATAAATTTGGATTGCTTGGGATATAAATATCAATTTCTGGTGCAATTTCATCAATTTTGGCTAATGCCGCATGTAAAATTTTATGTTCCATATCAATTCGATATTCTTCTGGAATATCTTCATTGTTGACAAAATCCTTTAAATTAATTTGCTGACCTTGAATTTGTAGATACCCGGAAATTTCGTAGGCAATCACCGTATGCGCATCTGCGCTAAATATCGGTTGATAATACCCATGTATTTGATCTAAATTTGTTAACACTTCAATTGCGTCCATCATCGAAACCTCCAATATGAATAACGTTTTCATTGTTATTCAAAAATAACATTACATTTATCATGACTAGCTTAAAAAATGCTCTCTGACTGTATAATAAGTTGTTTAAAGTAAAATCGCAACTTCACTTCTCATCATTAATGGAAATCCGTCCTAATTTTTAACCACCATAATTGCATTATTTCTAACGACTTTCCTACATAGTAGGTTGCTTGTTACACCATCTTGCAACGTTATGCTTTTGTCCAACCAAGGCTGTTCTGATATTTTACTCTCCCTTTAATCTATGCAACTTGACGCAATGACAGCCGTGATAATGGATGATGATTATCCTATACCAGTCAATTAATTCAGTCATTTACCCAATATTTAAGGACAATTTTATGAAAAAAACAGTATCCCAAAAGGACAATAAGAGGCTCCTACTGGCATACTGTTTATTATTATTCAGACATAAAGAAATACCAAATCAGAGCGATTACTGCTAATGATAAAATAACAGCAATTGTTACCCGAAGCGGTGAAATAGGCGCATTTCCACCAACTCGACCCGTTTGTCCATTCACCATAAAGCGGTAAATCTTCTCCTTATAGCGGAAAGAAGATAACCAAATCGGTAACATTAAATATTTGTATGTAATATCATCATGGTTTGTGGAAAAGCGTAGATTGGATACTACATCCGCCCTATTTTCCCAACGGATTTTGGCTGTAATCTGCGCATGGAGGTGATCATGGATTTCACTTTTTGCTTGGCTCCAGCCATCCTGCAAACCAACACTGTAACGCTCTGATAAAAATCCAGCTACATATTGAGGTTTATAGGCCTTATTATTAAGAAGATTAAATGGTTCAATTTTTCGCATCATGTCTCGATCATAGCGCGTTGTGGCACTCACTAAATGATCGTCTATAAATTCCTGATAAAACCCACTTGTTGAATACCAATCTGTTTCAGTATGCGTTTTACCATCTTTATCCGTAACCGTTCGATGTCGTCCATATCTTGCGGAGTATCTGGAGCTTGTTTTTGAATCAAACGTCCAATACGGGAGGTATACCCCTTTAAAGGCATCAGGCTTTGCACTTATTTTGGCAGCCTTTGGTGTAAACCATCGACCTTTGATCCATTTCTGAAAATGTTCTCCTGCCTGCTTATCCGTTACTTCAAAAGCACATACGCCATTGGGAGCAAGCGTATTTTCAGCGCTCGCTTCCATGACCTGATTTGAGCCGCAGTAAGGACAACTGTCAGCGACCTGCAGAGCATCATAAATTGTCTCGGCCGCGCAAGCTTTACAAATAACTGTTTTCTTCTCCACGCCCCAATTGAAATTCCCACGTTCCTCTGCTTTTAAGAAGTCCATTTCTTGTGCAACCTTTTCCTCTTCTTGCTCAGGGGTTGCAATTTCAGATTCAAATCCACAATACGGACAAGTTAGCTTACCTGTAGCAGGATTAAACTCAATGGATGCACTACAGGATGGACATTCCGCATCAAAGTCAAGCTTTACTTGTTTGACATGTTCAACTTCTTGCGTTGACATAGGTCATCATCTCCTTACTTGACATCCTTTTCATCAAAAACATCGCCGCATTCTGGACAGAATTTAGGCGGATTGGCAGGGTCCTCTGGTGCCCACCCACATTTATCGCATGCATAGAGTAAAGCACCAGCTGGTTTTTTAGAGCCACACTCGCTACAAAACTTTCCTTTATTCACCGCTCCACATGTACATGTCCAGCCCTCTTCCGCTGGTTTTGCTGCACCGCAATTTGAACAGAATTTCCCTGTGTTGTCATGACCACATGCACATGTCCATGTACCAGGTGCTTTGGCTGATTGATTTTGCATCGCAGCCTGAGCCATTTGCGCTTGCTTATTTTGCTCATTCATTTGATAAAGCTGACCAGCATTGACTCCACCTGCTTGTGCAGCCATATTCATCCCCATAAAGCCTGCCATAGCGCCACCATCATTGTTAGCAGCTGCAATCATCGCTTCTGCCTGAGCGCCTGTTAAATGGGCAGCAGCCATACCTGGATCACGCATCACCGCATTGCGTTGTAGTTGTTTTATCATCGCTTCGTCTTCCTCAGAAGCCTTTAGGGTACTAATCCCAAATGACACAACAGCTAAACCACGTGTAGCAAGCCACTTTTCTGATAATACCTTATTGAGTGCGTCTGCTAACGCAACCGTATGCGCAGGTATTTCACTATAACGAACGCCACTTGCTGAAATTTGTGCAAAGGCTGGCTGTAACGCTGTCATTAATTCTGATTTTAACTGGCTATCAATGGCCTCTCGCGTATATTCACGCTCTACATTTCCACATACATTTGTATAGAATAATAACGGATCAATGATTCTATAAGAATACTCACCATGACAACGAATGGCAATGTCGATATCTAATCCGATATTACGATCAATCACACGGAATGGAATTGGTGCGGGAGTACCATATTTATTGCCAACAATCTCCTTTTTATTAAAATAATAAACTCGCTGATCTTTAGCAGGTTCTCCACCAAATGTAAAACGCTTGCCTATCTGTTTAAATGTTTCCATAATGCCATGAGATAAATCTGAACCATACATAATCGAAGGCTCTGTAGATGTATCATAGACATATTCCCCAGCTTCTGAAGAAAACTCTACAACCTTCCCCTGTTCAACAATCATCATACATTGCCCTTCATTGATGGCAATAATCGAGCCATTGCTAATAATGTTGTCATTTCCTTTATTTGAACCTCGTTTAGAAGTGCGTTTAATACCCTTAGTTACTAGAACATCTGAGGATAATGCCTCACAATAAAAATATTCACGCCATTGATCCTCTAAAACACCTGTTAATGCCCCAACGCCTGCTTTCAATAAACCCATAAATATTCCCACCTTCACATTGATGTTTAGCTTATTTTAACATCTCTTCATACTATGTAATACGCAAAATCAGACAAATTGTTTCATTTTCTTCCTATCAACTAAAAAACGAGAAGCGCCAATGATATAAATCATCAGAACGTTCTCGTTACTTTTTCTGAATTAGGATAAGGCAGCTACTATAACAAGCACCCACGCAACAATAAATAACATGCCACCAATTGGCGTAATCGCACCTAGCTTTTTCACACCTGTCACGGCTAGCACATATAAACTACCAGAGAAGAATACAATCCCTGTAAACATTAAGTAGCCTGCCCAGGAAAGCAAACTAGAGCTTCCTAAAAATGCAGCATTGGATAGAATGCCAAGGGCTAGAATCCCTAAGGCATGATACATCTGATATTGCACAGCCGTTTCCCAAATGGCTGCATAATGCGGTGAGGCAAACTTATCCTTGAGTGCATGTGCACCAAAAGCACCTAAAACAACACCAAGAGCTGCCAAAATAGCGCCTAAAGCTATAAACATTTCCATCTATTGTTCTCCTATTTTGCCTCGACGGCAATTTCTTTATATTTGGCATCCCAAGCTGGGTCAATCTTACTTAATGATACCGGTCGCAATGTATCCTTATGCGCAAGAATATGTACGGATTGAGCTGTGGCTGCTACCGTGCCATCCTCATGTAAAATTTCATAGCCATACGTCGTTCGTAAACGATCATGCTTTTCTACCCAAGTGCGCACCGTTGCCACTTGTCCATAATGCATGGCTGCTTTATACGAAATCGATAAATCCATCACTGGCGATACATAGCCATCTTTTTCTAAGGCAGCATACTCAAAGCCTGCATCACTTACAAGCTGGGTACGCCCAATTTCCATCCAAATAATATAGTTCGCATGGTACACCACGCCCATTTGGTCTGTCTCTGCGTACCGTATTTCAATCTGTTTCTCACTTACAAACATTTTCTTCACCTCGTCCTACATTATAGCGTAAAAATGTTGATTTGGTGGGGTTTTTGCTCTAAGGAAATTGGAACGGTGAAAAATAGAGCATTACTTTTCTTGGTATTTAAAATAAATATTGATTTTTCTAATATAAATTTTTATTCCATATAAACACTTTTAAGTGGGGTACTATTCGGGGTACCACTTTATGAATAATTATTAAATAAACATGCACGAGCAGGTACAAAACAACCAACAAAAACACCAAGTACTCATTTGAGCGCCCGGTTATTTGTTTATTGTTTCTGGAGTTTTATCAAAATTAAAGCCTTTAAACGATACAATTCTTAAAGAACCTGAAACTGTTTTTTCTACATATGGAACTTTGCTACACAGTCTAGGTTCCAGCCATGTCATATCTCTTTCTGCCTTTAGATAAAGACTATTATTTTGTATACTCAACCAACCATTTGAATGCCAGTTCGTAATTATCGAAAAATTCAACAGACTCTTTTGTGTTGGATTGTTTTAAATGGTTCATTATCTCTCCCTCTTCAAGGAGAAACGCAATTGCTTTGCTGTGTTTTAGCATTGTTTTATTCAAGAACTTATCTTTCCATTCTTTTTGAACAGAAAAATGAGCTGGGATGTATCCTTTTCTATCTACCAATAATTTGTATTCTCTACCTTCAGAAATAAACTGTTGACAAATCTTTTCAAAATCATTAAACCAATCATGAACGTCTTCAATTTTTATTTGACCTAACAGGTGGGTAACGATTATATCTCCTGAAACTTCGGTGTTGACATTTTTTACCATCAACTTAGAATCATCTCCCTCGGTTTCTATTATGCATGAAAACCATATAAACTCAACGCTTACATTACCCCGCCTGCCGTTTACTTGCACTTTATAAAACTATATTCTGATTTAGACAATAAAATAACGCTAGGCTTCTGGTTCCTTGCCCAATTTAGTTATCCATAAGAATCCCTAAACTGCTCAAAAGTGTATTTGTTCTCGTTCTTTATAGCGTCCATGAGAAAAAAGACAAAATAAAAAGCCATTCAAAATGAATGGCTCAATTACAAACTTAGTATTAAATTATTGCCCTAAAAAATATGACTTAGCTTGCCAACAATTTTGTTAGTGGCACTAAGATTTATTGTAATCGCTCTAAATCCTGATATTCTTTCATATAAGGACCATCTTCTGCAACAAATGAATGATACAATGCCTTTACTGCGAAATTTTTCTCTAAACCCATTTCAGATTTTAGCTTTTTTAATTCATCATGCAATGTTCGATGTTCATTTATAAGCTTTAGCATAACTGTCTTATTATATTTCATTACATCCGCCCTTTTTGTTTACAACATGAAAGCTATAATACACTATTTTCACTTATAATCGCAAGTACAGCCTTGAAAGAAGCAACAGCTGATTGTGTATATTCGGTCTTACTATACCTCACCATTACATTTTTTCTTCCACTCTTCATAACGCATAAAAGGCAATGTGACGGTTGGTGGCTTAACCTCTTTGTACGCTTTGGTGAAAGCTTGAATGTAAGTTAGTCCTAAGACAGTCAATACAAGAGGCCAATTGCCTTTGGTAGGTATCGTCCATGTAGTCTCTGCCTCGTTCGTCATTCAGGTAACTTCCATTCACCATATAAATCGTATGGCAACGGCACTGTTTATCTATGGAAGCAATTCTCTATCATCTCGGTGCTTTCGATTTCCACTTACCATAGTGATAGTAACCATCTATATTGCTTTCTGACCATCTAACTACGAACCCTCGTATCAAGTGATGACAACCAGACTGTAGAGAGCCGTGCTGTTTTGGTCGCCTGTTCCTCAATGGCTAGATCAACTTGACCTCACTCAACCACCTTCTGTTCGGGCGACAACAATTCCTTTCTTTCTAGTCCATCCCATCACATTTTCGATTCTAATGGCCCTGTCTGTATAGCTTTCTCCAGCTTGTAAACTCTGTGCTATCTCGATGTTTATGCGCCTGATAATGTTGTTCCTATAAGGTTCAAAGACTTCGAGTAACATCAAGTCCGAAAACCAAGAGTTTTCTTTATTATTGGAGGTTCTACTCAAGCGAGTATACGAACTTGGCGATATGGAGGCCATTTAGGCAGACATTATCGATAAAAATGGTCAGTTACTCGAAAATGGAAGATTAAATATCAAGGTATTTACAACTCCTTAACTTTGGTCATATAAAGCTGTGAATTGATACATTGAGAGATAAACCGCAAATAAAAATAACCCGATTAATAACCAACCATAAACTTTTCTCTCGCTCTGAAATGCTTCAATTCCTTTAGTTAACATGAATAAACCTGAGAAGAATACTATTAAAAAAATCAGATCGTAATCACGTGTTATAAGTAGGTAAGCTGAAAGAGAGACAGTAATGATAGCAAAAACAATTTGTAAAATGTTAAGCATAATATTCCACTCCTCTTTAACTATCATAACAAAAAAAGAAGTCGTGGAAATGATTGTAAATATCTAACCTTAAAATTTATTAAGATACCTAATCTCTTAAAAATTATGGACCGGCCGTGTATGTCTTGCCTCGCACATGTTTGTGAGGCGCAGGTCGTTCTTCGTTCTGTCTTTCCCTAATATTTAGATTTTTAATTGAAGTTCAATCATTTTTTTAAGATACTTCTTTGCAAATCATTAATAAATTCCCATCAAGATCTTTAAACACAAAATAAAAATTATCCTGAATCTCTGTAACAAGCTCAACATTATTTTCTTTCATAAATTGATAAGCAGCTTGAATATCATCGGTTAAAAGCTGAATTGATGGAACTTGGAAAGTGGAAATATCACCATCATCTTTTCTCCACTTTGGCATGGAATCTAAAATTAATCCAGCTGTACCTTTCATGGGTGCCACGAATAAATGTCCAAAATATTCTTCTCCCCCTTCCAAACCAAGTATTTTTCTGTACCATTCTTTTGCTTTCTCTAGGTTACGAACTGGAACAAACACACCGCCGATTTGGTTTTTAATTGGTGATCTATAATCAGGTGTAGTCACAATACTTCCTCCTTTAATAATTTATTTTCACTTTGGAATTCTACTTTTTCAATTCAACGTTATTTTCTACTATTCCTTCTTGCACTAACCTATATTATTTCTTGTCATTAGATAACAATGTAGAGATTTAAATACTGCATAATATAAGAAAATTACATAGTAAATAAAAAAGCCGCAGCGTCATCACACGTTACAGCTTATATTTTTATATTTATTTAAAACCTTAATCCACAATATCAATACTTTTTTTCCTCTTTTACTAGTGTCGTAAGTATAAAACGGTCTCCAGTAGCCATTTCAATCCCTGTACTTGCCCCACCCCCGCCAGCGAAATTGTCTACAATGATTTCTCTGATTAAGCTTAATTGTATGGAAGAGTCTGGGCTGTGTTATTATTTATATTCATTTATGCTCTCCCTAACTTATAACCATTATTAGGGTAAAACTTCACAATATATTTTTCATCATTATCACTTCTCACCCAATCATAACCTAGCAGCTAAAGGGAGAACTACTTGATACTCACTAATAAAAAACACCCTATTTTAAACTGCACCCCAATTGTTAGACACAATGTAACAATTGGGGTGCAGTTCACTTTCAAATTTCAAAACCAATCTATAAATGCAAAAAGCCACACCTATTAGATGTGACTCGCAATAAAAGCTTTATGCTAATCTTAAAATGACAATAGACGCGCTGATAACTAGAATGTCAGGAATAACTAAATTTAATAAAGCTGTTGGGTTTGGATGAATATTTCTCAAAGTAAGAACATCCGATGAATTTAAAGTCGTTATTACTTGACCATTTTCCAAGTTACCAGAATTGTCTCCATAATTGGAACCGGCTATTTGGTTGTCGCCATTGAAAAGAGCAAATGCATTAGGGCCACCTGTAACAAACACCTCGTAGGTAATAAGATAAATACCCGTTTGATTTATAATGATAGGTGCTGTTCCTGGTACATGTGTTACAAACCCTGCAGGAGTAATATTACCATTTGTATTGAAAGTAACGGAACCATTATTCGGGATACCTGGTTGAGCAGTGGTATCATAAATATAAGCAAACCCTGGAAGACCTGTACCTAAAGGTTCTTGTGGTACCTGTACTCCTTGATGGATATTTTTGTTATTACAACTTTCTTCACAATCATCATGAATTCTGCTAATTCTTTTATTAGTTGGTTCCTTTTCACTTCTATTAAAATTGTCGAAACCCATTTTATCATCCTCCTTGTTTTTACATTATTCAATGAAGGGACAAATGAAATAGACAATTTTACTAAACCTTTATGGATTAATTATAAAAAGACCACTATATGAAGTGATCTTTTTAACAAGGAAATAATTTATTTTTCACATATTATTCTTAATAAAACATGTAAACTGGGGTAATATCTTTTCTCTTAAAATATATGGGCTGGCCATGTATGTTTATTAAAGCATTCATTTATAACAATTGCGCCTATCTTTTTAAATCCCACATTTAATCCTCTAAATAATCAAATTTTCTCGCGTGTTCTACTTCCTGAATGGAAACTTGGCGTGTTAATTCATCTGTTTCAGAGATATGGTATGAATCCCATTCGTCATTAACGGCAATTTCTTCAGGATCTTCATATAATTCATCATAATCTTCAAAATCCCCTTCAAAATCGGAAGGTGTTTCAGAAGTTCCATATTTTGCTACAACTTGAAACATATCTTCATAGTCATGAATATCATCCTTGTCATCACGGCCAGCAAAAGAATTGTCAACTGGAGGAAGCATCACTTGCTCTTCAACCGGTCGATCTGTTGGAACGTCTTTTGCAGTATGTTCAATACAAAAAGAGGTATAAGGCAGTGCCACCAATCGATCATATGGGATATCTTGTTGACAAACTTCACATACGCCATAGGAACCATCCTCAATCTTTTGTAAGGCCGTATTTACTTTTGCTAACTCATCAGTGTCATGGACTTTTAACGCCATATCTTTTTCACGCTCGTATAATTCGGTACCCAGATCTGCTGGATGATTATCGATTGTGGACAACTCATCAACAGAATCCCGTAAACTACCTCGTTCTAAATATTCATCATCTGTATCCATTCTTCGTTGGAGCGAGTGTTTTTGCTCAATTAACATATTTTTTAGCTTTGATATCTTCTTCTCATTTAGAATAGTCATCACGTCCTTTTCATTATTATGAACGAATTTGATTGAATTATTTGTTTTAAAGGATAAATTTAAAGACAAAAACGAAACTATATTCTTTGATAAATATGCTATATATAATTAGTTTAGCGTGCGATAAGGACATATTAAATCCGCATGTTTTTTATGCCCTTTTAGATTGTCCTAAAAGTTATGGCCTTCGAATAAAATGCCATTACATTTGATTATTGGAGGCTATTTTATGGATTCTATATTTACCTTTATCTTTTTAGGCATATCAATGGCTGCAACAATTGGACCTGTTAAGACTGTCCTATTGAATACAGGTTTAAAAAATGGCTTTTTTCATGCATGGTTTTTTAGTCTGGGTGCCATAGCAACTGACATTATCTATATGTTTATCGTATATTTTGGAATTGGCCAATTTATCAATTCCATCTGGTTAAAAACAATCCTTTGGTCCTTCGGCTGTTTTGTTCTTTTGTACACCGGTATCGAAAATTTACTATCGCTACATAAAATTGAGATGGATTCGAAAACAGGGAAAAGGACACGACTGAGACAATCCCTCATGACTGGATTTTTCATGTCTTTTTTGAATCCGGTAACCATCCTTTTCTGGCTGGGAATATACGGCTCCATACTCGCAAAAACGGCTGGTATCTCAACAGGGTATGAAATCATTTTGGTGAGTATCGCCATTTTGATGGGCATTATTTTTGTAGATTTTATTTATGCCTTTTTATCCAGTGTCGCTCGAAAATTATTATCTATACAGCTTTTGAAAACGGTCTCTTTTATCTCAGCCTTATTAATGATTGGTTTCGGGATCTACTTTGGGATGCAGGCTTACCAAGTGTTATTCCAATAAACTCACCGACAGCGCATAAAATAAACATGAAAGGAAACCATACCTTTTAAAAGAATATTAGTCGAGGTGTGGTAATGGACCAAGAGAAGGTTAATATAAGTGTCTGGTGTATTGTAAGTTTGACTTCTATTCCGCTCATCATGACACTTGGAAATTCAATGCTTATTCCCGTGCTCCCTATACTGGAGGATAAGGTCGGGATCACATCATTTCAGTCGAGCATGATCATAACAAGCTATTCAGTCGCAGCTATTTTTCTGATCCCCGTAGCTGGCTATTTATCGGACCGCTTCGGCAGAAGAATAGTGATATTACCAAGCTTAATTTTAGCTTTAATCGGTGGTCTGATTGCTGGATTTGCTTCATGGAAAATGGATGACCCCTACGCAATGATTATCGCTGGAAGAATTATTCAGGGAATTGGGGCCGCTGGTGCAATGCCGATCGTAATGCCTCTTGTAGGTGATCTTTACCAGGATGATGACGAAAAAATAAGTTCTACATTAGGGATAATTGAAACGTCTAATACGTTTGGGAAAGTGTTAAGTCCCATTTTAGGATCAATATTTGCTGCGTTTTTATGGTTCCTACCCTTCTTTTCCATTTCAGCACTTAGTTTGATTTCGATTGTACTAATTTTTTTCTTCGTTAAAGCTCCTAAAGATGATGATGAACCATTGAAGCTCAAAGAGTTTTTACGGAATACAAAAAAAGTTTTCAAGGAGGAAGGAAAATGGTTATATACCGTATTCCTTAACGGGGTCCTTGTGATGCTCATATTATTTAGTATGCTATTTTTCTTATCAGAAAACCTCGAAAAAGTTCATGATATAAAAGGGATTAAAAAAGGGTTTGTCCTGGCCATCCCGCTTTTATTACTTTGTATAGCTTCATTTATATCTGGTCGAAAAATTAAAGGAAACCTAGGAAGGATTAAAAAAATAATTATTGCCTCCTTGATTGCAATGTCTGTCAGTATTGTCTTTGTTGGGTTTACAAGTAAAAAACTGATTCTTTTATTAGTCGTTACGAGTATAGTGGGGATTGCTATTGGTGCACTATTGCCTGCACTTGACACAATTATTACTGACAATATTAGAAAAGAGTTAAGAGGAACCGTATCCTCTTTTTACAGCTCGGCACGATTTATAGGGGTTGCAGCAGGTCCTCCTATTATGTCACTTGTCATGAAAAATTATCTTCATGCCAGCTATATTACGGCAGGTGTTTTGGGATTCGTTCTCCTGTTTGTTGTCTTAAAGTTTATCAAAGTAGAAGATATTGAAAAAACTAATGAAATGGCATAAAAATAAAGAGCTTTAGATTGAATGACCTTATTTGAAAGCACATCGTTTATCCAGATCTCATACTAAAATAATTCCGCTTAAAAATACTTTTAGAAATAACTTATAAGAAGTAGTCTCTCGGCTACTTCATCATTTGTTGTCGTACTTGATCATTTCATGAGCTTCCAATAGCACGTATGCTATCCCATCAAACAATCTATGAAGTATTTCAACCTCTCTATCCGCATGCACTATCGAAATGCGCTTTTGCACCATTTCCTTAATTCGATAATTTAATGAATATATACGCCGTTGTAATTCCTTTATACAACTTTTGTGCCCACATGCCTTTGGTAATGTTGATTCAATCACTCCAATTTAGCTATTTTTATCAGCTTTCGTTACTGGCTGCCTTGCCTCCTCGATTGTTTCAGCCATCTTTAGTAACTGTTGTTTGCCCGGTTACATAGTTTCGTCCTCCTAAGTTATCATATACTACGTTTACTAGATTGACTTTAAAGGCATCAACCAATTCGAGCTGTAGCGTCTGCAAACACTACGGCTTTTTTTATGTATCAATTGTAAATTAATGATTGCGTGTATCGCACACCCTTATTCGTTTGTGGGGCTAGTTGACCGTCACGGCCTCTCTCATGTTAGAGTCACTACCAATCCAGCGACACTAGTTTCTTTCCTCATATTGTTCAATAGCTCCACTATTAGATGTTCTACTAAGGTACTATGTCATGAGAAATAGGTTAACCTCCACTTACATACTTCGCATTGCTTACTAAACCAATCCACACTTTTCTTTAATTTATAGAAATGATTGATTAATAAGACTAGAGAGTATACAGAATACTTCATACTATGAAAATATAATCTGCAGATTATACAAATTTTGTTTATTTGGAGGTGAAATAAATGAGTTTAACTACTGGCCCAATTGAAAATACAGGAAATCAACCAGCTAATGCAGCTAGTGTTCGTGTCAAAATTCTTAACCTTACGGGAGGTTTATTAACTGGCGTAGTAAGAGTTTTTCGACTAGATGGGTCAAGACAATTATTATCAACAACTCCTTTTGCCGCTATTGCCAATGGTTCTACTTTTGTAACGCCTGGTGTAGTTGGAGCTCAATATGAAGTTGAAATTATTCCAAATCAAAATGGTGGAATATATAGCGTTTATGGACGAACAGCTTCAGGTGTAATTATTGCTGCCCAACGGTTTGTGAACTCCGAATTAACACAGATTCTTTAGAATTTAATGTTAAGATTATAAAAGAGGCTGGGACAAAAAGAAAAAATGTTAGACCAAGATATAATTGGTCTAACATTTTTTTGATTTAGGAAGGCATATTTAACTACTTGAAGTGAAAAAGTTAATATCTATTTTTATTATTTTTCAATATAATCGAGTTATGTCCCAGCCTCTTTCCATATTCATTCATTTACCCCCAGCTTGTCACTCCTTGAACTTCAAATTGTCCAGTTAATCCCCATGCATATCCCTATTTCACCCCTACTATTAGCTCCTAATGATTTCAGACCAGAAACTATTCTTCACTCTCCCCTCCTCAACGTCCAAACAACTGTATTTGATATGAATAAGATATTTAGAGAATAGGAGGTGACTATAAAATGGCATCATTTGAAATTGGGGCAAGAGGTCTTTTCAATTTTCGAAACGAACGCTTTTTCGTATTAGTTGAAGATGAAATTACAATTCCAGAAAAAGGTGTGGAGATTGATCCAGTTAATATCTATGAGATTGACCAACAAACTTTTGATTTTATCAGAGATGAAGGAGATACACCTTTAGTTGTACCACGTTTCAATCTTCCTCCTGTACCACCTGGATTTGAATTAGAACGAAAATGTATTTTTACAGTTGATAATTCATACTTTGTGATCTATGAATTAGAAAATGGCACTGATAACTTTGTTATTTTAAGAATCAGTGCTGCTTTATTTAACTCATTGAGAAATGCTGGTGTTCGTGAATGTATTCCTCAAAATTTTATTAATTAATAAAAAAATTATTATATTTATAGTAATGTTCAGCAAGAATCCTCTTCCTTGCTGAACATTTTATTCAAAGTGTACAGTAAAGTTTCTTTGTTTTTATGACACTCACCAATAAACATAGAATAGGTTAACTAAAAATACATTTTGTGTTAACCTATATACATACCATTATTTGGAGGTGTGTGTGTTGACTGACAAAAATAAAATATTACTTAGTTCGGTTGGCAGTTTGGCTTTATTTACTTTAGGAGGATACAGGATATTCACTAACAACTTAGAAGCTATGTCCATACTAGTAGCCTATATTTTCTTTATTTGTGGAGTTATAGGCTTTGTTTTTAATGTAGTAAGGTTGTCAAAAACCCCACGTACTTAGCATTGCTTCGTTGCAATGCTTTTTTCGTTTGCCATAGTCATTCATTCTTTCATCTGCACAAAAGTATGATTTAGTCGGGTTTTTGCTCTAAGGAAATTGGAACGGTGAAAAATAGAGGGATGCTTTTCTTGATAGTTAAAATAAATAGCGATTTTTCTAACATGATATTCACTACCATCTAAACTTCTATAAATCCTTTTAAGTGCGGTATACTTATAAATAATTTTATACATTAAGCATGAGTAGTTACTTTTATACATACAATGCGTCCCTGATTTACCTCCAACTGAAATAATTGTATGGAAAGAAAGGTTGGATGCTAATCTTTGATTAAAAGAAACTGCTTTGGGAGTGGAGTAAAAATTAGTACTTATTTAAATAAGGGGATGATCGATTGAAATATATTTCTGGTTTGATTGGATTTATTTTTATTGCCTTTGGCAGTTTACTAATGAATATCACTGAAAATGGAGAGACATTTACAAATGTAACATTAAAGATTTCAGGGTTCTTTGCTTTAATTATCGGTTTAAAATTTATTTTTCCAAATATGGACTTTATAAAAAGTAAAAAATAACCAAGTATTCATATGGACACTTGGTTATTTTTTGATTAATCAACAACTTTCAGTGGTTAATTAGCAAACAACCCAGCACTAAATCAATATAAACTAGTGCTGGATTATTTTTTTAGATACTACTTAAACTCAATTTCCTCTGCCGAAGCCCCTTTCGTATAAGTAATAGTAGCTCCATCGGGTAAATTTCGTATTTCTTTTACATTTTTTCCTTCGATAATAATTTCACCTATTTTCGTACCTTTAAAGTCAATAATCGCATTTCCTTTTTTGGGACTAATCGTTACTGTTTTATTCGCAAATCCTTCCCCATGGAATTCAGCATATTGACTAAACACTGCAATTCCATTTTTAATATTCGTATTTTTCCCTAACGATAGCGAAATACTTGGGCGATTCATGATTAGTTTACCAGTTTTGTAGTTATCAATATTGTATACATCTTCAGGTGTTATTGGAGTTGGTATTTCCTCATTGTCTGCCTTCAAATCAATTTGAACTAATACTGGGTTATGATCTGATGCACGGCCTTGTGCTTCTGTAAAGTTCGCATTTATATGAATCAAATCAATTTCTGTAACGTCAGCAAGCTTATTCGAAACTAAAATATGATCCAAGACTTGATTGTTTCCTTGGAAGAAGTACGTAAAACGATCTTGCTCTGGGGCTTTATCTATCATATTCGTTAAAACATCACCCTTTAACGTTTGAAGAGCTGGTGTGAATTCAAAGTCATTCATGTCCCCTGCTACAATGATATTTAAATCTGGATTAATGGCAAGCCCTTCATCGATAAAGTCATTAATGGCTTGAGCAAGCTGAATACGTTTCTTTACTGATTCTAGCACTGGTGGCTGAGTTGGTCCCCAAAGTGAACCATCTCCACCTTTAGAATTTAGGTGAGCTCCGATAATCACTACACGTTCTTTCTGGAATTCAAATTCGGCTGCAATTGGTTTTCGTGTATCTACAAATTTTGATGGATCAACAAAGCCAGGATTTAAAGCGAGGCTTCCATCTGCTGTCCACGTATTGGTTTGGTCACCCATCCCTTTTGTACCTGACACTAATGAAACACGTTCTGGATTATATAGGTAGCCTACACGAATATTACCGCCAGGTGCACCACCTACTGTATTGTTAATTGGCATGACATCAATCCAATCATACGCAGGACCACCCGCAGCTTTAATTGCATGAATTAATCGCATGTAGCTTTCCGATGCATCTGCATTTCCTGAATCGGTTTGTCCATCATTATCTTGAACTTCGACTAATGTAATAATATCTGGTGATTTCATATTATTCACAAATGTCGCTGCTATTCTGGCTACTTTTTCGTTCGATGTATTGGCAGGATTATTTGAAAAGTTTTCGATATTATAGGAAGCGACATTTAACTTGTCCGCTACTGGTTCAAGATGCGTCACTTCTTGCTGAAGATTCGCTTTTGTCACTTCTGGGAAGACTTTATTTGTGTTCAGTCGATAGCCATCTGTAAAATTCTCTACAAATCCGATAAGGGCATCATTAAAACGATCACCTGAATCATAATTTTTACCAGCTACCCCTTCAAGCATAATTTTTTCTGGGTTATAATCATCGGCCGCTATATTTAAACCACCATTCACATTGAATGTATTATTAGTTGTGCTCGGTACAACAATTGGAGAATCGTTATTATAAATCGGTCCTATTACTCTCGCATCTGGGAATGATACCAGCATATACTCGATAGATTCCCAAAAATCGATGCCATCTTCTTGTGGGTCAAAAATTGCAAAACTATCATTATCGATAATTTTATTTGGTGGCAACAGATCCTCCCCTATCACAAGGGCTTCTGGAGTTCCTGCTGTACCTGTTTTTGTAATATTTGTTGCTGCAATTTGTGTATCTGTCAATCGAGAGTTGCCACCCGCCTCTACTACATTTCCTGAAACGTTAATAACGTCCCCTACTGCTACATTATGTCCTGTCTTATTTACTTTGATAGCAGTTGATTTTACGCCATCAAATGACGACTCGTTTTCTTGCATAATAAAGCTAGTTGAATTTAAAACGAATGTTACAATTCCCGACACATCATTCACTGTTAAATCGACATATGGTGATTTATGGCTTGCCCCTTGAATATCGCTAATCTTGGCATTTTTAGTATCTATAATTTCATAAACAAATGTAGCCATTGCACTGTTCGTTAAACCTTCTTTTACCGCAATCGCTTTAATCGTCATTGGTTTATTAACAAGGATTTCCTCTGTATACTTCGTACTAGCAGTTGTTGGTGTTGAGCCATTCACTGTGAAATAAATCGTTGCACCTTCTGTCACTGTAGAAAGCGAAACCTTCGTGCCAGCTGTTACGCCTCCGACGTGAGAAGCTTTGATATCCTGGACCTTTGTTACATCTTCAATAACGCGAAGAGGGAGCAATTGATGGTTTGTATATTGACCAACAATCCCTGTAATTTCCCCATACGTTTTTCCACTCACTAAACCAGAATCTCTTGTTTTATCGTAAATAGCAAATGGGCCAGCTTCATCAGTTCCTGTAAAGTTTTGACCCGAACCAGTAACGGTCACATTTTTAATTGTAACTAGTTTCGATTCATTGTCTTCTGCCACCTCATTACTTTTAATAAGATGTGGCTCTGGTGTTGTCGAAGGAACAGGCATACCAACAAGTGAAATATTCGTTAATTGCTTTAGACCGCTATATTCATCTACTCTTCCTTGAACCGTCACTCGATCACCGACATTTGCGGCAAGACTATCCACAGGATAAATGGCTATCGCCACCCCATCTTCATCTTGAATGTGGGCTGTAGCCGTTTCTAATTTTGCTGTCACGATCCCTGATACGATAACAGTTTGCCCGATTGCTTTATTACGAGCTTCCGTAATGGATATAACGGTTGGTTCTTCTTTAATTGTATAATTAAAGGAAGCAATGTCACTATCGTCTAGGCCTGTTGCAGTAGCAAATGCTTTTATAGTCATGGCTTCATTTACAACAATCCCCGCTGCTGCATCATAAACCTCACTAGCTACTGACGGTTCAGAACCATCGATTGTGTAATAGATGGTTGCATTTGGGGTATTTGTAGACAATGTTACTTTCGTTCCTGGATAAACTTCCCCTGTTGCTGGTAAAGCCTTAATATTCTCTACTTGTGTTGGCTCATAGTTTGATACTAATTGGAAGCTTTCCGCGCTTAACGTTTTTAATTGATAGGTCCCGTTAAAAGTTGACGCAATCCCTGTCACTGTGATGACATCATTGTTATTGAAGCCATCTGCTTCAAACTGAGAGAACTGATAGCCTGTACGGTTATCATGGCGAATTAACAGCTCGTTATTTGCTGCATCGACTGCTTTAAATTCAAATGTACCATACGTACCAGATGGCGCTAAATCTTTAATCTTCACATTTTCAAGTGTGATTAATCTTCCTTGTGTGCTATCATCCGCAATCGGTAAATTTACTGTCTGCGGTGTAGGTGCCGTCCCTGTAGAAATCCGTTCAATTGTCGGTGAATTAAATTGAACTTCTCCACTATATAAACTAGTTTTCCCTGTGATGCTGACAATATCTCCAACAGCTAAGCTCCCTGCTTCTGCAGAACTAGAGAAGACATATACCCCTGCTGTCTCATCCTGTACATAGAAGGCCTTGCCTCCCCAGCCACCAGGTGTTGTCGTAACCGTCCCTTGAATTTGAACTGTGCGGTCTGTTCCAACAGCTGCACGAGCTTCGGCAATGGTTACTTCAGTCTCGGGAGGATTTGGTTCGGTTGTATCGTCCCCAACAAACTCCATTGAAGTTGGTGATTTTAGCCCTGCATGGTTACTAAAATATTTTTCTAGTGAACCTGTTATTTTAACTTTTTTCCCAAGATTACTTGGGTTAGTAAATAATCCGAAATTGGCTCTATAGGAGCTTGGCAATTGAATATACAGCATTTTCGTGACATCTGTTTCATCTGGTGTATCAGCAATCGCAATATTTGTGTCACTATCTGCTATCACAGAATAAGAAGTTTCACTTTTGGCGAACCCTACTATATATCCCTCTACAGTAACATTACTCTTTACTGCGGTTGGATCAAATTGATTGACCGCTTCCCCCACGCCAATAGCTTCTGTCGTTTCGGCCTTTACAACTGTGAAGTAAGGTGAAATCATAGAGATTACAAGTAAAAATGATAACGCTATTTTGATAACGACATTACATTCATATTTCTTCATTCGCTTAGCTCCTTATGATTTTAGTCTAACATAATCTTTTCCTTAGGTTTTACATGGAAGTTATTATTCAATTACTGTGTTCCCTACAACGGTTAACCCATCTAAAGAGAGGATTACATTCGGCGCATAAATGATTAAATCCCCCGAAATAGTACCTGTACTACCAGATGGCATTAAAGAAATTCGCATTAAAGCTTCTCCAAAATACAGATGATTAGTTTTTTTCGGGTTTAAATATACCCATCATGGCACGATCATTAAATTATTAATCTTTTTATAAAATTGTGGCGAGCGCTGTACATCCTTGTAATTGGTGTTACTACAACCGCTGAAGCTGTTAATGCGTTCAAATACTTGGATTTCCCCACTTACTCATACTTTGCGTAATCCCTCCCTATTCCTGTTTAGTAAGATAAGTTTTAAATCCTCTTAACAAAATTATCGGTAATTATCAAACAATACCAAAATATTGTTTAACATAATAATTTTAACAGAAAAATAATAAATACTTTGTTATTTAATATGAATATTCTAAATTCTATGTAAAATAGTACATATTTATCTTTTACAATAGTCATTTGAATAGTAGTTTTATATTATGTAATTACATTTCCGTATGAATAAAAAGCGCCAATGTACCAGCTTAGCTCTGTCAGCATAAAAAAACTTCACTTTTGTAGAGAAGGACTGACATGGATAAGTGTTATCTTTTCTTAGAGTGGTCACCATAATAGCAGCTCGCTGAAAGATTGTTGCTTGACTGATTCCCTTCCACCTCCTTCATATGAAGCATCGAGATACAGTAAAACGTACCATAACCCATCGCACTTGTTGTCATAGTGGATAATAAAAAGCCCTCCATTTGTGGAAGGCTAAAGTCAATTCGTTTGGTTTGTTATAGTAAGGAACATCTAATCTTTTAAAGGTTCATCTTCTTCCATTTTCGAATTTTGGTTCTGAAATTTGTAAATGGAGCAACTGAGTTAATATGAACCCATTTCCAAACAGGCCAATTAGCTTGTGTTTTTGCCCATCGTCTTTGATCAACTTCAAATAATTCCTTTTCTGAAAGGGTATTTAACCACTCACATAAATGATTGACAGCTTCATTAAGCATTGATTGTTGTTCCTTCAAAGAGTACTCTCCGTATTGTTGATAAAAAGAGTTATACAATCCACTTAGATTATTCCATTTATAGCCTTCTGCAGGTGTATGTACTTCTTCGCCCTTTTGTTCTTTTTGCTCCCAGTGAAGCAAAAGATTTATCCAACCAAGTTGATAAGAAAGATTTTCAGACGGCGTTTTATCAACTTCTTTAATCCGTTTGTTTTTCAAGATTTCTGGTATATCATGAAATTCGGCAATATATTTTTTATACTTTTCGTTAATCGTACTAATCAATTCTTCTTTGTTGGCATACTGTCTCACTCTATTTCCGTCCCTTCCACCTATTTCTTAAGTT
Source organism: Lysinibacillus sp. OL1 (assembly GCF_004332175.1). Classification (NCBI taxonomy): domain Bacteria; kingdom Bacillati; phylum Bacillota; class Bacilli; order Caryophanales; family Bacillaceae; genus Lysinibacillus; species Lysinibacillus sp. OL1. The sequence goes on along the minus strand of NZ_SJDS01000002.1, from coordinate 49,497 downwards.
CAGTCTAACATAACGCGAATACGCTAATTTTGAAATTTTTTTTAAAAAAGTTGTTATATGGTAAGTGTTACCTTCTATTTTTTCGGTGGATGTATAAGTAACCAAAATTTACACACACTAACCTTGAGTGTATCACCCATAACGAGTGAAACAGAGAGTTTTATTACGTTCTTCTTTTCTTATGTGTGATGATTAATAATAGAGGTGCTTGAAGTGACTACATTCGGAAAATGCTTATATATCGCATTCTTTATCATTATTTTTTTATTTACAACCATTTGGAATTATAGTAAAAATGGTCATTGGGCTTTGCTAGAAAATTTATTCTTTGCCTTTTGGGTGGCCAGTTTCTTATTCATGGCATTACTACTCAGAAGTAAAAAAGAAGAATCGGAAAAAGCTGAAAATAGAAGCTGATTTGCCTGTTTTAACTAGTGTTAAAATCCGCATCTATATTTGCTGTAGCTCTAATAAGCTGCAGCTTTTTTATTGTTGCATTCATAAAAGCTAGTCAGAACTACTATTTTATCGGTATATTAAAACTTAAAATGTTATACTATTCAATAAATTACTTTGAAGAAAGGAACGTGAATGATGGAGGCGAAGACCATTTTGTTAGATCAACTTTTAGCTAATGCAAATGACCCAAGTTGGTATATCTCATTTTCTGAAGTCGTAGAAGGGTTATCTGAAGCAGAAGCCTTTTGGAAACCCGATTCTTCTAGCCATAGTATGGCTGAAATTGTCCAGCATCTAATCTACTGGAATGAAATTTGGCAAATACGGTATCGAGAAAATCAAGTGAAGGCTCCTTCGCAAACAAATAATGCGAATACGTTTCTAGTTAAAGAGGAGGTAACTTTCTATGAACTAAAAGAAAAGCTATTACATATCCTACTTACGTGGCAAGAATTAATTGAGGAAGAACAACTTTTATCTATCGTAAATGGATTCCCTGTGAAGGCGCAATGGTGGGCCATCATATCTAATGCTGCTACTCATAATGCCTATCATATTGGACAACTCGCTTATTTACGTAAAATGGAAAAATAGACATTTATATGCTATACTCTTAAAATAGGACTACTGTTAATAGTCCTATTTTTATTTGTTGCCGCTTATTTAACTCAAATAACACCAAAGGGAGATGCATGTGAGCCTAGAAGAAATTACACAGATCTATTCATTTTTCTTAACAACGCCACTTATAGTAAGGCTAGTTGTATTTAATTTTATTTTTAAAGCCCACAAACATACTATGGTTATTTTATTGGATGCGATTGTTTTAGTATCAACCACTATTTGGTTAATATTGATTAGAGAGGTCATTTTCCCTCTGCCTTCATTAATTTTAAATGTATTTAGCGTACTCTACATCCTATTGATTATTGACATTTCTCTCAATTATTATCGCTTAAAAAGGAAGAGCTCCTTGCAGTGAAAAGCCCAATTTATACATATAAACAAGCTCCAAATAAAAGAAAAAAGCATCTTTTTTCAAGATGCTTTGCTCTTACTATTGGGGCAATTCTTCTGGTGTTTTCTCAAATTCAAGTATATGTCCATCAACTTTTGCTCTTTCTAGTTCCTCAATAAATTCTTCCTTACGTTCTTCAAGTCTGGAGTCAAGTGTGTTTTGATAACCCGGAAATAGATTGTAATCTACTGGTTTCCCCATAAGTTCACCTCTTATTCTCAGCTTTTTTATTTATTATAGGGTATATTGATATTTTCTGACAATTGTTTATGTCAATTTTGATTACAAGGACTGACAAGACAATACAACGGAAGTCTTATAAAAAATGCCTACCTATACTTTATTGCCCATAAAATTATGCTGATAAATCGAAACAGCAAGGTTTATCTTTGCCTCTAAACGTGCAATTTTCATAAACTTTGTTGATAATCCCTAGACTGTTCCTCCCCTTTTTTACGGAAAATAAAAGCATTTTCCCTCAATTAGGTATACTACAAAATCTTAAGAAATCTTCATAATTTTTCTCAATAATTATTAATAATTACCATTTACAATAAGAAAAGTCGACAATAGATTAACATAGTTAGGAGCATCTTGTCTTGGGCGTTACAGATATTATGAATAACATTCGAATTTTAATGTTACCAGTCATCCTTATAGTTGGTGCAGAGTTCTTACTTATTGGACTTTATTATTTCCTCTATCATAAAAAACATCAGTCAAATCGAAAAAAAACAAACTTTAAGCAACTGATACTTGTAGCACTCTTTATCGGCTATATTGTATTTGTGTGTGAACTAACGATTTTTGGGCGTGGTTCTTCCCATTTCATGCAAATGAATCTCCAACCATTTAGTGGCTATATAGATGCATGGAAGAAATACTCGTTACGTGATCTTCAAAATTGTATTTTTAACATTTTAATGTTTGTGCCACTAGGCATTTTCTTACCTTTACTTTTCTCTAAATTTAAATTGTTCAAATGGCTTCTTCCTGTAGTGGTGATGGCAACCTTATCCATTGAAACGTATCAAACACTTACAGGAGCAGGGATTTTCGAGCTTGATGACTTAATCAACAACTCGCTTGGTGGGATTATTGGATACCAGTTATATAGACTAGGATCTTCTATTGTTCAGCATAAAAAAATAAAAATGAAAAGTTTGATCGGAAACCTAGCCATTCCTCTCATGATGGGTTTGATTTTTATTGGCATGATGATTGTCTACGCTCAACAGGAATTTGGTCATTTAGCAATTAATGCCTACACAAAATTAAATATGTCGGATGTTGATGTAACCACCTCATTAGATTTACATACAGCATCTACCGTTGCCCCCGTGTATAAAAAAATAATTCATACAGATGAAGTTGAGACTTTGTTGCAAAAGAAATTGGATTTATCAGAGTTAAGTCGGCAGGATATTCGTGGTGATCGTGAGCTCTTATTGAAAGATAAAGCCGAGAACTCGTATACGCTATTTATTAATTCAGAGGGAAATTGGTCGCTAACAGACGATCTTTATACGCCCGTGCAACCTTCTTTAGCTGTGCAAGAGACACTTGTGAAGAAGGCAAAGAGTATGATGGATGAGCTTTCTCTCCTTCCTAAAGATGGGGAGTTTACAGCCTTGGATAATGGCGTATTTGAATGGACGCTTCCTGACCAAGCTGAATTGAACCAAGATTATTGGCTTGGTGAGGTAGAGCTCGGTTTGAAACCAGATGGTAGTTTGTATTCATTATCGTATAATATTCATGAGCATCAATTGATCCGTGAAGTAAATATTTTGTCACCTGCAGAGGTGTATGAGCGAATTAAGAAGGGCGAATTTCCACAGATAAAATATAATGCACTCGTAACAGAAGAAGAACTGTTGATAAAAAAAGGCGATCAGCTTACTGTCGATTTAATAGAGCTCTCGTATATGTATGATACAAAAGATTTCTATCAACCCATATACAGAGTTTCTGGTACATTCAATGGAAAAAGTTGGTTCACCTTGATTCAGGCGAGAAAGTAGCTTTTTTAATACCGCTAACTAAGGAAAGCCCAGACTTGATACTTGGCTTTCTTTTTATATGAGTTGAAATAACATCTCAAACTTTGGAATACTTCTAACAAAATGGACACCATCAACAAGTAACTACTTAACAGAAAAATACTAGTGTTTTTAGGTTTTATCTAATCTGTAGCCTAGGTGCCGGTTCTATTAAAGATAAGAGAGTTGAATATAATATTTATATTGAGAGCATAGAGGAGGGTTAGAGAATGTTCGGTAAACATACATGTCAGAACTGTTGTCCAAATGAAATGAAATATTCCCCAAAAATTGTTGCGCTTCTTGGTCCTGTTGTTCCTGTCCCTTCACCAGATCGAAGTGCTTTAGCGTATGGATCCCTTAGAGGAGATACATTGGGCCTTTTATCACCTGATCCAATACCCGTCACTTTCCAAGTGGTTGGTCCGCTATCAAATGTTACGGTTAGCCCATCTGGGAATGAATTGGTCGTTCAAAATGACGGTGTCTATCAAATCACCATTTCGATTAATGCGCAAGCAACAGCAGCCCCTGATCCTGATCAACCATTTTTCACAGTTAGCATTACCGTCAATGGTCAACCGATTTTTCTAAACGGCATTGCAGTCTTTAATGTTGTCAATAGAAGTAGCTCGGCCTATGTGGTCCAAGCTACATTAGCCGCAGGGGATGTGGTGGGAGCCAGTGCAGCTTCAGATTCCTTCGTCGCTAGTTATGCTAACCGCTCCTTAACGATTGTTCAATTAAGTGGTTAGATTAAAAGTATATAAAGGACAGTAGCTCTCATCTCTAAATTTTAGAGATGGGATCTTTTTGATTTGACGAGGAGTGTATTCGGCTTCCTCTAATACTTCATTATTTATTTCTTACTCATAATCAAGTGACGCCAAGTCTGTTCTTCTCCTATTTTTTAGGTACGCCTGAATGATCATGTGTTATAGTAAAAAAAATAGTTACATGAGGTGGAACAATGGTTAGAAGAAGATAGCTAGCCTCCTAGGTTGTCAGTAGATTTAGGGGGCGAATTTAATTGATAGGAGTGTTCTATACATGAAACAAAATAAATATGATGAAATCAATTTCTTTTCCGAATATGAAAAAATGCCACGTTCCGTTCAAGGACTAGACGCGGCAGGTGAATGGCACGTATTAAAAGCACTTCTTCCAGATTTCCAGGATAAGACCGTACTTGATCTAGGCTGTGGCTTCGGCTGGCATTGTCGCTATGCCCGTGAACAACAGGCAAAATCAGTAATTGGTGTGGATTTATCAGAAAAAATGCTGCAAAAAGCGCAGGAAAAAACGAATGATCCTTTTATTACCTATTTAAAGATGCCGATCGAAGATATCCATTTCTCCGCTTCTCAATTTGATGTAGTAATTAGTTCATTAGCGATTCACTATGTACAATCCTTCGAAGCACTTTGTAAGAAGGTTTATGCTTATCTAAAACCTAATGGTTCATTTGTCTTTTCTGTAGAGCATCCTATATACACATCACGCAATGAACAAGATTGGGTCTACGATGAGAATGGCAACCGCCTGCATTGGGCAGTTGATCATTATCAGATAGAAGGCATTCGAGAAACGACCTTCCTTACCGAAAATGTTATTAAATACCATCGCACACTGTCTACTTATATGAATGTCTTAATACAAGCTGGATTTACGATAAGTGCGGTGAAGGAACCTATGCCTTCAGAGGAAATGCTAAAAAATATTCCGGACATGCAGGATGAACTACGGAGACCTATGTTTTTAATCATTGCAGCTGAGAAAAAATAATCACTGTGTGCTTAGGCAATATGGATCGGGTATCGCTAAGTATACAGCTATATCGTATATAAACAAAAAACCAGATGCTCTCTTTTGGGGAGCACCTGGTTTTATTGTGAAAGTGAATCTTACTAACTTACTTAGTTTTGATTCGTTATAATACTACGACAACTTGAGGCGCTGAACAAGTTAAAATATTTTCCAATAGGATTTTAGGGGGAATTAATGCTTTTTCGAGAAAATAAATCATTCTATCAAATTTTAAGTCTTTCTTAGTTTCATTAAAATAAGAAATAACGAAATCTCATAAATGACTAACCGTAGCTCATGACACAGGGTCATTTACCAATGACAGCCCCACTGTATAGGTGGGTGACTGTTTGCTATTTTCACATAATTTAAAGAATGTTTCTACAAACTGAAATTGATAACAATGCTCCCCCTGCTCTAACTGAAAAATTTCTGCTAAAAGCATGAAATCCGCTTCATCATTCTCGCATAGTGATGGAAAAGCAATACAAGCAAGACATGCGCTGTTACAACCATACAGGTCTCTATGGTTTTAACTATGATAGGTGAAGCTACTAACTTTTTCGTGCTATTCATAAAACATGCTGAAGAAACACGTCTGCTAAAGGAACATTAAACAAAAAGACCAGTCACTCTTTTAAAGAGAACTGGCCATTTTGCGTTTAGGTTGAAGACTATGAAATATCTTCATTCATAGATTAACATATTATACTGAACAACCATACAAAAAAGACTAGACTCTCACATGATGATGTAAGCTCTAGTCTTTTAAGTGAAAGTGAATCTTACTAAATCTTGTCTAGCTTTAGATTCAAATTACAATACGAATGAACAGGCTAAAGGTTTCATAAATTCTTTATTTTTTCGTTAAATTATAGGACTACCACCACAAAAAGACCAGGAAACACGACAAAATGTGAATCCTGGCCCTTTTGTGAAAAGTGAATGTTACTAGTTTGCTTTAGTTCTTTGTATTCTACTGATGAGTTAGACGGCTGATGTTTTAAAAAGTTACACATTCTTAAAAATTTTTTACTCTACTAATTAAATGGCAAATCAAACACGCCGTTAGCTCCATCCACCATACTAATTGACATAGCACACGCTCCCTCTGACTTATATAGGCTTCCTTTTCCAGTAAAGATGTTTGTCCTTCAGCAGCTACTCTACCTTTAGCCCATATTTTCCCTTCCGAAGCCGTGACACTCCAGTTAAATTGTTGTGTGCCTTTATTTTTCACCTCATATCAGATACCGAGTTCTTCATCAGAATGGACACTATAAAAGGAGGTGTGAAATTCACCATTCCCAGTTGGTTCATCTACATAATTCACAGGGAAGATCTATGCTGTATCCCTACTTATAGCTTGTGTTGGATACTAACTAATTCTGTGAATCTTCCATTGCTTTTTCTAAAAGACTAAAAAAAACGTGATCTTCTATCATTTCAAAGCTTTCATTTGTGTTAAGGAGAACCAATATTTTATTTTTAGAATCAATGAACATCGGGTAGCTTGTATGGAGTGAAATTGTCATTCGGTAATCGTAATCAATAGTTTTTATGGCTGTTTTTTTGAATGTTACCTGTTGAAAAGACTGTATCAATTCTTGCTGTGTTTCTTTTGATATTTTCATTTCAGAAAAGATATCTTCTGTATCTGTATCTATACGATGTAGCGTAACAGTGGAATTTTCCACATGAAAATTAGCATTTTCTAATAGATCAATAGCAGAATAGCGTTGATCTTTCCATGTAATAAGCATACCACTAACAATTACTGCTAAGAGTAAAGATAAGCCTATTTTAAATTTTTTCATATTACTCCTCTTTCTCAGTATCTATAACTTGACAAAAAAATATTTTTATGCTAAAATTTACTTTTAAATAAATATTATATATAATAGGATTCTCCTGGCCAGGGGAATCCTATTTTTTTGTTAAGGAGTGTTGGTATGAATCAACAGAAATCTAGTATCACTTCATTAGTTGCTGCCTTTAGTAGAGCCTACCATAGCCAATTTGATACGCCGAAAATTTTTGATGATTATTTAGCCAAGGAATTGATTTCACAAGAAGAATATCAAAATATTCAAGCTAATCTGATACAAGGCATTGCATTTTTTAATAAAGATATCGCTACAAAGTTTAAAGACGATTCAAAGGAATTAATAAAATGGATTACACAGGTTCAACTCTCTCCGACTCCTTTGGCACGTGCTGCTTATTGTGAAAGGGTCTTGCATAGCGAAATACAGCTTGGTGTCGAGCAATATGTCATCTTAGGTGCTGGCTTTGATACTTTTCCATATCGTCAGCAACAAGGACAAACCATGCTGGAAATTTTTGAGGTGGATTATCCCACAACACAGACATCCAAAATAAAAAGATTACAGGAAGCTTCTCTCCCCCTCTTGAATCATCTGCATTTTGTACCAATGGATTTTACAAAGCAATTTCAATCTCAATTATTTTCAGAGCAAGGCTTTCAATCTAAAAAAACATTTTTTAGTCTGTTAGGTGTGTCCTATTATTTAACAAAAGATGAATTAGCAAGTTTACTCAATCATCTATTTGCCTTAGTTCCATCAGGTAGTTCCATTGTCTTGGATTATGGTGATGAAACACTCTTCACGGAAAAAGGACTCTCCAATAGAGTAGAAAACATGGTCAAAATGGCCGCAGTTGGTGGTGAACCAATGAAATCATGCTATGCTTATGAGGACATGGAGAGGATGCTAGATCGATTAGGTTTGCTTATATATGAACATCTATCTCCTACAGCGATTCAAGAGCTGTATTTTCAAAATCGAACAGATTACTTATGTGCTTTTGAAACTATCCATTACATGCATATTGTTAAAAAATAGGTCCACCCCATTCAATTTTATAAAATTCTAAATTTTCTTTTTATTACCCAGGCAATTAACTATTTCAATATAGAGAATTAGTATACTATAGTAGTGTAAAGCTAATTAGCCTTACACCTCCTAGATTTGTTACTAGGGTCACTGTTAACGCAGTGACCCGCTTATAATGATTGACAAACACCTAAAGGATTCCCATCAGGGTCATAGAAGGTAAAAAATTTGGTGTCCCCTTCTCCTTCTAAAGCCTCGACTTGAACATGATGATCCACTAGAAATAAATAGGTCTCTTCAATATTTTGAGAAAGGAAGTTCACATATTTCCCCACACCAAAGTGATTGTCTGGAAAATGACATGGCTGATGCTCCTTAGCTTTTACTAAGCAAATGACCGTGGGGGATTGTTCAGTGATTTTCATAACTGCTGCGCCCTCTTCTATATATTGAAGCTTAAATCCGAGTATTTCCTCATACCATTTAGCCGATAATTTAGGATCTTTTATTGGAATAAAAATGGCCTCTACACCTTTAAATAAGGATTGTTTCATTTTTCTTACCTCCATTTCACAGTTTGTTTTCTCATTTTATTCTCCTTCAAAAAGATTCATTGAGATTGTCATTATTGATTATTTTGCCTGTCTTTTGCTTATCCTTAATAGTATCCGAAATGTCTTCTTTTCCTAGAGGAGGTGTCCACCATTAAACACAAGGTATCATTCATCCTATTGCTGTCAGTACTTCTTTTACTAGGTGGATGCTGGAATAAGCGGGAGTTAAACGAACTAGCTATTGTTACGGCTGTTGGTGTGGATAAATCGGACGAGCAATTCGAAATTTCTGTTCAGATTGTTAATCCAAGTCAAGTGGCTTCGAACAAAGCATCTGGCATTCAAGTCCCTGTTTTTACCTACCATGCAAAAGGTAAATCATTATTTGATGCCATTCGAAAATTAACAGCGCTAACACCTAGAAAGCCTTATTATGCGCATGCCCAAATTATTATTATTGGTGAAGAAATGGCTGAGGAAGGTATGAATAGCATTTTAGATTTATTTCAAAGAGACCCAGAAGGACGAAGTGATTTTAACTTTATTGTTTCTCATGATTCGACTGCACAAGAAATATTAAGTGTTTTAACCCCTTTAGAGGATGTGCCTGCTAGCAAAATGTTTAAATCATTAAAGGTTTCTGAAGCAGTATGGGGCACTACAGAATCTGTTATTCTTGATGATTTAATTCAATCGTTAGGCAGTATTGATCATAGTGCCGTCTTACCCTCTATTCATATATACGGTGATGCGGATGCTGGAGATTTTAGCTCGAATATAGAAAAAATGGATAGCCCTGCACAATTAAAATATGGTGGACTGGCCATTTTTAAAAATTATAAGCTCATCGGCTATTTAACAGAACAAGAAAGCAGAGACTATAATTTTTTAAATAATAATATAAAAAGTACATTTGAAATTATTGCTTGTCCTGAAGAAGGGAAAATCTCAACAGAAATTATTAATTCTTCTACTAAAATGACGGGTCATTTTCAAAATGATGTACCCTCGATTTCCATCAAACTTGATATTGAGCAAAACGTTGCAGAGATAAGTTGTCCATTGGATTTAACAAAATCAAAAACCATCGATGCTTTAAATAAAGAAACGAGCAGACAAATCAAAGAGCGATTAGAACGTACACTTCAAACAATTCAACAAACCTATCAAGCCGATTTATTAAAATTTAGTAATGTACTACACCGAGAGGACTATCAAGCATGGAATCGAATTAAAAAGAACTGGCTGACCCTCTATCCAGATCTTGAAGTTCAAATTGAAGTCGATGTGCATACAAAAGGAATAGGAACTGCAACAAAATTAAAACTTGACTAATTCGTAAAAATGACCAGTACTCTTTTAAGGAGTACTGGTCATTTTAATTAACGTACCGCTTCAAACGTTATGAGTGACGTTTCTTCAGTTGGTTGTTGAAGGAACTTATAATTCGCAGAACAAGTTATTGCAGAGAAGCCCACACTTTGTAATAAAAGCTTAAATTCTTCAATCCCATACCAGCGTAATAAAAACTTTTGCAGTTCCGTATCACTTAATGTGCCTTGTTGCCACTTCTCATATTTTAAAACCATCAGCGTATATTGCTCCACCCAATTCATGGCAATCGATTTTCTTTCAAGGGCAATTCCTTCATCTTGTGAAATTTGATGGTAAGATGTCGTAATTTCTCCTGTTTTCCAGTCTGTAGGAAGTAATAAATCTACTAGGAGTCTCCCACCAGGGACAAGGTGCTGATACATAGAGGTTAAAGCTGATAGTGCTTCTTGATGATTTTCAATTAAACAAAATGAGCCTGTAGGCATAACAATGGCTTCGTATTGTTGACCTAAGGTGAATTGGCAAACATTCCCTTCATACAGCACTGGCGTCAATCCTCGTTCTTGGCATCTTTTTCGACAGGATGCTAGCATTTCTGGGGAATGATCAATTCCCTCTATATCAAAGCCTTTTTCCATAAAAGGAATATAGAAACGTCCAGAACCAACCCCTGCTTCTAGAATCTTCCCCTTTACACCTTGCAGTCGTTCTAGATAATATTCAATATCTCCACCAAGCGAGTATCCAACTGGTTTCGTAAAATCATAAAGTGCTGTGCTTAACGGTCCGTAATTTTTGTACATATATTCTCCTCCGATTGTTTGCGGAAGAAATCAACTAATCTATTTATTCTCCCGCACCTTTATTATATTCAATGGGAAAACAGAGCTGACTATCATCATCTATCACTCACTTTCTTGTAAATTTAGTTAAATTATACATTTATTTATTGTTTTAATCAATGTTTCTATTGATTTCCTATACATTACAATTTAATGTACAAATTAGCACAAATTATCAAAAAACCCTTCCCATTAAACGGTACCATTGAGTTAAGAAAGGATGATGGTATGGATTATTTTGAAAGAATTCAAAACGCCATAGAGTTTATTGAGAAAAACCTACATGAAAAGTTAACGATTACAGATATTTCTTCTCAGTCTTACTTTTCAGCATTTCATTTCCAACGACTTTTCCAAGCCATTACAGGTTTTTCTGTGCAGCAGTATATTCGCAACAGGAGACTTTCTGAAGCAGCTTCCTTATTAGCAACAACAAAGCAGAATATACTTGAGATTGCAATCAACTTTCAATATGGTTCTCAGGAGGCATTTACACGGGCATTTGTTCAGTATTTTGGTGTCACACCTGCTAAATACCGAAAAGGAGCCAACTCCATACCATTTCAAACCAAAATAAACTTTTTGGATTATAAACTGGAAGGAGAGCTCCCTATGCAGCGACCGGAAATACTTCACTTATCTAAAAAACGTATTACAGGCTATGAATACAAAACGTCCTTACAAGACGAACAGTACTATGCAGAAATACCTGGCTTTTATTTGGATTTTGGTCAGCAGCATTATTATGAGCGAATTTCACATAAGGTAGCCCCTAATATGGCGTATGGCATTTCTACAAACTTTCAGGAGAATGGTCAATTTTCCTTTATTGTAGGAGAGGAAGTCGAAACATTTGAGGAGCGAATAGAGATAGGCTTCACCCACCTTGAAATTCCTGCTGGTAAATATGCGGAGTTTACATTGAATAGCACTACGGAAGGAATTCAAAATACAAGACGTTTCATTTACGGCGTATGGTTGCCGAATTCTAATTATGAGCGCGATACGGGTCCTGATTTTGAAATAACCGATGTCATGCAATCGATCTATCCACAGGAGATGAAAATGAAAATCTACATTCCCATTAAAGAATAATAAAGGAGCAAGGTCGATGATTATTGAGAAAGTATTTAAGCAGTTCCCTACCCTACATTCAGCTACTTTACAATTTAAAAAAATTGAAGACTCACATATACAAGAGCTATTTGCTATTTATGATAATGACAAGGTATTTGAGTATTGTGGCATCATCCCAAAACATAACCTTCAAACTGTTCAAAAAATGATTGGCCATTTTGAACGTGATTATACGAAGAAAAGCAGGATTAAATGGGGGATCTTCGAAATATCACAGCGTGAAAAACTAGTAGGGATTATCGAAGCGATGGACTTTAATCAAAAAGTAGATATGGTAACAATCGGTTACTATTTAGCTGAAGCATCCTGGGGAAAAGGCATTGCATCAGAGGCAGTTGCAACAATCGTAAAATTTTTATTGGAAGAGGTAAATGTTAATCGAATACAGGCAGAAGTCATGCCTTTAAATGAACCCTCGAAAAAGGTTTTGTTAAAAAATGGATTTTCAAAAGAAGGTCTTTTGAGACAAGCTTCATTATGGTCTGGTAAGGGTGTTGTTGATTTAGAGATATACGGCTTATTGAAAGGCGATTACAATTTGAAAGACTAAACTCTACTAATGAGTTTAGTCTTTTCTTATATTGTACAGATAAATGGACATTTTACCATCTCCTAAAGGGCTCTTTAACATAGACTAGAAATAGATGACTCATGCTAGCATGACATTGTAATCATAAAGGAGCGTTTTAGAAATGGATGGAAACAGATATTTAACACGAATGAATTGGGAATTTAACAATTATCATAAATTTTCTAAATGCTATTGTGAATCAAAGAATGTTTACTTTGGTCACTCTCCCAGCGTAGAGCATCCTATTATTGAGGAAGATTCTTATAAAATAAAATATTATAATAGTCCCCAATTTGAAAAAAAATATCAGAAACAAAATCAAATTGAAAAGCATTGTCAAAGCTGTATTTGTAGTCACTTAGAATGTTTTGAACCAGGGACTTTAGTAGATGTATACCTTTCAGATGGCAGCCAATTTCTAGGAATATACTTTATTTATCTTATTCCGCACAGCTGCTGCGGGTACTTCCTTCAAATCGATGATATGGCACGGCCTGTCATTATGGACTGTCAAAACATTGATGCAATACGTAAAACTTGTTGAGGTAGTTGATACTTTGGCTTTTCTCTTTTTATTATTAAAATAGGCTGGTTAATTGCTATACAAGCATAACCAGCCATTCGACTACCCCTCGTTTATCCATTGAATTAGTTGTTCATTAAAAAATACAGGCTCTTCAAACATTGGATTATGACCACTTTTTTCAAAAATGACTTTCTTTACATGGGGAATATGATCTACTGCATCCCATAATGAAATAGGGGCTACTAAATAATCATACCTGCCTAGACCTAAAAAAATTGGCTTATTAACTTGTAGCATTTGTTGTAAAAGGTTCTGCTCCGCAAAAGCTACTCCCCATAGATAATCAATAATTTCCATATTCGGATGAACGTTAACCCACATAGAGGTAGCATTGAACATAAAATCATAAAAACTATGCGCCCCCATACGAATACACATATGAACAAAGCGTCGTTCAGGCTCCTTCTTTAGATCCTGCTCCAATAAGGCTATTTCGTGCGCAAATTGATGTTTACGCTCCTTACTTGCATGTGCCTCAAAATAAGATAAGCTTTGTTGCTGTCTTTTTTGACTATTCGATGTTGCTGTATTTAAGAGTACGAGTTTTTGAACATGCTGGGGATAAGCTTTGGCATACGCCATTGCCATAAATGCATGTCCTGAATGTCCTAACACTATTAAATTATCTAGCTGTAGGATTTGTCTCGCATACTCCATATCCTTCACTATTTTGTCCAATGTATAATCTTCTTGCGTAAATGCTTGAGCTGGCTTACCAAAACCTCGATGATCTAAAAAAATCACCTGGAAATGTTGATAAAAGTCTTCTGAGAACAGACGTGGATAATAAACACTACTCCCCACCACTAAAATTGGTTGGCCTTGCCCCTTTATACAATAGTTTAATTCAAATCCATCACACATAAGTTTTTGATATGTCATTATCTTCATCCTCTTTTCTATTTTTGTATCATCACTCCCTTCCCTCTTGATTTTCCCGTGTTTTTTCCATTGAACGCTCTAGCATTCTATCACCCCAGTAGATGTTATTATTTACATTAACAATAGCATTCCCATAGATTCCTAGCAATGAAGGATCGTGTATACTGAATAAAAGGAGAATGTCTATGAGGGAAGATCTAATAAAGCGTTTGCGGTTATTTTTATTTAATGAGAAGCATCAAACGTTAGTGGGTAAACCTGCAAGTCAAAGGGAAATCATAGAGGCACAGCAACAACTTCATGTACAATTTCACAGCGACTACGTAGCGTTCATTGAAACGTTTGGTGGGGCATATGCAGGTATAGCAATCCATGCTTTTTCTAACGGCTCAAGTCTAGGAAACGAAACCGTTGTCGATTTAACACTGGATTTCCGTCAACAATATAAAGAGTTCCTATCTCCAAATGTTTTAGAAACGAGCTATGTTATTTCAATGGATGGTGGGGGTAATCCCATTTTCATCGATCCATCAGGCCATGTTTTTATTTGCGATCATGATTGTGGAGAAATTAAGCGAATAGCTGATTCATTTGAGTTGCAGATAGAAGATTGTTTTTATGAATGGTAAGTTACTTATAGTAAAGAAGAGGTTAAATATAATGGACAAACAATTAGAACACATACTTACATTAAGAAAAAACGGACAGCTTGAGGAAGCAAATCAATGTATGGTGGCACTGGTCAAGGAACAGCCTCAAAATGCTTATTATCAATTTCAATGTGCTTGGACATTTGATTCTTTAGGGCAGGAAAAAGAGGCTGTTCCGCACTACGAAGAAGCGATAAAGTTGGGGCTAGAAGCAGAAGTTTTAGTGGATGCCTATCTTGGTTTAGGAAGCACCTATCGGACTATAGGACAATACGAGCAAGCAAAACGGATCTTTGAACAAGCCATTCAAGAGTTCCCCAAGGCTGAGCAAATCAAGGTCTTCTATGCCATGACACTCTATAATCTTGGCGAACATGCAAAATCAATGGAAACATTATTGAACACGATATTACGCACAGCCAATCATCAAGGCATTCAAGATTATAAAAAAGCTATTCACTACTACAGTGATAAGCTAGATCAAACATGGTTATAAAAAACAGGCCCTATTTAGAGCCTGTTTTTAGCATTATTATATGGAAGTTTGCTTTTTGAATGTAGAAGATAACGCCATAATCAAGAATGTAAGTATACCGCTAAAGAAAAATAAATAGCTCAATGGAATTAAAAAGAAGTTTTTCTCCACTATCGTACCATCTGCTAGTATCTCATCTCCTATAAGGCCTTTTATAAATAAACATACGATCCCCATGATCATCGGAATTGTGGCAAGTAAATATTTCCCCATTATTTCTTCCTCCATTTGTTAAATCCTTGTTGTAATTGATGATAGCGTTATTTTTATTGCAAGTCAATTATTTTTATCGAAAAACAATAAATAGTTATTGATTAACACTCCCACCTAAAAGAACAAACGTTCCCTCCTCTTTTAATTTCTTGTACGTGATTTATTATGTTTTTTGAGTAAATTTTGTGCGAGTTAGTATAAATAATTATATAAATTAATGTCGGATAATCTGTTATATTGGGCTATAAAAAACAGCTACTTTATTAAAAGTAACCGTTTTTCCATAAAATCATATTGATTGAGAAGCTTGTTGTATGAGGGCAGCGACCATTTTATCCATCTGAGCAAAGCGATCATCCTGCGTTTGTCCTTGAACATAGCGATAATAGATTTGCTGACAAATAACGGCTAATTTAAAATAAGCAAATGTACAGTAATAATGAATAGCTGACACATCTCGCCCACTTTTCTCTGCATAACGATCAATAAATTGCTGTCGGGTATAAAAGCCTGGTAATACAGTTACTGGTGGTTCACCAAGTGCATATAATAGCATCTTCGGGTCATCCGCTTGCATCCAATAACTCATTGCTACACCAACATCAGCAAGTGGGTCCCCTACTGTTGCCATCTCCCAATCAAAAAGGCCAATCATTTCGGTATAGTCCTCGGAGAACATTGCATTATTCAATTTATAATCGTAATGAATAATGGTTGCCTCATGATTGGACGGAAGATTGTTTTTTAACCAATCTGTTAACATCGCTACTTCTGCATGTTCTGCTGTTTTCGCATTTTCATAACGCTCAATCCAGCCATATACTTGTCTTTCAAGAAATCCGTCAGGCTTCACGATATCCTTTAGCGGAGTGTCCTGATAAGGAATAGCATGTAATGCAACTAAAGAATCAACCATCAGTTCGGACAATTGACGTGCTAGCTCCTCTGTTGGTTCTGTGCCTTTTGGAAAATGTGTATCAAGGACGATTCCTTTTTTGCGCTCCATTAAAAAGAAATCACTCCCGATAATGTCTCGATCCTCTACATAGACATATGGTTTTGGAACCGATGGTAAAAATGGATGCAGTGCCGATAAAATCGTAAATTCCCGCTTCATATCATGCGCTTTTTTGGCAACTGGTCCAAGCGGAGGACGACGTAGAACAGCTTCAAAATCAGCTATTTTTAAACAATACGTCAAATTGGAATGCCCTGCACTAAATTGTGCTATTTCAAGCTTCCCCTGTGGAAGCTCAGTGAAATAACTCTCTAAAAAGGCATGTAGTTTATCAACATCCAAACGTTCACTTGACCTTACTTGCATCGTATCCATTCTATCTCCCTCCTTAAATAATGGAGCTCATGCCCCCATCTACTACAATGACATCCCCAGTTACATAGTCCGAAGCTGGTGCTGCTAAAAATAAAGCTACGCCCTTCAAATCATTTTCGGAGCCTAAGCGTTTCAACGGTGTAACACCCATCAAATAGTCTTGTCCACGTTCGATTAAGACATTGGACATTTTCGTAGGAAAAAAACCTGGTGCAATAGCGTTGACATTGACTCCATGTGGCCCCCATTTGACGGCTAAATCCTTCGTTAAAGTAATGACAGCCCCTTTACTCGCGTTATAGGCAATCGTATCCATAAAGGCTGGTAGCGTCCCACCTAGTCCAGCAATAGAAGCAATATTAATGATTTTGCCGCTTTTCTGCTCTAGCATAATTTTGCCAACGGCTTGGCTGAATAAAAATGTCCCGTTGACATTGACATCAAATACTTTTTGCCAGGCTTCGTAGGGCATATCAATGGCAGGTGTTCCCCATGATGCGCCACTGTTATTGACTAAAATATCAATTCTACCAAATGTTGTAATCGTTTGGGCTACCACATTGGCAATATCCTCAGGCTTTGTGACATCACAGGCTAGAGCTAATGCTTGAACACCAAGCTTTTCGAGCTCAGCGGCAACCTCCTCACATGCCTCCACCTTTCGTGAGCATAAGACCACATTGGCTCCAGCCTCTGCAAATCCTTGAGCAATTTGCGCACCGAGTCCACGTCCTCCACCTGTCACAATCGCTGTTTTACCTTTTAAGCTAAATAACTCTAGGACCGTCATTTCACCAGCTCCTCTTGTTTGTTGGCATGCTTTTTCAATTCTAGTTTAGCAATGGTATTACGATGCACCTCATCTGGTCCATCCGCTAAACGTAATGTACGAGAATTAGCCCATTGTGCAGCAAGCGTTGTATCGGGACCTACCCCAGCAGCACCAAATGCTTGGATAGCTCGATCAATGACTCTGAGTGCCATATTTGGAGCAACTACCTTAATCATAGCAATTTCAGCTTTTGCCTCTTTGTTGCCTACTGTGTCCATCATATAAGCAGCCTTCAATGTTAAAAGTCTTGCTTGCTCAATATCCATCCGAGATTCTGCAATGCGCTCCCGCATTACCCCTTGATCTGCTAGTGGTCGATGAAATGCCTGCCGCGCTTGTACACGCACACACATTTCCTCTAATGCACGCTCTGCGGCACCAATAAGACGCATACAATGATGAATTCTACCTGGTCCTAGTCTGCCTTGCGCAATGGCAAAGCCTTTACCTTCACCCCATAAAATATTTTCCACCGGTACACGCACATTGGTAAATGTAACCTCACCATGTCCTTCTGGCGCATGGTCGTAGCCAAAAGCCGTTAGCATACGCTCCACTTTTACTCCTGGTGTATCCATCGGTACAAGAATCATAGACTGCTGCTCATGGATAGGAGCCGTTGTATCTTTATGCTTGCCCATAAAAATAGCCACCCTACAGCGAGGATCCCCAGCACCAGTTGTCCACCATTTATGGCCATTTAAAATGTATTCATCTCCATCGCGTTCAATGCTTGCCTCAATATTTGTAGCATCACTGGATGCAACGGCTGGCTCCGTCATCGCAAAGCAGGACCGTATTTCACCTCGTAATAATGGTTCTAGCCACTGTTTTTTTTGCTGTGCCGTTCCATAGCGTACAAGTACTTCCATATTGCCTGTGTCAGGTGCATTACAGTTAAACACCTCGGGGGCCAGAAGTGAACGGCCCATGATTTCACATAAAGGTGCATATTCTAAGTTGGTTAAACCTGCCCCATATTCACTATCTGGTAAAAATAAATTCCACAAACCTGCCTGTTGCGCCTTCTGCTTCAGCTCCTCCATAATCGGTGGAATCGCTCCCCAACGATCCTCCATTGCCTCAACCTGTGCAGCATAAACGGCCTCATTTGGATAAATGTATTGCGCCATAAAATTCGTCAGCTTGTCCTGTAACTTCTCAACTTTTTCACTATAGGAAAAATTCATTAGAAGATACCCCCTTTGCTTGAACTTTGCAAAATGAATGAATGTTCATTTTCATTCTTACAATAAATGTTACCGCTATTTTTCTAGTAAAGCAATGTTCTATTTTTGAATTTTCTAACAAAAGAGAAAATTCATTACTATGGACTTACATCATTTATTTTCAAAAAACTGTACTATATCCTTCAGTAATTGTCGGATGGCTAATGGTAAATGACGGTTTTTTAAGTACACTAGATAGACATTGCGACTTAAATTCAGACCCTCTATTTCTTTTTTTACAATCGTTTTAGCAGTCGGTCCTTGCAAGTAATTTTCAGGTAATATGGTCACTCCTAAATGTTCTCGTACAAGCGATACAGCGGTTTCAAAACGCTCAATTTCAAATTGAATATTGATGTTTTTACCAGCCTGTTCAAATGACGTTAAGATATCTCGTCTTGTTTGAAAGCCCTCGGTACTAATAATAAATGGTTCTTCACAAATATCTGAGATGGTTAAAGTATCCTTTTGGGCTAACGGATGATGTAAAGGTAATACTGCGACCAACCGTTCTTCATATAAAGTTTGAACTTCCAACTCTGGATCATCCATTAGCTGATTGGTGATGATTAAATGAGTTTTATAGCTTTTCAAGGATTTTTTCACCCGCTTACTACCTAAAATATCGACTAAATGAATTTTCATGTGAGGATAGTCTTTTTTATAGTTGGCGATTACCTTTGGCAGCCAATGCTTAATAGATTCCATGACACCAATGGTGATGTCTCTCGTGCCATGAACAATCACTTCATCCATTTCGATTTTTAGCACTTCCATATTTTTTACAATAACTTTTGCTCGTTCAAAAAGTAACTCTCCAGCTTCTGTTAATTGCAGATTTCTAGTATTTCTCTCTAATAAAGGGGAGCCAATCTCTTGTTCTAATTTTTTGATCGCATTACTTAAGGAAGGCTGCGAAATATGCAGTCTTTCTGCGGCTTTTGAGAAATTCATCTGTTCTGAAACAGCGATAAAATAGTGTAATTGTTTAATGTCCACCTATAGATACCTCCCAGATTTATAGTTAAAAGCTATAGATTAATATTAATTATATATTAGTAATTATAATTATGTGAATATATAATGAATTACAACAATACTTTTTCTACAATAATATTCACAATGGGGTTGATAAGTTTATGTACACAATGACAGATCAAAAACAATGGAAAGGCCGAATAGATTCAACGACAAATACAAGCAGCTTTCGTTTACATCAACAAGTAAAAAGAGTTGCGATTAATGATGTAAGCGCTTCAGATAAGAAAAATGCTGCTCTCGTTGGCTTTATCTGCGATGAAGGGGTACGTCGAAACCAAGGCCGTGTAGGGGCAGCAAATGGTCCAAACGCCCTACGAGAAGGCTTAGCCAGTTTACCGTGGACATTTGAAGACGATCAGCAAATTATGGATGTTGGCAATATCGTTTGTCTAAATCATGCTTTAGAGGAAGCCCAACGTGAGCTTGGTGAAGTCGTAGCAACAGTACTACAAAAAAACTTATCATGTGTGGTGCTAGGTGGCGGGCATGAAACGCTGTATGGCCATTATTTAGGCGTTCGTTCTGCTCTACCAAAGGAAGCTAAAATCGGCATCATCAATATCGATGCTCACTTTGATTTACGACCATATGATGAACAACCTTCGTCAGGTACGATGTTCCGTCAAATTTTAGAGCAGGATCCACACGCTGACTATTTTGTTGTTGGTATTCAACGCTACGGCAATACAAGAGAACTTTTCGAAAAAGCTGATGAATTAAACGTGGAGTATGTTTATGAGGATCAAATGACGGTAGCCTACCAACAACAATTAACGGATGCATTACAACATTTTATGGATAAGCATGATTATATTCTTTTAACATTATGTATGGATGTATTGAATGCAGCATTTGCTCCAGGTGTAAGTGCTCCATCACCGTTTGGGCTTGACCCATCGACTGTGCGCTCCATTTTGCAACAAGTCACTTCACACCCTCACACCCATTCATTTGATATTTGTGAGGTCAATCCGTTATTAGATGAAAACGGACGTACAGTGAAATTAGGTGCCTATTTTGTATATGAGGCACTGAACAACTTACTTAGGGGGCAAGGTTCATGATCGAAATTAATCAAATTACAACGGTATTCCTAGCTGTTGCACTCTTTGCATTAGGTAGCTTTCTTATCAATAAAATAGGCTTTTTAAAGCGTTTCTGTATCCCAGCACCAGTGGTTGGTGGTTTATTGTTCGCTGCTCTTGCTACCATCTTAAAAACAACGGGTATTTTAGAAATATCACTTGATACTTCTTTACAAAGCTTATTTATGATTACTTTCTTTACGACAATTGGCTTAGGTGCAAGCTTTAAACTTGTAAAGCTCGGTGGTAAATTACTGATTATCTACTGGCTAGCATGTGGCTTCCTAGCGTTAATGCAAAATGTCATTGGGGTATCTCTGGCCTCACTTATGGGGATCCATCCTTTAATCGGTATGATGGCGGGTGCCGTTTCTATGGAGGGTGGTCATGGCGCTGCAGCTGCATTTGGCCAAACCTTAGAAGATTTAGGGATTTCTTCAGCTATGACAATTGGTGCTGCTGCCGCAACATGTGGTCTAGTTGCTGGTGGCTTAATTGGTGGTCCAATTGTCAAATATTTAGTAGGTAAATATAATTTAACACCAGATGAACAAGAATCGGAAGAAGTCCAATATGAAAATAAACATGAGCAAATTACATCGGATTCGTTCTTTACACAAGTCTTATTAATTACTTTCTGTATGGCGGTTGGTACGTACGTCGGCACACTATTCTCAGAAGCAACAGGTTTCGTTCTACCTGGCTATGTAGGAGCAATGTTTGTGGCTGTATTAGTGCGCAATATTATGGATAAATTCAAACCTGAAGCCATTAATATGAAAAGCATCTCATTAATTGGAGATGTCACATTAGGTGTATTCCTTTCCATGGCTCTCATGAGTATTAAATTATGGGAAATTGCTGATTTGGCACTACCATTATTCATCATTGTTTTTGCGCAAGTATTCTTTATTGTTGTATTTAGTATTTTTGTGTTATTTAAATTACTTGGCAAAAACTACGATGCTGCTGTTATGGTAGCAGGTTTTGCAGGACATGGTCTAGGCGCAACACCAAATGCCATGGCCAATATGTCAGCCGTTGTGCAACGCTTCGGTCCTTCTAAAAAAGCCTTTCTTGTCGTACCGATTGTCGGCGCATTTTTAATTGACGTATTTGGGATTCCTATTATTATTACGACTATCAATTTATTTAAATAAAAAAGAGCTTTGCATTCGTTCTGAGTAGACGATTGCAAAGCTTTTCTATTATTGTAATATCTCACTTACTGTAACAAATTCATAGCCTTGTTTTTGTAAATAATGAATAACATTTTCTAAACCATTGGCTGTCGTTTGATGGATATCGTGCATTAGAATAATACTCCCATCTTTTACAGAGGCTTTGACATACGCTAAAATTTTATCTGGATTGTGATGTTTCCAATCCAGTGTATCAATCGACCACAAAATCGAGGGGATTGTCATGACAGAACGTACTTGGTCATTGGTCGCCCCATAGGGTGGTCGGAAAACAGTTGGATACTGCCCGATGGCTGCATAAATAGCATTACTTGTGCCATTGACTTCTTGTTTAACGCCTGCTATTGATAAGGTCGTTAATTTTTTATGGCTCAAGGTATGGTTTCCGATTTCATGCCCTGCTTCATAGACTTGTTTAACGATTGCAGCATTTCTTGACACATTTTTACCTACCATAAAGAATGTAGCCTTGGCATCGTATTTCTTTAACGTTGCCAAAATTTGTGGTGTCACCTTAGCATCTGGCCCATCATCAAATGTTAAGGCTACCCGTTTTTTTGCGCCTTTCGCTACTGGCACACCTTTATTATAAACTTTATTATCTATTAACTGAATATCGGCTAGCTCAGAAGCTTTGACATACCCTTTTTGGTCGCCTGCTTCTACATAAGCCCAACCAGCAAGTGTTATGTAATACTGGACAGTTGTTTTATTGGGAAGTGTACCAAGAACTTCTCCGTTTGGACTAGCTGTTAAACGTAATTCAGCACCAGCAACAGCATTAATTTTTTTCTTCGTTGGAGCTGGTTTTTTTAATGCGTTTGTCGCTACATATCCTATCTCCTCGCCATATTGAACGAAAGACCAACCACCAGGTGCTGTGCCATATACATAAATTATTCGTCCTTCATAGAGCTGTCCTACATGCTGGGCATGTTGACTTGGCGCTGTAAATAATGTTGTACCACCCTTTTGAATGACTAGGTATCCCTCAGACTTCAACTTGACTAAAGCATCAGATGTGACATAGCCCTCCTGCTCTGGCGTTTGAATATGTGTCCAACCTTTACTTACTTTTGTTACTGAAACAAAGTTACCTTTCGAAAGTTCCCCGATCTCCGCACTATTCGTAGAAGCTTCTTCAAAAATAACCGTATCTTTGACTACCTTGTGAATCACCACTGACCCTTCAGCATTTACTGAAAGTTGCCCTGCCAAGATGCACATCATAAACGTCAAAACGATGGCAAAGGGTAAAAATTTTTTCATTGTTCTACACCGCCCTTAGATGTCTTCCATGTCTGTTTGCTAAAAAATTGCTAAGATTTAACTTTTATTATAGAGTAAACAACCCTGCCATAAAATAGTAATAATCAACTAGATTCCCTTTTACGATGCTGCTAAAATTCATATTTTAGTAAATACTTATACATTCCTCCTTCCCTTTTTACTGAGAAACTATGCATAGGTTATGATAATTAAATGATGGTGGCTTATTTTGTAGATTTTTTGTTAGCTCCTTTTTCTCATGCTGCTAAACGACCTACGGACTTAGGTGAGTGACCTTCTCCTTACTGGGAGAGGGCTCTCACCTCTTTGAGCAGGTTCGCCACCTTTTGGAGATGGCTCCCCTCTCTTTTTGAACTGCTCCCTCACTTTTAGCAGCAGCTCTCCCCGTATTTGATGGTTCCTATAAAAAGCTGGTTATCCACCACCGAACCTCAGCTATATAATTCCCCTTTCTATTAAGACGTTAGGAACCATGAAAAAGTTGAGGTTTTTTCATTATTTTTCCTGCTATAAAGCTTCGAAGGCCGTTAGGGCATCTTCAATATGTGGGGGTGGGTTCCATATATAGCTAGGAGCATTGGTTGTAATGAATAAAAAAGATTTCCCTTCTTTCTCGATTATGGTCGCCAGACACAGTCCTGCTTCCGGGGTATAGCCTGTTTTTCCCCCTATTATCGGACTGTCTAGACCCGGTAATTTTGTAAATAATGAGTTTGTGATGATTAATTGATTGGGAACATAGGTTGTGTAGTTTTTTGAGGTAAATATTTGATAAAAGGTAGGATTTTCCAATGCATATCGCAGAAGCTTGCTGATATCCCGCACGGTGGATACATGTGCCTCATCATGTAGGCCACTGGTATTAACAAAATATGTGTCATGCATGCCTAATTCTTGCGCCTTGTTATTCATCAACGTGACAAATTTGTCCTCACTGCCAGCGACAGCATCTGCAAGTGTTCCTGTTGCATCAGCACCTGAGGCAAGGAGTGTACCATACAATAAATCCTCCATCGTGACAAAATCTCCTGCTTGAAAGCCTGCCATCGAAGCATTTTGTGCCGTATAGTTCGCAATCGTTTGGGGCTCTACAATGGTTTGTGTTTGTAAATTATCTGTCATCTCTATGGCAACGATGGCTGTCATGATCTTTGTTAAAGATGCAGGATAAATAATAGCATCCGCATTTTTTTCGTATAATACATCGCCCTGTTCATTGAGTAACAAAGCATTTTGACTATGTAATGATGGCAGTTCTAGATGCGTGAATTCATATGTTTTGCTTGTATAATAAAATAAGAAAACCATGATACAAATACAGCCTACTAACATCCATTTTTTCATAAAAAACGCCTCCTACACATTATAAGAGGCGGCATTTCTGAATATTCCTTGAGAAAAATGGGATACGCTCAAATATTTTCACAGGTAAAAATCATCATCGAAATTTGAACTAATTCTTGTAATCTCTTTATTTGTTAATTTGAACATTACATCTTGAGAAACCTCTAACTTGAGCGTCTCTTCTTTGCTTAGACTTGCATAGACGCCGCGTAAAATACGACCAGTTAAGCCATGCGAGACAATAATCACTTTTGAAAGTGGTTGAATCGTTTCAAGCAAAGCAGTTAATCTGCTTACAACAGCTTCATAGGTTTCCCCATCTGGTGCACGAAAATACCAATTGAAGGCATCTGTGTTCGTTAACAAGGCAGGCCATTGTTGCTGTATTTCCGCCATGGTTAATCCAGCCCATTGTCCCACAGCAACCTCTGTTAAACGTGGATCCTGCCTCACCTTGTTGCTGTCATAGCCCAGTGTTTCACAAAGTATGGCTGTGCTTTGCATGGCTCTTCCCATTGGACTTGATAGGATGGTCCATTCATCTGCATCGCCAATGAGTGATTTCAGCATGCGCGCATTTTGCTGAACCTGCTCCCGACCACGCTCAGTGAGTGGTGAATCAAGCTGTCCTTGATATCTCCCTTGTGTATTATAATTTGTCTCACCATGGCGAAGTAAGTAGATCATTTGCTCCATTTTATATCCCCCATTCTGCTCCCCTTATTAAAGTAAAATTGCTGTTAAACTAACACCAGCACATAAACAAAGCTAAGAAACAAGCATAAAGGACTATACCATTTTGAATCATTTTGAGCAAATGTGGAATGCTTAATCGTTTTAAAAATACCAACATACTTAAAATCACCAATTGCTCGTAGCAAAAATACTAGCGCACAAACGATACTTCCTACTTTTGAAAAAATAGAGGCTTGAAAAAATGGCATGAAGCCTCCTTGAACAAGGATGATACCACTTGCTAGCATCAACAGCATTGCAACAAAGAGCGTTCCCCATTTTCTAGGCGTAAAAACGGCTTGTTGGCTGCCTTCTTTCATAGGAATAACAGCTTCTGTACCCCATCGACCACCAAAGGCCCAATAAATATGTAGGATACTAATGAGCCCTAATAGTCCCACTGCGACAATTGATAAAATAAACATGTTCTACCTCCTCTCCATTTACATACGCTACCGTATGTTCTGGCGTTAAATATAGTCCCTCAAAGCCCATGTTAGCTCCGAGAGACCTTCTTACTGTATTAACAGCTTAATCATTTTTTCGAGATCGAAATGAGGATTGGCTTCAAATCGTGTCATCCAGCCTATATAGGTTAAATAAGCTAATCTTGCACGATCAGTGGATTCGTCTATGCTGATACCACTTTTTTGATAGAGTGTCGCCACACAGGCTATTCGCTGCTCCTCTATTTGAACGATACGCTTTGCGACATCTGAATCATATTTGGCCCAAGCATAAATGCCTATCTCCATCTTTTTATTTTTGTGAAAACTTATCCGTAAAAGCTGCTCTAGAGTAGCATCGACTTGCTCCATATTTTGAATAATGGCCTTTGTTGCATGGTTTTCCCAATAGTCTAGCATGGCATCTAATAGTTGTTGACGATCACGAAAATAATGATAAAAGCTACCTTTACTAATGTTTAATGATCGAGCAAGTGCTTCAATACGTACTTTATGAATCCCCGCTTCTGTTAATTGCTCTAGACCCGCTCTAATCCAATCCTCTTTCGTTACTTGCATAATTGCCCTCCAAAAAATACGTTAGCGTATGTTTTGTCTTATATTACCACTTTATACATCACTCATCAACTTTTATCGTTTTTATGGCGTACATTAATATGATTATTCACTGTAACATGAACTGTTACTAGTCGTGGTAAAATACATGCACACACTAAAATAAACACTAATAGCTTTTTCATGAATTTACTCCTTGTCTTAAAAAGTATTGTCAAACAACTTTTCTGCAATGCCCTGTAAAATATCCTGCTCCTCAAATGTCATGAGTTCTTCTCTCGAGATTGTTGCCTGTTGAATCAATCGGTTTGATTGGATCGTCACTAGTTTCTCAAACAAGTTTCGAATATAACGACCATTCGAGAAATTAGGGATGGTTTCAATCGGCATATGACGTAGCTGTGTTTTCATATGTTGGGCAAATGCTTCGCCAAATTGATAATCGTTCGTTTGACAAAGCATCGCAAAAATATCATAGAGTTCATCCGTGCTAAAATTATCAAATTGTACAAAATGATTAAAGCGAGATTTAAAGCCTGGATTAGATTGTAAAAAATCTTCTATTAGCTCTGTATAGCCCGCAACAATAATTACCAAGTCATCACGTAGATCCTCCATTGCCTTTAATAAACTATCAATAGCTTCCTTCCCAAATGCATCCTGTTTATCATTCATTAATGAATAGGCTTCATCAATAAAAAGTACCCCGCCTTTTGCTTTGTTAACGACTTCCTGAACCTTTAATGCTGTTTGTCCAACATAGCCAGCGACTAAACCTGCACGATCTGTTTCCACAAAATGCCCACTTGAAAGGACGCCAAGATGCTTGTAGATTTGGCCAATAATGCGTGCCACTGTTGTTTTACCAGTGCCTGGATTGCCCGAGAAGACAAGATGATACGTAATAGGAAAGCTTGTTAAACCATGATCCACACGCAGACTTTGAATTTTAATAAAGTTTATTAAATTATGTAATTCCTTCTTTGCATTCGGAAGACCTACAAGACTATCTAATTGTTTTTGTAGCTTGGCAATCTCTTGCTCGACTTCAGGTGTAATGCGTAACCGCTCATCGTTGATAAATTCACCACTATAGATAATTTTGCCTTCTTCATTATAATAATCGCCTCGTCCATGTTTTTTGCCTTGAACGAGGTCACCAATATAGGTAGCTTGCCCATTGGCATAATAGAGCGTTCCTTGCCCTGTCATCATATCCTCTTTAAATTGCCCTTCCGCTTCTAAAATTCCATTCCTAGAATATACTTTGCCTTTACCATGCTTTAGGTCCTCAAAGAAATGACCTTCATAGTGGAGATTAGTTACACCACGTGCAAGCTCCTCAGCTGTTGGTGATTCCGTAGGGTAATATAGCTTCCCAGCCCCTTGCATATGATGCCAAATAAAATCACCCTCATATTGTAAAAATCCATTTGGATAGTATTGCTTGCCTTTTCCCTTTTTCATGCCATGGACAAAGTCACCCTCATACTGCGGTTGATTTAAATGTGGATACTGTGCTCGTAGTGTTTGATAAGGGCGAATTACTTCTTCTTCATAATATAAAACACCATAACCATCCATTAAGTCATTGCGAAAATGACCTTCATAATGGATATGACCATCCTTATATAAAATGCCATGACCCTGTTTTTTATTTTGTATGAATTCACCCTGATAAATGAGTTGTCCTTTCAAATACATAATGCCATTGCCTTGCTTCATATGATTGACGAATTCACCCTCGAATAATAATTCTCCCTCTTGATCAAATAGCGAGCCTTTGCCGTCATAAATATCGTGACCGAAATCATTCTTCTTGACGCCACCTCGATACATGATGATTCCACTTGGGTAAAATAGTTCTTTTTCTTCATGATTATGTGTCATTTAATTGCCTTCCTTCATCATTTCAGTATATGCTCAATTATAGCGTGGAAAAGAATACATATGTGTGAATTTTTAGAATTTAAGGAGACAAGCATGAAAAAAAGATACAAACTACTTCTAGGCATTTTACTACCACTACTTATTCTGTATATCTCGACAATGCTGTTAACACGAGACACTGATTTTACAACAGAGGTAACAGAACGTCTCGAAATGGAGGAAATTCATGAGATTGAAATTATTCGTTCCTCAGATGAAAAAACAGTAACGATTACTGACGCAGCAGAAATCAATCAAATGATGCAGCCATTCAAGGACCTACCTTTAAAAAAGGTGTGGTTTTCGAATTCTGATTCTCATGAAGCATACTGGCTAACACTCTCAATTAATGACAACAGGGAAATTGGCTTGCGTTTAGATGATGACCAGCATTTATTCGTGTATTTATATGAGGAAAATTACATGAAAGATTATAAGCTCACTAAGGATATCGATACGACATTTATCAAACAATTGTTTCAGTAAACGTAAAAACCCGTGCATGTACACACGGGTTTTTATATGTAACGATAATTTTGCTGCATAGCTTGTAAGGTCTCAATAATCTCTTCTCTCAGTTCAATTGGCTCTAATACCTCCATATCGGCTCCTTGACTTAACAACCACTCTTTCACGCCATATTCTAACACTTCTGCCTCAAAAACATATTCATGATTGTTTTGTGAAACTAGGTGGGCTGTTGGGAAACGACTGTAGACTATTTGAGGAGAACGGCCTTTATAGAGAAGACGGATATGAGTAAGGTCATTAGTGTCCTCTACTTGTAATGGATGTACAGATGGAAATTCAAAATGGATAGTCATTTCACGAAAATGCTGAATACGATCCATTCTGTAAACAGTTGGGGTGTCTTGATTATCGCCTATTAAATAAAAATAATGTGTTGAAAAGATAACAGCGAGCGGCTTTAAAATTTTTGCAGTTGGAATCGCTTCACCCTCCTGTAAATAATCAATTGTAATGACCTTTCTCTTTTGAATGGCTGTTGAAATTCCCCATATCACGGACAATAATGACTTTTTTTGATGGAGATCTTCATATACAATTTTTTCATTTAATAACAGTTGATCGTCTGCTACACGTGAGAGAAGTTGATTAACGATCTCACCGATATCCGATTTTACGAGAGCTTTTGAGGCAATCAGTATTTTAACGATGACTAGTACCTGTTCTTTAGATAAACGATTGTTTTTTGTATGCATTAATTTATACACTTTTTCTGTACGTACATATTGTAAATGGTAATCTAGCTTAGCCTTTTCCAGATACGTACGAATTTCATCGATATCCCGTTGTATGGTTTTTTCACCAACCTGATGTGTCAATGCTTCTTGCTTCTTGTTGATTCCTTGGCCATCCATCAATCGATCAAACATCGATAGTACGCGATAGCCTTTGCCTTGTTGTGAATCTACCATATATCCCACTCTTTCTTCTATCATGCCCAGCTTGCAGTACATTGGCCATAAATAGCCCTTCTACTGATTGCGTCCAGATTTTTTGCGAGTTGCTCAAAAAGCTTCTCTTCAAAATCTGTGACCTCCACTTGGGCTTTTATCTTGATTCAGTTGGTGTTTTGACACCCACTCCATTTGTGCATTCATCTCATTATCTATAAACTGAATCAAGATAAAACTTCTACTTTATTGGTATAATTTGTACTATACCCATCCTATAATAAATCACCATTCAAGCAGCACAATAGACTGTATTTTTGACATAATTAACTAAAATTTTACAGCATTTTAGATGAATGTGTCACTTTTTAACCATTGAAAAAGGACTTCCATTGAATGAAAGTCCTTGTACTCTTTTATTTGAATTTTACAGCTGTTCCATATACCAATACTTCGGATGTACCATCCATGACAGATGAAGTAGCATAACGAACGCCTACAACTGCATCTGCACCTAATTGTTTGGCTTCCTCTACCATTGCCTCTGTGGCAATTTCACGAGAGCGCACAAGCATCTCCGCATACTCCTTCATTTCTCCACCTACAATATTGCGAAGACCTGCTATCATGTCACGACCAATATTTCTAGATTGAACAGAATTCCCTTTCACTAGCCCTAATGTTTCCATGATATCTTTTCCTGCCACCATGTCTGATGTAGCTAATAGCATCATGATGCCTCCCCGTTCTGTAGTTTTTGTATGGCTTTCACAGCCTCTTCAATAGAAGATGTAATCACGCCATTGCGTTTAACTAACCCCACAACAAATAAATTACGATAAACAAACTGATTCTCTAGCCCATCTCGGATCAGTGCCTCTATTTTTTGCATATTGTCCCGCCCTTGCTGACGAACATCTGTTAGCACACCAATAATGGGACGATTCAGCATCGAAAACGCACCTATCTCTGCGGCAACGCCTGAATCAATTTCCACCCCATCTAATACAGCTATCAGAACATCGCTATCCTGTAGCATCTCTAAATCTGCTTGGGCAATCGCTAAGCTATCTGCATAGGCAGATTTATCATTGATGGCCTCATTCTCCTGAGGTACATATAATGCGATGCCTGGTACTGCCTCGCGAATAGCTGCTGCCAATTGTTCATTTACAAAACGATCGCCTAACGAAAATAACCCATTTGCTAAATATGCTTTCATGTATAAAACTCCTTAATTAATTATTTTTCAAATATAATTTTATGTCTGCCTTTTTCATCAATAAATGTTGATCGTATATCGAAACCATGCTTGAGGTTGGTAATGAGCATAGCTTTGAATGTATTTCTTCCATATGTACGAACTTTGTGAAAGCCTAAAGTCTTGATATGCTCATGCTGTTGTTTCATTAATTGACTTGCAATTCCCTGACCTCGATGTGCTACATGAACGCCACCCAACCAACTATCAAATACGCCCTTGCGTAATTGCGTCCAGATTTTTTCGAGCTTGCTCGAAAAGCTCCTCTTCAAAATCTGTGACATCCGCTGGGGCATTTATCTTGATTCAGTCGGTATTTGGACACCCTTTATATCAAAGAGTACAATTGTGCATTCATCTCATCACCAATAGAGGTGGGCATTTTCTGATGAATCAAGATAAAATATCATCTGGATGTGGGTAGCCTAGTTTAAAGCCGATTAATGTGTCACCTTCCACTGCCAATATGCAAAGAAGGCCTTCTTTCTTTTCTAGCTTTTCGAGTGGCGAATTTGCTCCATCAAAAACGTGAGCGTGGATTTCTGGTAATTGTTCAAGCCAAGCATAGGGTATGCCTTCAATCGTCACAATATGCATATTCATCACCTCTGTCTGTCATTATAGCAGTTCTATAGCCTGAAGAAAAAGGTAGACATCTGCTCCAAAAGCAATTATTATCACTGCATAAAAGTAACTATTTTCCATCTAAGCTATTTTCGACACCCACCAAATTCAGTATACTTGACCAAAATACAAAACAAGAGCTAGGAGGAAATTCGATTGACACCATTTACTAGTTGGTTAACCAATTCATTGCGCCCCTATTTCGGCCTACATACTTTAGAAGCACATTGGGAAACGATTCCGATTCGAGAGGATTATTTTATTTGCCTTGAAGGTGATCTCATTAAAAAAAGAATTTTCGTGAATGAGCATAGCTACCAAGAAGCGGATGTCGACATTTTAACACGTAATCGTGAAGTCATTGTCCCTCAAACCGCGCGTGGAAAAGAAAAGAAATTGAATTATACCAATATCTCCGCTGTGAAAGCTGCAGGCGTTGTTTTTTCTGCTGGTCTAGGTAATGAAAACCATCCATCTAGCTATATCACAGCTCGTAACACTAAAACATATTACCAGCTGCCATTAACAGGCTTTGAGCATTTAACGACTAAGTCGGCTCTCTTTAATTGGTTAGAGCAATTTCCCTCCCAGCTTCCTGCTGATTACTCAGACAAGCTAGAAAAGCTAACCAAGATGAAAAGTCTACGCTATAAGACTGTGCCAGGTGATATTTTTCGTGTAGAAATCGATTTATTTGTAGATGGCTATGTGCTTGTCATTGGCGATTTACGTCAAATGCAAAAGGATCATCTTTTTGGAGAAGATAGTATTTGGCATAATGTAATGACAATGCCATTGTTTGTACGGCCCTATTTGTTGACAACGACAGAGCGCCTGCCTTCTCTTGAGGAAATCATATCAGCTCCATTGGCCCCTCAAACCCATATTGTGATGGATGACCATTTTATGCGGGGATGCTATGAAAAGATAGGCCATAAAATGTTAACAGAATCCGATATTGTATTTCCAATGGGCTATGGCGTGACACTAAACTATGGGAAAGAGCCTCGATATCTTCTATCCTGGGGGACAGGAACAATTAGTAAACCTGCACCTTCCACCTCCTATCAAACAGCTAGCCGTTTTACCAATCATGGTGTCTATGCAGGCGTTGCCAGTGATTGGTTGAAGCAAGAGGAAGGAATTGTAACAGAGTCGCTAGATCATCCACACTTCCGCGAAGATCGTCAGCGGGCACTCGCTGAATTTAGTTTTCCAGAAGATATCTCCTACGATGACTTTAATCGCCAAACGGGTGGATTGACCCGCACCCAATATATTCATTACCTCAATAAAACTTATCATCGTACACAAAAAAAATAGAGGGAGCTTCTAGATGCTCCCCCTCCACTTTTTCATTGATGGTTGATTTCATCCAATAATTACTTATAATATAGAGATATCATTAACCAACTTCCATCACTAGAGGTGCATTTTGTATGTATTTTGGCATTATTCCACTGATTCTTTTCATCGTTTTTCTTATTTCTTACTTCAAAGACCCAAGAAAAATGATCAACGGACTATTATTTAATCTATTTGTCTGTTCATTTCTGCTATTCTGCGTCATTCTATCTTTAGCATCTGACCATTACTTTTTAAGGCTTATTGTCATTATTCCACTGATTGCTCTTTTCATTTTAATTCCTTTTGGTATTGTTGCCTTAATGTTTGGTTTATTTTTAAATGCGAGAGTATTAATGAAGCGAGAAGGTAGACGTTTAGCCAATTCCTTAACATTACTTGTGGCGATTGGCATTTTACTTTTTATCCTATTACCGATTATCAATCCAGCGAGTTTGTTTTCAGTCCACCTCCAGCCCATTTTTGGTGGAATTTCACTCATTACGTTTTATTTTTTTATCCATTTATCCAATTTTTTATCTGCTTATTTTCTCTACCAATTCAATCGCCCTCGATTGAATCAAGATTTTATTATTGTACTAGGCAGTGGATTAATTAATGATAAGGTGCCTCCACTTTTAGCTAGTAGAATTCAAAAGGCCATTGACTTCTATCATAAGCAAGCAGCAGTGACTACTCCACCTACCATTATTTTCTCTGGTGGACAAGGTCCTGATGAAAATCTACCCGAAGCTGAAGCGATGCAACGATATGCAATAGAAAAAGGCATTCCCATTGAGCATACACTTCAGGAGAACCGCTCTGTGAATACCTATCAAAATATGTTATTTTCTAAGCAGCTCATGGATGATCGGAAACAGGGTGAGGCCTATAACAGTATTTTCACCACGAATAATTTCCATCTTTTTCGTGCGGGTATTTATGCAAGACTTGCGGGCTTAGATAGTCAGGGCATTGGCTCTAAGACAGCCTTTTATTATTGGCCAAATGCGATGATTCGTGAATATGTAGCGATTGTTGTAATGGCACGAAAACGACATATGAAAATGATTGGACCTATTGTAATCATTTCGATTGCGCTATCTCTATTCAGCTTTTTCTTTGTATAGGTTCTAGGAAATGGATTCGTACACTTTTTATAGAAAGTGTTACGAATCCTTTTTGATGCTATCATACCCAAAATTTCTTCAGCTGTTGTTCATAGAATGTCTCATAGTAAAGTTTTCGAGGATAGCGTTGTTCTTGTAATACCTGATAGAGAATGGATTGACCTTCCTCATAGCGAATCCCCTCATCACAATTATCAAATAGTTTTCGTGTCAGCTGTCTTACTAGGTGAACATCTTTTGTGTTCACTCTCCAGCCAAATTGAATTAAATCCAGTTGATCGAGCGGATCTCGATAAGTATCAAGTACCACACAGACATGTGGTTGCTGCTTATTCGAAAATACTAAAACATGTCCTGTATGAATGGATTGACCAAAATAACGTTCGTAAATCTCTGCTAGCGGTACGTGGATTTCAAGCACATCCATGATCGTCTGTAAAGTTGGATGTGCTATATAGTCATCGCTTGTCTCATCTGGATATTCAACCAACTCCAT
The DNA here is from genome assembly GCF_004332175.1 of Lysinibacillus sp. OL1. NCBI lineage: Bacteria > Bacillati > Bacillota > Bacilli > Caryophanales > Bacillaceae > Lysinibacillus > Lysinibacillus sp. OL1. The sequence continues at coordinate 14,694 of NZ_SJDS01000002.1, read as the reverse complement.
GATGGAAGCCATCATCCAAAAATCATAGGTCATTTCCAATCACTCCATCTATTTTTGTAGCAAACGGTTAATCGCTTGTTCAACCGTCTGAATAAGATAGGCTAAGTTGGTCTGCCATTCTGGCCAACCCTTGGACTCTTGCCATAATTCTACAATCTCTCTACTACCATGTTGATCAGGTACTTCATCTCTAATGTCCTGTAAATACCGCAATATAAATGTCAAAGAGCTTTCATCAACTACCCATTGTATTTGTTCATCCTTACTTTCTTGACCATAAATGGTTCCTGTATCCAGATATTGACTATAAAGCTCTGCCAAAGCCAGGGCACTTATATCGTAGAAAAAATCTATATCCTCCAATGTTTTACCAAAAAAGCCTTGCTGTTTCATAGCCTGTACAATATCCGATAATGTTAGCTGAGTGGATTCCTTATGCTGTTCCATAAACTCCCGCAAAAACGCCACTACATCTAAACCTTCATCACTTTCCAATGCTTTGTATCCCCAAGCCCCCATCTCACTGCACCTCTCTTTTTTATTTTAGTAAAGCTCTGGTAAAAGTAAAATCTGCACATTATTAGTGCAGGACCATGGCAGCAGTTCATTATAGTATGTGCTCTTAAAATACCTTCGCTATATCAATAATCCTCAGCATCCTTTGGTCAGTTTTGTAATCGATCGAATACTGCTCCTTTTTATAGGTAGGAGCCAAAGTAAAACTTCATCTTTTCCTGTGAATAGCCATCCTGTCCTCTCCAAGTCGCCATTGACATAAAATCAGTTCCACGTCCACGCTCCTTGCGATAATCATCCTTTGATACGAGTAGTCCCGCATAACCCCAGATTTCCATGACTACATCTCGTTCATGTTGATTGGACTTGAAAACATCTTTCCAGCGCTTTTCAAGCTGTCTAGCTGCATCTGTGTCGTTACAGGATTCTATTGCTGCTACCATCTGTTGTAAGATGGCTACGTCATCCTCACTGACATTCAATGCTTCTTGTTCTTTCACTAGGCATTCTAAGTCTAGTAAACAATAGATGAGCCAATTGAGGCGAACCCCTCCCCACTTGATGCGTTCAAAATTAAGCACATTTAAATCTTCATTGACATACGTATCATTGGACATGATTTTCCGCTCATTACAGTAGCCACAGCCACTATAGGAGACCAATGCCACAGGTTGTTCATCATACGTATGCATTGGTAAATCATGCGTAAGAGCCCAGCTCGATAAGGCACTGCGTAAATGTACTTTGCGCGTCGATAAGCTATGCAAAAATGCCTTTACCACAAGCTCCTTTGTTAAGAATTTCTCATGAAGCTGTTGCAATCTTTGTACACATTCATCATGGGAAATCGTTAATCGATCAAACATCAAGCCCTTACTTTTAGCATATTGAAAATCTTCTTCTGTATAGGTATAACCACCTGAACGCCATCCACCAGATTGCCAATAGGTTTGCATTAATATTTTCCTTGCTTTTTGGTCCATTACTCTCTCCTCGCTAGCTAGCATTTTAATTTTTCTTGTAAGGCTAGTGCCATCTCTTTCCATGGTCGCTTCCAATCGGAACTCGCTATCTCTTCCTCTGTTAGTGCTAGCCAATATTCTCCTTCCATTAGCTCAAACATATCTATCATGGTAATAGGGGCACAAACTGGATTAGCTAATGCTGCGAGCATAGGCTCGGGGCCATCATCCCAGTTATAGCTATTGACAATGGCATGTAAAATAACAGCTGATAATACCTTGCTTATGCGCTGGCACATTGTATTGAGAGAATCCTCGTATAAAATGGCATCAACTTGCTGTTGTTCTTCTGCATTCAAAGTTAGACGGATTGCACCTGGTGTATCTACCAATAAATCAGCGATTCTTGCATGCTCCCTTGCTGCAAACCAAGCTGTAGCGGTAATCCCCTCTGGCTCAGATAAATTTACACCCTTTGCAAGTAGTAAAGAAATCACTTCTTTCTGCTTAAACTTTACCGCTTTTTTCAGTGCTGTATCACCAAGCTTATCTCGTGCCTCCAAGTCTATATGCTGTGCCAAAAGAAGCTTGATTCCTTCATGTGGCATTCGATTTGTTATAAAAAGCATTAATGGTGTTCTCCCACGTGCATCTCGCTCATTTACATCTAATTTGCTAATGGCCTCCCGAACGACCTCTAAATCCTTGGATTTACTCACTTCCGTCCATTCCATTCGTCTACCCCCTTCAGGAATCCATCCATTGCCGTAATTTCTCAAGTTCATCCCTTATTGGTGCTGATTCTTGCTTTAGTCGCTGAGCAAGCTTCTTGGAACTACCGAATATTCGATATAAAACAAATGGACGCTGATAATCTGCTTTCTTTTCAAGTTCTTGTCCGAGTGCCACGAGCAAATCTAAATCCATGATGTCAATGTTCTTTATTGGCTTAGCTGATTCACTAGCACCAAGTAAAATAGCTACAAACACAGGCATCATCTCTATTGATAAGCCATGAGCTTCAAGAAAGGCTTCCGCATAAGCATCTTGCACGGATTGATGCTCTGTATCAACGAGTAACATATATCGTTGAACAAGTGGAAAATAATCCTTGCTATAAAGCCCTAATCCAAAAACCGCATAGGTGCTGGGCATAGCTGATTTTTCACTCGGCTCAACATCCTGATACCAAGCAAATTCCTCCATAGCAAGCTGGGCATAGTCCGCTAATAAAGGGAAAAGATTTGGATATTGTAGGCAATTGGCGAAAAATTGATGAAGCTTTGATTTAGCTAACTTTTTAATAGGAAGATAATGTTTCGCTTTACTCTTTAAAGTCAGCTTATAGCCCTTTGAAAAACCTTCTTGTAGCAGTTGAATGATATAGTAAAGGGCTTCACGATAAGCGTTTTCCTCTTCTACCATCACTCGTATATCAATCGTTTGTAAAATATCATTTGCCTGTCCTTCGAATACATCCCGCTTTCTTATACTTTCAAAACGACCGCTTCCTTTTTCCAAATAATTAGCTGCCTGCAGCGAGCCAAGCTGCTTCGCAAGTTCCAAGTATTCTAATCGAGTGGCTGGCTCTTTTTGACCAATCTTCAACGCGACATAAAGAAAGAAATCTAGTTTTTCCTTCTCTAGTTGTTGTACCGAGTCCTCTGTTTTCAATACCCACTCTTTCCGATAATCGCCTGCTTGTTCAAAATAGTGCGTTAAAAAATGCTCCTCTGCCCACTGCTTAAAGGCCATTGTATAATAATAAATCCATTTGTCTAAACGTTCTTTATTCGCCCGATGCTTTTCTTGAAGCCGATGAATAAGTGGTTCGACTTCCTTAGCTGTTTGATGGAAAAAATGTGGATTGACCAAATGCTTCGCAAGGAAAAATTCATCATTGTCACTTGGCCTAAATGGTAGCTCTGCCATCACCTTTGTTTCTATAAAGCTTGCCAGCACTTGTTTCGTTGACGCTAGTTTACGATTATTCAACAGCTCCTTTTGATAATGAAGCACCGTTTTATCATGTTCAAATTCCAGTACAACCTCAAAGCGGTAATCAAAAAATCGGGGACCGTATTGCTCAGATTGAAATACTTCCTCTGTTTTAGTACATAAAGCACTAAAAAGCTCTTCAATATGCTGGACATCTGTAAATTCTTGTATGTATGAACCCGCTTCCACCTTATAGGAGCTATCACTCCAACTAAATGGCTCATAAACATCTATAAAGATTGTGCCATTAGGACTTTTTCCTTTTTTCCAGGCAACTTTCAAATATTGAAGGATGCCTGCTTGTAACCTACTTTGCTCTTTCAGCCCTGTTATTCGTTTACTCTCTTGTTGATAAACAGCCGTGATTTGCTCCCACACAGCCGCTAGAAAATGCTCTACACACTGCTTCACTGTACATCCTCCCTTTCTATTGTTAGAGAAAAATCTCCCGCTAAAGCCTTAGCGAGAGATCCATCTTATCCGATTGTTTTCACAACCGCTCCTTCTTGATTTTTAATATGTGTCTTCAAAATTTGAAAACTTACACCAGCTAAAGAAGAAATAGTGAATTGACTTTCTTGCGGTATCAGCCTCTGACTTAATTCTTCTACCGCTGCCTTGTTCAATGTGATCGTAATCTCTTGACCATTCTCTGAATAGCCTACCTGAGGGCCTGCTTTAAATATTATCGTTATTTGTTGACCGACTAAGGTAAGATCTTTATCTTTCAGAATACGTCCACGTAATAATTTACTAATGACAGCTGCTTGCTTTGCTCCAAGTTGAACAACATTAGACGGTTTGTTAGACCAGCTCTTTTTTTCTACTTTCCAAGCAAGTTGATCTACGAAAAGAAACCCCGTATTAGAGCCATCTTCCTCCATTCCTCGCACAACTGCCTCGGCAACGTCAGGATTTTGTAGGAGAGAAGTTCTTGTTAAATCCGTGGTATAGCTTGGTATTTGCTTCATGCCGGCCTGTAGTACACCAAGCGTATTCCATGTCTGCATCGCTTCTAACTCATCCTCTGAAATACCAACCATTTGGATAAACTCCATCTTGCCATTTGGTGTATCGATTTCAGCAAGCTCTGGATCATGTGTAAAGGCTAGTGCCGTTAATTGTGTGTCGGCATCGAGGCAAATCGGACCATTTGCATCCAAATAATCTCCCGCTCTAAATACATTACCACTATTAAACACATATCTGCCCATATTCTGTAGTAAATTCAATGCCCAAGCAGGTGGCTCTTCCTCATCTAGTTGACGTACTAGTCGAAATGTTAATTCAAATCCATAGCCACTATAGTCCTTGTTTTCAAATTCCTTTTCATATAGTTCCGAGAAGCCATATGTAACAAAATGCCAATGTGGAATGGATGTTTCGCTTTTATAAACACTAATTCCATCTAAAGGATCTTGTCCTCCTAGTGAATAGGGAATCAAAGTTCCATAATGCTTTGGCTCCTGCTCACCATATACCTGTGCTAATGCCTGATCAATCGCATCCCAGCCAACTGCTGCTATTTCATCACTCATTTCCATATCCTCCTTGCTGTTATCACTCGTAGAACATACGTATCTATTATTTATGATAGCAATTTTATGGGGACTCTTTTAACAGGAATAGGACTCATTTTCCAGTTTCCAGCAACTAGGTTTATTGACATTCTATACGGGGTAAATATGACTAATATTGATGACGCCTGAGCGTAATTGCGTTCATTTTTTTCAGCTTGCTCGAAAAGTATCGGGACACCATTGAATCAAAAGTACAAGTTGTATACATTCATCGCACCACTGATAAAGAAGGGCGTTTTCTGCTGAAAGATAAAAAGACAATCCTCTTACAAAATAGAAGATTGTCGCATGAGTGTCTATTTTACTATTTAAACGTCAGGTAGTGCATCTATTCATTAACCATATAGCATAGCTGGCTCACGTACCGTTTGTAAATAATCTGCCAGTTTCCCTGCAAAGACTTTCTCTAAATACGGTAATTGCGCTAGGCAATGAGGCGTCATTAATGCTGGGTTTTGAACTATTTTTAGGCCTCCCACCTTTAGTAGCGTCGCTACAAACTGGGAACAAAAATAAGCACGCTCACGTCTCACTTCCTTTTGCATCACCACACCAAAGAGTCCGATAAAATTATATTTATAGCGATCTCGATTCCAGTACATATAACGGACAATTTTCATCATGTCTAAATATTGATAATGTGATATACGACAGCGATAAATAACACAATCCGCACACTCAAATAGCCCTCTTTCTGCATCCTCTCGTAAAAAGCCCCCACTTAACGGATTGTTCAATTGCCTTCGCCCAAAGCTATACATATCAAATAGCCCCTCATCAAAGGCTATGGATGCATGATTCATCTCCTTGCCCGTATACATGCCGATCGCTTTTGATAATAACGTCCCTGTTTTGGTTAATACTATGTAAATCGTATGTGCCATATCTTCACCTACTTCAATATTCTCTCTCCTACTACCAATACGTTTTAAATCTTCAAATGGTTTCGTGAATTTCCTTTTTTTATAATTATACACAGCGAATCTTAAATATTTCCTAGTAGAACCTGAAGATTTTCTTAAGATTTGATAGGCTGGAAGTGTTTTTAGAATTTGATTATGACGATGAAAGGATGTTGATTTTTTTACTACCTTTATTTATATGAGCTTAATTGTAGTGTTATGTGTGAGGGGATCGTGAAAATTTTTTCTAAGGAAAGGAATTTATTTATCCTTTTTATTAAAAGACGCTACTCAATATTGAGCAGCGTTTACTGAGTAATCATGCATTTAAATCCGTTATGGCTGGGACATTAATTTCTTTTACACAGGAGACTGCTGATAGATTAATTACACATTGCACAAGAGAGACAATATCTTGTACGGGGATTCGTGTACCTTCATATAAATGAATGGCTTTTTCCGCTCCTTCTTCATAGGGTACTTCTGCTGCCAGTTCACCAGGATTAATGCATGTGACAGCAATTTTATCTTTCCTTAAATGTTCACGCAGTGCATTTGTAATGCCCCTTACGCCGAATTTAGATGTGACAAATGAAACTTGTGCATTGTTTGTGTGATCTAAGCCTGCTGTAGATCCAATTAAAATAACCTTTCCCTGCTTCGCTTGTCTTAAGTTGGGTAAAAGTGCCTGAATATATGTAATCGTAGAAGTTAGATTGATATTGATTAATTTCGAAATATCCTCTACTTCATCCTTATCAAATGTATAATCATCTTCAAAACCACGCTTTTCCCATACACCCACATTATAAATTAATACATCGAGCGGAATGCCTTGTAACACTTCTTTTAAAGTGGAAATTTGTTGTTGACTAGACAGATCAATGGATAACCAGTGACGATTTACTCCATCATTTAGCTCTAAACTATTGGGTCTCGTTCGTGCTACCATCCATACTGTATCTCCTTTGACAGGTAACCCCTTAACAAATGCATCTCCCAATCCTTGGCTAGCTCCAAAGATAATAAAATTCCTACTCATATTACCATCCTTTCTCATGACAAAATGTAATGAAAACCTGTAGCTTGTTGCCGATCAATATATTCTTAAGTGAAAGGAATTTCTGCCTTTCAAAATTATCGCTACTAACTGAAAAGAATGAATAACTTTCACCTTATTTGATCTTAACGTATTTAATGCTATTAATCTCTTTTTATCACTTGAACTTGCCACTGTCTCTTTTACGATTGTCGTATGAAAATTATTGTGAAGAGAACCTAAGGTAGTTGCAGTTACACAGCCTTCTGCAAATAAACCAACAATAATTATTTCTTTAATACCAGTAGCATTTATAAATCTAGTTAGCTCTGGGTCACTTTATATTTGTTATTCATTACCAATAGAATTTATCTGTTTAAACATGCTATCATTTTGTGGATATTGGTTAAAGCAGGTGAAAGATGAAAAGAAAGCTTATTTATACAATAATGTTCGTTTTATTCTGTTTCGTTTTTTTAATGAATCACATTTCTGTCTCTGCAAGTGGCTTTGATGATATAAAAAAACTGCCGAATCAAATGCAACAAGAAGTACAGGATCTAACAAAAAGAAATATTATTAAGGGGACAACACCGACAACTTTTTCCCCAAACACGACGATTACTCGTGGTCAAGTTGTCGTAATGATGGGACGATATATCGAACAGAACGGCATAGCGAAGGTTGATAAAAATTGGGAGGAAATGGATCGTTTTATGGATATGCCCCTTCGTGTGAAGGATCGTGAATTGCTAAAGTATTCAACTTTACTTTACGATAATGGCATCTTTAAAGGAGAAAATGGACGCCTAAATCCATATAATCACATGACACGAGAACAAATGGCACTAACGTTAAACCGACTTATGGTATTAGCCCGAAGCTATTCATTGATTGACTATGCCTATGATTTGCAAAGTGATGTAGTGGATATACAGAAAGCAACTAAAGAAGCTAGACCCTATATAGAGGCACTTAATGCTTTAGGCATTTCCAATGTAGATACTTTCTATCCCAAAAACAGTGTGACACGTGTGCAGTTTGCTTCTTTTTTATCAAGAACAATCAAATTAATTGAGCGCAATCACCATGTTATTCATTTTGAAAAACAGCTGAAGAGCTAGGATTTCAAAAAATTTCAAATGTAACAACAATCAATAAATCACATTTACATGTGTCCTTTTCTAATTCTCTTCTTCATATTTATGCACGCTATGATGGTAACTTTGCCATCGACGAAGAAGTACTAATTGAAGGGACTAGCCTTTTTGGTCGTCCTCACGAATCACGATTACAGCTAAGAAATCAATTTATGCAATCAAATGCTTTCTCCATTGTAAAAAAATACATTCCAGGTCAACATGGATATATCAATATGAACCTTTTCTTAATGCATAGTTTTACAGATGCGCATTACAAATTATTAGATACAGGAAAAGAATATGGATCAGAAGCAGGATATTTAGATAAACAAGGTATATCTATGTATTTCATAAACAGTGATTCTGGCATAATAGAGCATACAATCAATGGAAATGTATTATCTATGAAAAATGAAGAAATGATAAGAACACCCAAGACGATGCATTACCGATATTATTTCGACTATCAAGGTGTGATGGTATCTGATACAGATGCCATGAATCATATCGGTGATAAGCGTTACACAGTAACAAATAATGGAGATGTTCTATTTGAAGGAAAAGTACTAAAAGATCGTACATTTTATTATTTACCTATCATTCGGCCGGTACCTTTCCATACCTATAATGATGATTTCGGTGGATTTACGTATACCGATGATGTGACATTGCAACAAATTTTAGCCTTCCACAAAACGGACGGACAAAAATCGAGTATTCCCAGACAATACATGCATCCAAAGGTGCTAGTGATTGATGGGAAGAAAAATATATATGGTACAATTAATCTACGGGATGTAACGTTCGGGACTTTTGAAGAGATTAAAAATTATTAATATTCTTATAAATAAAGAAGCCATCTGGTGTTGTTTTTTCAGCATCAGATGGCTTCTTCGTTTACAGTTTTATTCATTGTCCCAAATCGGATAATATGACTCGTTGATTGGGTAGCTATAATAAGGTGGTCTTACGCCAATGGTTGGTGTTAACCAGGTGTCATTCAAATAATGGATCTCAAGTGTAGACGCTTCATTTTCTAATAATCGCGTAACCTCTGGGAAAAATTCAACCTCCATTTTCAGTCCCCCCGTTTCCTTCAGTGCTTGTTTGGATGTTTAACACAAAAAGGTAAGCTTTCATAGTCTATGTTGAAAAGGAGGGATTGGTTATTACTAATCCGAATGACAAGGACTATCGTGAATTATTAGCACAAATCCACTTTTATCAAAAGTGGTTTGAGGACAATAAAAAGGAAGATCCATACCCGCAATATCCTGTCTATGGGAAGATTACGCAATATAAAGAAGTGCCACTTACTCAACCTGAACAAAGACAATTACGCCAACCGGGGTTGGAAAGCTTAATGGTTCCTAAGCCCATCATAGAAAATCCTCATTATAAAGGGAGTGGTAAATTAATGGGAAAAGTTGCGCTTATTACTGGGGGTGATAGCGGGATGGGTGCAGCTGCTGCCATTGCCTTTGCGAAAGAAGAGGCCGATGTGGCCATTGCTTATCTAGATGAGCATGAAGATGCGCTAAGAACGAAAAAAAGAGTTGAAGAATTAGGACAAAAATGTCTGCTGCTTCCTGGAGATCTTCGCTTTAAAAAACAATGTGTAGACATTGTTTCCGAAACGATGAACACTTTTGGTCAATTGGATATTTTATGTAACCATGTTGGGATTCAATTTCAGCAAAATGAGCTGACAGACATCACGGATGAACAGTTTGATGAAACCTTTAAATTAAATGTATATGCTCACTTCTATACGACAAAAGCCGCTCTCCCTTATTTACGAGCAGGAAGTTCCATTATTGGCACTGCCTCCGTTGTGGCTTATGCAGGAGAACCTTTACTCATCGATTATTCTGCTACAAAGGCGGCTATCGTAGGCTGGACTCGTTCCCTAGCTAAAAGCGTTGCCAAAAAACAGATTCGTGTCAACGCGATAGCCCCTGGCCGTATTTGGACACCACTTATTCCTTCTAGCTTTTCCTCTGATGAAAACGCCTTACATGGAACTAATTTATTTAACCGAATGGCTCAGCCCTTTGAAGTCGCCCCTACTTTTGTCTATTTAGCATCAGATGATTCTAGGCATGTTACAGGGCAAGTCTTGCATGTAGATGGTGGCGAATCAACCAATTCATAATTGACGTCATATGGTTTAATAGCAAGACTTAAAATATGTGACAAAATTTTCAACCATAGCAGACAAGGGAAAACCACCTGTTATTTATCCATGATGCCTCGGATTATACCTATAATAAAAGCTTTACACCCTTATTTCAATTACTTTTCAATTTACTTACAGTGGTAATGTTTATAAGTTCTTTCACATACATTAATGTCGGGATAGCACCTTTAACATCGCCCCCAAGATGTTTTTGTACAATGCTATCCCTTTTTACATACTCTGTTTAGTTGGAGATTTCCCCAAGTTTTAATTTATTAAAAGCCGTTGCATTGTTCTTAGGAAGGTTTTCTTCATTCCAATCATCCTAATAGGACTGTGCCTTTTCCTCCCCCTTTTTCTCAAACTCTGTCTGTAACAATGAGTAGATCAACATATCGCTACGCTACTTTGTCCTGTAACACTATGATATTCATATTGTCTTAAATAGCCTTCTTCTTTAAATGTGAATTTTGTTAGTAACTTCTTGGAGGCAATGTTTTCTACAGCAACAATTGCCTGTATCCTGACTAGACCTAATTGATTAAAGCCAATTGATAATACTTCCTTCATTGTCTCTGACATAATACCTAGATGCCAGTAATTCTCTGATAATTCGTAGCCTATTTCAGCTCATTTACCTACAAATTCACTAAAAAAACCATTCCTATTACTTCAACTGTCAACTTGTCAGCAATGGCAAAACGAATAATCCAGCCCTTTTTAATTGTTAGTGTCTAGTTAGTTTTTTCCAATAACAGAGAATGCTATTTTGTGAAGGTAAGAACCTCTAGCCACGCCTTTCATATATTATAGTGAAAGGAGTGGCTATTGTGCCTTGGCAACATAAAATTCCGTATTTAATCGGTCAGCCTGTTGGTGTTTCTTTTACAAATGGTCAAGGAACTTCTGGTGTCCTCTGTGGCGTATCAGGAGGAAAACTGCTTGTTCTTGAATATTTGTATCAAAGTCAATTTGCCTTAAAGCAATACGACCTTCATATGATTCATGATGTGAACGGCTTCCCCCCTTGTCATACGCAGCAGCCGTTATACTAAAAAAACATCCTAGAACGGATGTTTTTTTACATCGTGTTGAATACCAATACAATTAGTAGAATTTGTTTCATTATTCTTGATGCTATACAGGCTAACAACTAACTCAAGCTACTATTCCATCATAATAATAAAGTAAAGCTTTCACCGCTTTATTCCCGAATGAAGGGACAACTCATTTTTTCTCTACTCGCTAACCCCCCCTTTTGTCCAATACATACTTTAAAAGAAAGAAAGGAGGTGTGTTTCATGAGTTACTGTAATTTCAATAGTTACTGTGGCGGGGACAATGGAAGCGGCAATAGCTCTACATTCGTGCTTATTGTTGTACTATTCATCCTTCTTATTATCGTTGGTGCTAGCTTCATGTGTTAATTGATCATCTCAGGCTTTAGCCTCTGTTCCATTACAGAAGCTAAAGCCTTTTTACCATGAATCGCTACCACAGCTATTCAAATCTCCTCCCTTTTCGTTTTTTTCTAGCTCATTTATTTTTACTCACAATTAAAAGTTAGTAATTTAGATAGATAACTATCTTAAACCGCTAGCTTCACATAATAATAGTAGTGTAAAGTTCTTGTAACTTTACTTTACACTCCTTTTGGTGCTTGGGGTCACTTTCGTCCGAGTGACCCTGTTCTAGCAACACACATTTAGTTTCTCCTTTTCCCTATCAAGCGGAATCATCGGAACATTCCTACAACAAATTCGTTTTTATAGGAAGGAGGAAAACAATGGGAATTAATTTAAATCTCTGGTCATTTATCTTATCTTTGGGCTGTATTCTATTATTTTTTCTATCAGGTTCAATGAGAGACTTCTTTTACACATATCTTCATTTCCATCCATTACTGTTGACACTACTCTTGTCAGTTGCCTGTTTCTACCTAAGCCTGGTCGGTATGAAAAATGTTAAAAATTTAACGACCTTGCTTCGAGGAATTTTAACAATGGTCATTACACTTATTGTGATGATTAGTATTTCTTTTATTTTACTTTTTGGTACCCTTTTAAGTTAAAATGACCTACCCCCACATTATTTTAATACAAGCCTCCTTGACGAACATTTGTTCTATGGTTAAACTATTAGAAAAGGAGGCTTTTTTATGCAAGAAACAACGAATATTGAGTTAGTACATTTCTCTGAAAGCTATGTAGAGCAGTTAAATCGTTTTGAATTACCTGAAGAACAACACCAATTTACGGCACTTCCTCAAGAGATTTCAATCGAGAAGGTCGGACAGTATCCAATTGTTATTTTAAGTGGTGGCGTACCTGTCGGCTTTTTTGTGCTTCATGCAACGGACAGAGTCCAACAATATTCTAGTAATCCTCAGGCGATGTTACTAACTGCCCTGTCCATCGACCATCAGCAGCAAGGTAGGGGCTATGCTAAAAAGGCTATGTCTGCACTTGCTGATTTTGTGAAGCAGGAGTTTAAAGAATGTAATGAAGTAGTATTAGTCGTCAATCATAAAAATATAGCTGCACAGAATTTATATGTCAAAGTAGGCTTTATGGATCATGGAGAAAGAAGAATGGGACCTATTGGTGAACAAATCGTTATGAATTTGCCATTGTAAAGAGATCGTCACTCATTTGCTTTTCAAAATGAGAGACGTACCTTACAAACAATGGAATTCTATTTTCCCCTACCATCTCTAAGAATTTCATTGTTACACCTCCACTCCCTGGCATATAAGCTTTTCCTTCACGAATTCAACTGCTATGGGGCATGTTTATACAGTATAATAAAGTCAATTAGCTATAGAAAAGGTGGAACTAGACATTGAAAAAAGAGATGTGGCTATGGTTATTAGGAATTTCTCTACTAGCTGGATGTAGTGTTACTGTTCCAAACGAGACAGTAAACACCCCTGCTGAACAGGTCTCATCACAGCTGGAGATACAGCATGAGGCTCCATTGATCGCCGTTTCCGATGATGAGAAGGTGAAATTATTTGCACGAAATGAAGCACAAAATGAAATTACAGAGGTAACTTTAGATATTGATGGTAAGCGGAAAAATTTTGACTGGACAATCCCTGATACAGGAACTAAACCTCAGTTATTCTATACAGATCTGACAAATGATCATAAGGAAGAGGCTGCTATTATTATCCAAACTGGACGAGGGACAGGCCTTAATCACTATGAGATTCATGTGGTAAATGGAGAGGATTTATCGGAGATGAATGTCCAACATTATGAAGACATCGTTGCACATACTATTGAATCAACGATTACGAAAAAAGATGATGGCATATTAGCGATTACGATGAAAGCACAGGGAAAAGAATCTACATTTGATTATGACTTTGATCCAGCACCGGATATCAAGCAAGCGCAACTTGCTTTCGGTGGTGTGGTCATTTATACAGTAGAAAATCAAAAAATAATGTTAAACATCCCTGGATCGATTGGCATCTCACCTATTTATGTAGCCGATGTTCGTATTACCTATCAATTTAATCGTACTAACAATGAGTTTCTTGTTGAGCAAATTGATGTGAAACCTATCGAGAAATAAAGCCGCCAAAAGCTGACCACTCCTGTCATCAGCTTTTGGCTTTTTCGTCGTAGACGTAAGCCTAGGCATTGTGTAAATGTTTATTCATTAGCTCTTCGACTTGTGTTTTTAACGCTTGATTGGCATAGCGTAGTACCTCATCATTGCCTGCGGTAGCCACCTGCACATCACTAAAATAATCATCAATTCGATGCCAGCCAACTAATCGTATTTTTTGTTGGGCGAGCTGACGTTTTAATTGAAAATAATCTTTGTGTAGCTGCTTTAATAAAGCATCCATAGCAGGTAAAAATACACGCTTCATCTTAAAATGCTCCGCCACTGTTAGATCGTGCTGTAAGGATTTCACAGCTAAATCAAGCAGCAAATATTGATGTAATAATCGTCGTTGCTCTCCATTAATCACATCCATCATCTTCTATACGAGCAGCATAAATGTATCTTAACGGGATGTGCTTCGTTGTGGTAATGGTTTCTAGTAGCAGCTGGTCCTCGTTCATCGCTTGAATGGTACCTCCCCATTGCACATAGTTACCATGTTCCCATATAGTTAACATAATATAGTTATGCTGTGTGAATGCTTGTGTGATTATTTGCTGTAATTCTTCAAGCTCCCATTCAGCATGTTCCCGAGGCAACTCTGTCAACACCTCTTGTTTCCATGCCTTCAAAAGCATTAAATGCTCTGGTAACATCATCGCTGTCCATTTAATATTATTATCAAGACATATTTTTGTATTTCCCACTATTTAGTACACCTCATTCTTTGTTTATATATAGTTAGAGATAATGTA
>NZ_SJDS01000019.1:0-58261 GCF_004332175.1 Lysinibacillus sp. OL1 | reverse complement strand
TTTCATTAGTGTCACGATACGGACTAGCTGTTTCTTCTATTAATTCCCATTCTGCCATCCTAAACCACCTCCACTAACTCAACGTTGTATGTTTGCCAATCACCGACACCCATTTCAGCGTTTACTGTATCAATCGCCACATTACTACGAGCCACTTTAGCGCCCTTTTTGTACGAAAATGCAAGAGCTTGTACAGTTATAGTCTTTGTACTTGCATCAATCGCTGTAATTAATACATCTTCAGTATTTGTATCATCAAAAATAGTGACTTGCGTAAATGGTGTAAAACCATCAACACTAGCCACTTTTAAAGTAGTTGTACCAACTGCCACAGGCTCAATAATATCCGTTAAGGCTTTATCTAAACTGATTTTGTTTGAGCTGCCATCCAATGTATCGCTAAATGTTCCTGAATTACCTGGCACACGGCCATCAAGTTCCATTTGGATCTGCATACGTCTAATGGTTGCTTTGAGCTCTACAATATAATCATGGGCTGCAAAGATGCCATCATCCATGTGATTTAATCGCTTCGCATTCACACGTGTCCCAGATTCTAAATATTCATATTCTGGTTGTCCAGTGAGTGGATTATAGATGATCTGATTATTTTCATCCCTTTGCGGTATTAATTTGCCATCAGGACCTATTTTCCAGATACGATCACGCCAATATATTAATTCATATTTATTAGAGACTACTAAACTCATGTCTGCAGATCCCCTTTCAACGTGCCAGTGAGTGTAAAAATGATCATTACACCATCATCGCTTTGTTCAATTGATGTTTCATATCGATCTAATTCGATTCCTTGAGCATCAACTAATTTTGCGTTAGTTACATGGCCATGACCATCATCTAAGTACACATAAGTCTTTATTGTGTCTCCTACAATCTCCTGCGAATGGAATGATTTGATCACATCTTGGCCGTCTATTGTCACAACAGCCTTTTTCATCATGTCTCTCCAAAATTCATATGTTCGGTCTAATAAAATACGTGTTACCATGTGTCTATCACCCCATTTGGATAAATTTCGCCACATATCGGTGTATAAACTGGATACGTGTAGTTTTTCGATTCAATTTCAATTGATTTTTTTGTGCCTGCACCTGGTATACCTTCGCAATAAATCTCACCGCAAATAGGCAAGTAAACTGGATAATGTGACTTGCTAGACTCAATTTCGATATACTCAGTTTTGGGCAACTTTACAGCCACAAAATCAAGCCATGATCTTGTGTTTTTATATTCGTTTACTAGTTGCCTAAGTAATAATAAAGTTTTGCTAGTAATGTTTGTGGTAGTTACCTCAACTTTAAAATGAAATGGTTCACCTTCGTATTGAAACCATTCAATCACATCACCAGGCAAATTTAACGCTTCAAGGACCTGTTCAATTGCTGCAGGTGTTCCTTTGCGTCGGTGTGTATTGATAGCTGTTTGAATAAGATTGATTTTTTGTTGGCGTGTAACAGCCAACGACAATCCTTCATTCCAGCTAATGTGTTTCTCCCACAACAAATGGTCTAACACTGCATCATCTAATTTATCTAAATGTAATGTGTAGTTAATTTTAAAAGCCCAATCCAACATTTCATCCAACGGTTGTTGCAATGCTTTTGCGAAATTTACAACCTTTTCATCATGGAGCAAGTTATTTGGAATCTCACGCAAAAGAGTATTTTCTTTTAACTCAATCATCTTCAAGGCCCCCAAACGTTACTGTTTTATTCTCAATCACAGCTACTTGTCCTTTATTAATCGCTATAAAAATTGGTGTTCTTACATCAACTCGCTTTGCACCAGCCTTAATGCAATCACTAATTAATTTTGACGGATTTATGTCTCGGCCTATCTTTGAGGATTGCCATTTCTCGTAATCTGCTATAGCTTTTTCAACATTTTGATGTATAAGATTTTTATCTACTGCATTTGTTTCAATGTAATAGACAACATCTAAGTCATAAGTAATTATCTCAGGAGCACTTACAGTAATAAAATCTGTTAATGGCCGTACATCCCTAGCATTCACTTTTTCATAAATTAATTGAATAATTTCTTCTGAAGGTAATTCTCCGTTTTTTAATAAAACACTAATATTTACATAACCAGGTTGTGGAGAATCTACAAAAATGTCACTAATCAATGGTGATGCTGATTTTGCATAATACTCATAAGCACCTGTAGGACCTGCATTAGAGAGCCTCTCAGGTGCTAAATAAATACGATTTCGGTATGATTCCTCATCTTCTTCAAGTGATCCACCTGCTGAAACTGTAATATTTTCAACTTTGTTTACATACGGCAATGGCTTCACTAAGCTATTGATTTCTCCAATAGCGAAATCGTTACCTTCAGGCCCTTTGGTTGTACATTCTAACTGAACATCAATAAACCAATCGCCTCGTTCAATAACTACGTCATGTGTTGAAGCAAAAAAAATAGCCCCTTCGCTTGAAGTAGCTAATAAATCACCTTTTTTTATGAGTATTGATGATCTAAGTGGTTCTGAAACGGTACGATGTATTCTTAGTGTTGTCTTAGCAGCTGTCGCTTCCATTTTAGGCGTATCTGATTCAGCACCCTTATGGACTAATACATTTCCACGTGCATAATAAAGTAAATTTTGTTTTGCTGCGTCATTTATCGCCACATTTTGTTTGGTAATCACAGATGCACAGGATAAAAAAATAAGCCTCAATGGATCGGCTTGTGCAAGTTTTCTACCTTCTAAATTTTCATAAGTTGATATAATATCAGTAACCATTTTTTGTGCATCTGTTTCTAAAAAAATAATTTCAGGCAATACAACTTGCGTCATACATTCACCCCATTTTTTAAGCTGAAAATAATAATTGGATAAGCTATGCCATCCATTTCAGCTGTCATTTTCACTTCTTCTACAATGACACGTGGTTCATATTTTTCTACAGTTTCCACCACTTCGCGTACAAAAAGTGGGTGTAAAATACTCATAGGTTTATCGACGAATTCAGCTTCAAGACCAAACCCTCGAAACAAAGGAACGCTGAATTTGTACGTTCCTAAAATTGTATTGATATTTTGAAATATTTCTTCCAGCACACTTTCAGGGCGAAAGTTTATAACTGATGGATTATAAGTTAACGTATATTGTCGCGTCATACATATTCCTCCATTGTTACATTTAAACCTGCTGTTAAAATGTTCCCACGATTATCAATATGATCCCAAGATTGATCTGTCCCAGGCATGTACCATTTACCAACGCCCACACGTTTTGTACCAATTATTAATGTATGCGCCACTCCACTTCTGACATATTTGATGAATTTATCTAATTCCACAATTGGATTAACTCCATGAAAAGCTGAAAAATGCATGGTAAACGACACTTTTCCTGCCTCAATTCCAATAAATTCAGATTTTTGTTTTTTACCATGAATGTCATGCTTTGACCAACGCGCTGTTTCGGTACGTTTAAAATCATCAAATGTATTAATTTTTTTCTCTGATACCGTGAATACTACGTCACCCCATACAGCAATCATCTATATCACCCCGAACTATTAATACTAATGGGACCATTTTCATCTATTATTTCAATTTTACCTTTAATATCAATTGTTAATTTATGATTTGTTACATCGTAACGTATCAATGTGCCATCAGGAAAAAGAATGCCATCACAATTATCTGATTCTAAAAATTCCTTGGGGACTGTATCTGCTTCTGAATAAATAGCTCCAAGCACTACACCATCTTGTGCACCGTTTGCAAAGAATGCACAAATAACTTGTTCATTTGGTTCAGGCATCCAGTAATACTTCGTGTTTAGAGTATTTTTTTGCATAACTGGCAAATCGAATGACACTTTTTCATCCATATCAGGAAAATAAACTTGCGCTGTACAATTTTCTCGATTTACGGAAGATACAAGTCCTTTTCGAATAGCTTCAAACGGTGTATTTTCCATTCCACCTTTACTCAATAACTAAGCACCTCCCGTAAGTTGATGTTTGTTGTATAGCCACCTGTGACGTTATGACTTGAGGATTCAATGAAATATTTTCCGTCAAAGGCTCCAAAGTTCTTAATGTTTACAGTTACACCTTGAACCATCTTTTCATGACCCATCAACGTAATTTTCCCACTTTTAGATCCTTTGTTTTTGTTGCGTGCTTCTTTTTGCGCCCAACGTTTTGCTTCATCAATATTTTTAGCTCGCTTGTTAACTTTTAAAGTAGGACCATCTTTTACACCAGGAACATTATACGTATACTTGATATTTTTCTTTGTTTTACTATCGAAGTACGACAATTCAACTTTTGAATATTGTTCTTCAGCAGCTGTTACCTTGAAGTCATAACTTATTACATCACCTTCACCACGTGTAATCGTCCGCACTTCAGCTTTCTTTTCGTACTGCAGTTCATCATAAACAACTAGTTGCTCTTTTGTAACCTTTGTTGCCAATCCTTCGCGCTTTGCTAAAGACTTTGCAAACGCAAGTGGTGTTTTTTTATCTTGTTCCACACGATCATATAAAAATGTTGGTGCATCATATACCAATTTCAAGCCTGCTTCTTTTGCAACGTCTGTTAATATGTTTTGTAGTGTCGTATTCTCCCAGGCTTTTGTTTTCTTTGTATCCTTACCACCTTTGGTAAAAGGGACAGATAAAGCCTTAATCGAAACACTGTCAGGTGGTCCTTTAAAACTGACCTCATCGACAAAAAATGTACCACAATTTAACTTGGCCCTTGCACCTTCCTTGTACCAATTACGCAATTCTATCGAAGCACTAATTTTGTCGCCTTTTTGTGGTAGCCATGGCCCCTGCCACTTTCGTTCACGATCTTCAAGATCGATGGAAATATCGTCACTTTCTCCCTCGTTGTCATTAAATGTGAAGGACTTCAAATAGGGGGCAATATCTTGTGTAATATTTACGCCCATGTACGAAATGTTAGCAATGGCACGCCTTGTATTTGTCATTAGACATCACCTCATCCAAGGTGGTAGATCATCTACACTTTGTTTTTCCTCTAAATTAAAAGCAGGCATGTTAAGTACAATGCCTGCCGAAAAAACGACTGTTTTCATATGTGAAGGATTCGCATACATGACTTTATCTAATAACATCTCACCATTTTCACCATAATGTTTGAAACAAATTCCATCCCACTCGTCACCTGAAATAGTTGTGTATGTGTTCGTGCTAGTCACCAAACGATTTCCTCCTTTCGTTACGTGCAATCTCAGCTAGACGTGCTTCTAAGTCGTCTTTATCTGTATCAGCATGTTGTTTCACCTGATCTAAATCCTCTGGTCGTTGGACACTGTATTGCGGAGCATAATGTAAGACAATTCCTCCACCATTATTAGTGTTAGCTACCTGTTTTGGATCAATAATCGATGCATCTGGAGCAGTTTGTTTTTGCAGATCCGCAAGCATTCCATCATTGTTCAACATACCAAGTGCTTGGCCTGTTTGTAACCACAAGTCTCTGCTTCGTTGACTATTATTCCAAGGGATTACAGACTCTGTGTCACCGCCCTCACCAATCCATGCTAATGTTGGATTACCAACGATACCACCTTCAGCAAAGCCAGGGAGCGCCCCTAAAAACTTACTAGCTGCGCTTTTCAAAGGTTTAGGTACTAAATCACCTATCGCGCCTAAAACAGCCCCACCCATGGATTTAATACCGTTGATTAATCCATTGATAATTGCTATCCCAACATCATACAGATTAATTCCTTGGAAGAATGAAATGATATTATTCATTATTGTTTGTGCAGTTGATAGAATTGCACTCCAAGCACCATCCCAATCGCCACGCAAAAGGGCCATCCCTGCTTGTATAATTCCATTTACGATTGCTATAGCATTTTGAATTATCATTTGAACATATGGAAAGACAAATTGTACAATTTGTAAAAAACTAGATAAAGCAGGGACTACAAAATTTGTGAAAATCAGTGCGATTCCTTGTATCAGCATAGCAATTACTGGAACTGCTGTTTGAATTACAGAAACTATAATCGGAAATACAGATTGAATAATGGTTGATAAGATGGGAATTGCTGCAGTTGCGATTGACATTATAGCTCCGCCTAAAGAAGAAAATGCCTCCATAATTACTGGAAGGTAGCTCATAACAGTTGAACCTATAGCAGATACACCATTTATGAACGTCTCTTTTAACAGCGCTAGCAATGGCGATATGGCGTTTCTAAATGTTTCCGACTTCTGATAAGCAAAATATAAACCAGCGCCTAATGCGGCTAATCCTGCAACGATAAGCACAACAGGATTGGCTAACATGGCTGCATTAAACGCACGCATTCCACTGGATACAGCTGCAAGCATTCCTTTAAATCCTCCACCTGCAAAAGTAGAGGCCAACATAGCTGTACGATGTGCAGCCATTAAAGCAGTGCTTGCTTTTTGAATGCCATTATATATCTTTTGATAGGCAACAACAGCTGATAAACCTACCTTATAAGCCGCAAAAGCACCAACTAAACCTAATACAATCGGTCCTATAACAGTGAGCACCATTTTGAGCCTTGATACAGCAGTAGGTAGCCTGTCCTTTAAGTATTGAGCGAACATATTGAGATATGGAAGCACAGCATCTCCTATTGGATACACCAAATCCATAAATAAAATGCGCCCAATTCCTCGAATGGCCGCATTAAAAGAACTAAACTGTATTTGGTTTACTGTTTCCATAGCACCCTCAAAACTTTCCATGGCATCAGTAGATCCTAGCATGGCATACATAGCTGTAGACTCTAAATCTTCCCATTTTGTCCCAAAAAGCGCAACAGCTAATTGGTTGGCTGTGACTTGGTCATCCATGCCTTGGAGCTCTTTTGTCACAGCGCTTGCAACATCAGCTACGCTTGCTTCGCCCCTGTTGAATGACTCCCAAAGGTCAAATGTTGATTTACTCATGGCCGAAAATGTTTCGTCAGTTGACTTCGAACCATCTTTGACACGAATCTGGAATTCTTTCATTACATCGTTTACATAATCTAAATTGTAAACACCTGCCTTGGCCCCACGTTCCATGATGCCAAAATATTCTTCAGCACTATAACCCATCTCACCGAAAAGTGGTGCGTATTCAGCAACGTTATCGAGCATTTCATCAGAAAAATTAAGACCTCTTTGCGCGCCTGCAGCAAAAAGGTCCATAGCTGTTGCTGAATTAACACCAAAGCTACTCATCATATTGTTAGCAGCTCTAGTTACTTCATTTATATCTTCGTCAAAAGTTTTGGCAAATGATAAAGCCTCACCAGTGAATTGCTCTAAATCGGCATCACTCAATTCATGCATGTTCTGTTTGACCTTGGCCAATGCATCAGTAACTTCTTCAAAAGAATCTCCATAGTTATTGCGAAATAGATTCTCTGCAGTTCCTTTTAGATCTTCGAAATCGTCACCAATTAAGCCTGTTTGAGCTGATAAATTCGCCAATTCTTGGCTCATATCAGCTACTTGTGAAATGGCATTAGTAAGAGCAGCCGCGCCACCAAGAGCAGCTGCGGCACCTCCTAACATTTTCATCATGCCATTCGCATTGTTAAACGTACTCGCAAAGCTACTCGTTAGTTCAGCTCCAAGCCTAAATGCAATATCAAATACTCTACCTGACACTAACTTTCACCTCACTCCTTAGACTTTTCAATAAATTGTATAGTTTCATACCAGCTAAATAGCCTTCTTATTGATAGCTTCAAATAAAAATCGACTGATGTTTCACTACGCACAGCGCAGTAAATACAAATCAGTCGAATACTTTGAGCAGGCTCTTTGGCTATTTGCCACCTAATAAAAAAAGCGAGCAACGAGTCGTTACTTTCGCGTAGTCTGGTGCTGATAATTTACGAATTAAAGACACATTAACTTTAGCTGCCTTTGAAGCCACAATGGCCAAAAATGGTTTAGACATTTCCTTTACCATGATCATCGAGTTTTGTGGATTTTCCGCGTTAAATTGGGCTTCGGCTTTCTCAATATCTTCACCTGTTAAACTTTCAAAATCTAAATTAATTTGAGAGATTGTCTCATTCTCAAAAACAATAGGCCGTTTTAAATCAATACGTGTTTCTAAAGCTTTGTTGTCTACCACTTCTACATTAGTTGTTTCCATAATTCCTTAACCCCCTATAATCCTAAGTTTTTACGTACTTCTTCCATCATGTCTTTGCCATTTACTTTGTACACGAAGTTAAATTTATCAAACTCTATTCTTTCTTTACCATCAATTAAAATTTTGACGTAATGTACTTCAAATTCATTTGCGGTTTCTGTTGCGGAGGCAACCGCAAATTTACCAGGTGTTAAGTTAGTTGGTACACAACGTGTTTTTACAACAACTTCTTGATGAATGTACCCTTTCAATGGGTCAAATATTTGTTGGTTGCCACGAAAATCCAGCGCATGTACTTTCGGTTCTGCTAATTTTGTTGCATCAGATGAAAGTGTGCGCCACGTTAGCTTTGTTGTCTGTGAACCAAAATGGCCAATTACAGGTGCTGTAGATTCCCCTGCAATACCTGCACCTTTCAATGTTTCCGTTAATGGTTCGAAATTTGGCAATTCTACATCAACTACACCTAACCAATTTACTGCATCCTCCCAAGCTGTAAAGTTAGTTAAAATTTGATCAGTCTTTTTCATTGATTATCCCCCCTATGCAAATAACGTTTCGAAATACGTTGGATCAAATTCAAACAATGCTTTTAATTGACGGCCTGGTGTAGCTGGCGTAAGGAACAAATGAAATGCATAAGTACCATCAATTAATTCAGTCAGTGGATTTTCTTCACGTAAAAATTCAATTCGACCACCTAAAATAAATTGACGTGCAGCCTTGCCGTTTAAATCAATATTTTTACTATCTACAACATTATCGATTAATTTTCGATTACCAGGCTTATCTACCTTTTGCCAATATGACAAGATAAACTGATTCATCTCATAAATAAAGACACGTCTGACAGAAATAAACGTGTCTTTCGGATCTGTATTACCTGGATAGCAACTTGTACGATGCCCCCAAAGTTTCCAACCACCAATGAAATTGAGTGAAGTAACAATTCCTTGACCATTCAGATAGTTGGCTTGTTCTAAGCCTAGTAAAATTTCTGTCCCATCTTCTAAGACAGCTGCATCCATTTGTAAATTATTATTTGAGGCTTCGTGATATGGGTAGCCTTCGTTTTGAGCATCAATTAAGTTAAACAAACTCGCCGCTTGAGTAGATTTATGATACTGAATGCCGTCAAGAGAACATTTTGGCCAAAAGACTTCCATGTTGGGATCATCTAAATTATTCATATTTTTGTATTCGGGAACTGCAGTATAATCACGTACTTCTGTTGTTGGAACATCCACAAATGCTTTAGCTTGGAACAAACCATTAATATTTTTTGATTTTGCCTTTAGTACAGCTGCAACTAATGGGTTCGTTGAGAATTTCGGTGCAATTAGGATGCCAGGAACTTCACGGAAACGAGGGAATACTGTATTTACTAATTCAATACCCTTGTATGATCCATCTAATGATACGCCACCTACAATATCAGCAGCTGCCACTAATGAAGGATCTAGTCGTTCAAATTCTACGTTTACTTCACCATCATTACTTGTATAGATGTGAAGCTTTCCTTCGTCATCAAACTCCAATTCATAATCTTTTTTATCAATAGGATTGGAGCCATTTTTCACAACGACTGTTGCTTTTAGTACACCGTCTGCTTCAAAAACGCCTTCACCTTTTGTAATTTTCACAGTTTCAGAACCAGCAACAGCATGTTTTTCTGGATCTAATACATTTATCATTACAAGTGGTGCTATTGCAAATAATGCAAAATGAGAGCTAATAGCCTCGCAAATTGTATATTTATCAAAGTCAGCACTATATCCCATTTTTTTTACTGCTTCACTGTACGTGTAAGCTAACTCTGCACGATTTACAGCCTTTTCGGGTTCGTTTAACAAATGTATTGGTGCCGTACCAAAAACCACGGTAAGACCTGCTGTAGACACTAAAGGAGGCACTATAGATGTTGGCAACTCATAGCCGTATACCCCATGTTTATATGCCATTATGATTCACCCTTTCCAACTCTAAATTCGGCTACTTTGTTGTGATAACGATGTTCCAAAGTACCTTTTTGTGTTACACGGGCCTCTGTTTCTGCCATTTCATCAATGGCGACAAACAGTTTTTCGATTTCTGGACATTCCTTAATGAAGGATTGAATATGTGGTACTTCGATAGATTCGACCACTGTATATTTGGGTAGCCCTAATAAATTGGGACCCACGTATATTTTTTGTGAAACTGTTTCTTTATGAATTGCAATCTTTTCTTCAGCTGCTGTTGGTAAAGCTGATTCAATTGCATCAGCAACTTGCTCTGTTGTCGCTTTCGCTTCTTCTTTAATTCGTTCGTTTGCCACGTTAATCCCCTCCTACAAATTGCATCGATGGACTTTCAAAGCGTAGACGCATTATTCCATAGTAGTATGGATGTGTTTCAGCATCATCTTCATTCAAAGCGCAATCGAGCTCATACTTGATTTTGAAAAAACTCGCTACAACAGGGTTTTTATTTAGATCATTCCAAATATGTTGCATGCAAGATAGTACATCGTCATAACCTTGACCTTCGTATCCGTCATTTTTGACACCGATAAATACATTTACAGCAGTTTCTTGATTTGAAACATTTTCTTCTTTTGAAAAAGTGTCGATTTTAACCACACAAAAAGGAAACACATCTTCCTGCGTTTCCTTTGATCCTTTGATCTTCACTCTATTATTCAATTGTTCAGGCACTTTATGCCGATAAATATTGAATTTTATTGGTGTAGAATCTGCTAGTTTTATCGGGAAATCTTCTAATATATCTTTTAAACGTTCAACTAACCCATCCATTAAATCTAATGCTGTTGACAACTAATTAGCCCCCAATCTACTTAACAAGCGATTAATTTCATGATTAGTACGAGTTTCATACGTTATATAAGCATCTTGATTAATCTTATTAACTGTAGATTCATTACCAATCATTTGTGGTACAGATGGACCCATTAAACGACTAATTGGCAATCGACCGATCCCATCTCTTTTAAACACTTTTGTCCCATTTATATTAGCAATAAATGCGCCTAAAATTTGTTTGGTTCCACCTTTCTTGACAGCAACTTTAAGTTGGCTTTTACGTTTGGGATTAACCGTCTTAGGTGAAACTTTAAACTTATCCAGGCCTAATGTTTTACCACTTGATTTTACTTCAGCTTGTAATTTAGAGGCACTGGCTTTAAAAACTTTAAGAGTTGCTTTAATATCGGCTGCTTTAGCATGATAATCTTTTCGAACTTCCTTTGGAACATTGGCTTTGATGTTAGATACTGATCGATTTAAAGCATTGGCAATAACATTTGGTGCTTTGTGTTGTAGTTCACCTAGTCGTTGCCGAACACTTTGTAATTCTGACTCATCAATTACCACACGCATGCTCATGAGTTATTCCTCGATAAGGTGATTTTTAACATGCCCATATCGTTGCTCACACTTTCAATCATGTAGTCACGACCATTGAAATTCATCAACTTTTCAGCTTGTGGAATTTCTTCGAAATATGAGCTTGCAACATGGAATACGACATCATAAGCCGCAACCTGGTATTTCTTATCAGCTGGTGAAATCATGTCAGTATCTAGCACTATATCCATTTCTACACCTTCGACAATCGCCTTCTCAGCAAATTCATCTTGATTAGCAAAAACATTATTTACATCTTGTAATAAAAAACCTTTAAAAGTCTTATTCATGATCATCATCTACTTTTTTCACGCGGCGACTTTTTGGTTGTTCATCCTTACTATCTACTGCATTTGCTACTTTAGCAGAACCACCCTCGATTAATTTAGTAGCAAAGGCATCATCTGCTGAAAAAACTTCACCTGGCGGAATCATTCGTCCAGCGAACCATACGTGAGTGATTGACTCTAAAATAATGGCCATATCATTACCTCCACTAATCGATTTTTACTCGGGCAATAGTTCCAGCTTGTGATTTTGGCTCAATAATCCAACCTGCAGGTGTAGCATCTGTTTCGGTAGCTTGTACCTTGCCATCTTTAAAATAAACAGTTTGGCCAATTGTAAATGCTTCTGTAGTAAGGGCAGGTAAATCATACACACCCATTACATTGATAGCTCCTTTTGTACCCACAGGAATTGCAGTAGCTGCAACACCAATGCGGTTGGATAAGGAGATAACTTCGCCTGCTACAATGTCCGCACTAGTGTTATTAATAAAATCAATTGTTTCGCCACGTTGTACATATTTTGCTTGCGCCATTTTGTCTTAACCCCTTCCTTATTTACCGTTGTTTTTAACTACTGTTTGATAATCTACAACTGTTACACCATAATCCATATAAATGTCCCATAGGAAACCTAATTGGCCAGCTGGTGCTTGTTTCATTACAATCGTCGGCATATCTTTCCCATTTAGGAAATCAACTTGAATTGGTGAACGTAAAATATCTGATGTTACATACCATTCTAATTCGCCATTTACACTTGCATCATCAAGCTCTGCATCTGAAACGATTGTAAATTGATTATAGAATGGGTTTGGAATATTAGGATTCGCTTGTGATGGATCCACAGTTGAACCAATTAATTGACCTGCCTTTGTTTCAAGTGAAGTTGGTACTAACATGAATCGTGCAGGAATATTTAACTTCACATCGCCACCTGCAGCCGTTTGTTTTCTTAATAGCTGACGTGCTTGTGACAATGTATCAACCGATGGTGCTCCGCCTGTGGCCATAACATTCTTATGATCTGCATGGAAAAGTGTCTTACCATCCCAAATTGCTGGGTTTTTAGCTAATGTTTGATAAACCAAACGGTTAATACCAAGTCGTGCTGATTGAGCATAAAGTGCAGGAATAGTTTCAATAAAACTTACATCATCATTGATAAACGCCTGGCGTGACATAGAGAATTGACGACCATAAGTTAATAATTGACGAGTTGGTCCTTCAACGCCATTAGGATCATCATGTTTTAATTCGCCATTCTCTGATACTAGTAAAAGTTCACCTGCAGTGCCAACTTGATATGTTTTAGTTGGACGGAAATCAGTTAATGTACCACGGCGTGTCCAATGTTGATATGTTGTAGCTGCGTCTGTATATGCTTGTTGGAATACATTACGAGCTGTTTGATCGATAATATTTGTAAATAGAGACGTTGGTGTTAAATGTTGACGTAAAAGTTCATCATCACTTAATCGATAAGCGTTATTTACACCTTCGATAATCAGTGATTCTTTTGCTAATTCACGTAATGATAAATTACGTAATTCTCCAGCGCCATCATTCGGCTTTTCAACGTTCATTCCAACACGTAAAGCTAGTCCATCTGCAGCTGCATCACGGAATTTATCACGCTCATCTTTCCCCATTTGAATACCTGAAGGTTGTGGCGCACGATCTTTAATTTGCTTTTCTAATATGAATTGACGAACTTGGTCAATTGAATGGCCATCTTTAATATATTCCTCAGCGTTTAAACCAAAATCTCGGCAAAGTGATGTAATTCCAAGAGCACGTTGACGTTCGGCTGCAAGTGCACGCTCCGAGTTATCTACTGGTGCTGGTGTTGGCTCATTTGGATCACCTTGTGCATGGAGAGCATCAATTTTACTTTGTAATTCATCAAATTCTCGCTTTTCTTCAACTGATAATGCACGATTTCCCTCTGCTTTTGCAGCATCAACAATCGCCTTTTGACGTGCTAACATTTGTAATAAATTCATTATTTTATCCCTCCAAATAGGTTTTCATTAAGTAAAATTTGGCGTTCATAATACGAATAGTCGCCTTTTTCTTGTATTTCTTGCTCAAATTCATCTTCCATATCTCGACCCACTCCTACTGATGCATCTGCAGGCACAGATACGATGCTAATTTCGTATGGTTGCCACTTTAAAGCGACACTACATGGTCCAACATGGCGTCCATTTGCAGATGTTTTACCAGGTGCAACTTCTTCCCACGATTCAACTTGATAACCAACCGACACAGCTTTCAACGTTTGTGACTTTACTTTTTGATAAATCACATCGGATTCATCATCTTCATCAAAGGTAACTTGCGCATAAGCTCGATTATCCTTTGTCCACGCTTTATCGATACGGCCAATTACTTTGTCACGATTATGGTTATATAAAAGAACGCCAATTTCATTTAATCGACTTAAATCAATTGCACCTGGTTCATGTGAGAGAATTTCAGGACCAAACCAACGTTGATATGGTTCTTCTGATGAAAAAGACAGCTCAAATGTCCGTTTTTCGTCATCTAATGAGCGAATATCAAAAGATAAATCACGATTCATCTTCTGGTTTTTCGTCATCTGTTTCCTCAATGAGTTTGTCGATTTCTTCTGATTTTGTTGCGGATTCACTATTTATCACCCCCTTTTCTTTCATATATTCGATTTCACGTGCTCGCTGATCAATGATTTCACGCCAATCATTCCCTGTATTTCCTGCAATCTCTGCAAGTGTCGTTTGATTTGTTTCCAGCGCTATTTTATTTGCATTTGCTTCTTTAAGAGGATCAATCCATTTCATACCTGGTGCAATCCATTCATGCTGTAGGTAGCTCTCTTTTTTTGTATAAAAGTCTTTAATACTGATCTTTCCAGCCAAAACAGCTGATTCAACGAAAGCTTCATATACAGGAATAAAAAAGTGGTCAATTAAATATAGTTGTTGCATCAAATATGTTTTTTGGTCCTCTAATAGCCCTTGGCGAGCTGATGAATAGTTGACTTGTGACATATCACGTGCTGCAACTTCATAGGAAATGCCTTGAGCCGAACCTGAAAGGCGCTGTTGTAAACGAATAAATTCGGCTGAGTTAGCGGCCTGTGCTGGAGGCTGAACAACATGAACATCGTCCCCTGGATTCAATTCCATCATCATACCTGGACTAAGCATTTTTCCTGCATATCCAGTCCGTTTATCAGGTTGGCCAGTTCCTCGTCCAAGACCTCCACCATTAGTAGGCGTTATTCGCTTTATTAAAACCGCTAACAATGCTGCAACACGTTCTTTTACAGATACAGCTTCCATAAATTGATTCATGTCGCGTACACGTGGGAGCGTAGACGATAATTCACTCATTTCCCGTAACTGACTAGGACGTTTTTTCTTGAATAAAAAAAGCACATCTTTAGCGTCAATTCGCTCAGATGTACCGATATAGTTTCCATATGCATCATATTTTTTTAGATAATAGGCAACTGGCCGATTATAGGCATTGTATTCAATACCATTCACAATCTTTTTTGTCGTAGTTGTATGAATCATTGTATCTAAATCATCTACCTCATAGATTTGTAATGATAAAGGTACAACACCATCATCAATATATCTCAAAACTACAATAATCCCACCGTCTACCTTTTGGCGTCGCACAAGCATTTGACATATTTCTGAAAAACTCTGTTGTTGTGTAACATCACAATTTTTAGGACGGCACCACAATTTGAATAATGATTCTATAGCTGTATTCAAATCTTCATTTTCAGTTTTCGCTTGCAACTTAAAGCCTCCGCCAACGACATTTCGTTCAAATGCCAGGACAACACTTTCTAAAATGTCGCTATTTCGTTCTAAATCACGGCTTCTCGCACGAATTGTATCGCGATACATACCATCAGTAGATTCAGCTTTTGCATTTACAGCTCGCCACCCTGCGTTTAAATGATCATCCCCAGCTGCGTCATATGAACGCATATCATTAACAGCTTTTCGATAACCCAAACGTTTATATGCAGATTCAGGAGATAACCAAGCAATTGTTCTATCTAACCAATTCATTAACACACCTACCTTCGATCAAATATAGCGACAGATGTATTGGCCAGGCCAAAACCATCAGATTTTTCAGCCTCTAACTGCCCATGTAATTCCTTTTGTCGCTGATAAAGCAAGGATAAATCAGCACGCTTCAACCGTCTTGAACCGATTTGATATTCCTGACCACCTATTTCAATGGCAGCAATAGCATTGTTTACTTGTTGTAATTGCTCTAGAATACTCATAGCCTCTCAACTCCTTCCCAAAATTTGTTATAATCACTTTGAAAGTGAGGTGATTACATATGTCAAAGTTATTAAATAAAGAATTCCTTATACAATCTGCTAATGAGTGTTTGATGTTTTCTAAAGATGCATTAGAAGGATACGAAAAACATTCAGACAAAGTTGTTTCAACACAGTTCATTAATCTGGCTTCACAAAGCATTAAAAATGCACAGGCTTATTATTTTCAAAATAAAGATGAATTTAAAATTCCAGAATTCGAATATTACTGTTATCAATTCAACCAATTTAGTAGAGAATTTTTATGGTCCCTTGAAGGAAACCATGATTTTCAACACCCAACAAATTTTTTAAAAGAGTTAGAAAAAATGTATTTCGACCTTAAGCATCTATTAGTTATTTAATTGACACATCTACTATTTGTAGTCTCTTTAAAAATAAACTTAATTCATCTTTTGTGAGTTTATATTTTAAAAGTTCGTTTGCTGTATTATTAGCTAATAAAGCAAGTTTTACTTCTCTTTTTTGAGCCTCTGTTACAACAGGGGCATTTTCTTTATCCATTATTAATTCACCCCCAACCATTTTTTCTTACCATCCAACCAATCATTATTAAATTCTTCAGCATCAGAATTTACATTGTCTTCAACTGGTGATTCCTGTTGCAATAAATGCAACGTCCTAACGCCTAAAACATCCGCCATTGCAAAATCATAGACCTCACAATCGAGATAGTGGTTATCTGCATGGGAAGTTTTCTTTACCCATATAGAAACGGTTCGGCCACTTCGTTTTTCATTAATTTTATGTTCAGCTGTCACTTGTTCCGCATAGTCATCATCAATGCCTTTATAAACCATCCATGATCCAGTACCGTTTTTCTTTTTCATTCGTGATGCGATCATGTCTTTATATTTACCGCCATCAATAAGAATTAACTGCATACCATGCGCTGATGATGTTGTTCGATTGACCATACTAATGCGGAAGTGATGAAGTCCATCACCAACACCTTTGATTGGTATAGCCCATTCACTATTTCGTGCACAGAAATCATACACCTCATCGGTTTGGTCCCCTGAATCAATTCCAGCTGCATTTACTATCATTCTTTCGCCATTCTCTTTATAGAATTCTGCATTCATGATGTTTTCAATATCAGTGAAACTTGATACTTGACCCTTCGCAACTAATTGAGAAGTCATATATTTTCCCCAAGCTCGAATTGTATAGTATAAACTTGTTTCCTGGACATCAACACCTGCAGTTAATAGTTCGGCCCATTCTGGGACTGTAAATTCAGGAATATCAGTTTGTCGTTCCCTAACCATATCTGCATTAGTTTTTAATTTGGTATCTTCCCAGACTTCTGCTAACCAGGAATTGACGAAGTTTTGAAATGCTTCAGGATCATCCTTTGATGTTAAAAATTCTTTTGCAATGGCTCCAAATGTTACAAATGGCGAGTACAAAGTATTCATCCAATATGCAACTTTACGAGGAAATTTAGTACGCTGTTCTACAGGTTCCCATTTCCCTAACCTCAGCATTTGAATTTTGTGCTGATCAGTAATGATGCAGCCGCATTCTTGACATACATAATGGGCGAACTCAGCACGATCGATTTCACTCATACCTTCTTCTTTTGGCCATTTTATTTGTTTAAATTTAAGCTCAATCATTTCTCCACAATGACAGCAAGGTAAAAAGAAATGCTTTACTACATCTGCTGTATCTTTTGCTTTTGCAATATGGCCAGTTCTAATAGTTGGTGTAGACGTTATAAAAACCTTACTATTTGAAAAAGTTTTAGTACGTTCACGTGCCAACTTAATTGGATCGGCTTCTTTTTTAGAAGCACCAGGATACTTATCAACTTCATCCAGTAGTAAGTACCGCATGGCTTTTGAAGATAAAGAAGCTGGCGAATTCGCACCTGTCAAAGATAGATACATTCCATCAAACTGTAATTCCAACCGACTTGATTCATTTTTTTTGAATTTGCTTTTAAGTTCACCTGATA
Source organism: Lysinibacillus sp. OL1 (assembly GCF_004332175.1). Taxonomy (NCBI): domain Bacteria; kingdom Bacillati; phylum Bacillota; class Bacilli; order Caryophanales; family Bacillaceae; genus Lysinibacillus; species Lysinibacillus sp. OL1. The sequence goes on along the minus strand of NZ_SJDS01000019.1, from coordinate 40,091 downwards.
ATTGGAACATTGGTTGAATACGATTTTCAGAAACAGATTCGGCTAAATCATCTGTTGGATAAACAACCATAGCTGGATTAGGATCCTGCATAACTACGTAGCCTAAAACATTTAATAAAACTTCTGTTCCACCAACTTGTGTTGGTTTAATAAAGACAATTTCTTCTGTCTCTGCATTATTAAATTCATCCATAATCTCCACTAAATAAGGTGTCATTTCATTTCGCCATGGACCAGGAATCGCACTTGTTTTTGGATCTAATTTTCTATATTTTTCAGCCCATTGGCTAACAGTCAAATTCTCAGGAGGTTTTAAATGGCGTAATGCATTTTTCAAGTAGGTTGGTAATTCATTTTTACTTTTTCTTGGCATTATAAACACCATCCACACTCATTTGATTCAATGCATCATTTATTAGCTCTGAAATTTGCTTTTCAACTTTTCGCAATTCCATAGGATCCAAATAGCCAGTGATAAAACCAATTAATTTGCGAGGCAACATCATGGCTGATTTTTTAAATACCAAGAAAAAGCGAGTAAGTTCAGCTTCAACAATTTCCTTCTCGATGTATTTCCCCTCAGCAATATCCATTTTGATTCGTGCAAGCTCTGTTTGTGATTCTTTGAATGCAACCTCTGCTTCTAGCTTTTTTTGTTGCAGATTTACAGACTTACTCGTCTCGGAATCACCGTTATAAATTTCGCCTCGCCATTTCAAAACATGTTGCAGATCCCACCACCCACGACTATGCTGTGTCAGCCCTTGCCTCTTCCAATCTGTTAGCGTTCTGTCGCTGATTTCAATCAATTCGCAAAGCTTATTTGTACGAATAAGCACTCGTCCTTTTTCCTCTTTAAAACCGTCCAATTTGTTCACCTCAATTCCGAAGTTCCGAAGTAAAATTTTTAAAATAAAAATAGGCAAGCCGCGGGCGTCGCTAGCCCCGCATAACCCCACCCTCCCAGGAAGGACCCAAAGCCTTGGTATCACTGGGTTTATGATGGTTCACGTATTACTCTTTGTGACTATCATTACCCTTCATGAACTCTCTAGCCTTCTTAATAGGGATGTCCATAAGAATGTGTAGCCGTTTAGATATAACAGTGAGCTCATTAACTGCTTTCTTTTTCTCTCCAATAGAAACTACTACATGAACAATACCAGCAATCAACAACATTACACATAGCGCACGTATGATTAAGTCCAACACTAGTGTCATGTATACAATCATAGTCATGGTCTTCTCACCACCTTTTAAGGCATAATAAAAAGCCTACACATATCTGCATAGACTCTTTTTGCTGCTTTTTTATTTTTTCTTCGATTTGAATTGCATATCCCATGAATGTTTAGAAATTACCGCAAAATCAAAGGGTAGTGTTTTACTTGGGAATTGCATTATTTCTATCTTCCTTCCGCTTATCTTATTCAAATCTCTGCGCATCTGTTGGTGTAAACTTATGTAAATAGGTATAGCTCTCTCATATATAATAAGTAACTCAAAGAGCCATTCAATATCTACATAATCATATTTATTCACAATTATTTTATCTTTTTTTATTTTTTCAAAATCTAAACCACTTTGTTCTTTCCACTCTTCAGCTTGTTTTCGTCGATACTCAATCTGAGAAATAAATACTGAATCACCCGTATGAGCCAAATAATTCCTAGAACGGTAACATCCATTTAACTTTTCATTAATATCTTGTGTTAATTCATCTAATAATATTTTAGGTTCAAAGTTATTATTGTATTTTTTTACAGCATCTCTGAATTTATAATAAGAAGCAGCTTCTTTGGTCCTATCTCCTATTATATTCAATATTTTTAATTGTACATAAGTAACCATATCTTTATATTTACCATATTTTTTATATGTAATAGGAGAGAAATTTTCCCTTGTATCTATGTAGTTATCAGATATAATCATTTTCAATAGTATATCAGAGTTTATGTCTTTTGCTTCAGGTTCAATCTCTTGATATTTTTCTAAACACAGCTTTTTAATTTCTCTGTGATATGATTTGTACCTGATAAGATACTTATCTAAATTTTCTATCAGGAGTCGTAAATAACTCTCAAAGTCTTCAATGTTTTTAAAATCATAAATCACTTTAACCATAGAAATCCCCCTCTTATGTAAATATCTACTAAATTATACATAAAGGGTTACAAAAAGACTACAATCATTTTAAGAATGTAGTCTCAATTGCTTGTACGTGTTTATTTTGTAATGGAAATTTTATTAGCGTATTTCCTTACGCTTTTTGATACTCCTATCATATAACGATTTTTCAATACTTAACATTGTATCTATTAATGGTAAATCAATGTGAAGTTACTAAATCTAGGGCAAATTCTATCATACGTTTTATTTGAGCATGCTTATTGTAAATGTAGCTGGAACTATAATTCATTTCCTCTGCTATCTTTTCAAGTGTCTTACCTTCAATATATTTTTTATAAACAATTTTGTATTCAAGATCATTAAATGAACAAATGAATTTTTTCATATCTTCTAAATCATTCATTTTATGAGCTAATTCATATTGAATAGCCTCAATACGTTCCTCTAATCTTGCACCATCACTTTCAGCTGTTAATTTATATTTTGCTAAGTCACCTGTTGTCCATCTACCTAATTCTCTTTTGCTTCTATTTAAGTTATTTTCTAATCTCATGATTTCAAATTCTAATTCTTTATAGTCTTTCAACCATTCATAAGATAATTTGGTCATTCGCAACCACCTTTCGGTCACTGTTATTGAGGAAAATGCGTTACGTTCTGTTACATCTGTTACGCGTGAAAAGTCAGTATTATCAAGGTGTCAAGGCACATACAACTGTAAAACGTAACGCATTTACCCCCTATTTTTCTTATATAAATAGAAATTTTTATTTTTTTAATAAAAAATATAAAGAAGTTCATTTTATCTGTTACATCTGTTACACACCCCTTGAACCCTTGATACGTCTAGCTTTTTGACGTAACGCATTTCTGTTACACGTAACGCATTTGACCTCTTTTTTACGCTTTTTAATTGAAAATAGTGTGAATTTCACCTAATTTCGTGACCAAAAATGGTCAAATACCCCCTATTTTTGACCGAATTTGGTCACGCGCGAAAAAAAGGTGTAAAAAACGTTAAAACGTAACGCATTCACAATTTAGACATTTATTCGTCATCCACTACAAATAGACGTTTATTTTTTCCATCCACTCGTTGAACCTTTGTATTAAAACCAAATAAGTGTTTTATTTGTTTACTAAAACTAATATTACTTACTGGATTAAATCCATTATCTGAGCAATATAGCTTGTACTGCATGTAAATGTCACCAACTACGCTGCGTTCCAAATAAATGTCTTCATTATTCACAAAGCTAATAATCGGATTGTTTTCTTCCTGATATTTTTCCATCTCTTTCTCAACAGCTTTGGATTGTGTGAATTTTTTGTTGTTAAGTAATCGTTTAAGTGCAACCAATGCAACATTTAAAATATATTGCATCGATTCATCCGAAAGTAATTTATCTGTTATGAAGGGATCGTAATCTTCATCATTAGGTGTAAATTTAGCTTTGAATGGCACTATTTGAAGTCGCCGACCAAGACCGTCACTATAATCATTAATTCTTGGCATTTCATTTGCTGAAAAGATTAATTTTGCATAGTTGGTAAAATCGAATGGATCTTTTCCTTTACGCTCAACGTTCAATGTTTCACCTGTAGATAGTTTTTTAAATACAGATGAATCTTTAATATAGCCTTTGGCAATATCATCACCAATATTGACTAACTTCCCAAATAACTCAGCTGTTTTAAATCGTTGATCCAACTCTTTCAAATCCAAAGATGCAGCATTATCTTGTCCCACTAAACGGCGAATTATTTTTAAGTAAGATGATTTACCATTGGAACCATCACCAGTAAGAATAAAAGTTGCTGCAAACTCGTTCCTCCTGAATAAGATGTATCCTAAAATCTCCTCTAACATTGCACGAATTTTTTTATCCTGGACAGCAATTTTATTTAGGGTACGGTCCGTTACTTCATAATAAGCACCTGGCACATAAGCAATTGGAATTTTGTTGCGTGTAATAATCTCAGGTGAAAAGTCTTGCAGCTGCCATGTTTCTAAATTAAATACTCCATTTTTCATGACAATATATTGTGTTGAAGCGAACTGTTTTTCTTTTGCATTGAGCTGGATATAAGCGAGTGTTTCTTGTCTTCTTGCCCTGGTCAGTGATGATATGTGTTTGACCATCATTCGCTCAATATCTTCCTCACGATCTGAATAAACCCCATCATGGTAAATATGCAACACGTTCGCTATTTTACAAATGTGATGTTCATTGATTAAAAAATCACCAAATTTGTCGTGATGAAACACACCCTTAATAAAAAATGATTCTTTCATGAATGCATCATCACGTAAAATAATGTTTAATTCACTCTTATCAACGGGTTGCTCTAAAATATAATTGTTGATAATTGCAATGGTTTCTTTAATATCCTTCTTGGCCATGCCCTGCGACTGCATTTTTAAAATGTAAGTAAAAAGTTTATCGTTTCGTCCATCACCATCAGACAACTTGGTCAAATTAGGATTTTTCTTGTTGTAAGGATACAACCAAGCTGGCAAAGGATCATGTTCTTCACACTTACGGAGCCATTTACGTACTTGGCCATTTATTTTTAGTGGATCTGCAGTATTTTTAATTCCCAACTTATAATCACAATGAATGCCGATATTGGAATACCATTTAATTTTATTCGCTGTTAAATCGTAGCCTTTAAAGTAAAAATGCATGCCGTTGTTCGTTTGTAAAACGGAACAATTAATATTTTTGTCTTCTACTATGTCGAGTAGTATTTCTGCCTCGTCTATATCATCCACGTCAACCATGATAAAATCATCTGCTAAAATACCAACATAGGAATCTTCTTTTCTAGCTGTATTGTAGGAAAGTAACTTGCTACCATCTTTGAATGATGTGGCAGCATGCTTACCATTTCCTTTCAGGTAGCCTTTATAAATTGTAATCACCTACTTTTTATTTTTTACTTGATTTTCCATATAAAAGAAACTATTATACTATTCGAAAGGAGGGATGGAAAAATGACAGTTTGGTTTTCAAATAACAGAGTAGAAACATCTGTTGTAACAGTTAGTTCTAGAGATTTTATTGTTTGTAAAAGAATAGTAGGTTCTCACGCTATTGTATTTGTAGAAGACATTAGAACTGGAAAACGTGCTTTCCCAGACACAGATAATGCAGGATTCGATTTAGCACAATCTGAGAAAATTGCTAGAGAATTAATTCAACAACTTATTGAAGAATAAAACTAATCTTTACAAAAATACTATTAACACTTCTGTTACACCTGGGAAGCGAATTAATTCGCTTCTCTCAAAAAAATAAAATCACCCTCCTATAAATGCATTGATTCGTTCATTGGCCAAATCTAAGTACCACCAGTAATCAAGCTTGGTGGGTATTTTCATGTCACTTATATCCTCATTTACGATGAAACACTTTTCAGGTACATACGGTATCTTTTCAGCGGTACCGTTTTTCACTTTTTTCAATTCCTTGTCGTTCTGATCCACACTAGCGAATACACGAAATACTTTTTCATTCATCTTTCTTGTGCCATAACGTGCATAGTCATATTTGTTACTGACCTTTACAATCTTTTGAAATTTGATTAAATCTGTACAATTAAAAATAGTTTCTTCTGGATCAATACCTTTTACAAACCAATTAACAATAGCTTCATTAACTATTGGAAGGTCATTGTCTAGTGGATTAAGCTTTTTCACATACGCACCTTTTGCTTTATAGTTACCAGCTGCATCAACAAGAATATAATTGTTTACATCCTTTTGAATAACCTTTGTAAATTCCTCAAATTCTAGCTCCATTTTTGTCCGTTGCTCCCACTCATAACAAATATCATCGATTAATTCGTAATCATCATAATCTCTTAATTTAACAAGAACACCGTCTGTATTTGATTGGATGATGTCACAATACGGCTCTAATTTTTCTATTAAATCGAGTAGCAATGTCATTCCACCAATACACACGTTGTTAGCCATCAATGGATCATAAAGACCGTTATACTTGTCCTTCATCGCTCCGTATGTACCGTTAATAACGATTTTTAGAGGAGCCTGACGTTTATCCTTCGCTGCTTTATACTCAAGCCGTCTATCACGAATTTCAGTGAATTTTTTAGGATCTTTTACGTTCCTGGACAAATAACCATATTCAATCATTAAAGCTGGATAATAACTTGCTACATCGATATTTAAAAAGTGACCAGTACCAATGTAGTTATTCCTTGCACCATGTAAACCACCCCAGGCAAATAGGTGAAGTACCCCTGCTACATCGATTTCAAAAACTTTACTGTAGTCTTTATTTTCCTTATAAAAATCAAGCACTTGGGTGTATTTAGTTATTTTTAAAGTCGGAGGAAATGAAAAATCAAATTCATCATTTCGCTCTATTTTCGGTTGCTGCGCTTCTAAAATTACAGCTGCTAATTGCGCTTTAGTTTTAGATATTTGCTTTAATGGCATATTGAACATTTTTAGTAATTCAATCTGTGATTCAAATTCTGAAATTGTTTCCATGAAAATGTGAATGGTTTCATGTACATCATGACGGCAATATTTAAATACCTCTAAAATTTCATCATTAGTCAATGGTCGATCAGTGGTAAATGAAACTGTAGTTTCTCGAATATCATGTCCTTGAAATCCTTCAAGCTGCTTTAAGGATCTAAATTTATTGGTCATTACATCATAGTTAAATAATTGGATTTTCCAAAAGTCTTTATAAAACTTCCACCCTGGTTCTCGTTTAACTATGATCCAGTGATTTATTTCTTGTGGCGTGAAGCCGCAAATAATTGCCTTTAAAATGTATTGGTCATAGTGTCGTGAATTGTAACCTATCCAAATGTCATTTTTATGGTCATTGTAGAATTGAATAAGACCAGGTACATCGTTTATAAATTCATGTTCTTTTTTTGTATCTGTATCAACAATGACAACTAGCCAGTCGTGATTGAATACCTCAAAGTCATAGAAAAGCATGCTATCACCTCAAAATAAATATTTTTTTTTTGAAATGAATGGTAAAATATTAGTAATTTAATGTAAGGAATGATTATTTTGCATAGTACAGATGTTGTCAAAAAAATATTACACCAGAATAACTTCAACAACTTTGAAATCAAAATTAAAGGTAGGATAAGTAAGTGTGCTTACAACAAAGAAAAAACAATTATTTACATTTGTCCAGAAGATAATAATGATTCAGCTAATTCATTAATAGTAGCTGCTCATGAAGCTAGTCATGCTCTTAACTATCGTGAAGGTGTTACAAATCCTTCACTCTTGAAATTTTTAGAAAAAGCTCATAAAACCATATTTATAGCGACCTTACTTATAATCCCTACTTTATTTTTTCTTGAGTTATTCAATATCTTGCAATTTCCTAAAACCTTTATCTGGTCTCTTATATATCTAAACGGTTTTTTTACAATCCTTTTTCAAATCTACTACACTCGTGATGAGGCAAAAACTGAAAAACGTGCCATTATAGAACTCCAGAATATTTGGAGTGACGGTGAACTTGATAAAAACATTTTTAAAATAAATAAGAAAACATTAATTTGGTCTATTTATACAGTTACTATTTTAGTAGTACCAGCTTTGGTACTAGCACCATATGGTCTTTATTTTTTACTTAATTTATTTCTCAACTTAAAAGGGAGCTTATAGGCTCCCTTTATTCATTTATTCAACTTCGAAAACTTCTTCGATTGCAAACTGATCGTAGCCTTTATCATCAGTTTCTTTTTTCAGTAAGTATTCAAACTTACCTTCAATATCCTCATGAATATCCAGGACCAAATCGGCATAATCTTCGAATCCTGTGAATTTAACATCGTCTTTTTCACAATCCCACAATGCACGTAACATTTCATTGTTTTGGTGAACCTGTAGACCAAATGCTCGATCATTTTGTGGCTGCATCACTTTGTTATAGAAAATGCGCTGTCCTTCATAATCACCTTCAAGGACTTTGAACCAAATTTTTAACATTGGATCGCCTGCTTTGGAAGTAACCAGCTCCATTACTTCGACTTCTACTTCATATTGACCATCAGGAATAGGCTCAAAATTCCCACCACCGTTTTCTTCAACTTCTTTTACATCTGCTTCTAATGCCTCAATATCAACGTTTTTATCAAATTTTGACCAATCGAATTTTTTATCTGCCATTATTCTTCATCCTCCTGATTGTCATTTACTGTTACAGTACCATCACCATTTACTACAACCTCAACACCTTCATGTTGTGGACCAGTGGCATCTTTTTCACGTTCCTTTTTTGCGGCTTCATCTTCCATTAATTCGCGTGGCGTGTTGTAACTAAACTGCAAATCTACCAAATGGTATGTTCCATACTTATTGTGTTTCTCAGAAATAGCATGCTTGATTAAGCCCTCAGACTCTTTTGCTTCGGCTACAATTTCCTCTGCTTCTTCTTCAGTATCTGCGTACCATTGTTCTTTTTGATTAAGTAATTTTTTCAAATGAATATCCTCCTATTTCAAGGTTTTCAAAATGGTAAATCGTCCTCTGATATTTCAATTGGACCTTTTAAATTAGCAAATGGATCGTCCTCAACTCGCAAATATGTTCTTACGCTACCGACGGCGACGACGGCGTGATGATGGTTCTTCTGCAGGTTCATCAACTGTTTTTTCACCTGGCGGTGTATCATCTTCCACTGGCTTACGTTCGCGACGTTTGCGTTCACGCGGTTTATCATCTTCTTTAGAATCGTCTGCAGCTGCAGCATCATTTTTTGAACGGTCACGGCGTTGACGTTGTGTTTTTTCTTCTTTTACTTCTTCATCTTCGCCCTTTTCTTCATCTACTACAGATTGTTCATCATTCTGATCTCCATCTTCCTTACGTTTACGTGAAGAACGCTCACGTTTTGGAGCATTATCTTCTTCATCTTCTGTACGTGATTTTCGACTAGGCTTTTCATCTGTATGTGTTGCTTTACCTTCCTGAGAAACCTTTAATTCTTCAATGAATGCCTTGTAATCTAGTGGAATAGTATCTACTTGGAAGTCAAAACGCCCACCACCAAATACATTTTGTTTCTTAGCGAGTTGTAAGAAACGTTCATCATCTGAATTAACAAATGCACGAATAGTTAAGTCCACTGTTCCAGTAAGGAAATTAGCTGTTTTTTCATCAATGTTAGGGCGATATGTTGTACGTTTTGCTCCGCCTTTTAATGTCACTTCATTTATGATTTCTTTTGAAATATAAACCACCTGATAGCCCAATGATTTCAGACGTTTGATAGCATTATTAAACTCTGTTTTTACCTTGTCCCAACCTTTACCGTAGGATCCATCAGATTCATGTTCCCAACCATTTTTCTCAAATACAAAAATACGGCAATGTTCTTTCAAATCCTCAACTAAATCGATGGCAACTGTTTCAAATGTATTATCTTCCGTCTCTAAATCAGCTACGCGGTCCAAGAATACTTCCCAAGCTAATTTGCGAGTAGTAACACGACCTGTTTTTGTAACCTCGTCCTTAATTGGAATAACTGGCGCTGTAGTATTATCCGTATTCCCATCAGTATTGAAGAAAAGGACGTTAGGGAAGTTGTCCACAAATGTTGATTTCCCCACATAAGAATCTGCATATAGCCATAAATCAGGGTTTGTATCAATTAGTCTTTCTCTACGTTCGTTTTTAGGTAATGCCATGATTATCTCTCCTTTGTCATTTGTGATTGCTTCCAGGTAATCGGGAGCAAATCTTGGATTGCAGCCAAAACAATTTCCACTAGCGTTTTTAGGATATTCTTTAGCCGTCTCGATTTTTTCAATACTATTGAGGAAATAAATAGTCTTCATTTCATTAAATTCAATAGGTACAAATGTGACCTTCATTTCATCAAGTGTAGAAATGAGCCGTTTTCTAAAATGAAATAGATCCTCGTCTTTCTTTTGTTTAATGCTTGTTTTTGGAACAAATAAGTAGGCTAGTTTTTTCACTTTAAAGCCATCTTGTTCTAGGTAATCTTTATAGATGTGTAACTGACCACTGTCTAAGTAGTTTTTAATATGATTAGAGTATTTAAAATCGATAACCATACATTGACCATCATTTGCAACAGCTATTAAATCAACAAACCCCTTATAATTAGGCTTATCGATTTCGTATTCATGAATTAGCTGCCAACCATCAAACATTTCATTCAAAAAAGCTTGTACTTTTGGAATTAAAATTTCTAGTTTAATAGCTTCTTCCACCATGCGATCAGTAAGAACAGGAAACGATTTATAGTAGTAATCAAGTGCCGTTTGCACATCATGCTCGATACCAGTGTGTAACGCCTTTCCTATGGTCAATGCGTTGGCAGCGTCATAGTTTGGTAGCTCTGTCAGTTTATCGATGTAACGCAATTTAAAGTGATATGGGCAATCTTCAAAAAGTGATACACGGCTGTAGCTATATTGAGTCACCTGAACCACCTCTCTTTCCAAGCTTCAAAATCTTTAGGGCGTAAAATATAAGCTTGGCCACCTGCATCATTAATTTTTCGAATGTTATACAGCTGCAGCTTACTGGGTGTACCGACATCTGTTTTAAGCTCAATTCCATGAAATATACCATCGATACAAGCTAGAATGTCAGGAATACCCTCTTTCGTGTATTGAGATCCTGCCCAATACTTGATATGCCACACGTTTGGTTGCTCTTTTAGAAATTTAATTACCTTTGCTTGGAATTGATTTTCACGCATCTACTTCACCTTTACAGTCATCACAGTCTCGCGGATAACCAACTACTGCGCCATCGATAAATTCACCACAAGATTGGCAAATAACACCCTCTAACACTAGTTCAGTCATCTATAATTCCTCCTTTTCAAATAACGCATCCGTATAATCGCGCCTTTCATCCAGCACTTCTTTCATGCGCCACTCTATGCTCCCAACTGTAAGTAGATAATAGTAGAAACATGGCCGATTCTGCCCTATACGGTGTATGCGTTTTTTACTTTGTTCAAACAGCTCGCTTTTATCTGTAAGCGTGAAATAAACAATTTTATTGGCCTTTTGTAAGTTAAGACCCATTGCGCCAGCCTGGTACTGAATTAACGTCACGCTGTTCTCAATCTGCTCATATGCCGTTAAATCTTTAAGATCACCATTAACTGTGCTTATTGGCCTTTCAATCATTTCAGTTAATGCTACGTACTCTTTTTTAAAGTTGTAAAAGATGATAATTCGGTCATTGGTACTCTCGATTAAATCTTTCACATACTGCAGCTTATTTTCGTTGTACACACCTGCCAGCATTCGCAAGCCTAATTTCTTAGATGTAGCTGTATCACCTATCAACAGCTCATTTTCAAGCTCTAAAATATGATGTTTAGCAAATTCCTTATAATGCTTTGTAGAAGGTATTTTGACAATGTTTTCATTTACTGCAGGTAAATCAAATACTTCATCTGTTTTCATAAATATTGCGCCATACTTGCGTAATTTTGCCTTTAAACGATCTACATTTTTATAACCTGTAATGACGAATTTTTGATTTTTGTCATCCCATTCCTGGACCACGAACTGTTTTAAAAATAGTTTTTTACTAATCTTCCAACCTAGCAAATGTAGTTGTGACCACAATTCTTCATATTTGCCACCTGTCGGCGTACCTGATAATAAAATGACGTTTTCAGCATTCAATTTAAGGATGAATTTTGTTTGCTTAGAGTTTTCATTTTTAATCTTGGAAGACTCGTCCAACATGATTGTTAAATGCTTTAACTTCAATAATTCATCCCTACGCCATGCTCTTTCATAATTGATAACAAGAATACTTTCAGGTGGTATATCCTCAATTTTTTGCTTATCGAATATGATTACTTCGTAGTCGTAAAACTGCTCAAAATGCTCTTTCCATTCATCTATTTTGGACTTTTGACAGATTAATAGATTAAATGGTGTATTAAGCTCCCACATCTTTTCAGAACCTACAAATGTTTTTCCTAATCCCATATCTAAGTAATAAGCGACACGATCATATTCATAGGTTTTATCAAGTGCTTGTTCTTGGTGTGGGAATAGTTTCATTCACATCACTTCATTTCGTGTTATAATGTCTTTGAAAAGACTTGTATCTGAGCCTGAACCGTTCTGGCGGTATGGGCTCATTTTATTTTGCAAGGAGCATTTCACCCTTTAGATGTTCTGTAAGGTAATCATCTAAATTACTTTCTAAGACAACTGATTCACCGAAAATATAATAAATATCCCCTTTTTGAATTTCTGTACCATACATATCTTCGATTGGATAATCTTCAACTGTTTTCATTAAACTGCTACCCTTTCAATTTGTTAATTGCATGAACAGCTCACGATCATTATTAGCTAGAGCCATATCAATCAAATGTTGACGGTGCATTTCTTCGATTTCATTTACAAGATTGATTGTTGTTGGACTTAATAAAACACCATCTTCTTCAACTAATAGACCCTCTTGTATCGCAAGTGCTATAGCAGCCTTCAATATAGAATCAAACAACTAAATCACACCCCTACCATTTAATAGTTAGACCTAAACCTGATAAATGTTTGTTAGCTATATAGCCATTTTCTCGTAATGTCTGTTGGAAAATAGCAACGATCTGCTTATTGGTATTGTGGTAATACGTATACTCAGAAAGACCTTTCTCAGCTTGATTTTCAATGCCTTTAACGAGGTTTTTGAAATCATCACTTTGCAATGCGTCAGCCTTTAATTTGTCAAAGTTGCTGACACTTACTTTTTTCATCTCAGCTGCAGGTTGTAGTTTCATCCCTTTTTCACCTTCCTTGTATATTGCATTGTCATTGGTTATAGCATTTGGCAAGCTTTTCTGTGCCTCTATTTGGGCATTCTGTGCTTCTTCAATGTCTCGCCAGTAATCCATTTCACGGTCATAAACATCAGCATGTGTGTGGCCTATACGCAATCAATCACCGTCTTCCAATGCTTGACGAGCAATATGCCCATGATCCTCTGTTATGTCACATGGAGTAGGTTCACCTATGCAATAAAGCTCATAATGTTTTTTATCAGCGTAATAGGAAAGTGCCTGACGTAATCTATTAATCTCACTTGTGACGATATGCTGTAATACCCCATCCACACGCTCACCACGTCGGGCATAATGATTAACTGCTTCAATTGCGTTCATTTCCTCACCAACTTTCTTAGTTCAACTTGCTTAACCTCATCCGACATTGCTAGCCATTGTAGGTTGGTTGTGTTCATTTGGTTTCACCGCCTTCTGTATTAGTGATTAACCAATGCTCAATTGTAGGTCTGTGAAACAAAATTCTTCCTCTCACTTTTGTATGAGGAATTTCTTTTTCGCGCGCCATAGTGTAAATAGTTGTTTTACTAACGCCCAATTCACTTGCAACCTCATCTACTGACATAGTGAGTTTTCCCACAGGATTCACCTCACTTAATCCCAAAAACTTGTATGATTTTAAGTACCAACTCATTAGCGCGCGGACCTGTTTTCTTACCTGTTAAAACTTCCTGTACGTACACAGGTGTTTTGTTGACCATTAACCCTAGTTGTTCATAGGTCATGTTTTTGCTTTCCTTGTACTCTAGAATTCTTCTGCGTGCTTCCATTGTTTCTGGCATACTTACACTTCCTTTCTCACTCAAAAGCCATTTGGCTATTGCAACTGTCAATCTCCATCTGTAATGATGTGGATGGACGCCATAGGCTGATAAATCTTAACGCTTCCTCATGCTTCACTTTTGGTATATCTCCGTACCTTGGAACTTTAAAATATTGCTTGAACTCATTCCAAAATGCAGAGAACACTTTTTTGCTAATTTCTTGGTAAGCTATTGAATCTTTACCACCTAAAGCTTGTACAATAGATTGTTTGGCAGCTTGTTGGATTTCTTGTTGTTGTAGACCATCTATCCGCATATTGCCTTTTAGGTAGTCCACATCAGTTTTAATCTCTTTAATGGCTTGTTCATGTTGTAATGCTGCCTGTAATGCAACCTCTAAGCTACTGTATTGAGGTGGTTGTTCAATCACCTTGTAATACTCGTCCACAAGCAATTCATAAGCCTCCCACGCTCTATCTGTATTTAATGACTTAGCGTGAAGCCACGCACCTTTTTCTGTCCATAGGTAGAGCGAGGATGTGTTCTTTTTAACCACCCCTAAATTTTCGAAGTCGTGTTTGAAGGCTTTCAATTCTTCACCTTGTAGCAAAATGAAATGTTTACCTTCTTTATACCGTTCCTTATTATTGTTGAAATTTTGCTGAACTAATTTTTCTTCAGCTTCATAATTTTCTGCAAGCTGTGCTGTTGTTAAAACACGTTTACCACGTAGTTCAATGACTACTAGTTCCATTTCACTTCACTCCTCTCTAAAATCATCCAAACTCACTTCCAAAGCATCTGCTATTTTGCACATGACACGAAATGTAGGATTTGGATTTTCACTATTTTCTATCATTTGAAGTGTAGATTCATTTACCCCTGAGAGTTTAGCGAGTCGATACCTTGATAGCTTACGATACTCTCTTAACTCCTTAACACGAATATTCAATATATAGACCTCCTATCATTTGACCACCACAATATATTGTGTTAAATTGGCAATAAGGCTATTAACATCTATTTGAAAGAGGTGAAAAATAATGCAATTTCAAGGAGCAGTTTTAAAAGAGCAAGGTGTTACTTTTGCTATTGTTATTGTAAAAAGTTACGTTTTAAATTCTTCTAACAGGGAAAATGTTAGACAATCTTTTGCATCGTACTTCCCCAACATGCCAATTATATTAATGGCACAAGATTCACGTGGTGTCCCTACATACCATGGTAGAACTGATATTGCTAAATTCTTGGCTAATCTCCACATTAGTCAAATCCCTTGGAAACGTTATACGGCTTAATTTCTTCTGGAATTGCATCTGTAATTTTTACAACAGGTGCATTATCGAGTAACTTTTGAAATTCTTCTCTAGTTACATGGTGTTTACTTTTAACAATCGTCGTTCCAGTGGCGATTGTTTTTTTATTGTTCTCCACACTTCTCACCCCACTTTATTAAAAATCCATACCGTCATTGGCTCGGTATCACAGCGCCTCACATATTTGGAAATTTATAAGCTAAATTATTAGCTAATTTGACTATAGTCATTGACAATATTTAAAACTAGTTTTAATATAAAGACATAGCTAAATAAGACTTTAAAAGCCTGTTAAATTACCATTTTTACACGTTCCCCAACGATAAAATGATTTTATTAGGTTGTCTTTTCTATTGTCTTTTTAGCTAACAACTTAGCTTACCTAGAGTATATTAAAACTAGATTTAAAAATCAAGCATTAATTTAAAACTAGTTTTATCTCCAGGCGTGTAAATGGGAGGAAACGTTGATATGACTGCGTTTGACATTCTAAAAAATCTTTGTGATGAACAGGGTATATCTGTAAATACACTTGAAGAAAAAATAGGACTTGGTAAAAACACACTATATTCATGGAAAAAAAATACTCCAAAAGGAAGTAACCTAATTAGGGTAGCCGACTATTTCGACGTAAGCACTGACTACTTACTTGGTCGCACAGATAAAAAACGTTACTACGACTTAACAGAAAAAGATGAACGTGATATCGAAAGAGATCTGGAGCGTATCCTTAACAGTGCGGAAAGTGAACTCGGTCTTGCTTCATTTGATGGTCGAGTATTAGATGAAATGGATCAAGAGGACAGGGAACTATACATTACCTCATTGAGAAATGCTTTGAGATTGCATAAGAGACTTGCCAAGAAAAAATTCACCCCTAAAAAGTATAGATAAGGTGTGATGTTATGCATACAAATAAATTGATTAGACAATTGATTAAAAAGTACGACACATCTAATCCATTTAAAATAGCAAAAGCCATGGGTATTACGATTGTATATGAAGATTTAGGGAGTTCGTGGGGTTATTTCAGTAATTTATACAGAACCTTTATTATCCACATAAATAAAAATTTATCCTATGAAAAACAAATGCTAACTTGTGCTCATGAACTCGGCCACGTTATCCAACATCCTGAGCACAACATGGCTTTTTTAAAAGCAAACACATTTTTTTCAACAGATAAATACGAAATGGAAGCCAATCTATTTGCGGTTGAATTACTATTTTCTGATAACGACAATCCTATTACTTATGAAGAAGCAGTGAATACATACGGAGTACCAGAGCAATTTCTAAAAAATTTTTTACCCTAAACAGAACATGCATTCTATTAAAGGTGGTGATTAGTTAGAGCATATCTGAAAGTTAAATCGAAAGGAGAAATTTTAAATGGCAAGTATCGTAAAACGTGGAGAAAATTCATATCGTTTCACTGTTTATTTACCTAAAGATGCAAAAGGTAGGTATCCACGTGAGACAAAAACTATTACTATAGAAGAAAAAATGACTCCAAAGCAGTTAAAGGAATTTTTAGATCGAGAGTATCTAAAATTCAAAAATGAAGTTTTGTCAGGAAATTATGTAAAGGTAGAAAAAATCCTTTTTAAAGATTTTGCAGAACAATGGGAAAAGGATTTTGCCTCAACTCTTGCTTTAACCACTTATGGGAATCATCAGCGAAAATTAGAACTTCATATAAATCCTATTATTGGCCATATGCCAATGGATCAAATCAACGCATTCCATCTTATGTCCGTTGTGAGAGATATGAAAAGATATGATGGCAAAGATGAGCCAGTAACCTATCATAGTAAACAAGATGTGTATAGAACATTAAAAAGCATATTTAAGTATGCTGTGAAGTGGAATGTTTTATCTAACAACCCTATGGATGGAGTTGAAAAGCCTCGTCCAAGCGATACTGATGATGTTGATAAAGAAATGCAAATTTATGAAGAAGATGAGATTGAAACATTAATGTATATGTTACAAAGTGAACCTGAACTATGGAGAATGATGTTCACTTTAGCACTAGCTGCCGGATTACGAAAAGGAGAATTGTTAGGTTTAGAGTGGAAAGACGTAGATTTTGAGAATCAACAGATATACATTCACCAATCTATTGTTTTGACTAAACAAGGTCCACATATCAAAGCTACTAAAACCAAAAAATCTAAACGTTATGTGACATTACCTGAGTCAGTTATGGAAGAATTAAAAGCATATCGTATACATTGGGCAAAAGAAAAATTGAAAAAAGGTGATAAATGGATAGAACAAGATAGAGAATGGCTATTCCATTCATTTGATGGTACTCATTTATATCCAACAAGCCCTTCTAAACATTGGAAAAATTTTATCGATGGGCATAACTTTAAGTACATTAGGTTACATGATTTGAGACATACTTCAGCATCATTATTAATCGCACAAGGTGTGCACGCTAAAATTATTAGTGAGCGTTTGGGGCACGCTGATATTTCAGTGACAATGAACACGTATGGACATGCTTTTAAATCTGCCGATCGTGCAGCTGCTGACAAATTAGATAACTTCTTTAAAGTAAAAAAACAATCTTAATACCAGTTAAAATAACTGGTGCTATATTGGTGTTAAACTGGTGTTAAAATTGTTTATAAATAATTGTAATCAACGATAATTAATGATAAATACTTTTTAAAAAGCTTTTATTAACAGCATTTATTGCTATTATTTATAAATAATTTTCGTGTAACAACTCATTTGAGGAGTGGTGGTTTAAAACTTTCTATAATAACTACGGCATACGCGGCTTTTTATACATGATTGATACAGCACCTTAGCTATTTAGGTTAAGGTGCTTTTTATATTCAACTTATTCTCCTCTTCTCCTTATTCAATCACTTCCTAACCATTCATTAAAAGTAAGGACAACCTTCTTGTATTTTGTATAATTCCCTCCCATTTTGCACATAGATGGAGTAACAAGGGAGGTTATGACATTGAAGAAATTAATTTATCTATTGGTTTTTACTTCACTACTATTAGTAGCTTGTGGAAAGAACGCCGAGCCAAAGGAAGTAGCAGTCGATCAAAATACGAATGTTGAAGATATTGTAGGCGCGATTGTGAAAAATGAATTCTCTGTGGATGAATCAAAAGACGGTGTTGTCACAATTTCCATTCAAGATACAGATGTAACAGAAGGATCGAAAAGCCAGATGCTAAAGGATTCTACTAAAATTTTCGCTGATTTGTCCAAATTAAAAAATGTGAAGACACCAGCTATTACTTGGTATGCTCCTCTCACTGAACCTGATGGGGACAAAACAATGACCGAGGTTTTGAATATTTATTTTAGTGAAGAGGATTTTCACAAAATAGACTGGGCCAATTATCTACAGGTCGATATCGAGTCTAGCGCTACAAATTATCATGAAGATGAGGCTTTAGAAGATTAATCACATAAAGATACCCCACAGCCTATTGTGGCGTATCTTTTTTTACATATTGTTCTATAGCGTTTTCTAAAAGAGCGTGCTTTATTTTGTAGTGAGTTGCTTGCCAAATTCCTTTCCCACCCTGCAGGATTATTAGTTGAGGAGATTCGTGTTTCACTTGAAGATCACAGGCAATAGCATTTGAAATTACCCGATCCATTTGTACAATGACAAGATATTTAGGCAATTCCGTTTGTAATTCTTTATATTCCTTTAATGCTGAAATACTACTTATACATGTCATGCTAATTTTTAACACAAGACAAGGTTTGAACTTCGATTGCTCTAAAACCTCGCACCATTTGTTTAATGTCTTTATTCGTTGCATTTAGTAACCCCCTAAACAGATTATATACTACAAGGGGTATTTTAGGTTACAAAAAAACACGAGACTACTTACGTGCTCGTGCTTAAAATTTTCTATTTAAATGCCTTCCGTATTCATGAATACTAGACGCCAGCCATCAGGGTCTGCAATGGTTACCCCTTTCTCAGCCCAATATGGATTTTCAGGCTCAACTTCGGGATATCCCATGAGCGCAAGACGTTCGGCAATATGACGAATCGTATCTCTGTTTGGGATATAAAGTACGAGAAGATTGTCCTTACTTGGTGCTGGACAAGGGCTACCGTCACTATGCTCAGTAAATTCTAAGTGATAACCTACATCTGGAAGACCAATCATTAAACCATTGTAGCCACGATGTTCTGTAAACGAACCAATTTTCTTTAATCCGACACCTTCACAGTAAAATCGTTCTACTTCCTTTAGCTGATCGGTTGGTCTTGCCACACGCACCTGTGCGACTGCTAATTCATTTGTCCATTGCTGTTCCATTGTTATGAAATCCCCTTTTAGACTATTGTAAAATGAGACCATAACGCTGGAAACAGTCCTAGGTCTGAAGTTATTGTATAAGAGCAACGCTAAAAGAAGCAGCTGTTTTCTCTTTTACTTCCTCTAAAGAAACACCATCTGCTAATTCTATTAGTTGCATACCATCTTTTGTAAAATCAAATACAGCCAAATCTGTAATTAATCGATGTACGACACCTTTACCCGTTAGTGGCAGTTCACATTGTTTTTTAATTTTAGATTCACCATTTTTATTCACATGCTCCATGACGACAATCACTCTCTTTGCACCAACGACGAGGTCCATTGCGCCACCCATGCCCTTTACCATTTTCCCCGGAATCATCCAGTTAGCAAGGTCTCCTGTTTCAGATACCTCCATCCCTCCTAAGATGGCAAGGTCAATATGTCCACCTCGAATCATCGCAAATGATTCTGCACTGTCAAAGAAGGATGCCCCCGGAACTGCCGTAACTGTTTCTTTACCTGCATTGATTAAATCCGGATCTACTGCATCTTCTACTGGATAAGGACCAATACCGAGAAGTCCGTTTTCGGATTGTAAGAGTACGTCATAATCGATTGGGATTGCGTTCGCAACAAGTGTTGGAATACCTATGCCTAAATTGACATTCATACCGTTGGCTATTTCTTTTACTGCTCGGTTAACAATTTTTTGTCTTGTATCCATTATGCTTCCCCCTTCTTCACCGTTAAACGCTCAATACGCTTCTCATAATTTTCACCTAATACTACACGTTGTACAAAAACCCCTGGTGTATGAATATGATCAGGATCTAGCTCACCTACTTCTACAATTTCCTCCACTTCAGCTATTGTAATTTTCCCTGACATAGCAGCTAATGGATTAAAATTGCGTGATGTTTTTCTGTAAACTAAATTTCCTAGCTTATCGGCTTTCCATGCTTTGACCAGCGCAAAGTCAGCAACAATACCTTCTTCCAAAATATATTCTTTGCCATCAAAAACCTTCACTTCTTTTCCTTCAGCAATTGGCGTTCCAACCCCTGTAGCTGTGTAAAAACCAGGAATACCCGCTCCACCTGCACGCAAACGTTCTGCAAGAGTTCCTTGCGGTGTCAACTCTACTTCTAGCTCACCACTTAAAAATTGTTGTTCAAAAATCTTATTTTCTCCTACATATGAAGCAACCATTTTTTTTATTTGCTTGTTTGCTAATAGTAAACCCAATCCCCAGTCATCTACACCACAGTTATTACTGACAACCGTTAAATCCTTTGTTCCCTTTTGCACTAATGCTGCGATTGATTTTTCGGGTATACCACATAGCCCAAAGCCACCTACAGCTAATGTATCTCCATCCTTAATATCCGCAATCACCTCTTCAAACGAACTCCATACCTTCCCATTACCCATCTCGAAACCTCCCTGAATTGCTCGTTTATTAAGAAAAATTCTACATCATTGCTATTTTACAAGTAAAGGAATTAATTAGAATACTATTTATTCCTATATGGAATAAATCTATTTTCCCCATTCTTACCTATCATTTCAAGTAACTGTTTTAATGCATAAGATTGGTAGGCATTTTTCTTCGTAATAATCCCTAAACGCCACGGCATTTCAAAATCATCTAATGGAATTATTTTCACATTGGTATTTGTTTGCTTAGCTGCAATGGAATGGGGTAACAATGTAACCCCTAAATTGGAGGATACTAACTCTACAATCAAGTCCCACTGTGAACTTTTATAGCCGATTGTAGGTGTAAAACCAACACTTTCACAGGATTTAATTATATAGTCGTGAAGCGTGAACTCCTCTGCAAAGATAATGAACGTTTCATTTTCTAAATCTTTTAAAGCTATGGATTCCTGGTGTGCATAGGGGTGAGATTCATTCATAAAGACATAAAACTGGTCTTCTATAAAGGGTTGAACAGCAAACTTCCTTTCGTCTACTGGTAATACAACGATGCCCATATCAACATCACCATTTTCAACTAGCATTTCTACCATTTTTGCACCACGTTCGATAAGCGCTAAATGCACTTCAGGATATAGTTGATGAAATCTCCTAGCGATTTCAGGGAAAAATAAAGTTCCAATTAAAGGTGGAATCCCTAATTTGATAGCACCTGTCTTAATATTTAATAAATCGTCTAGCAAAATATGTAGTTCTTGGACAGCCTGCATTATTTTTTGTCCTTGATGATAAACAATACTACCTGCATCAGTAAGTTCTACATTACGCGTTGATCTGTTCAACAATTCAACTTGTAATGATGCTTCTAATTTTTTGATACTTTTGCTTAATGAAGGCTGAGATACAAAGGAATCATGTGCAGCCTTAGTAAAACTCCTATGCTCAACAACAGCCATAAAGGCTTTTAAATCTCTTAATTCCATCACTATCTTCTCCATTTATTCGTATTTGTTATAAAAGCATCTTCAATTACTGCCCTTTAGCAATAAATTCTCCATCCTTTCTTTTTAATCCTTTGCAATGTGTTGAACTATAAATTTTAGATATTTTCACCCCTGCCATTATACGTGTCTTTTCGACTTTTGGAGAGTTTTTTAAGAGTGATATGACCTACAATCATTTATAAATATTGTCATAATTTATCAAAGATTGGAGATGTAACAGATGTTGAAGCAATTGCTTGAAAATCGAATAGTTAATAGGCATTATTTAGGTCTTACATTAAGCAACATGTTTATGAATTAAAGAACTGTGAGGAATGACTCTATCTTAATAAGTGCCAACAAAAAATACACCACCCTATAGTAAAAAATAATCTAATAAGGTGGTGTATTTTTTAGTGTGCTTTTTCTAATGCTAATTTAATACCAAATGCAATTAATATTGCACCTGTTAATCCTTCAATTACTGCCTTAGTTGATGGCTTTTTCATAAATGCACTAATTCGATCTAAAAGGTACACGTAGAAGATAAACCATAGCATTGTTAATGCTGTGTAAATTAGACCCATTATTAAAAAAGGAAAAAATGTTCCACTATTTCCATCTACAAATTGAGGGAGAAATGTTAGGAAAAATACGGCGACCTTTGGATTTGTCACATTTGTGAGAAACCCTTGTTTAAAGCAAGATTGGTGAGAATATTTGTGTTCTATACTTCCTTCATCGTCTACAACTGGAGATTGTGTTCGAATTGTTCGAAGTGTCCACAAGGTCTTGATTCCTAAATAACATAAATAAACCGCACCAACATATTTTAAAACAGCAAATATATAGGCAGATTTTACAATAATCGCCGAAAGTCCTATAACAGCCGCACAAGTATGAATTAATAAACCGCAACAAGAACCTATGATTGTTTGTAAACCACCCTTTCTACTTACAGTCAGTGTGTTTTTTGTTGCAATCGCTGTATCAGGGCCAGGTAAAATAATAAGTAAAATGCACATAACTAAGAATACAGATATATTGACCATATTACGCCCACCCTTTCTGTCAGAAAATTATAAAAGTAATTGTAACATACGCCAAGACCAACAGAAAGATACAAAATTTTTCCGTTGACATATAACCGTAGGGTGTTATATATTCATAACACCTTATGGTTATATTTTATACAGATTCCTCTGCTAGTGGACTTAATAACGTTGAAAAAGGAGTAATAGAACATGACTGAAAAATTACAGGATATTGTCAAAACAATTACATTAAATGCCCCTATCGAAAAAGTTTGGGAGACTGTGGCAACAGCTGACAAAATAGCTTCTTGGTTTATGCCAAATGATTTTCAACCTATCGAAGGATACGAATTCACTATTCAATCACCGTTCGGCCCATCACCCTGTAAAGTAGAACGTGTAGATGCACCGCACTTTCTACGATTTGCTTGGGATCAAGATGGCTGGTTCGTAACTTTTGAGTTAAAAGAAGTAGGCGAGCATACTGAATTTACTTTAACACATGGTGGCTGGAAGGAAGCTTCACATATTATTCCGAAAGCAAACACTGCTACTGAAGCCGTACGTACTAATATGGATAACGGATGGACAATGATTATTAATCATAAATTAAAAGAGGCTGCTGAATTCTAATGACTGAAGCAGCCGTAAAGTATGATATTTTTCAAGCAATCGCTGATCCCACAAGAAGAAGTGTTTTACAGCTCCTTGCAGCAAGCGACAGACCTATTTCCAATATTACTGAGCATTTTACGATTAGTCGAACGGCTGTCGTAAAGCATTTAAAAATATTGGAACAGGCGGAGCTAATCTCTGCTCAAAAAAAAGGTCGTGAAAAAATCTATACCTTGCATAGTGAGCGTTTAAAGGAGATTGAAGATTGGCTCCAATACTTTCATTTATTTTGGGATAATAAATTGGCTCAGCTTCAAAGCATGGTTGAAGATCATTAAAGCAGAAAAAGAGCTGTCTTTTTGTCAGACAGCTCCTCATTTAAAAGAGATAAAATAATCCCCCATTAATGACTTCTATTTTAATTTTTGCTTCATATTGCTCCTCTAATGCTTTTCTTTCAATTTCATAACACTCTGGTTTATCATCTATATCCTCATAAAAATAATCTAATACACGTTGATCACGTTGCCATCGTTTTTGTGCTTCCGTTGCCCAGGAATGGTCATCCTGCTCAATAATTGACTCAATTGTAGCTTTCAATCTTTCCAGTGCTCTGGCAGGCTTAATAATATATTGCACATGAAATACATTTTCTTCAGGTTCTATGTTAAAGTCCGAAGAACAAATCCTTTCATGAAAACCCTCCTTGATGACGCCCGTCAATAAATTAATGCCAAATGAGTAAAGCATTTCTTTTGTACGATCACAGCAATACGAAACTTTAAAGTTAACACCTAACCAGGGCGTTAAAATAACCTGCCCCATCTCACGATCCACTTTTTCAAACAACTGAACATAAGCTCCTAGTTCCCTTGTAGCTAAAAATATCTGATTTAAACGTGGAGAGCCGTAATGAATAGCTTCTCCAAATAAATTACCAGCCATTGCTGTTTGATTTGTAATAAAGGTTACTTGCGCTGGGTTTGGTTCACTATTCGTTGCTTCAACATATTGCCAATAAAATGGCCTATTCATAATTCTTTTATCGATGTCTATCGTTAATTGAACGGTTAGATAATGATTCTCTTCTCCTATAATTGCACAGTTATTCTCCATAAAAAATTCCTTTAAATAGTGGTGAACTTGCTGTGGATACATAGCTGCACCTCCCTACCTTATACAGATTCTTTAAAGTTTGTTAATATGGCATCTAAATCGCCAACCACCTTCTCAAACACATCAATTTTTGTATGAAGCAATTCCAAGATTTTCTCTTCAATTGTATGTTCAATGGCGAGATTATAAATATGGACATCATGCTCCTGCCCCAAACGATGGACACGACCAATACGTTGCTCTAGCTTCATTGGATTCCAAGGTAGATCATAGTTGATCACATGATGACAAAATTGAAGGTTTATCCCCTCTCCTCCTGCCTCAGTAGCGATGAGCACCTGGGCTCTTTCTTTAAATAGGTGCTTCATATAATCTCGTTTACTTTTATTAAATTTACCATTAAACAACACACTTGATATGCCATTAGAATGTAAGTACCATTGCAAATAAATTTGCGTAGCACGATATTCTGTAAAAATAATAACCTTGTCATTTGCTTGTTTAACAATTTCCAATGTCTTTTCCGCCTTTGAATTCACTTCCAAGGTCATTAATTTAGTAATAATCGCTTCAATTTCTTGTGGTTGTACATGATCATCTAGCATATTCGTTAATGTTAATGCCGTAGCTTCCTTGCTACTACACATTTCTTTTTGCAAGGTAATTAATGAAAATGACCCTGTGTTTTGAAGGTTGCCAAGCATTTCGTAAACTTCTCTTTCTTCGTCCGTAAATGTAATCGGTACAATTTGAACACGACGATTTGTCCAATCAATCCCCGTATCTTCCCTACGATTTCTTACCATTACCTGATTAACCAACTCTTTTAAATAATCATCATGTTCTAAATCATGCTTGCTAGCAGAGAAAGCCGATTGGAAGGCATCATAGTTACCAAGATGCCCAGGCTTTAATAAGGAGATTAAATAATACAATTCAAAGATATCATTTTGAATAGGTGTGGCAGTTAATAATAAGCAGAATTTTTTCTTTAAGCCTTGTACAAACTCGTAAATTTGTGTTTTATTATTTTTTAATTTATGTGCCTCATCAATAATTATCATGTCATAATCCTGCTCATAAATGCGCTCTCTATGTGGACTCTTTTTTGCCGTATCCATACTCATAATGAGGACATCATAGCGCTCTATCGGGCAATTTTTTTTATATGCGACGGCAGGAATATGAAATTTTATATTTAACTCTTCAATCCACTGATTAATTAAAGAAGCAGGTGCTAAAATTAAAGCTCTTTTCACAAGCCCTCGAATAAGGTATTCCTTTAAGATTAAGCCCGCTTCAATTGTTTTACCTAGCCCCACCTCATCAGCTAAAATAGCTTTCCCATTCATACGTTCAATCACTGTTTCGGCTGCTTCTAACTGGTGTTTCAAAGGTTGTAAATTAGGTAAATACTTTGTAGCCTGCAATCCTGTAAAATCAGGAATTAGTTTCATTTTCACAATATCATAGTTCATCTTGTACAATGTCCAGCTATCCCATTTTTCAAGATGATTTAATCGATCGATAAAGCCCTCTTCCCACTCGGACGACCTTTCTATTTTCATGATCATCACCCCATGTCATTTTTTCTAGTTTAGGGTGTCCCAAAAAGGAAAAGCTATGTTCTTTCTAGATGAAAAACACCTAATGAAAGTTATTTTTTCATTAGGTATTTGTTAATTCATCTATTTACGGAATTGTCTTGGAGATTTTTCAGCAAATTCTTTAATGATAAATGAAAGTTTGTCAGGTACATTTTAGATTTTTAAATACAACACATCCGCGAGATAAGTATTTGTCGAACACTCATTTTTTTCTCAAATAGATAGGTTCTTTATTAAAATGTTTCGCGATATCCATGACAATCATATTCTTTGTATAGTTTTCTTAAATATACTCTATAATCAGCGTTATATTGATAGTCCACCAGAAGTATTTCCTCTAAAATATACATCAAGACAAAAAGAAAGGAACACCAACGATATATTAGTGCTCCTAAAGTCGATTATTTTAAACTTTCCTGTAATAGCTTACGATTACGATGTTTGAAAATGTCATTATGTGAGGAAACAATACCTCCCTCAGAAGCATCAGGTTGAATATACTTCTTCGCACTATTCACTGCATGAAGTGCATCATGAAAGGCTGCTGCAATTAAATGAATTTTACCATCATGGCTCAAAATATCACCCGCAGCATAAAGGCCTGGGATCGATGATTCACTATTAATCGTACCAGCGATAAAATAATCATTTTTGCGCTCAATGGCTAATGGACTATTATCTAACAATTCTTTATCACGCACATACCCATGACTAATAACAACTTCATCAATAGGAATTTCTGTTACAGTCCCAGTTTCATGATTTGTTAAAGCAATAGCTTTAATCATTCCTGCTTGATCGTCTGCAATCAGCCTAGTAATTTCAGAATTGAAATGGCATTCGATCGAACTATTTGCAAGCTCTGTAATTTGAGCCTCATGTGCAGACAATGTATCTTTTCGATAAGTTAAATAGACCTTGGATGCTACCTCCGTTAATTCTAATGCCCAGTCTACCGCTGTGTTACCACCACCAGAAATAATAACTGCCTTATCTTTAAATTTTTCATAGGATTTAATTGTGTAATTTAAATTAGATACTTCAAAGCGTTCAGCCCCCTCAATTTCAATTTTTTGAGGATTTAGGATGCCACCACCAATAGCAACGATAACTGTTTTGGAATAATGAATGTTCCCTGACTCTGCTGCGATGACAAATATACCATCTTCATTTTTAGCAATGGTCAGCACTTTTTCATTTGTATAAATAGAAGGATTAAAGGTTAAGGCTTGCTCAACTAATTGTTTAATAAGTAGCCCCCCTGATATAGGCGTTACACCTCCCACATCCCAAATCATTTTCTCTGGATAAACATGAATTTTACCGCCTAGCTGTGGTTGTGATTCAATTAGCTTGGTTTTCATTTCACGTAAACCACAATAAAAGCTTGAATATAAACCCGCTGGCCCACCACCAATAATGGTTACATCATACAATTCTTGTTCTAACAATTCCTAACACACCTTTCATTTGGTCATTACTATCTCAACAATTGGACTAGCTCAACTGCATACAGCTCAATCGTAAATGTCTAAATGTAAATATTGCTTTGGAAAATCCTCCTTAATCCCATTATACGATAATGATAATCATTATCAAATAAAATTATAACAAATCATGATATTAAATTTATGTATTTGTCCATAAAAATTTTCATCATTATGCTTTTGCACTATTCATTCTAAAAGCAGATTATACGTTTTACTTACTTTTTGATACACTATTGGAAAAAAGATCGAGGGCACAATGAAAAGAAAAATTTTTATATTACATGAAATCTATGGAGTTAATCCTTTTATTGAAGAACAAATACAAATATACAGTGATGAGGACACTGCCGTTTCCCTTATTTCACTTTATCCAAAAGGGCTTTCATTTCCATATGACCAGGAAAAACAAGCCTATGACTTTTTCTTACAGACAGTTGGCTTTGATGCTCCTCTTGAGTTGCTTTCACCAAAAATATTGGAGGCTTGTGATAACTACAACGAGGTAATATTAATTGGATATAGTGTAGGTGCAACTTTAGCCTGGAGATTAACTACACTCCCCCTACACCGTGTCATTTGTGTATATGGCTCACGGATCCGCCAATACCTTGATAACATTCCATCTTGTCCAACTTTGGTTGTCTTACCTAGCCATGAAGATAGCTTTGATATTCAATCATTGAAGGATACTCTTGTAAGCATACCGAATGTTCAAATCAAACAATTTCAAGGCTTACATGGCTTTATGGATGCCTCTAACTCAAACTACTGTCAGTTGAGCCACTCGCAAGCACTCAACGATATTCAATACTTTTTACAAGCTAGCAAGCTATAGGAGGAATAAACATGGAACAAAATATTGATATTCAGGTTGATCCATATATTGAAGCAGGTAATGTTATTTATCCAAGCTTCCATCTTTCTCTACAACCTGGCACGATTATAGGCATCTATACAGATGTTTCCAAAATACATACATTAATGCAATGGTTTATGAAACGAGATGATACGTGTACTTCTTTTCGTGAAAGCTCGTTATATGAGCGACTCACAGCGCGCGAGTATATCCAGTTCATTTTAAAGCTTTTTAACCGCCCAACTAATGAAACAGAGAACATATTGAAGCTTTTTAAACTTACTGAACAAAAAAACAATAGAATTAGTAAGCTTTCTAATAGTGAAAAACAGCGATTAAAACTATTGAATATGTACCTACATCCGGCATCTATTCAAATTTTAGAAGAACCGTTTCAAAATATAGATGAATTTTCAAAGCAAACTATCCAACAGTTACTAAAAAATCTCGCAAAAGAGCATAAAATTATCATTTTGTTATCAAATAATCTAGAAGACTTAATGGTTGCAAGTACAACTATACATCGATTAGATGGGGCAGACTTACATCCTTTAGACGTAAAAGAGGGTAGCCTTGAGCAAGCTCCAAAGCCTCTTGAAGATGCACCCATTCGACTAGATAAAATCCCAACAAAGAAAAATGAAAAGATTATTTTATTTAATCCACCCGAAATTGATTATATTGAAAGTGTTGAAGGAGAAGTATCTATTTATGTAGCAGGTGAAGCTTATCCATGTACTCTATCGCTAAATGAGTTAGAGCAAAAATTGACACCATTCGGCTTTTTTAGAAGCCATCGTTCTTATATTGTGAACCTACAAAAGGTTCGAGAGATTATTACTTGGACACGCAATAGCTATAGCTTAGCACTCAACAGTACAGAAAAGACAGTTGTTCCACTGTCGAAAAATAAATTGGCAACTTTAAAGGAAATACTCGGAATTTAGTAGATTTCCCAGGAAATAATCGACTCCTGTCACCTTCAATAATGTTCTTCCCATGCTTTTTTTTCTGCCATTCACCCCATTTTTACTGTACCCCTTTTACTTGTTGTTTATAGTGTAGACATCAACAACAAACAGGAGGTTTATACATGAATGCAGTGATTGAAGTACAAAACTTGAAAAAAACATTTAATAATGAAACAGCATTACAGGATGTTTCCTTTACCATTAAAAAAGGGGAAATATTCGGCTTTCTTGGCCCAAGTGGTTCTGGTAAAACTACTACAATTAAAATATTAACAGCACAAACAGATAAATCGGCTGGTAATGTTCTATTATTTGGGCAGCATGCATCTGAAATGAAGCAAAGTCAAAATCGTAAACGTTTTGGTATTTTAACAGATAATAGTGGCTTGTATACGAGACTATCAATTGAAGAAAATTTAATACTTTATAGTAATTTATATCAGCTATCTCAATCTGCTGTAAAAGAAGCTTTGGACTTTGTCAATTTATATGCTGAACGTAAAAAGAAGATCAGTCAGCTTTCCAAAGGAATGATTCAACGTGTTACACTTGCACGTGCCATTATGCACAAGCCCGAATTGTTATTTTTAGATGAGCCTACTTCTGCTTTGGACCCAGTAAATACACAGCATATATATAACGGCTTACGAAGATTAAATGACTTGGGTACAACGATATTTTTAACTACGCATGATATGAGCGAAGCAGAGATACTTTGTGACCGTGTAGCATTCCTTCATAGGGGAAAAATCCGAGCAATCGGCGCTCCAAAAGATCTAAAAAAAGAATTTGGCTCTGACACTATTACAGTAGAGCTTAAAAATGGTGAACAGGATATTATAGAAAATGGTTCTCAAGATGCAGAGAAGTTATTTCAATGGATGCAATCCGATCAAGTTACACGTATCTATACAAACGAGCCAACACTAGGTGATATTTTTATGCAAATAACAGGGAGTGATTTAATATGAACATTTCAATGGCACGTATTCAAGCTATATTGATGAAGGATTATAAGGAATTCTCACGTAACTATGCCGTATCATCTATGGTATTACTACCACTTATAATGGCGTTTTTATATAATCAATTAGGTGCAAATACTATTAGCATGTATTTTCTACCAATTAACATGACATTTTCCATAGTGACTACTTACGTACAATGTAGTTTAATTGCAGAAGAAAAAGAAAAAAACACGCTTCGCAGTCTTATGCTCTCCCCTGCCACACTTGGAGATATTTTAATTGGTAAAAGCCTGTTTGTTCTAATTATTACAATTGTATCTGTAACAATGGCTATTTTTCTAGTTGGCTACGAACCTGCAAACCTTTTTATCTTAGCAATTGCATTATTGCTTTCTGCTGTGTTTTATATTGCTCTAGGTACAATATGTGGTTTATTTGCTAAATCTATTATGGAAGCATCTATTATTGTGTTGCCTGTAATGGTTATCTTCTCATTTGGTCCTCTGGCCTTAGCTCTATCTTCGGCCTACCCAATCTTAAAATTAGCTGAATGGCTACCAAGCTCACAGTTATTACTTTTAGCAGAGGCGTTAGAAGGTAAGTATTCTATGGCAGATGTTCTCATTCCTATGATTACGATAATTGTATGGTCTCTTCTTTCTTGGATTTTCGCAGCAATTATCTATAAAAAAAGAATGGTCGATTAAAGACCATTCTTTTCTTCAGGTAATAATTCCTTCTCCCGTTTTTCAATTTCATCTAGCGTATCTGCATACCATACACCGACAAATCTTGAAGGGACGGACTCCTCGAAATAATCACCATCATAGAAAGATAAAGGAAATAACATACCTTTTTCTATATATTTCTTAATTGTTTGATAGAAGTGATCATTCTGTTGTGGGCTTTGTGATGAATAGGAGCTAAATTTATTGATGGGCTTTCCTAAAGCATCATGAAACATCAGCATTGAGGTTGAACCATTTTGGCGGAAATTTAAGTCTATTGCTTGAACATCACCAGCTTCCGTGACAATTAAATCAAAGCCTGCCACACCTACAAAGCCTTCCTCAACGCCACGTTCCATAATATGCTTTCCTACTTCAATTACTTTTTCGGGTACTTTATCTACAATGATATTCCCTTCGTAAATGCCGTTATCATCCGTAATTTGCTGGGAAGCTCCCAAGTATTGAATACCTAGCTCCTCTGAGTAAACAAATTGACAGCTATAGTTGTCCTTTGTCTGTAAAAGCTCCTCAATAATTATACTTTCAGTTCCCGTCATGCGAAATTGTCGTAAACCTTCCGTCAATTCATCTTTATTATGACAAATGGTAACGCCATATCCTCCCGAGGTTGGCGAATCATCACCAGGCTTTAATACTACAGGAGGCTGCCAATTTTTAATGGCATCTGAAAGTCTATACGTCTCCACATTAAGACGACTTGGCACATATTTACTATCGATTAAATGATCAATATAAGCTTTTGTATTCAACTCATTAAATTTCTCAGCATCCATCCAATAACATTGACGATCCATATGCTCCAGGTCATGTATATATTGGCATACAATGGTCTTCCCTTCCTTACACCAAGTTTGGATCTGTGAAAGATATTCCTCTTGAGTCTCATAACTATAAGGCTGTTCGACCCATGGTAATCCTGCTAATTGATGAAGCTCTTGCGCCTTTTCTGTTTGTGTTGCTCGATGTACTAGCACGGGAATATCAGCAATAGCAACTTCTCTTGAGGTTAAAGCATCTAGCTTATGAGGATCATCCATCATCCACGGATTATCACTATACGGTGTTCTTGGTGTATACACAGCATTATCACCATAAATTTGTCTTAACGTGTATTTAGGTTTCAAGTAGATTACCCTCTTTCAATTTTTCAGTACTCTACTCTACCCTCCCCTTTATTTTTTGACACTTTTTATAAGAAAAAAGGGTTTTATGGATTATTCAAATTCCTTTTTATACCTATGGCTATTCTAATGGAACTAATAGCTTTTCTAAATGCTCTTTCACCTGTGGCCATTCTTCTATTGTGATGCTATACATAACGGTATGCCTAGTCGTCCCATCCTTACGAATCATATGGTTACGCAATATTCCCTCTTTTGTAGCACCGATCCGCTCAATTGCCTTTTGAGAACGGATATTATCATGATCCGTTTTTATTTGTACACGTTGTAATTGAAGATGCTCAAATGAGTATCGTAATAGCAAATACTTACAATTAGTATTAATAGCTGTACGCCAGTATGTGGGTGTTAGCCAAGTATAGCCAATTTCTAATCGCTTATGCTTGTCATCAATATCCATAAAACGTGTAGACCCGATAATGTCCCCTGATTGTATATCCACAATCACAAATGGAAATTCTGTTTTTTCGTTTTTTGCCTTTAAGGCGTTTTCCACAAATTTATTCACATCCTCCTTTTTTTCTATCGTTATGGACATATGTGACCAAATTTCTGGATAACTTCCTGTCTCTAAAATCCCTGGTAAATCGCTTAATTCTAAAGGCTTTAGTTTAACTACTTTATTTTCTAATGTTATAAACTCCATTACACTTCACTCCTTTTTTACTTATTTAACGGTAAAATTGATATGATATATATAACCAATTACTAAAAAATCAACCATACCAGAGAAGGGAGGCAATTTTGTGGAGCTCTCCATTATATTTACAGGCAATCAAGCAAAATACATTCAGATCTATGAAGAAATAAAGCGTGCTATTATCACTAAAAAATTACTTGCTCATGAACAACTGCCTTCTAAGCGAGCTCTCGCCCTAACATTGAATGTGAGTGTGCACACCATAAAGGAAGCCTATGAGCAGTTACTTGCAGAAGGCTATATTTATAGTAAAGAGCGTTCTGGTTATTTTATTGCGCCCTTTGAATTGGATTGGCTACAGCAAGTACCCCGGCATGTATCTGTTCCAAGTATCAATATCCCTAACAATATTCAATTTGATTTTACAAATGGACATGTGGACAACGAGGCTTTTCCCTATACTGCTTGGCACAAGCTTATTAAAAAGCATTTTAATAGTAACAACTTATCAACAAGCCCTTGGGAGGGAGAGACAACTTTACGCACAGAGATTGCCCGCTATGTAGAGCGTTCTCGTGGGGTTAGCTGTGAGGCTTCACAGGTATTTATTTATAGTGGTACACAAAGCCAGCTTCAGGCTCTTTGTCATTTTCTTGGGTCTGCGACACGCGTTGGGTTAGAGGAGCCAGGATTTAAAAGAGTGTGTGCCGTTTTACAGCAATGTGGATTGTCCACAAAGGCGATTCCTGTGGACTATTCAGGGATTACACTCCCTTCAACACCAGTTCACATGTTATACACAACACCTGCTCATCAATTTCCATTAGGCATGATTATGACCATAGAAAGAAGAGTAGCATTGTTACAATGGGCTAACTCGAACGCGGCTCTTATTATTGAAGATGATTATGATTCTGAATTTCGTTATAAGGGGCTACCAATCCCTTCTTTAGCAAAAATGGATCAGCTTGAGCGTGTCATTTATTTCGGAACATTTTCGAAAACATTGCTTCCATCATTACGCATTAGTTATATGATCCTTCCAAAGTCTCTAGTTATGCCGTTTATGACTTTTCATTCTGAGCAAAAATCGGTTGTCTCCAAAGTAGACCAGCTTGTCTTAGCAGACTTTCTTGCACAAGGTCTATTCGATAAGCATTTGGCAAAAATGCGAACAATCTATCGTAAAAAGCAGCAAGCATTATTGACTGCCATCTCTACACATTTTTCTAATGAATTTCAAGTAATCGGTGAAAAATCCGGGCTTCATATAGTCATCAAGCTACCACAACATCTCTCCGAGAGTAGAGCGATCCATCTTGCTCAAGAGGTAGGGGTTCAAGTCTATCCATGCTCTACCTCCTATCAGAATGGAACAAATGAAGCAATGATCATTATTGGGTATGGTGGATTGACGCTTCAGCAAATAAAGGAAGGAATTGCACTTCTTGCGTCCGTTTGGCAATAGCATGTGATTCATTAGTTTGTCGAAATCTCATTTAAATAAAGCGAAACTTTATATATTTTTTTTCGTATTTAAAGTTAAATGGACACATAAGGGGATAAGACAATAATGGAGAATCGAGAGTTATTAGAGCAGCATTTACAAGAAATTCAAGTGTGGGAAAAAGATCAAAAAGATTTATGGTTTTGGGAGAAATTAGGAAGAATACCATTTAAATTATTAGATAAAATGACACCTACCTTTCTTCAAAATAAAATTGCTTTATTGGTAGATGAACTAGGCAATTATATTCAGTCAGGTGGAAAGTATTTAATCAATGAACAAGCCATGATACAAAAAATTCGTGACCTTTCTTCCACACAGCATATTATAACTATAGCTGATATTGGTCAGATTCCTTTAGAGGACATGATCTCCCTCAGTGACAAATTACAAAATGAACGTGTGAAATTTGCTACTGTACAAGGAGCCTCTACTGGCTTTGGTGGCATCTTTACTTTAGCCATTGATATTCCTATGATTTTAGGGACTGCACTAAAAACTTTGCAAGAAATAGCAATTATACATGGCTATGATCCGAACGATAAAATGGAACGTATTTTTATTGTGAAATGTTTACAATTTACCTCTGCTGATATTGTTGGTAAAGAAGCAATCTTACAGGAGCTTTCTACTATGAATAGCTCAAAAAAGGCTTCAGATAACATGATTTCTCAGCTTCAAGGATGGCAGGAAGTATTTTACACATATCGTGATCAGCTAGGCTGGAAAAAGCTGTTTCAAATGATCCCTATTGCAGGGATGGTTTTTGGAGCCTATGCTAATAAAGGCATGATTCAGGATGTAGCCGAAACTGGTATTATGCTTTATCGTAAAAGACGTATTTATGAAAAACTTACTGAACTAGATGGTTGATGGACAAAAGATGACACCCATATTTGGAGTGTCATCTTTTTTGTGCTTTTATATTTTAATTAGTATTTTTCCTTGATGCTGACGACTTTCCATAAATTCATGAGCCTCTTTCATTTCCTCTAGTGGGAATATTTTAGCAATTGGCACCTGAAAACTGTCTTCGTTTACTAAAGAGAAAATATCCTGTGCCACCTGTTGTAACAGTTCTGGCTTCAAAGCTCTTGTCGTACCTAAGCTAAATCCTTTTATATTGCGGCAGCTACTGTGTAAATCTGCTGTTTTTATATTTCCTGCTCTGCCTCCACTATTCCCGAATTGGACAAGAGTGCCGTAAGGGGCTAAACAAGTTAAACTCTCCTCGGTGATAGCTCCTGCAATAGAATCGTATACAATATCAACACCCCGACCCTTTGTAAGTTCATTGACATTTGTACTAAATTGATCATATGTAAGTACATGATCCGCACCAAGCTGATAAACGATTGGGGCTTTTTCTAAATTACTTACCGTACCTATAATCTGCTTAGCTCCGAGCCTTTTTACCATTTGGACAAGCATTGTCCCTACCCCACCAGAAGCAGCATGAATTAAGACAGCATCCTGCTGACCAATGGCCGCTATTTGATGTGTTAACATATACGATAAAAATAAAACTGTCGGTACAGCTGCTACCTTCTCTATTGATACACCCCTAGGAATTTTAAAAACTAGTTGTTCCTTTGCTACAACAAATTCTGCATAAGCACCGTTTTTCGGGAATGCGATAACTTGGTCACCCTTTTGAAAACCACTGTTATCATTAAAAACTTCTTCAATCACCCCTGCAACATCTAAACCAAGAACCATCGGAAAATTTGCTTTAGCTTTATTACCTGTACGGTTTTTAATATCTGCGAAGTTCACGCTTGTATAGGTTGTCCGTATTAAGACTTCACCCTCAGAAATAGTCGGTTTTGGACAATCAATAGATGTTAAAACATTAGGTGCTCCAAACTCATTGATAATAATAGCCTTCATAAATTTCTCCCCCTTTGTTATAGTACAATTATAAACTATTATTACTATAAATGGAGGAATCTTCATGAAAATCAAACCTAAGCATTCCATGTACAATGGTATATCCTATAACTTTTTTGACAGAAAAAGCGATAAAATATGTTTTATGCTCTCTGGTACGGGATATACCTATGATAAACCTGTACTTTATTATTCTACGGCATTAATGCTAGAACTTGGCTATGATGTCGTCCAAATCAATTATACATTTGAGCAACAGCAATTCGAACAGGACTCCCAAGCCATATCAAAAATGGTCTATCGTGTTGCCAACCCTATAGTAGAAAATAGCTTGCAATCAAAGCCTTATCGAGAAGTCGTTTATCTAGGAAAATCTTTAGGTACTATGCCGATTGTCGATTATTATATGCAGCAGACTCCTTCTATTCCTGCTCGTTATGTACTTTTCACCCCATTACTTTCTCTTCAACATACAATGACAAATCTATTAGACAAACATGCATTTTTGGCAATTGGTACAGCGGACCCTCACTATTCACAGGAAAAGCTAGCGCAACTTGCTACCCTTCAGCTTGCAGTTTTGGAGGACCTTAATCATTCACTTGAAATTCCTTTGAATGCTGTTTTATCCATACAGCTTTGCCAGTCGCTTATAACACAATTAAAAAGCTTTCTACAAAATAATTAGTTATTTTTTTATAGTACTATTTACCAAAATGATGTACATATGCTACACTAGCGAAAATACATTGAAGAGAAGAGTAAATAATGAAGTTCTTCCCAGAGAGCTCGGATTGCTGAAAACGAGTAAGAACGAATTATTGAAACAAGCCTCGGAGTAGCGCATTGGATTTTGTTTGAATGATGGTGCGACGGGAACTCCCGTTATAGAGTTACAGTATAAGCATAGGCTCTATGCCGTACTGAAAAGGCTATTATGGTGACATAATAGTAAACTAGGGTGGCACCACGTGAGTATATAAATTCTACAACCTCGTCCCTAAGACTAATCGTCTTGGGGGTGGGGTTTTTTATTTTGCAAATCGTCACTTTGCTTAAGGAGGAATTTATATGAGAAAAGCTTTGGAAAGTTGGCGCTATCCTGCCATCCTATTATGTAGTATTGGTGTTTCCAGTGTTGGCGAATGGATTTATTTTATCGCCTTAAATTTAATTGTGTTAAACCTCACAGAATCTGCTCTGGCTGTCTCTGGATTGTATATTGTAAGAGCGATCTCTTCCTTGTTCACTAATTTTTGGTCAGGCAGCCTAATCGATCGTTTTAATAAGAAAAAGCTAATGATTATTCTAAATATGTTTCAATCTATACTCATTGTCATACTCCCCTGCTTTTCAAGCCTCTTGTGGATGTATGTCCTTGTTTTTCTCATTACAGTAGCTAGCTCTATGTATCAGCCGACATCTATGACTTATATCACTAAGTTAATTCCTATCGAACAAAGGAAACGTTTTAATGCATTACGCAGTTTACTCGACTCTGGTGCATTTCTAACTGGGCCAGCAATCGCAGGTTTCTTGTTCACAGTCGGAACACCCTATATGGCCATATATTTAAACGCGATTGCTTTATTTCTATCAGCCTGTATAACGTTCAAAATGCCGAATATTGAAGCGCTTGAAAAATTTATTAATCACACAGAAAAAACATCTCTTTATCGCGTATTGCTTCAGGATTGGCAAATGGTCATACGCTTTAGCTTAAAAAATTCCTATGTGATGGTAGTCTATTTGTTGTTTAGTGCTATCATCATCTTGATGACAGCTACTGATTCTTTGGAGGCTGCCTTTGCAACACAAATATTAGCTTTATCCGAAGGAGAATATGGTATTTTAGTCAGTATCGCAGGGGTAGGTGTTTTAATTGGCTCGCTAACCAACTCTGTTATTGTTGAAAAAATACCAACTTCTTGGTTAATAGGTATGGGGTCTCTCGTAACAGCATTGGGCTATTTAATATTTACATCATCCTTTTCCTTTCTTATAGCCGCTTTAGGTTGCTTTGTATTATCCTTTGCTACTGCCTTTGCGAATACAGGATTTTATACATTTTATCAAAATAATATTCCTTCTGAGAGCATGGGTAGAATAGGAAGTATTTATGGATTCTTTGAAGCTCTTTTTATTATTATTTTTACTGCTATTTTTGGGATTTTTGCTGAATGGATAACCATCCGCTCAGTTGTCGTTAGCGCATCCTTTATGATGGCATTTGTAGCTGTCATTCTACTATGGCTAAATATAAAACCTTCGAAAAGCCACTATTATAAAAGGTTGATAAGTAGCAAGCAACAGTAATCTCACTTTTCATATAAAAATTAACCATCTAATGTCTACTAATTACTGACATCAGATGGTTTTTATCGTAATAAGCAATCTTATATATACCCTAATTCAAAAGATAGCTGCTGTGCAGTTTTAATAACTTCCTGTGTTATACTTTCTAATTTTCCAGCATCTGTATCATATTCAAAGCACTCTGCACTAATGGCTGCAATTATTTGTTTATTTGAATCAAATATAGGTGCTGCTATGGATACTGTCCCCTTTGTTTTTTCTCCAACGCTTATGGCAAAGCCTTTTTCTCTTACATCATTGAGGCTCTCTATCAACTTTTCTTTCTCAGGCTCCTCAAGTTGTTGGAAAAATTGTTGCTGTACATCGCTTTTAGAAAACGCAAGTAATACTTTATTTGGAGCTCCTATAGGATATGGAATTTTTTCACCAATCATATCAATAATACGGACATTTTTAGGACTATCAATTCGATCAATAATAATGGATGCAAACTGTTTAGCAATACTTAAGTAGATTGTTTCGCGCACATTATATGCAAGGTTTTCTAATAGAGGATGTGCTTTTTCTCTAATATCCGTCTCATGATACATTTTCATTCCAAGTTGGAGCCATGTATACCCTAATCGAAAT
Source organism: Lysinibacillus sp. OL1 (assembly GCF_004332175.1). NCBI lineage: Bacteria > Bacillati > Bacillota > Bacilli > Caryophanales > Bacillaceae > Lysinibacillus > Lysinibacillus sp. OL1. The sequence goes on along the minus strand of NZ_SJDS01000019.1, from coordinate 718 downwards.
TCTTTTTTATTCTCATTTCTCTCTACTAAATCAAAACTTTCTAATGTATATAATAATCTGTAAATTGTGCTAGTAGGCAAGTCTGTTTCATTAAAAATTTCTTGCACAGTAAAAAAACGCTTCGGATGCTTCGCCAGTATATTTATAACTAACATAGCTCTTTCGATTGATTGAATCATTACAATTACTCCCTTTCATTTCCCCATATGATCACTATCTTAAGGTTTTTATAGATCCATTTAGCTTTAACTAGGATCATTATGAAATTAAAATTCATGCAAATTATCAAATTTTTATGTACCTTCAATTTTTTACATGTAGCCCTGCTTTTAAATGTAGTTTCATTTTATTTTAACTAATTTTTATGCATATAAATAGATGCTACATGAAATATATACATAGTTCCACTCAATTAGCGCAGAAAATTACGAGTATTCATAAAAATTCAAATTGACAATTTGTTGTTTTGCATTTACGATGAATTTATATTCCACTATGTAGATTTAATTTCACATAGTGGAATATAAATGATAGTAAAAAATGCATTTCTATTCTAATTATCTATTTGTATCATCTTGAAAATAAAATACTTTACTATAAAAGGAGCAAAAATTATGAATACTTTTATGTGGGATACACCCGAAAAACTACGTGCCCTATTATGTGAGCTTGTGAGCTGGGAAAGCCGAACATTAACGGAGGGCGAAAATAAATTTGC
>NZ_SJDS01000179.1:0-203 GCF_004332175.1 Lysinibacillus sp. OL1 | reverse complement strand
GGAAGTGTGGTGACACATGGAGCTGACGAATACTAATCGATCGAGGACTTAACCAAAAACGTTTGAAGCATTCAATGTATCGTTTATCTAGTTTTGAAAGAACAAGTCTTTCAGCTGAATAAGTGAAGTGATGATGGCAAAGAGGTCACACCCGTTCCCATACCGAACACGGAAGTTAAGCTCTTTAGCGCCGATGGTAGTTG
>NZ_SJDS01000018.1:0-62584 GCF_004332175.1 Lysinibacillus sp. OL1 | reverse complement strand
AATCGCTAGCAGTTCGATAGGTTCGCACGTGTCTAGTTCGTCAAATAATGCTGCTGCTTCATCTGTCCAAGCGAATAATATCTCATTGTCACCAATAAACAGGATCGCATCGTCTGGGTATCCTGGTTGTCTGAAAACCTCTAAATGTACCCCATCAAGTAACTGTGTTCGTTCAACTACGTAACTATATCCTGGCTCAACCTCTACAATTTGCATTTGAGTATTCATAAAAACAACCTCCCATAAATATATTTTTGGTACGCTTATAAGTACCACTTCTGTTATCATTATATGGTACGCTATTGCGTAACGTCAAGTATATTTTAGGAGGAATTTTAAATGGCTAAGCAAGTGGTTGTTAAGATTGATTATTTAATTAAAGAGTACAAGGTCGGCTCATTGAGAAAGTTAGCGGAGAAATGTGATATAAGACATGCAGCACTAAGCGAATTGAATAACGGCAAGAGAAGAAATATCAATTTCGGACACATTGAGAGAATCGCTGAGACATTAGGGATTGATGATATTACAGAAATAATCGATTTTATAGAGGTAGACGAAGAAAAAGCGCTCTAGTTTCAAAACTAGGCGCTCTCTTAGTGGTTTATTCACTTTCTTTTCTCTCGTTAAGCCGTTTGTAATCATCATAATATTTCGTTCTTCTTTCAACGATATTTGAAAATTGAGGATTTAACACTTCAATTAGGTATCTAGCGATCAGTTCCAGGAAGATATTAACATCATTAATATGCTTATAATTCGAATCGTAGTCATATCTCGCATTATTTTCACCACTACCACCATGTGCAGCAGCATTTCTTCCTGTTACATAGATAATTTCACCAGCATTTTTAGTTTTAAGGTAATTATGATTGCTCCACTCATCTTTAATTTTCTTCACTTCTTTTTTTAATGCAGATGTAAAATTAACATACTTAGATTTCCTCTTATCAATAAAAGTTTTTTCCCTAATATTATAAGAAAAACCAGAATCAACATAGTATAGTGGAACAAAATTATGCTTCATTATTTCATTTACATAATAATTTAGTGCGTCTTCTGGACGATAATTTGGAGGATTGAATAGTCTTTGATAGTGATTTTTTGCACCGTATTCAAATACTCGATACAGAAACACACACCTTGGCAGAGATTCAAATTGTTTAAGAGAAGCATGGTATAACTCAAAAATCATTTCATGTTGTGAATCCTCTAAACAAATAAAATCGTAGTTCTTTTTACGTTTGAGAACTGGCAGTTCACAATAATTAGGCTCATCTTCTTTGCTAACGAAGAAGTCCTTTTTTCTCAATCGTAACATATCCAACAAATCAAATTGTTCATATAATTCCATTAATTTTCTATTAAAATTATAATTCTCGGTAAAATAGAAAAAAGGTTGACCATTAAAGTAAGCGAGAATGTTAAGTAATGCTCTTTTTACTTTTTCTTCTGTTTTTTCATTATAGAATACAGAATAACTATGTGATTCGGTAGAAGCAATGTAAACATCTTTATAAAATACTATGTCATTTTTATATTTTAATATAGAGTTTGGACCAACAAAATTGCTGAATGCATTTATGTACGAATTTGGATAGTGTTTTAATTTATACAATTCTTCATTAGTTTCACATAATCTCTGTTTCAATTTTTTTCGCATAAAATCTTTCACATTAACTTCAAATGGTATAGATATATCGAAATTCAAAATTTCAGTAGCATATCTCTCTTGTTCTTTATTTATTTCTGGGATAATAATACTAACAGCACCGTTATCTAAATTCTTAAGTAACCTATTGTATGTTTTTCTTTGTGACAAATAAATTTTTTTATATTTCTCTAAACAGTCTGACTTATCTTCAAAACTTTGACATTCAAACCTCTCTTTATTCAATTTAATAATAAGATCACTAAATTGACTTAGTTCAAAATATGTCAATTCCATAGGAAAAAAATAAACATTTTCAGTTTTAATTTTAATACTAGAAAAGTCAAATAAACTTTCTATAATTTTTAATTCCTGATTAATATCCACAATAATATATACCTCCTACCCAAAAATAACAACCAACAATGTATCTATTTTAGATAATTATACCACCCTAATAATTTAATATAAAACATCGGAATCTTTATATAACTTCCAACTAATAATATTTACTTGACAATCGCACCCATTTTCAGCAGAATGGCTGCTCGCTCCAGGAAATCGGCGCAAAGTGGTTACCTATTATCACTAGACATATAGAAATACGTGAATAGCAACAATAAGTAACAACCGCATATTTCAGCGTCATGATGACGTCCGAGGTTTTCTCGTATGCTCCTGTTAGATTGGGATATTCCTATCCGTATGCACTCGTCTATTTATCGTCCTAGACGTGCGGTAGTCCTTAATTGAGCGTATTTGTACGCTGATTGTCCGCTTGTACATGCTTACCCTAGCCGTAACTAGCCGATAAACCATGCCGCGCCCTTTGTGGTGGCGCTCACCTATTCATCGCAACCGTAACAGGAAACGGCTTGACCCGCGATATAGTCGCTTTTCTGCATCGGTACGACAAACCTTTCCAGTGTCTTTAACGTCTGTTATTGGGCCACCAAGACGGAACGAACCTATTTTTGACAATAGGAAAGCAGACCTTTGCATTTTACGTTTTTTCGAGGTAAAATGAAGGCATATCATCGCTCATATTAAGTTGTGAGTGAAACACTTATGCTGGCTGGCATATTAGTGTTAATCGTATTAAGAGTCGTTAGTGCTGCGAACACTAGCGGCTTTTTTCTGTTTAAATATCCAAATTTTCAAGTGGACTATGCTGTCGATACTTCTTCATCACTTCCTTATCAGCGAAATCAAGATAGATTTGCGAAGTGACCTCAACGCTGGCATGTCCCAGTAATCGAGATAATGTTGCTAAATCACCACCGTTTATTAGATACCTCTTAGCAAAATTATTTCGAAGTAAGTGCGGTGTTATTTGAAGGCCAACGTCTCGACTCCGAAGTCTAAACGAACGCTCCACGCCTTCTATACGATGTTTTGTCCCTCGATTTGTCGGGAATAGGTAATTACAATCTGTATATCTATCTTTAAATGCAATCCACGATTTTAAGTGATTGCGAGTTTTCTGTGAGAAATAAACAAATCGTTGCTTTCCCGATTTAGTCTTCCTTAATAAAATTGCGTTACTACGTAAATCAATATCTGACGGCACCACTTCTAAAATTTCGCCAATCCTAGCTCCACTATCAAAGATTAATCGAGCTATTACCCAATCACGGTATTGATCGAATTTACTAACGTCGAAAGAACGGAAAAACTGTTTTAACTCATTATCTTCGAGCATAACTTTGATTTTTCGCTCTGGTTTAACATTCTTTAAATCCTTTAACGGATTGCTGCGAATAAGTTGCTCTGAATATAAATGCGAATAAAATGCTTTTATGTTACGTACATAATTCGCTATTGTCGTTTTACTTACTGGTTTACCAAAATCAACTCGACGTTCTGGGTAGTTTACAGGCGATTCCTCCGCACTTACTGTAAACTTGCCTCTTTCTTCGATTGAACGAATATAAGCTTGAATATGCTCTGCCTTGACGCTTTTAACGTCATCTATTTCGAAGTTATCCAATAGGTACCTTGCGAATAATCTAAGCGTCTGTTCATACGATTTTAATGTTTTAGGCGACAGACCTTTCGCTGAACAATCGAGCATGTAGCGATCGATTTCTACTAAAAACGGATTTAAAGCCATAAAAAATACGCCCCCTTAATCAGTCGTAAAAAACTGTTTAAGAAGACGTTATAATTAACGTAATATAACTGTTTTATATAATAAGTTTACCGCATATTCTCCGCTAGCCTGTCGTCCACAAACGCAGTCATACCAACGTTTAGCTAGCCATCATGTCAATACGAATTTTGTCTGCGATCATGGCGATGAATTCGCTATTTGTTGGTTTGGATTTCAAGTGATGGACTGTATAACCAAACATTGATGAAATGGATTCATAATTGCCCCTATTCCAGGCAACCTCGATGGCGTGGCGAATCGCACGTTCCACGCGGGATGGTGTTGTATTGAATTTTTTAGCAATTTCTGGATATAAAATTTTTGTCACAGATCCTAATAATTCAATATCCTCAAAGACCATTTGAATGGCTTCACGCAAATAAGAGTAGCCCTTAATATGTGCAGGTACACCGATTTCTTTGATGATGGCTGTAATCGTACTGTCTAATTGATGCTGATTTAATTTTTGAGGTACTGTCGGTTGTAATACGCTTGTTTTTTTCGGAAGTGTCGCCTTCTGTCCAGCACAATGTAAAATCTTTTGTACCAATTGGTCGAATTCAAAGGGCTTTAGCATGAAATAAGAAGCTCCTAAATCCACCGCCTGTTTCATGACATCCTCTTGGCCAAAAGCCGTTAGCATAATGACTTGAATTGATGACATTTTTTCATTTTGATACATGGACTCTAATACTGCTAAACCGTCAAGATGAGGCATTATTATATCTAGAAGTAAAATATCTGGTGTAAATTCCTCAAGCATTTGTAGACATACTTTTCCATTTGAAGCAGTTGCAATAATTTCTATTTCGGCATGTCCTTGAAAATACTGCTCCATCGTTTTTAATAACTCACGATTATCATCTGCAATCGCTACTTTTACCTTTGTCATTTCAATTCCTCCTTCTGGACTTGCTTTGAACACCTCAAAGCGATAACCTAAACCCCTAAATGCCGTTTTTGGCACACTGTGGAATTTTCGACATTTTTGTTTTAAAAACCTTTTCTATTTCCAAAAATGAGTATGTAGTCCGATACTTTCTTTTTATATCGACAAGTTACGCTAAATGACGCGACTTGTCGAATGCTCTTATAACTTATTTTAGATAAATTTAGTAGATAAAACTACAGTTTTTTTAAATATCATGCCTTCTTCAGGAAATTATCGGAAATACATGTTGGATTCGATGAAATAAAGGTAAAAAATCCGTGTAGTTTCCCGCAGCTTTTGTCCTGCCTGGGGAAAATTAAACGGATTTTTACCTTTCATACCTTTTTATGAAGACCTTCTTAACATTTCCGCTACTGTTAGCGCTGCACCTTTTTTCGGCTCCTCCACAAACATATGTGTCACAGCACCGACAAAACGACCGTCTTGGATAATAGGACTGCCACTCATTCCCTGCAAAATGCCACCTGTTTTTTCAATGAGCTTCTCGTCAGATACTATAAATTCAAGGCGTTCATTTTCCACTTTGGTAATTTCTATTGAAAAGGTTTCCACCTTACTGCCTTCAATGGCTGTATAGATTTCAGCTTTCCCCGTTTTTATATCTTTTTCATGCATAATTTCTATCGCTTTGGGCAATCTTTGTTGATAACCGTCTTCCCAGCGGCCAAAAATACCATAAATAGTATTTTTATCTATACTGCCTAGACGTTCTTGATGCTTTTCAATGGAGGAAATTTTATAGCCTGGTTGGCCTGGTGTGCTTTTTCGGATTTGCTGAATAGAAGCTAAAAAAATGGAGCCAGCTCTAAAAACAGGGGCTTCTTGTAGGGTTGAATCGACAATTTGATGACCTAGTGCACCGTAATTTTTTGTCTCTGGATCAATATAAGTCAGTGTTCCTACTCCATCTGTTTCATCTTTTAAAAAGGAAATGACATGCTCTGCTTCTTGATTTTGTAATTCCAATGTAATTTGTTGGCCTTCACTATTGATCGTCCATTTCTGTTGGCCATCTTTTGCCACAGCCTGCTTGGCATCAGCAAGGGATTTTACTGGTATATCGTTTATTTTTTCAATAACAGCGCCTCCTTTCATCCACTGATTGGAAGCTAATAGTACATCGTGTGCGACAAATACATGTGACAATTGAAGTTGAATTCCAATTGCTTCGCCCATCGGTATAAGCTTTTTGGCGGCTAAAGCTTGTATAGGCATCACTAATAAAAAGATGAGCATAGGCAAAATGACTAATTGACGCCAATGACGATTCATACGACACCTCCTTTTCATTTTTGTCTTTTTACTATGTGTTGTTGTGACGTTCTTATAAGCGGTAAATATTTGTGCAAAATGAAAAAAGCCAGAAACAGCTGAACTGTTTCTGGAATAATGGTTAACGCATTTGTTTTTTTCGTTCATCTGCCATTTTTAAAAGCTCCGTGGCATGCTGTAGTGTCAAAGCTGTAATTTCTGTTCCGGACATCATACGGCTAACTTCCTCTATACGAGCATCTTGATCAATTTCTGATAAGGAAGTAAACGTTCGATCATGCTCGACTTCTTTTTTGATGAAGTAATGATGATCAGCCATCGCTGCAACTTGAGGTAAATGTGAAATACATAAAACTTGAGAATTAACAGAAATTGCGGCAATTTTCTCTGCAATCGCTTGCGCAACACGACCACTGACACCTGTATCCACCTCATCAAATATAATGGAAGTAATTCCATTGGAAGAAGAGAAAATCGTTTTCAACGCTAGCATCATTCGTGATAATTCTCCACCTGATGCAATTTTCGGTAAAGACTTTGGTGGTTCCCCAACGTTTGTGGAAATGTAGAAGATAATTTGATCTTTCCCATTGGCATCGAAATAGGGTAATTCATCGAAATTGACAATAAATTTTGCTTTTTCCATATGTAATTCACGTAGCTCTGCCATAATTGCTTCACTCAATTGTTGAGCTGCAGCTTTACGTACAGTTGAAAGTTCACTAGCCAGCTCATTGAGTACAGCTTCCATCTCTAACACACGTCGTTCTTTCACCTGCAAAATCTCATCACGATTCAACAGCTCATTTAACTCGTTTTTAATTTTTTCATAATAAGCCAAGATCTCTTCCACTGTCGTACCATATTTGCGTTTTAAAGTTTGCAACAGCGCTAAACGTTGCTCAACTTCGTTTAAACGTGCAGGGTCAAATTCTAATTCATCTAACACATTTTTTACCTGATAGGCTGCATCCTGTAATGCATAAAACGCAGTTGTCACTGCCTCAGATGACTCTTTGAATTGCTCATCAACCGTCGCAGCATCTTCTAAAGCACCCATTGCCGTTCCAATCCAATCAAGCCCTTTTGTTTCACCCTGAATGGCTTCATAGGCTGCACTAGAACGTTCAAAAATTTTGTTAAAATTCATCAAACGACGGCGTTCATCTAGAAGCTCGTCTTCTTCACCTAACTTTAAATTAGCTTCGTCCAACTCTTTAATTTGAAATTGATACAAATCGATACGTTGTGCCATCAACTGCTCATCAATGGATATAGAAGCTAAGTCTTTTTTGAGCAAACGGTATTCATCGTATTGGGAACGATAGTTTTTTTGAATTGGCGACAGCTCTTCTTCTGCAAACTGATCCAGCAAATTGATGTGCTGTTTTTCATCCATTAGCTCTTGATTTTCATGTTGGCCATGAATATCAATGAGACTTGCCCCAATGTCTCTTAGTACCGATAAAGGCACAAGCTTACCATTCACTCGGCAAATACTCTTACCAGTATCATTCAAATCACGACGTAAAATAATTGTATCTTCTTCTATTTCAATGCCTGCTTCTTCTAACTTTTTCAGAACAGGATGAGCTGAACTCGAAATTTGAAATAAGCCACCCAATTCTGCTTTTCTTGCGCCATGACGAATAAATTCAGTGTTGCCTCGTCCACCTGCAAGTAAATGCACCGCATCAATGATAATGGATTTCCCGGCACCTGTTTCCCCAGTGAGAACTGTTAAGCCTTCTAAAAAGCTGACAGTCAAATCCTCAATGATAGCAAAGTTTCGAATACTAAGCTCTCTTAACACAAATTGTCACCTCTAAATCAAATTAACCATTTTTTATAGCATGTCTAATAAACGATTTTTTGTATTTTCACGCTCATTTTCATTTCGACAAATAATTAAAATGGTATCATCTCCAGAAATTGTCCCTAAAATTTCCGGCCAATCTAAATGGTCAAGTAGGGAAGCAATGGCATTCGCATTCCCAGGAAGAGCTTTCATGACTAAAAAATGTGATGCCCCATCAATACTTACAAAAGCATCCGCTAATGCACGATGTAATTTTTGGACTGGATTGAAACGTTGATCCGCGGGTAGGCTATATTTATAACGCCCATCCTGTAATGGTACTTTTACTAAATGAAGCTCTTTTATATCTCTTGATACTGTAGCTTGTGTCACATTATAGCCTGCTTCTTTTAAAAAATCGACTAAATCATCTTGTGTTTCAATTTCATGATTGGCGATAATATCCCGAATCCGTATATGTCGTTGCCCTTTATTCAACGAAATCACCTCTTATAAATAATTGTATATGTGTATAATCACACTACCATTTTCAACAAAAAAGCACAAGAAAAAACACGGCTCTATAAGCGAGCACGTGTTATTTTAAAGAATTATGCGCTTCTTCAACGAGTGCATTAAAAGCTGTATATGCAGGTAGCACTTCTTGTTCAATAGGATTCACTAAATGGAATAAAAATTCAATATTTCCTTCTCCACCTGTGATTGGAGAGAACGAAGCATCTTTTACAACAAAACCAATTTCAGTTGCCATTGCAGCCGTTTTTTCCAAAACTTCTAAATGTACTTTTTTATCACGAACAATTCCCTTTTTACCTACTTTATCTTTCCCAGCTTCAAACTGAGGTTTCACCAATGCCATAACATCCCCGCCTGGCAGCAATAATGTTTTTAATACTGGTAAAATCAGTGATAACGAAATAAAGCTAACATCGATTGTTGCAAAATCAGGTAAACCTTCTGATAAATCGGCTGCCGTTGTATAGCGAAAATTCGTTTTCTCCATTACTGTCACTCGTTCATCGGAACGTATTTTCCATGCTAATTGGTTCGAACCAACATCTAGTGCATAGCAATGTCTTGCACCATGTTGTAAGGCACAATCTGTAAAGCCACCTGTAGAGGAGCCAATGTCAAGCATTAGCTTCCCTTCTACAGACATATCAAAAATTTGTAGCGCCTTTTCTAATTTAAGGCCTCCACGACTCACATATTTTAAATCTGAGCCCTTTACTTGTAGCGGTGCATCCACGGCAATTTTCTCGCCTGCCTTATCAATTCGTATTTCATTTGAAAAGACAAGGCCTGCCATAATGGACCGTTTTGCTTTTTCTCTTGTTTCACATAGTCCACGCTCTACAAGTAAAATATCTACACGTTCTTTTGGTTGTTTTGTCATTATTTATTCAAACCCACTTGCTGTTTTTGTTGAAGTAATACATGCATACGTGCAACCGTATCTTCTGCTGTCATATGAATTTCTGCGAGTAGCTGATCTACGTTGCCATGCTCAATATATTGATCTGGGATGCCCATTCGATCAACTAGCGCATTTAAATAGCCGTGGTCATGAGCAAACTCTAATACACCACTACCAAATCCACCTTGTAGAACAGCTTCTTCAATTGTTAAAATCGGTTTTTGACTAGATAATATACGGTGTAGCACATCCTCATCCATCGGTTTGATAAAGCGTGCATTGACCACTTCAATATCGATTCCTTGTTGCGCAAGCATTTCAGCAGCAGCCATTGCCATTGGAATCGTTGTTCCAAATGTCAAAATAGATGCATCTTTCCCCTCACGTAAAACTTCCCAGCTACCAATTGGTAAAGCTATAAGCTCATCATCTAATGGCACACCAATTCCATTACCACGTGGATAACGAAGTGCAATAGGACCACCATCATAATCAATTGCTGTTTTTACCATATGTTGCCCTTCATTCTCATCCTTTGGCATCATAATTGTCATGTTTGGAATATGACGAAGGAAAGCAATATCAAATACACCTTGATGTGTTTCCCCATCTGCTCCCACTAAACCAGCCCGATCAATACCAATAAAGACATTTAAATTCGGGCGAGCAATATCATGCAATACTTGGTCATATGCACGTTGCAGGAACGTAGAATAAATCGCTAAAAATGGCTTCATCTTTTGCGTAGCTAATCCTGCAGCCATCGTTGCCGCATGCTGCTCCGCAATCCCTACATCAAAGAAACGATTTGGGAAGTCCTTTTGAATACCTTGTAGCTTTGAACCTACAGGCATGGCAGGTGTAATCGTTACCACTCGCTCATTTTCATGAGCAATTTTACGAACCGTCTCAGCAATTAAACTACTCCAAGCTGGTCCAGTAGTCTCAGACTTCACAAAGGCACCATTTTCAATTTTATAAGGACCTGTTCCATGCCAATTTCCGATTGTATCATCCTCGGCTGGTTTATAGCCCTTTCCTTTTTTCGTAATAACATGAACAAGGACTGGCCCTTTTACTTTTTTCGCATGTGATAATGTCATTTCAAGCGCTTCAAAATCATGTCCATCAATTGGACCAAGATATTTAAAACCTAGCTCCTCAAAAAACACACCAGATACTACTAAATATTTTAAGCTATCCTTTACGCGTTCAACAGTAGAGGCAAGCTTTCCACCTAATACTGGAATCTTATTAATAAGTGATTCCAGCTCTTCCTTGGCTTTTGAATACTCCTTGGCTGTACGTAGACGACCTAAAACATTGTGTAATGCGCCAACATTTGGTGCAATCGACATTTCATTATCATTGAGGATGACAATCATATTTGTTTTTGCATGGCCAATATGATTTAATGCCTCAAGTGCCATACCACCTGTTAAAGCCCCATCACCAATAATAGGGATAACAAAGTTGTTTTCTTTTTTTATATCACGTGCTGCTGCCATACCCATGGCTGCTGATAAAGATGTCGAGCTATGACCTGTTTCCCACTCATCATGTTCACTCTCCACGCGCTTTGGAAATCCACAAAGCCCTTTGAACTGACGTAGTGTGTCAAATTGACTCGCACGACCTGTTAAAATTTTATGCACGTAAGCTTGGTGGCCAACATCCCACAAAAACTTATCTTTAGGACTGTCAAACATTTTATGCAGCATCATCGTTAACTCAACTACGCCTAAATTCGGCCCGATATGCCCACCTGTGACAGAACATTTTTCGATTAAGAAGGTACGAATTTCTTGGGCAAGCTGCTCAAGTTCCTTCTTATTTAAGTTTTTTAAAAAGGATGGACTAGTTATTTTATTTAAATCCACCTTTCTCACACACCTTTTCAATAAAATATTCACCGCAATTGTGTTTCCACCATTATAGCAGTGTTATCAATATGCTAAAAGTACGAGCACTTCATTGTTTACATATTGCAAACGTTCCCACCTATTCTAGCATATTCTTTTCCTTCAACGCCTTGATTTTCTCTTAGTTTTTACGATGAACTATATAAGCAGCAAAGTCACGTAATAGGCTGACATCTATTGGTAATTGATCGAGTGCGTTAATGGCATGTTGATAATGCTCAGCAAGCTTTTCTTTTGCTCCCTCTAGGGTTAAGAGGGCTGGATAAGTGCTTTTATCACTAGCGACATCTTTTCCAGCTGTTTTTCCTAGTTCTTCAGTCGTTCCCTCAATATCTAAAATATCGTCTTGAATTTGGAAAGCTAAACCAATATGATGCGCATATTGTTTCAATGTAGCACGGTCTTGTGCTGATACATCTGCAAGTACGGCTCCCGCTTCAATACTAAAACGCAATAAAGCACCTGTTTTATTGACATGGACTTGTTCCAATTCAGCTAAATTAAGCTGACGTTGCTCCCCTTCCATATCTAGTACTTGACCACCAACCATGCCTTCTGCACCTGCTGCAACGCTTAGCAATTGGACAAGTTCAATACGCTTTTCAGCAGAGATATCCATACGTGCTAAAATGCCAAATGCCAGTGTGTTTAATGCATCTCCAGCAAGCGTAGCCAGCGCTTCTCCATAAACTTTATGATTTGTTGGCTTGCCTCTTCTGAAATCATCATTATCCATGCTTGGTAGATCATCATGAATTAAAGAATACGTGTGAATGATTTCAATGACCGAACCGACAATCAAACCGTCCTGAAGATTTTCGCGGTAAAGCTCTAGTACCGCTAACACAAAAAGAGGACGAATTCGTTTCCCCCCTGCCTTTAATGAATAAAGCATGGATTCCTTTAAATCTGCGGGTGCATCAATTTGTTCAACAAGTGCAAACATCGTCTCTTCAATTTGTGGTGTATTGCTTTCAATAAAGTACTTTAATGGCTCATTCATTTCCTAATTCTCTCCCTTTAGTGGATCAAATGCTGTTGTTTCACCAGTCTCTTGGACAATTGATACAAGCTGCTCCTCAGCATGTTGCAGCTTACTATGGCAAAACTTTGATAGCTCCATTCCTTGCTTGTATAAATCAATCGCATTTTCCAATGGCACATCACCCTGTTCTAACTGGCGAACGATTTCTTCTAATGCCGTCATGGCTTCTGCAAATGTTTGTTGTTTTTCAGTCACAACAATTCCCCCTCATTCTTTGGCAAGATATTCGTCACTTTAGCCACAACCTTTCCATCATGGAAGGTCAGTGTCAGTTGATCTTGCTTTTGCACCTCAGTGGATGATTTGATCATTTGCTGATCTTTATATGCTACTGTAAATCCTCTTGTTAGAATGGACAGTGGATTTAAAGCTTCTAATGTTCTAACGGTTGACTCAAATTGTTGTTGCTGTTTTGCCACATAATACGTTGTAGCACGTGATAATTGTTGAACGCGCGCTTCAAGCTCTCTCTGATGAAAAGCAAGTGCCTTTTTGGGTGAATGTTGCTCCACCGTACTATGTAATTGTTGAAGTTGGGCAGCTTTTTTCATCAAGCTCACTTGCATTGCTGCCTGCAACCCTGACTCAAGCTGTGCCAATCTTTCTGTAAAAGGTCGATAAAGTCTTTCCGGCATGGACAATGGATAAGACTGCTGGAGCTTATTTAGACGTTGTCGCTCTGCCATAAGTTGCGACCTAACCATTTGATGAAGCTGTGATTTCTGCGTAAGCACACGTTGGTAGAGATCCGCTTGATCTGGCACAGCCATCTCTGCAGCAGCTGTTGGAGTAGGTGCACGTAAATCGGCTACATAATCGGCGATCGTTGTATCTGTTTCATGGCCAACCGCACTTATAATAGGGATTCGGCTTTCAAAAATAGCTCTTGCCACAATTTCTTCATTAAAAGCCCATAAATCCTCGATGGAGCCTCCTCCTCGCCCGACAATCAACACATCACAGCTTGCCTCTTGATTAGCACGTTGAATATTTTGCACAATATTCGGTGCAGCCTGAGCTCCTTGCACAAGTGTTGGATAAATCAAAATTTCAGCAAGTGGATAACGCCTCTTTAAGGTTGTACAAATATCCCGTATAGCTGCACCAGTTGTTGACGTGAGTACACCAATTTTTTCAGGAAATTTTGGTATCGGTTGTTTCCACTCAGGTTTAAAAAGGCCTTCTTTTTGTAATTGCTCTTTTAATTGATTGAAGGCAACAAATAAGCTACCAATGCCATCCGGTTGCATTTCTTGTACATATAGCTGATAGGTTCCATAGCCTTCGTAAACGTTTACATCCCCTCGGATAAATACTTGCATACCTTCCTTTGGTTCAAACGCTAATTTGGTAGCCGCTGTTTTAAACATCGTCGCAGCTATTCGGGCACCATCATCCTTTAATGTAAAGTAAATATGGCCGGATTGATGAATTTTCACATTCGATAACTCACCTTTTACATACACTTCACGCAAATGTGGATCTGCATCGAATTTTCGTTTAATATATTTTGTTAACGCTTTTACTGTTAAATAAGAAGCAGAGGACATGTTTTCGGCTCCTTTACTAAAATCAAGTTTTTCACAAAACTACACCTATCATAACATTTTTTGCAGTCGTTGACGTGCCAAAATGCAGTTTCGGTAGAAAAAATGACTGTCTTTCTTCTATTGAAAAACAACTATAACACATTCCTACACGTTCTCACTATTAGAAACCGTATATTATGACAAATAACAAATAAAGCCCCATAACTTCATACGTTATGAGACTTTATATTTTAATAGAATAGTAATAAAAGAGTTCCTACAATAAAACAATAATACGTAAAGTAGCTAAGTTTACCACTTTTCATAATGCCCATAAACCAACGCATCGCAAAATAAGTCATAATGAGAGTTGCCAAGAAAGTGGCGGCATATGGAAGAGCTAATGCACCTTTACTCGGCTCGTCTAAAAAATCTGTAATGCCAAGGACTACCCCACCTAAACTTACAGGAATATAAAGCATAAAGGAAAAACGTAAGGCTGTATCCTGCTTCATTCCTACTGCTATGGCGGAAATAATCGTGGCTCCTGAACGGCTAATACCTGGCGTTAAAGCAACTGCTTGCCCCAGCCCTACAATGATGGCATCTTTAGCACGTAAATCCGCATCGTTCTTCTTGCCACGCATATTACGAATTAGCCATAATGCAGTCCCTGTCACAAATAGCATGAGCGCAATCGTCGTCATACTTACGTTATCTGCAATGACATCACTTAATAACACCCCTAAAACGCCAGCAGGAATTGAACCGATGATAATATAGAGAGCAAAGCGAAAATCCGCGTTATACCGCTTTTCTCCAGTTTTTAAGTAAAGAAAAAAATGACTGATCAGACGA
The DNA here is from genome assembly GCF_004332175.1 of Lysinibacillus sp. OL1. Classification (NCBI taxonomy): domain Bacteria; kingdom Bacillati; phylum Bacillota; class Bacilli; order Caryophanales; family Bacillaceae; genus Lysinibacillus; species Lysinibacillus sp. OL1. The sequence goes on along the minus strand of NZ_SJDS01000018.1, from coordinate 47,967 downwards.
ACAATATCCTCACGATAAATATACATAATAGCAAGTAACGAAGCTGTATTTGTTAAGATAGCAAAAGTAAAACCTTGTTCACCTAGTCCCAGCATTTCGCTAGCAATCATTACATGTCCACTCGACGATACAGGAATTGGCTCTGTAAAGCCTTGGACAAGTCCAATAATGATATGCTTGACAATTAACACAATATCGATATTTTCCATAAAAACCTCCTCCTCAGTATGTATGTCCCAAACGTTACATTAGACGACATAATCGAAGAAAAGTTCTGATTTTACACAACAAAAAAGTCACCTCAAACAATGTTGAGATGACTTTTTTCAAAAGGTCTTTTATTTTGCAAGCGTATTTTCAGCTGCTTGCACTGTGTTGAATAGTAACATCGTGATGGTCATGGGTCCTACACCACCTGGTACAGGCGTAATATGAGACGCAATTCCATCTACTTCTGCAAAGTTTACGTCACCGCATAATTTATTGTTGTCATCGCGATTAATGCCTACATCAATAACAACAGCCCCTTCTTTCACGTGCTCTTTCGTAATAAAGTTTGCACGTCCAACTGCAGCAATTAAAATATCTGCTTGTTTTGTAAATGAAGGTAAATCTGGCGTTTTAGAGTGTGTATAGGTTACCGTAGCATCCTTTTGTAAAAGTAGTTGTCCCATTGGTTTACCAACGATATGACTACGACCTACGATTACAGCATGCTTTCCTGCGATTTCAATTCCTGAATACTCAAGAAGCTTCATCACGCCAAACGGTGTACAAGGTAAAAATGTATCTTGGCCAAGCATCATTTTCCCAACGCTTACAGGTGAGAATCCATCGACGTCCTTCTCGACAGCAATCGTTGCAATGACTGTATCCTCATCAATATGTTTTGGGAGTGGTAATTGAACTAAAATACCATGAATATCCTCACGTTGATTTAAAAGCTCAATTTGCGCTAGTAATTCCTCTTGCGTTGTCTCTTCTGGTAATTTAATGAGTTCTGAAAACATACCAATCGCTTCACAAGATTTTTGTTTATTTCTCACATATGTAGCTGATGCCTGGTTGTCTCCAACTAATACAACCGCTAAACCAGGTGTTAGCCCTCGCTCTTTTAAACGAATGACACGCTCTGCTACAGCATTACGAATTTCTTGACCAATCTCTTTACCATTAATAATTGCACTTGACATAAACCTTCGTTACTCCTTCCAATTCAACACATTATTCTTGTTCTGTAAATTTAGAAAGTACACCATTGACGAATTTAGATGAACTATCATCGCCAAATGTTTTACATAACTCGATTGCTTCGTTTAGTACTACTCTTTTTGGTGTTTCTGGCATGTATAACAATTCATATACAGCTAAACGTAAAACCGTTCTTTCAATTTTGGGTAGACGGGCAAGTGACCACTTTTCAAGATGCTGTTCTAATGTAGCATCGATTTCCTCCAAATGTTCAGCTGTTCCATTCACGATCTTTTCGTAGAAGGCATTGGTAGGTTGACCTTTAATATGGCCCATTGCTTCTTCAACTGTTAGATCCGTATTGTCTAGCTGAAACAAAACTTGCAACGCTTTTTCGCGTGCTTCATGTCGTTTCATGTAAAGCTCTCCTTCTTAAGTGGCATTAAGGTTTATAATAGCATAAAATCACATGAGAAACACGATTTCAAGCAAGTTTTCAATAATCTGAACCTTTTTCAAGGAACTTTTTGTTTAAGCCCACTTCTCATCGAATAGTGGTATTCAAAAATAAATGTTTCCTGTTCGGAATGGTATAATAAAGAAAAAACTTTAGAGGTGTCACAATGCAACATGAAGCTATATGTTCTAGCTGCAAAAAACATTTAAAATGGTTGAAGGTGAAAAAAATATCAACAAATGAAGGAACGTACATCTCACCTATTTTACTGGGTGGATGCAAGCATAAAATTCGTTTTGATGCCATTCAAAACTTTTTTAGCTTTTATTAGTGGAGGCCATTTATGAAGGAACATTATTATACGATAGGTGAGGTTGCCAAACTTTCAAACTTATCGGTTCAGACATTACGTTATTATGATCAAATTGATTTATTTAAGCCTGCTTATATCGATACCTTCACCAATTATCGGTATTATAAAGGCAATCAGCTATTCTATTTAGACATTATAAAGTCCCTTAAATATATCGGCGTGACGCTCGATGATATAAAAAAAGCACTTAGATTAACCTCTGAGGAATTGCTTGATTTTTTAGCTCAGCAGGAGCTACGCATCAATGAAAAAATTTCACGTTTAAACGAAGCAAAAAATACTTTACTGAAAACAAAAAAGCAATTACAAGAGCAAATTGATATCCCAGTCTTCGGTGAAATTTATGTGCAGATAGAGGAAGCAATGCCCATTCTTCAAGTAACCACTACTGCATTAACACCGACATCGAGCACCAGTACATACTATGCCACTTTAATTAAAATCATCGAAAAGGAAGGCAGTGTCTTAAACAGTCGTTATGGCTGTATTTATCCACTAGAGCCTTATAAAGATGTCAATGACATCATTTATGATGCTATTTTCACTCCCCTATTAACGGAGCGCACATTTTCGCAGCTTTCACCAAACATACAACAAACTATTATTCCTGGCGGTAAATATGTATGCATTGCCTTTATTTACGACCCTGATACTTATTTTTCATACTATGAAAAATTGAGAAATCATGTATTGGCTCAGCAGGAACTATTTGAGTCGCAAGTGTATGAGCTATATATGCCAGCAACGCTCACTATGGAGCAAGAAAAGAAATTTATAGTAGAATTAAAGATTAGGCAAAAACAAGTGACACAAAATTTCTCCGAAAAAGTAGTGGCGCATTCGTATAACTCTCTACCTGAACTCCCAAACTAAGAAAAATTTTAAAAAATAAAAACAAATCTTTTGACCCTATAGTTACTATAGGGTTTATCGTATTACATGGAAATATTCTAGTAGATTGAAAACATGTATCGCGAACCATTAGAAGGAGAAGTTTATGAGCAAGAAGCAAAATATAACCTTAGCTATTTTATTATCTAATCTTTTCATTGCCTTTTTAGGGATTGGTTTAGTTATCCCTGTTTTACCAACCATCATGAATGAGCTACATATTTCAGGCTCTGTTGTTGGTTATATGGTGGCAGCCTTTGCCATTACACAACTAATTGCATCACCAATTGCAGGTAAGCTTGTTGATAATATTGGCCGCAAAGTTATGATTGTTGCAGGTCTTTTTATTTTTGGACTTTCTGAGTTTTTATTTGGGTTTGGTCGTTCTGTTGAAATTCTTTTTGTCTCTCGTATGTTAGGTGGCGTGAGTGCAGCTTTCATTATGCCAGCCGTAACCGCCTATATAGCTGATATTACGACATTGGCACAGCGTCCTAAGGCACTTGGCTATATGAGTGCAGCCATTAGCACAGGTTTTATTATCGGCCCTGGGATCGGTGGATTTTTGGCTGAAATTGGTACACGTGTCCCATTTTATGCAGCTGGGGTACTTGGTCTGTTTGCAGCTATCCTGTCATTGCTATTTTTAAAAGAGCCAACACGTGCTACAGACAATGAAGAAGTAGCACAATCCATGTTAGGTAGTGTCAAGCGTGTGTTTAGTCCACTCTACTTCATACCATTCATTCTTATTTTCGTGCTATCATTTGGCCTCGCTGCATTCGAATCATTGTTTAGCTTATTCGTCGATCACAAATTTGCGTTTACACCATCGGACATTGCCATTATTATTACAGGAAGTGGTATTGTAGGCGCACTAGCTCAATTAATACTATTTGATTGGCTGACAAAGAAAATGGGTGAGATTAATGTTATTCGTTACTCACTAATCCTTTCAGCAGTATTAACATTTGCCATGACGATTGTGAGTCATTATTTTGCCATCTTATTCGTTACATTCTTTATTTTCGTAGGCTTCGATTTAATTCGACCTGCCGTTACTTCGTATTTATCGAAAATTGCTGGCAATGAACAAGGATTTGTTGGTGGCATGAACTCTATGTTTACAAGTCTTGGTAATATTTTTGGCCCTATCCTAGGTGGTGTATTGTTCGATATCAATCTGAACTATCCATACTACTTTGCTACAATCGTATTGGTGCTTGGCGTCATACTTGCGTTATTCTGGAGAAAGCCAAAGCATATAGAATTATAAAAATAACGATACACATCCACATGAATCCTAGAGAAATCCATTTAAAAAGGATTGCCCTTTGATGAATAAATCATCATCGGGCAATCCTTTTCTTTTTTATTCATGCACTACTGTTTCTTCTTTTTCAAAGTGAATACCTGTAATATGCACATTTACTTCTGCTGTTTCTAGTGCCGTCATATTAAAAATAGCCTGACGGATTTGCGTTTGAACTTCTTTTGCTACCTTAGGAATGGCATATCCATATTTCACAGAGCAAAATACATCAATCGCAATTTCACCAGTTTCCGTTACACCTGATTTAATGCCTTTATTGTGTACTTTTTTACCGAAACGTTCCACGACACCCGTCGCAATATTCCCACGAGTTGCAGCAATGCCTTCTACTTCATTAACAGCAATCCCAGCCACAACTTCGATCACCTCTGCCGCTACCTCAATTTTTCCAAGCTCTTCTTTCCCAGAAGGTGTTGGTTGTACGAAAGATTGTCCTACTTTCTCTGCCATACAAATATCATCCTTTCCCTTACACATCACAAACAAGTGCTGTACTTACATTTATTATACTATAAAAAGGAAGGTTTGGCTGTCGAAAGCCGTTTTAAATTAAAACCGACTTTACTAATCCACTACATCGATTAAATAAATTCCCTTTTCAAATCCCCCACGAGCTTTTCTCTTGTGTTCACGCGTCACTTCTAGCTCCTCAAAGCGTACACCTAGCACACCGATAGCCATATGAATGAGCTCCAGTATATCTGCGAGCTCTTCAACACTATCTTCTTTATGCTGGGCTTCGTAAAATTCTGTAGCCTCTTCTATCATTTTAGCCTTTATTGCCTTTATTAGTTCACTAGGCTCTAAAATACGTGCATGATAGGATAAACCCTTCGCTTCAATTACTTCTAAAATTTTATCCCTCACTAGCTTATTGTATATAGGCATCCATTGTTTCACTCCTTTTAAGGGGGATGACTATTTCTTTCTTCTATTATATAGTATTCTTTCTATAATATAGAATCAATTTGAGATAAAGTAGAGGTAGAGCATGTTACAAAAATGGTTGTTTGGTATCGGTGGGGTTGTCCTCATGTTGACAATGCTCTTTTTATTTTTGGGGAATAGAGCTAATGAAGACACATTGCTTGCGAAAAATATAATGGAAAAAGCAAATAGCGGCACAACAGTAGTTTCACTAAATAAATTAACGGATTTTGACTGGGAAAAAGCGCAAATTTTCGGACCTTATACAACGAAAGATGCGATTGAAGAAACAATGGACATACAATTTAAAGGTAGTATTAGTGGATTAGATGTACGGGAAGATATTTGCCTTCTTGTCTTTGTGAAAGAGGGCCATGCGATAAAGACAGCTGTGCTTTACAGAGACATAGGAGACTATTCAACAAAGAATGGTATGTTAACACCAGATAACGATCTTCTATCTATAAAATAGAACTTTTATCATCTTTTTCACCACACTTCTATTGGTAACGGTTTAAGCTTCTATAACGGTCAATCTTTCTTCTATAGATGGATCTTCCTACCTGTAAGTAGGTCCTCTATCTATTTGCGCTTAGACATAAAAAAAACCTCCTAACTAATAATAGCTAGGAGGTTTAAAATTGCGAACGCTTACTTCACTTTTTCTGCTACACCGAATACATCATTCTCTTCTAGGAACTTCGTATTGAATTGTGCTGATTTGAAGACGTCATTGTTCATCAATGCTTGGTGGAATGGAATGGTTGTTTTAGGGAAAAATTTCAAATGTTTAATTGTATATCATTGGTCTACTTTGAAGTTTGTTCCACAGTCATATGATGCAAAAGCGTTTAGATTATTGCTGGTGAAGCCACAACCTAACTATCATGAATGTTGTTAAATCAACGTTTGTTTAGGTTGATATAGGTAACATATAAATTTGGAAGATATGTTACCATATAAAGCTACTGTCATATCGCTTCAATTTCTTTTTTATGGGGTGTTGGAGTATCAGATAGATTAGTATTCTCAACACTAATTTCCAAAATATCGGAATTAAGGGGCAAGGCAATAATAGGTTTATCATCATACCAACAATGATCCTTTTCTTCATATAGTTATAACTAACTATCACATCATAGTTCTTCTTCACCTGTTGAATTACTGTAATTGCCTCGTTAATTTCTGTATTAAAAATTCTCTATTAGACGAAACTCTCTCTCCACGTTCTTCTAAAATTGAATGAATCATCTTTTCTTCACGAACACAATCATTAAATTGCTCTTTGAAAACTAACATGAATGGAGTTTAGAACACCTGTTGATTTTGATAATTCTTCTAATTGTTCTTCAGGGGTTCTTCTAGTTAAGCATTCGTAGAAGGATTCATCATCAATCAGAGCATATATACTTTCAGAATCCCTCCCTGCCATGAAAACTATCTAACATGGATATTTATAATAAAATCCTCTTTATTAGTTGCATCTGCAAACTCATATATATTTTCTTGCAATATCCCAATATCCTATTTTTCTTCCACAAACAATCTCTCCTTTGCTATTATTATACATGGTGTAAAATAGAAAGAGGCTGGGACAAAAGTATTTTAACCAGTCAAAAAGCCGAACTATTGAAGAAACAATTGTGAAATGTTCTTCATCGTTCGGCTTTCTCTTTTTCATTTGAACTAGTTATGCCTACTATCATTCGGCTTTTTGAAGCGATTATTTCGTTATGCCCCAGCCTCTTTTGCAATGAATGATTACTTTTCCCTTAAAGCAGTCAATAAAGTAATTTGGCTACGGTCACGAGCTTCTGCTAATTGGTCGATTGTTTGCTCCCCATATGACGTTTGCACATTGGCAATTAATTTAGCGACATTGGCATCGTTTAGTTCAGGCTGTCCTAAGTTTGCCCAGCTTTGTTGCATATTGCGTCCAAGATGTGCCATAAAGTGCTCAAAGCCACCTTGTCCACCACCTAAATGGAAGGATAAGAAAGGCCCACCAATTGCCCAACGTATACCGATGGATTGTTGGACAATAGTATCTAATTCTTTGGCATCAACAACGCCCTCTAATACAAGGTGAATACATTCCTTAAATAAGGCTGATTGTAGACGGTTTGCTACAAAGCCTGGCACTTCTTTTTTTATTTCTACAGGTGTTTTTCCTAAAATATTATAAAATTCAAATGCTTTGTCAATTGTTACTTGTGATGTTTTTTCACCAGCAGAAATCTCCACAAGTGGAATCAGATGTGGCGGGTTAAATGGATGGCCAATACATACACGTTCTGGTGTTACCATGCGTTCAGCAATAACCGTTGCTGGAATACCTGATGAAGAAGAAAATAGCAATGTGTCCTTGTCCACTAGTTGTTCGAGTTTTTGGTATAAATCTTGTTTAAATGCTGGATTTTCAGGTCCATTTTCTTGTACAACTTTGACACCTTTTAATGCTTTTTCTAAGTCTTTTTCAATGATTAAATTTGCTGTTAAATTGTCTACATTATAACCTAATGCTTGCAATGCTGGCTTAATGGTATTCAAACCATGGTGTATATCTTCCTCTAATGTGTCACTAATATCATTGACACGCACTTCCATTCCATTGGCCAAAAATAATGCTGTCCATGAAATACCGATAACGCCAGCCCCAATCACTGTTACTGGGCTATATTGTGTTAATTGTTTATTCATCTTACTCAAACTCCTTCTTCAATTGGCTTTGATGGTTCTGCCTATATTATAATGAATTATATTGAAAACTAAAAAACCACCTCCCTTCAAATTGCAACACATAAGGAAAATATGTTGGAATTCTATAGAAAAGAGATGATATATGTATACAACTGCCAATCATAAAATGGAGCGTAAAATGGAATATGCTTTATTAGCTTGTATGGAACATCAAACATTTGACAATATCACAATCAGTGAAATTTGCATACAGGCTAACATTAATCGTTCCACATTTTATCGCCATTTCCCATCTAAGGATGCACTTTTGCAAAAAACTTATCAACATGCTTTAGAACCTCTTTTAGGTAATCTATATCGTTTTTTTGATAAACATCATAGTATTGCTGAGGCACAGCTTTATTTAAGTAACCATATTTTTCATTATATTTATGATAATCAATTCTTGTATCAAACATTACTATTCAAAGATTCTCATTTTTATTTCATATTAAAAGATTTTATCCAAGCTTACTATCTCTCCTTTTATGAAGGAATTGAACTAATTAATAAAGAAATATTGACCGAATCCATCCTTGCCAACTACATCGCTTCTGCCTATGCAGGAATGATTTATGATTGGGTCAAAGAGGGTTGCTCACCACCACCAGTAGAAATGGCTGAGAAAATGAGATTGTTAAATTCAAATGGTCCTATGAGCTTTTTAATTGAAAAGAAAAAAGAAAGTGAGCAATAAATAAAGAGGCTGGGACAAAAGTATTTTGGCCAGTCAAAAAGCCGAACTATCGAAGAAACAATTGTGAAATGTTCCTTCATCGTTCGGCTTTCTCTGTTTAATTTGGACTAGTTCTGCCTACTATTATTCAGCTTTTTGAAGCGATTATTTTGTTATTTTCCAACCTCAGTAGGAAATCATAGATAATAGCCTTTGAATCAAAATAAGCTTTTCTACATCGTCACGACACTCTTTGAAGTGTGCTTACGGAATGTTGTCCATTGGCTCGTAGTTAGGATTGGATTCTCGTTATCTGATTCCTTTGCCTGTCTAATAAGGTCAATATAAGCTTTATCCCCTCTGTTGGTCTTTACCTGATTATCATGGAAATATGAATATGTCAGGCATGGAATAAACATTTCAGTTTTTAGACGTTCTATACTTATTCTACTAATGTCAAAAATACATCTATGCTATCACTTACTACTTCATTTACAATTACAAGTAAAGAAGGAGGAAGTAGAAAGTGAATTTATTTATAGATAACTCAGTTGTAAGTAGCATGGCAATTCAATTAGCTCTTATTCTAATAATCATGCTTGTAGCAGGTGTTGCTATAGGTTTGATTTTGAAAGTTGTTAAAGCCCCACAGTGGGTTTTCAAACCTTTTATTACGCTAGCTGTCCTAGTTGGAATGTACTTTGTGTTCAAAGTCATAACTTAACTTCATAAACCATTGCTTTGATTTTTCTATGTGATATTACTTTCTATTTCTTCACAATTGCATTGAATAAGTTTGTTTATTACTTGATAGTCAACACATAAAACTCAGCTACCATTTAAGTGATTGCTATCTAGTGCAAATATCTACATTAGTTAATTTTTAAAAAGGTAGTTGCTCTATAGTCACTACTACATCATTGTAAACATCTTTAGTCATAACCATCATCTTTTGGAATGACTTCGGTACTTGATAAAAATTACTGTAACTGTTTGCATAGTTAGATAGCCTTTTTGATATGGTGCAAGTTGATTTTTCTGTGATAAGTGATTCACCAAATTTATTAATAAAAATATATATATTGCGTTTTCTATAATGACTTCAAATTTTATTGTTTTGTGCAATCAATCGCTTTAAAAAGCGTTCTAATTCATCGTCAATAGGAAGTTTTAATGCCTCCCTCTCCTTCATAATGTCCCCCTCAATAATTAGTAACTAATTATCAAAAGCAATGTGCTTTTCCTCTAATTGCACTAACTTATTTACTCTCAAACCACATTTATAAATTGTTAAAACTGCTACTGCATCACGAAATTGAATGAAGTTGCTCATATCAAAAGTAGACAATAGAATAGCTAAATTATTTTCATTTGCAGAGGGCTTGATTCTTTCATCTACTTTTATTTTTACATCCTTCCAAAATCGTTTTTCTATCCATATTGTCAAACATGCGATTTAATATTGCCTTTACAACACGTAGTTTACTTTGCTTTGTAATATCTTTAACATTCCCTAATGAAGCAATAAAACCAAATAATGTTTCTAAAGAAATCTCGTCTGCATATTCAATATTCATATTTTCACATGCGATTAAAACTATAATCCTAGTCCCTAATTGTCCGATTCCAAATACCTGACAATCATTAAAGCTGAACAGGCGCTAATACGATTCCCCTTTAATCGAACAGAATTAACATCTACCACAATGGATGTCGCTATAATAAGTGGCTCGTCACTCTCATTCTCAGAATTTATTCTTTTCAGCTCAATAGGACTATAATCACCAAATCAAATATTCCTGTTCTTTGCTTATTTTTGGACATAAAAAAACCTCCAACCTAAATAAATTTAGTTAGAGGTAAAAAATTTCGGATATCCCGATTTGTTTTATTCCAAGTTTTATTCCCTATACGCTTACTTCACTTTTTCTGCTACACCCAATACATCATTCTCTTCTAGGAACTTCGTATTGAATTGTGCTGATTTGAAGACGTCATTGTTCATCAATGCTTGGTGGAATGGAATGGTTGTATTAATTCCAGGACCAGATACTTCGAATTCACTTAAGGCACGATTCATTTTTGCAATCGCTTCTTCACGTGTATCCGCATGAACAATTAGTTTTGCTACCATTGAATCGTAATATGGTGGGATTGTATAGCCCGCATAGACAGCAGAATCAATACGTACACCATAACCACCTGGTGTTATATACGTATCAACAGTTCCTGCTGAAGGCATGAAGTTTTTATAGGCATTTTCTGCGTTAATACGGCATTCAATCGCCCAACCATTTAATTTTATATCATCTTGTGTGAATGGAAGCTTCTCACCAGATGCAATTTTTAATTGTTGTTGTACAAGATCTACACCAGAAATCATTTCTGTTACTGGGTGCTCAACCTGAATACGAGTGTTCATTTCCATGAAGTAGAACTTGTCCTCTTGATAGTCATAGATAAACTCGATTGTGCCAGCACCTTCATAGTTACATGCTTGTGCCGCTTTTACTGCAGCTGCACCCATTTCAGCACGACGCTCAGAAGATAGAGCTGGAGATGGTGCTTCCTCTACTAACTTCTGCATACGACGTTGAACCGTACAGTCACGTTCGCCTAAATGCACCACGTTACCGTAGCCATCTGCTAAAACTTGGATTTCACAGTGACGGAAGTACTCGATAAATTTCTCTAAATATACGCCAGGGTTACCGAATGCTGCCGCAGCCTCTTTTTGCGTAATTTCAATACCTTTTACAAGATCTTCTTCTGTACGTGCTACACGGATTCCTTTACCGCCACCACCAGCAGTTGCTTTGATGATGACAGGGTAACCAATTTTAGCAGCCCATTCTTTACCAGTTTCGATATCTGGTACAATACCAGTACCTGGAACAAGTGGAACGCCTGCTGCTTCCATTGTTGTACGTGCAACGTCCTTGATGCCCATAATTTTAATAGAATCAGATGATGGACCGATAAATTTAATGCCAGCGTTTTCACAAGCTTCCGCAAAATCAGCGTTTTCTGATACGAAGCCATATCCTGGGTGGATGCCATCAGCACCTGTCTTTTCAGCTACACTAAGTAGCGCTGGGAAGCTAAGATAAGAATCTTTTGATAGCTTCGGTCCGATGCAATAAGCTTCGTCTGCTAACTTCACATGTAATGCGTCAGCATCTGCTTCAGAGTACACAGCAACCGATTGAATGCCTAACTCTTTACAAGCACGAATGATACGCACAGCGATTTCGCCGCGGTTTGCAATTAAAACTTTTTTCATTTGTTTTGCACTCCTTACTCAGCTTTTACAAGGAATAATGGTTGGCCGTACTCTACTAAGTCGCCATCTTTAACTAGAATTTCAACGATTTCCCCTTGCACTTCTGCTTCGATTTCGTTGAATAATTTCATTGCTTCTACGATACATACGATTGTTTCGTCCCCTACTTTGTCACCCACTTTTACGTATGCAGGAGAATCTGGGTTTGGTGCTTGATAGAAAGTACCGACCATTGGAGATACAATTTTATGTAACGATGGGTCGTTAACTGATGGTGCCGCTGCAGCTGGTGCTGGCGCTTCTTCTTTCGCTGGTGCAGGTGTTACTGCTGGAGCTTCTGCTGGTGCAGATTGTTGTACAACAGGGGCTACTACTTCTTTTTTAGGTGCTACAGTTTCTGTAACAACAACATTATTCTTTTTAAGTTTTACTTTTGCGCCATCTACTTCATACACAAACTCGTCAATTGAAGAAGAATCCACTAATTTGATAATTTCACGAATTTCTTGAATTTTGAACATTTCTAACTCTCCTTATGAATTAAAATCTACTACAATAACTATTCTATATTTTTTCGTATCAATTTGAAATAGTTAAATGAAAATTAAGTAAATATGAACAAAATAAAAGGCTTTCCTTTACTAAGCGAAAGCCTTTTCATGAAGCTGATATATAACAACCCTTTGCGAATTAACTAAAAATTTGTTTTTTTCTTTATTTTTTAATAATTATTTGCACTGAACTTGACTTGCACATCATTTGCGCCTTCCATCTCTGTTTTTACCAGGTAAATAATTTCGTTTGCTTGAGCTTTTGACAATTCCTCAGCCATCACGGTCACCGACACTTTTTCTCCCTCAGCACGAACAAACGCATCAGAGTAACCTAATGATTTTACGAGCATCTCAAGCATAGCTTCCGCTGATTCACGTTTAATAAGGCCATCCATTTCATTATATGCCTCATTTTTTTCTTCGGCAGAATATTCTTCTGAGGCAATCTTTTGTGTTAACTGTTCACGAAGCTGACTTCTCTCATCACTAACCTGCATACGCATTTCTTCAAATAAGTGACTTGGTGAAGATACTTCTTGTGTTATATCATTTGTTGCTTCCTGATCTGTAACACCTGTGACAGCTGTTTGTTGCAGTGTATCATCTGTAAAAATAGTAAGACCATTGAATTGCTTGGCTGGATCTACCAAATAATACACTGAAATAACTGCTACTAAACTTAATAATGTCATAAACCAAACTGTTCTTCTACGTACGCGCATTTACTTTTCCTCCTTATTTTCCATTGGAACGATAATAATTCGATGAATCGGTAATTGCATCACTTGACTGACGACAGCACGAATTTCATTTTTCACAAAGATATCGGAAGCACCCTCTGAAACAACGAGCATTCCTGTCACGTTTTTCGCGCCTTGTTCAGTCCCTCGAAAATATTGGCTGAATAGTTTATTGGTATCCTGATCATCTGTCATCTCTCCATAATAAAAGTAGACTTTAACCTTCCCTACACCTTCCATTGCCTTCAGGGTTTGCTCAAGTTTTTCTTCATTCGTGAGCGGTGAACCTTTGTCGCTTGTCGAATTCGTTTGATACATAGGTAAAATGATGAAAATTCCCACGGAGGCAGCTATCAAAATTAAAACCATCAATGACGTTGTTTTTTTTCGTGTCTTTTCCACATCACTTGTACATTGCCTCCTTTCATCTTCTCTTTTTCAAGTGTATGTACGCTTGTTTCTTCCTATGAATTGATAAATGGAATCTTTAATAGCAATTGCAAAAATACTAACGTGATGACCAACTTTGTCAGTGAAATTATTTCCTTATCATCCGTTAGAAACACAAAAATCTGACAGACAAACAGCAATGCCAATAAAAGAATCAATCTATCTCCCCCCTGCCATGACTTGTACGAACACAATGAGGAAAAAACAAGAAAACATAAATGAAAAAGCAATTAAAAATGATACAGCACATAAAGTAAATAGCGATTTGCTAACTTGATCTAGTAGTCTACAAATATCATCAAAGGCAATGGGTTCTAAAATAGCCGCGAGCATTTTCAAAGAATAGGCACTAACTACAAGCTGCACGGTTGGGATAAAAGACACTGTAATGACAGCGATAAAGGCGCTAATACTTGTAAGAGAAGATGTAAATTGAGTCATATGCTGAAACATCGAAAAACTATCCACAATAAAAGAACCTACAACTGGAATATTTTCTTCAATTAATTTTTTGACGGGCTCCGCTACAGCCGCATTGACACTAAATGCTGCTACACCGCTTGCGGTCATCAGTAAGACATAGCAAATAACTGAGGCCGACACGATGCTCATAATTGTAAAGCGAATCAATTCAGCTATTCGAGTAAAGGATATTTCCTTAACGATTACACTGCATACATCAAAGACAATGGCCAAAAGCACGCCAGGAATAAGCCACTTACTACTGATAATGGTGAGGACTTGTACAAAAAACAGTAAAAAAGGCTGCCAGGAAGCAATCGCTGTAATACTACTGGATAATAAAAAGCTTGATGTAAGAATTGGATAAAATGCCGTAAATAGATGGGCTAGTCCTTGTGCAATTTCATCAATTAATGTAAAGGAGTTGACAACAACAGGACCGATTGTTGCTAAAACGATAAGAAAAAAAAGTATCCTTGTCCCTTTTTCAAACTCTGGTAATAGCATGTTCACAATCAAAATGATGATGACGTAGCTGCAAAGCATGAGCGTCATCTTGAGCAAGAGAAAGAATGGGTCGATTAAAAACGATAATATTTGCTCCTGCAATGGCTTCGCTCCTTAGTTTAGCCTTTTTAAAATGGCCGACACCTCCTGTAGAACAGCCAGAAATTCTTTAAACCAATACAGCAAAATCACAATTTTCACCGCAGCAAAAACGATGTTCCCGAGCACTTTATAATTATGCTCTGCCAAAAGCAATGCCACCCACTGCCCGACATAGAACATACTTGCACTGATTAAAATAGCCTTCGCATAAGGTAAAAACGCAAGTGTTTCTAACAATTGTTTGGCGAAAGGCAATAAAAGCGTCGAGAACAACATGCCAAAAAGCAAAAAAGAAAACATCACACTGATTAGCGCATGGAGTGGCTGTATAACTTCTTTTATCAGCAATAATAAAAGCAGCATGACAACAGCGACGATGACAATTTCCATTCACATTACCCGGATGAGGTAAGCCATTGGAAGAAGGTTAAAATCTCATTAAAGAATAGACGTAAAAAGCGAAGTAATTCTGCTGTCATATATAAGTAAGCAATGAAAAAGAGGAAAAATGAAAACTCCTTCTTCCCTGTTTGATCAAAGAAAACATGAAGAAGCGCAACGACTAGTCCCACTCCAGCAACTCTTAATACGTCTTGTAATTCCATTCCTACGCCCCCTCGTGTACAGCAATATATGTCGCTCTTCAAAAAAAAAGACCTCTATACAGATGTATAGAGATCTTCTACGATAAAAAATTATAATAGTTTGCTCACAATGTTTTTCACCGTATCCGTTTGCTGTATGAGGTGACTATTTTCACCCATCCACATGGATAAATATTCTGCATTACCTTGCTCAGCACTTTCCTTACGAATGGTCGTCGTTAGATAATTTTGTAGTGGATAGGGTGCTACTGTCGCATCCTCCATACGTTTCGTGAAATCATTTGCTAAACCTCTTGCTGGTTTACCAGTAAAGGCAAGCGTAATCGTCGTTTGTTGTTCTTTTGATGCCAATACAGCATTTTTATAGAGTGGCGAAATTTCGCATTCATCTGCCACTAGTAAAGCCGTCCCAATTTGAACTGCCTGTGCCCCACTTTCAAGTGCCTTTTGAATATCCTCTTTGGTTACAAGGCCTCCCGCAGCTATAATCGGAATCTCAACTTTTCCCACTACTTGTTGTAGTAAGTCATGCAATGGAATTAATTGCAGAGGGTCAGTAAATGAGCCTCGATGACCGCCTGCCTCTCCCCCTTGTAATACAACCGCATCCATTCCTGCTTGCTCCACCAGTATGGCTTCCTCTAATGTGGTAGCAGTACCAATTGTATAGACGCCATGATCTTTTAATTGTTTAAGAACAGCTGGAGATGGCAGCCCAAAAGTAAATGAACAAACTGCTACCTTTTCTTCAATCACAGCTTGAACCTGTCCTGCAAAAACTTCCTTTGATGTTACGCTCTGTACAGGGGATAATCCTAATTCATCGTAAAAAGGTTGCAGTGCCATTCTGGCTTGTTGTAAAACCTCGACATCAATTTTGGGTTCTTCTTGCACAAATAAATTGACCGCAAAGGGCTTTGTCGTTAATTTCTTCACTTCTTGAATAAACTGCTTTGTTTGCTCACCATCTAAGTAACCTGCACCAATTGAACCTAATAGGCCTGCCTCAGCACAAGCCGCCACAAATTTAGGTGATGTCACGCCTGCCATTGGTGCTTGTATAATTGGATATCGCATATCAAATGTTGTTTGTAGCATACCTTTCACTCCTTACTCTGATTGTAAACAATTCTACCAGTAATGACCATCTATCTGATGATAGAAACTTGATAGTACCTCAATAAAAATTAAATAGTGCTTCTATCTATTATCACATTAAATGAACGATTTGACAGTATATGTATAAGAAAAAAATAAAAACCTACTCTTTAATGAAAAGAGTAGGCTGATCATTATGCACGTGAAACGTAAGAACCTTCATCCGTGTTAATGATTAAAACGTCACCTTGGTTAACGAAGAATGGTACTTGTACGATTAGACCTGTTTCAAGAGTAGCAGGTTTTGTACCGCCAGAAGCTGTATCACCTTTGATTCCTGGTTCTGTTTCTGTTACCTCTAATTGAACAGTGTTTGGTAATTCAACACCTAACATTTCACCTTGGTAAGATTGAATATGCACTTCCATGTTTTCTTTTAGGAATTTTAATTCATACTCAATAGCAGATGAAGCTAGTTCAGTTTGCTCATATGATTCCAAGTCCATAAATACATGCTCATCACCTTGTGCATATAAATATTGCATCTTACGATTATCGATTTGTGCCTTTTCAACTTTTTCACCAGCGCGGAATGTTTTTTCATTCACTGAGCCGTTACGTAGGTTACGTAATTTAGAACGTACGAATGCAGCACCTTTACCTGGTTTCACGTGTTGGAAATCTAACACGCGGTATAATTGGCCATCAACAATAATTGTTAGACCTGTACGGAAATCGTTTACTGAGATCATTTGTGTTCCTCCAAAGTTTATAAAATAATGAGTTCTTTTGACGAATGTGTTAGTAGTTCATTACCCGTTTCTGTGATTAAAATATCATCCTCGATACGGACACCACCGATTCCAGGTAAGTAAACACCTGGTTCAATCGTCACGGCCATACCTGGCTCTAGCACTGTATCAGAACGCATCGATAAGCCAGGGCCTTCATGTACTTCAAGACCAATACCGTGTCCTAAAGAATGACCAAATGCTTCGCCATATCCTTTTTCTTTTAAGTAGTCACGTGCAATCGCGTCCGCTTGAATGCCTGTTAATCCAGGACCCACTTTTTCAAGTGCTAACAGTTGAGAAGCAAGGACTGCATTGTACATATCTACCAATTTTTCAGATGGTTCTCCCACAGCCACAGTACGTGTGATATCCGAAATATAGCCATTATAAAGCGCACCAAAGTCTAATGTAACAAAGTCGCCTTTTTCAATCACTTTATTCGTTGCAACGCCGTGTGGTAATGCTGAACGAAGACCAGACGCAACCATCGTGTCAAACGAAGACTGAGTTGCTCCTTGTTTACGCATGAAAAACTCTAATTCATTCGAAACTTCAAGCTCGGTTTTACCAGGCTTGATGAAGCCTAAAATATGTGTAAATGCGTGATCTGCAATTTCACACGCAGCCTTAATAATATTAATCTCTTGTTCCGTCTTAATCAAGCGAATTTTTTCAATTAGCCCAGAAATCGGCACTAAATCTGCTTGAATCTTCGATTTATACAGTTCATAGGTGCCATAGCTTACAGTATCTTTCTCAAAGCCCAATAATTTGATACCCATATTATTTACTTGAGTAGCAATTTCTTCAAAAATTGTGGCTTCATGCTTGACAATACGGAAGTCCTGAATTTGTGCAGCAGCCTGCTCTGTATAACGGAAATCTGTAATAAATACAGCATCATTTTGAGACACAATTGCTACGCCTGCTGTCCCTGTAAAACCTGTCATATAGCGACGGTTGTACCCATTCGTAATTAAAATACCATCGATGCTTTGTTCTTGAAGTGCTTTACGTAGCTTTTGTAATTTCAACATAATCAATTCTCCCTCTCGATAAATGTACGTAGTGCCAGTTCATAGCCTTTCGTACCTAGTCCACAAATTTGACCAAGGCAGGCCGGAGCAAGATAGGAATGATGTCGGAAAGCCTCACGTTTGTGGATATTGGAAATATGTACTTCGATAACTGGCACAGAAATACCTGCTATCGCATCATGCAATGCGATACTTGTATGGGTATATGCACCAGGATTAAAGATAATACCATCATATTTTTCGTCCTCTGCTTCATGCACCCAATCTACTAGTACCCCTTCATGATTGGATTGACGAAATTCAACTGTAGCACCTAAAGAAGCCGCAAGATTTTGAACATTTTCTCGAACATCATCCAATGTTTCATGTCCATAAATATGTGGCTCTCGTTTACCAAGTCGATTTAAGTTCGGTCCATTCAAACATAATAACTTCACGCTTCTATTCGCCTCTTTCTATGTACTTGCCATTTATTTTATCATACACCGTGCATTCAGCAACTAATTTCAACTAGTGGTGCCATAAATATCCCCTTAAAGGAAGGGGATATTTTGTACCTTCAACTTTGTTTTTGTGCTGTATGTTCCTTCTGATGGAAATTGGCGGTTTCAAGCAAGAAACGTAATAAACAAATAACGGTCACCATAAAGGGAATCGACAGTTTTTTGAAAGACGTAAGCTGTAATGGTAAATCCAAAGCAATCCATTCCAATGAGATGGTCACCAAGAGACCTAATAAAAGGGAAGAAAAGACAGCTGGGATAATATATACATAGCGCATAGTCATGTATAAAAATAAGCCGATAATAAATAGTAGAAAAATAAAAAAGGTCCATTGAAATAATTTGGAGCTTTCTTCAAACCAATTCCATTTTTTATAAAACCCAATCGGATGCCATTTAATGAGATGGAAATAATGTAAACCCTTTAAGCACAGCGCTAAAACAAGCGCATTGACAAGTGCTGTAATTGTCGCTACTTTCACCCTATACCTCTCCTTTATGCACACTAATTATTTCCTAAAATGTACGATTAGTGTAGCCATATAGAAAATTTACTATGCGTAACGGTAGAGGTTTTTCACTAAATTTAGTACAATGGTACAGTTGAAATATATAAAGAGAGTGGTGTTAGCCTTGAGCAATTCACCTGTATACGGGGGACAAGCACAATTAGAGGGTGTGATGTTCGGAGGAAAGGAACATACTGTTACAGCCATTCGTCGTAACGATGATTCCATTGATTATTATCATTTCAAAAAAGTACAAAAACCTTTATTACAAAAGCTTAAAAAAATCCCATTTGTACGAGGCGTTGTGGCGCTGATAGAATCCGCTGGCTTAGGTTCTCGTCACATGCAATTTGCTGGGGATCGCTATGATGTGACACCTGGTGAAGAGGAAGATCATAAAGAAGAAGGCTCTAAACTTCAAATGATACTGGGCGTTGCTGTAGTAGGTATTCTTTCTTTTTTATTTGGAAAATTTGCCTTTACATTAATTCCTGTTTTTATAGCTGATTTTTTCTCAAAATGGATTGAAGGCAAAACGGGACAGATTTTACTGGAAAGTGGTATTAAATTATTATTACTGCTAGCCTATTTATATTTTATCTCGTTAACGCCCCTCATTAAACGAGTATTTCAGTACCATGGTGCAGAGCATAAGGTGATAAACTGCTATGAAGCTGGATTAGACATTACCGTAAAAAATGTTCAAGCTCAATCACGCCTACACTATCGTTGCGGCAGTAGCTTCATATTATTCACCGTGTTCGTCGGTATGTTTTTATATTTCTTTGTACCTACAGATCCACTGTGGCTTCGTATTTTAGATCGTATTCTATTAATCCCTGTTGTTCTGGGGATCTCATTTGAAGTCTTACAAGCGACAAATGCCTGCCGTAATATTCCAGTGTTACGCTTCCTTGGCTACCCTGGCTTATGGCTCCAATTACTAACAACTCGTGAACCGAAGGACGATCAAGTAGAAGTAGCAATTGCTTCCTTTAATATGCTACGCCAAGTAGAGCAGCAACCTGAAATCGCTGCGACATTAAATCATGATTAATAAAAAAGGCAGCCCAACGTCGGAGCTGCCTTTTTCTTATTTTGAGCCGTCTTGCATTTTCTGCTTAAACATAAAGATGGCGAGAGTTGTCATAATGACTGTATAACCAATGACAACAATAAGTGAATAAAACATGTTAGCATACTCTGCATGTAAGATAGCCCTAGCTGCATTGACTGCGTGCATGAAAGGTAAAAGCTGCGCAATCTTTTGAAATGTTCCACCAATCATATCTAATTCGAACCATGTTCCACTTAACCATGTTGTCACATTAACAAAGATGGCAAATATCCCTCCTACCTGCTTATCTGTAAATAATGTCCCAAATAATAATCCACAACTAATATAGAGTGGTGAGATTATTAAAAGTATAAGGATCATAAAGAGGATAGACTTATTAAATGGCAACCCTAAAAACATGGCGGTAGCTAAACAAACAAAAATTTGTAGCAGGGCTATTGGTAGCAAAGGTATCATATACCCTAAAATGTAATCAGCAGCAGACAAAGGAGAAACAAAAATCCTCATTAAAAAGGATGAGCTTTTATCTTTTCCTAGTAACATTCCTGAAAACAGTGTGAGAAAAGAAAAACTAAATACAATGACGCCTGGTGTCAGATTATTCATTTCATATAAAGCAAACGGCATATTTTTTTGCATAACAGAAAACAAGCCTAATAAAAGGATTGGTAAGCCTATACCAAATAATAAAGTGATTGGATCGCGGACAATCTCTTTATGATTCCTTGTTGCAAACGCTGCTACCCTCACAATAACGCCTCCTCTGTTTTTTCCAAGAATACCTCTTCTAAAGAATGCTTGCCTGTTTCACTGATCAATTGTTGGATCGTGCCTAGTGCACATATTTGCCCATTGTGCATAATTCCTACACGATCAGCCAAAGCCTCTATTTCTTCTAAATAATGGGAGGTCAAAATAATCGTGACATGTCCTTTTAAGTGCTTCAATATGTTCCATACATCATTCCTTGCCCGTATGTCCATCCCTAAAGTCGGTTCATCGAGGAACAATACTTTTGGGTTTGACATGAGGGCCATTGCTACACTTAAACGACGCTGGTAGCCGCCTGATAGTGTCTTAGCCTTATCATGTTGACGTGGTGTCAGTCCGAATAAGGCCATTTTGTCATATACTTGTTGTTGTGCTTGTTCCTTTTCGTAGCCATAAATCTGACTGAATAATAATAGATTTTCATATACCGTTAAATTAGGTGCAACGGCCGTTTCTTGGGGAGAAATATTAATAACCTTTTTTATAGCCTGTGTATTTTGCACAATGCTTTTTCCATCTATTGTGGCATCCCCCTCTGTAGGTGAAAGGAGCCCACACAACATTTTGATAGTGGTTGTTTTGCCAGCGCCATTTTGTCCTAAAAGAGCAAAAAGTTCCCCTTGATGGATTTGTAAATTTAAATGATTAACGACTACGCGCTCTTTATAAAGCTTTGTTAAATCTCTTATGTTAATCATCATGCTCTTCACCTCGCTTGATAAGAATCGCATTAATTTTTTCTATGTCACGTTGTGAAAATCGATATTGTAAAACCCATGTCACAATATAAGTTCCGAGAAAGCTGGCTACGAGAGAAAAAATATTAGCCATCGTTTTTGGCATCCATAGTAGCGTTACAATCGGTATCCAAATCATTGCCGTTATGAAAAAGTGGACGAAATATTGCTTCAACATTCCCCAGCTAGCCATTTCAAAAATAAGTGCAGCAAGAGCAAAGGTAATGCCAATAACACCCGTTAATAGAATTTGAGTAATTATTGCACTTATTTCATCTGTAAAGTAAGCACGAAATTCTGGCACCACCCAAACATATTTTCCTTGCCCTATGCCCATTGATACAAAAAATTGAACAATTTGTCCCATCACTATACCGATCAAAAATCCACCAATAATACGTGTTAAAATGTCTTTTCGCATATTTATCACCTCAGATTCCTAATTGCTTCTTAATTTTGCTTACATAACGCCTAGAAGCGTATGTTTTCGTGCCATTCTTCAATTCAACTCCGATTGTACCTGTTCTACTAATGTCCATATGCTTGATCATGTAGCGATTGACTATTTCAGCATTTGAAATACGGAGAAACATTTGAGGATTGAGCTTTTCCTCCAGCTCATAAAGACGCAAACGTACCGTATAAACACCGTGCATACTCTGGACACAAACCTTTTTTTGCTCTGTATAAATACGCACGATCTCCTTACTATCGATCAATTCAACGCCTTTATGAGAGAAAGCTAATAAAGTGCTTTCCGCTGTCGTAGTAATAATTTGCATAAGATGCTCAATGTCATCAGTCATTTTATCTGTGAGAATGATTACTTTAGGTTCTTTATATGTAGGGTCAATCGATATTTCCACCTTCATATGATCACTGTCCTTTCTACGCCTCACTATAAATTTTTCCATACATGTTGTAAATGGATTATCGACAACTGGTCGTTATCAAGGAATAAGTGGTAATCTCAAAGATTCTGGCGAACAATAAAAAACACCCTTTAGATAGGCCTATCCAAAGGGGTTAAACGTACAACTTAGCTTACTTAGAATCTTTTTTTACTTACTAGTAGGGCTGTAAAAACACCCATCATATTCAGGAGCTTTTAAAATATTGGAGGTAAGCTCAATGATTGATTAAATTTTCCCAAATCAATTGCAGTGATTGATTGTTTTGAGACACCAACTAATTTGGACAAATCCTTCTGCGATTTCTGCAATTCACAAATTATATTTTTCAAATATCTACAGATAAATAAACCTTGCTAAAAATGTACAGAGAAAAAAACGTGTTTTGAATGGAGCAAAACACGTTTTTCTGTGAATTATTTACTTAGGATATTGATAATCTTTTGTTGCGCATCCACTGCCTCAGGGATCGGCATCACAACAAACACATGATTCATCTTAGGATAAACAAAGGTATTGATTGCAACGCCTTGTTCTGTTAGCTTCTCATCAAACTGTATTGCATCTGGATATAAGCTTTCGTGGGACCCAATAAAATGAGTAATCTTGCCAACTCCTTGAAAATCGCCGTAAATTGGACTAATTATTGGATCCTTTAGAGCTTTATCAGCTGCCCATATTTTTGTTATGACTTCCATCCCTTCACTAGCTAACATGGGATCGTTTTCTTCATATTCCTGAATAAGTGGATTTTCTAAACTCATATCAACACATGCCGACAATAAAATAATATCTTGCGGCTGAGGCAGACGGTCTTGCTTCAACAGTTGAATGAGACCGAGTGCTATATTTCCACCTGCTGAATCTCCTATAATGGTTAATTGATTAGAGCTTTCAATAGATGCTAAAATCTCTTTATATAAGCTGAGCATTTTTGGATACGTATCTTGATAGCTAAAATGAGGTACTTTTGGATAGATAGGCGCAATAACTTTTGCATTTAAGGCTTGTGCTATTTTATCCATGAACAACCAGTGTAAATTTAAAGGTTGATTCGTCCAAGCTCCACCATGAATATAAAGAATCACCATTTGTGATGAAGACTTTTGGTCATTTAAAATAAAAACCTGCATATCCTCGAATGTTTGCTCCTTCAAAGCGCTTAAAAGATTGACATCCTCCCCAATCACATAGGGGTGAATATTTTCTGTTCCTCTTTGCTTAATAAATTGTTGAGCATTTTCAATACTAGAAAAGCTCTTTTTATTACTTTGTGAAAACAATAATTTTTCAAATTGCACACTCTCTACAGATCGTTCTCCATTAAAAATTTCTATACTCATGTTTTTCTCTCCTTTTATTGTTCATTCTGTTTCCAAACATGTAATGATTAATAAAGTGATGTGCCAAACCACTAAAACTGAGTATCGACAATAGTAAAATGCATCTTTTTAGCGAACTTTATTTTAATTCCACATTTTGAAGAATACTCCTTCTAAAATCTATCATCAAATAAAAAGACCTTCCTGTTGTAATCCCTTGATTGTGCTGTATATAAAAAGCTGCCATTTTGAAACAAAATGACAGCTTTCATGTTGTTGAAAAAAGATGATGTCAACAGCAGAAAAAGTAACTTTGCAAGGTGAGAGGTTGATTTCCGTTCCGCCAGCGTCCTTTCCAAGGGGCGTCCCATGAGCCGCTTCACTCACTTCCGTTCGCTGCAGGGTCTCATCTGTGACGCTAAATCCCCTAGGAGTGACGCTGGCTCCACTCCAATCAACTATTCTGCAAAATGTCTTTACTTTTTTCATAGTAGTGGAGCGATCAAATCGCCCATTATCTATATTCTTAGAGGGTTATTTTCAATGTGGAGATGTGATGCTTGGCAACACCACTTCATAAAGAGTAGTGAACACCTTCAATTTACTAAAAAACTTTCGCTAAAAAGGTAACACTTTGATGGGTTGGAGTGGAAGGCTACTTGACTCCCGTGGGATAGAGAAACAGGCGAGACACTAAACGGAGCGGTAGCGGAGGAAGCGGCTTGGCGGTCGCCCACAGGAAAGAAAGTAGCTTGCAACGGAAATCCATTTCTACCTTTCAATTGACTGTTTTATTTTTCAACACTAAGAAAGCTGCCGTTTTGAAACAAAATGACAGCTTTCAATTAGGTATCTGTTCCCTCCAACCTACCGCTATATTATTGGAGGTGGATTTGATAATGGCGAGAAACAATACCTATCCTATTTTCTAACCTCTTCCACTCTATGAATGAGGCTAATCAATTTTGTCTTGCTAAATGTAGATAGTTAAGATTAATTATCCTGAAATAATTCATCTACTTCTTTTGATAAAATTTCTACCTCATCTTCTGAATTTGGAAATAGGGCTTGATTTGCCTTTTCATCTATTGCTTTGTTTTTGCTTGTTTATTATGTGGAGTTCTATCATTCAGAGGTAGCTATACAAAAGCGACACGTATGTATTCCTCGTTCTTTAAGCTTTCAAGGTGATGCAATTCAAGGTCATCCATCGTAATTCGACGGATTTTTAGTTTTTTATCATAATCCCCTGCCCAGAACCTAATTAATTCAGCACCTTGCTCTGGTTGTATATGTTCCTTCAAATAACTTAAAAAATCTTCTAAAAATTGAGGACCCCAATTTCCCTCGATGCCGTATACAAAGGATTTTTCATTATAAAGCCCTAAGTCATAAGGTGGATTATTCCATTCAAATATATTCAAATTTTCAAAAGCTGATTCATCTGCTGCATGTAAAACTCGTGCATCATCATCCATCAAATGCCACGACTGTGTTGGTGTACTCTCTGTAATTGGATATAATTTTTTTAATTCTCTTACTGTTATTTCAGCAATTCCTGTACAATCAACTGTTTGTAAAGCACTGTTCGCCACTAGGACAGAATATAACGTCATATGCTTGTCTCCTTAAGCTTTATTCTAATATTCGCTTCATAATGTTCTTCATTTAGTCTCACTACTTCAAGTTCTTTTTTATTGTCATTCAATTTTAATGCTAAACTTTGAATGCCAAAGAATTCTGTGAAGGTATGGCTTCCAATGATAAGATTTATTCCTTTAAATTGAGCATATTGAATTGTATATAAATTACATTCACCTGTAATATATACATCACATTTATTTTCAACCGCTTCCTTCAGGCAAGCTGTTGTGCCTCCATTTCCACAGACTAAGCCTACTCGATTCACCATTTTGTTATTGAACTGCCAAAATCTAACGGGTTCTTCAAGTAAAAATTCAAGTTTTGTTACGAAATCTTTAAATTCAATTTCTTTCTCATATTGAGCGATTCTACCGAAGAACAGTCCTTCCCATTCATGGGTTCTTTTAATAATCTCTAAATTCAATTTTTTTAATAAGCTATCATTTGTGCCAAAGTTACAGTCATCAAGTGGTAAGTGATTATAGTAATGGCTTATACCGTTCGCTGCTAGTTTTTCAGTACATGCCTCTTTTAATCCATAGATTTCATCCCATGCATCATGGTGTGTTAACATCATGTCCACTCCATGAATTCTTGCTTCCTCTATCGTTTCAAGCGTTAGGTTAACACAGTATCCTATTTTCTTCACTTCTTTATTTGCCTTGTATGTAACCCCAGATTCATTAGCATAGATTTCCTGATTTGTTACATTAAAAAGTTCATCAATTCTTTCAACTATTTGTGAAACATCCATACTTCCATCCCCCTTCTCATTTCAATACTTCTTATCTAAATTAATAAGTAAATATTCCCATTTACACAAAAATACCCCTTTAGATTATCTTAATCTAAAGGGGTAAAAAGTTACAACTGTTATTAAATTTAATTTATAGACCGCATTTCAACTGTGCGCCACAGTTTGTACATGTATTACAGCCGCCCATTTCTTCGACTGTGCCTTTACGGCATACTGGGCATGTATTCCCAACGTCTGAGCCAATAACAGTTGTTGACTCTAACGCTTGAATCGTATCTACTAATACGACTGGACGTTTTGTATGTTCTTCAACCAATTCCTCTTCAAATGAAAGTTGATCCATATCATTTTCTTCTGCTTTTAGTGTAAGTACTTGTGAATCACGGCTACCGTCAACATAGACCGTACCACCCTTAGCGCCACCTTTATATAGTCGCTCGTACACTTTTTCAACTTGCTGTACTGTATAGCCTTTTGGTGCGTTTACAGTTTTAGAAATAGAGGAATCGATCCATTTTTGAATAATGCATTGCACATCCGCATGCGCTTCTGGTTTTAGCTCCATTGCTGTAACGAACCATTCTGGAAGCTCTTGCTCATTTACTTCTGGATGACGGTTCAAATATTCTTGGACAATTTCAGCTTTTACTTCAATGAATTTACCTAGACGACCAGAACGATAGTACGTGAAGGAGAAGTATGGCTCAAGACCTGTTGCTACCCCTACCATTGTTCCTGTGGACCCTGTTGGTGCAACCGTTAATAAATGTGAGTTACGGATACCAGTCGCTAAAATTTGCTCTTTGATATGAGCAGGCATTTTTTGCATAAAGCCTGTCTCTGTAAAGGCTTTACGTAAACGTGCTGTTTCTTCGTCTGTAGCACCTACTAAGAACGGGAAGCTACCACGCTCTTTCGCAAGCTCTGTAGACGCCTCATACGCAGTTTCAGCGATTGTTTTAAAGATATCATCGACTAACGCATTCCCTGCTTCTGAACCGTATTCTTTTTCACAGTAAATCAGCAAATCGGCTAAGCCCATAACGCCTAATCCAACACGACGTTCACCAAGAGCTTGTACACGGTTTTCTTCTAAGAAGTAAGGTGTCGCATCAATCACATTATCCTGCATACGAACACCAACACGAACTGTTTCACGTAGTGCTTCGTAATCAACTGATTGATTTTCTTTATTCGCAAACTGTGCTAAATTCACAGCAGCTAAGTTACACACAGAATATGGTGCAAGTGGTTGCTCGCCACATGGGTTCGTCGCTACAACACTTTGACCGTATGCCTTTGCATTTGTCATGTCATTGGCGTTGTCAATGAAGAAAATACCTGGCTCTGCTGAGTATGTTGCACATACATTAATTAAATTCCATAACTCTTTTGCTTTAATTGTACGGTATGTGCGGACTTTATAGCCCATTTTCTCCCATTCACGAACATCACCAACTTCATGCCATTTCGTGTTGTAAACGCTCATTTCTTCCTTTGTATATTCTTCAACAGCTGGGAAACGAAGCTCGAAGTCAGCATCTTTTTCAACTGCTTCCATAAATTCTTTTGTTAATGTCACAGAAATGTTGGCACCTGTTAAAAACTCTGGGTTATGAACAGTGTACGTGCCACCATCACGTAATTTATTTTCAGCCTCACGAATGATCGCTGTATCAAATCCACCTAAGCCTTCAATGTTTTTATAATTCACGATGCCTTGATACATCGCTTCTTCTTGCATAGAAAGTGGCTTGAAGTTTAATTTTTCTTTGGCTAGACGGATGATTGTTTCATCCGTTGTATTTTCGATCAGGTAACGCAGAATACGTGGATTTTGCATTTTGGAAATAATAAACTCCACAATATCTGGATGCCAATCTGCTAGCATAATCATTTGTGCGCCACGACGTGATCCACCTTGCTCCACAAGATGTGTCAATTTAGCAATGTCATCTAACCAGGATACAGAACCAGATGATTTACCGTTTACACCACGAGCTAATGTGTTACGTGGGCGTAATGTTGAACCATTTGTTCCAACACCTCCACCGCGGCTCATAATCTCCATAACTTGCTTACGGTGATCACTGATACCTTCACGAGAGTCAGCGACAAATGGCATCACGTAACAGTTAAAGAAGGTTACATCAGTTTCAGATCCAGCTCCATAAATCACTCGTCCAGCTGGAATGAATTTCAAGGATACTAATTGCTCATAAAATTTTTCAAACCATTCTTGGCGTTTTTCTGGTGTTTTTTCAACAGCGGCAAGGCCCGTTGCATTTCGTTTTGCAATTTGTTCATAATATATCTCAAGAGGCTTTTCTAGCACGTCAATTGAACGCGTAATCACACCCGTTTCTTGCTCTTGCGGATCGTCTAATGCGCTACGATAATCTTCTTCAATCAAAATCTCTGCTGTTTTTGTAGAAATATCCAATTTTTGAATTGTCCCTAAACCACGTGCAGGAAATTTCGGATCAGCTTTTACCGTTAATACAACAAAGTCGCCGGCTTTCAATGTTTTCTTTTCTGTGTCTTTAAACGAATAGCGATCGATCATGACAAGTCTCGATACACCTTTGTGTGTAATATGCATATCAGATGTTACGGGATGTACCTGCGGGAATTGTTCAATATCTTTGTTTAACTGTTCAAATTGATTGTTTACTTCGGGTTGATGATTTGTGAGTACCATCGTTTTGCCTCCCTTATTTTCTTCATTACAAAATAAATACACAATATCTCGTGTTGTTAAACACTACATATTGTGTATATGTCTTTAAAAAAGATACTATATATAGTTTTTTAATTCAACTCTTGCTTTTTTTAATAGATTCAGAACTACTTGTTATGACTAGGATTGAACGTTAAAAAATATTTTTTTCATACCATTTTTTACTTTTTAAAGTTCCACTCATCTGAAGCATATTTTTTTTCTTCTAAAGCTTGGACATATTCTAATTGCTCCTCAGAAAGTGTAAATGGTTTTAATTCAATTTGCAACGATTTTGCAAAACCATCTCTAAAAGCTGTCACACATTGTTCAACTGTCACTGGCTCTTTTACAAGACTGTTGATGGCAACAGCCTTTTCTGGTAGCTTTCTACGCATACGATTCTTCGCTTCTTCACTGGAGAAATTAAATACGGATAATAATTTCTCTTGATCCAAATCTAATAAAATGGCGCCATGCTGTAAAATGACACCCTTTTGACGTGTTTGAGCACTTCCAGCTATTTTTTTCCCTTCTACGACAAGTTCATACCAACTTGGTGCATCAAAGCAAACAGCACTTTTTGGACTCTTCAGGTCCGCTCTTTTCTCCTCTGTATCAGGTACACTAAAATAGGCATCCATACCCAGGTTATGGAAACCTTGCAAAATTCCCTCACTTAACACACGATATGCCTCTGTCACAGATTCTGGCATATTCGGATAGCTTTCCGTCACAATGACACTATAAGTTAGCTCATGTTCATGTAGGACAGCTCGTCCACCAGTTGGTCGACGTACAAAACCTAAGCCTTGTTCACGCACAGCATCTAAATTAATATCTCTTTTAGCTTGTTGAAAATAACCAATGGATAATGTCGCAGGCTCCCACTCGTAGAAACGAATTACTGGTGGAATTAACCCCTCACTATGCCAATCAAGTAAGGCTTCATCTAGTGCCATATTAAAAGAAGGACTACATTTCCCTGAATTTAAAAAATACCAAGTTGTCATATGCTCATCTCCTACAAATATAAAATGATCCATCAGGCCCCACCTGTGGGTCAACTTTAACGAATAGTATACTACAGTTCAAATTGCGAACGATTGCTTGTGTAACGAAAAAAGCGATTTCGCTACAACCTAGTTAATTTTATCAAACTCATTGGACTATCGCTAGCGCATCTTTTATAATAATAGAGAAGATAGAAAGGGGTAAGAAAATCTTGGACATACTTATCACAATCGGTGTCGTTTTAGTAGTCACAATTGCATATATCGGAATTAATGCACTACGACTCAAAAAAGCCGTAACCAACCTAACACAAGAGCAATTCATAGAAGGCTATCGTAAAGCCCAGCTGATCGATGTTCGTGAGCAAAAAGAATTTGATGCTGGTCACATTCTTGGTGCACGAAATGTTCCTTCGACAACACTACGTCAACGTTATAAAGAAATTCGCCCAGATTTACCAGTATATCTATACTGTCAAAATACAGGCCGTAGCTCACGTGCTGCACTATTTCTTAAAAAACGTGGGTACAACCAAATTTACCAACTTCAAGGTGGTTTCAAAACTTGGACAGGTAAAATAAAAGCAAAAAAATATTAATGCTCTCATCAGAAAAAGTCGTCTCAAAGTACTATGAGACGACTTCTTTTTTAAAAAATTCAGAGTTTCTACTATATTATATCTATTTCAAATGATGCTGTACGAGCTTCATGTCATTAAATTAAAAAAGTAAAGCAACAAAACGCATTATAATCCCCTTTTTGATACAAAGTCTACTTTGAACGAGTTCGCTACTTGAGTCGGGTCCTCATAAAAATGAGCGCTTCGTCCACTTTTTTGAGCGTCCTTTTCATTTGTTTGAGCACTTCCACACTCTTTTGGAGCGGTTTTCACTTATGTTTGAGCACTTCGACAGCTATGTTGAGCAATCTTCCAATAATCCATCTCATATTAAAAACCCCTTCACGAAACACTTTGTATGACCAAAAATACTATTTTTCGTTAGAGATATGCCTGTTACGAACCCCATTCTTCTATTTTTCTGAAAATAGTCAAAATTTATTGTTGAATAATTTTAGAAGCACTGTTAGGATGTATAATATCTTACAATAATAATTGATTATCAAGTTAATAAGCTATGAATGCTATGGATCAAACTATAGCAGGAGCAGTTCTGGAGAGAGCGCACATTGCGTCGCCGAAGGGTTCACTATCTCAGGCAAAAGGACAGAGGAGTAATACAGCTTTTATAAGCGATGCTACATAAAATATTTAACCTATTTCATGTAGACATCTGTGAGTAAATGATATTTGTTATTCTGACGTTTTTCCGAGACTAGTGTCACAACTAGTCTCTTTTTATTTTTCCAGTCATAGTTTTTTATGCATCTTTGAGGGGGATTAACGTGGAACAGCAACAATTAAAACGAGATTTAAAAAATCGCCATGTGCAGCTTATTGCCATTGGCGGAACAATTGGGACTGGTTTATTTTTAGGCTCTGGAAAAGCCATTGCCTTAGCAGGGCCTTCGATCATCCTAGCCTACTTAATTGTGGGGACAGCGCTATTTTTTGTGATGCGTGCCTTAGGTGAATTGTTACTATCCAACGCAGGCTACACTTCATTTACGGATTTTGCATCCGAGTACATAGGGCCTTGGGCAGGTTATGTAACAGGTTGGACATACTGGTTCTGTTGGATTATGACCGCAATGGCAGACATTATTGCGGTGGGGGTTTATACACAATATTGGTTTGATCTCCCACAATGGGTGCCAGCCATTGGTTGCCTTGTATTGTTATTACTACTAAATCTATTAACCGTTAAGCTTTTTGGTGAGCTAGAATTTTGGTTCGCTATTATTAAAGTTATTACGATTGTCGCACTTATTATTATTGGTCTTATTATGTTAGTAACTGGCTTTCAAACTAGCTCAGGGACCGTATCAGTTGAAAATCTGTGGGCACATGGAGGCATGTTCCCAAATGGTATATACGGCTTTTTAATGGCCTTCCAAATGGTAGTCTTTGCATTTGTTGGAGTGGAATTAGTGGGGGTTTCAGCAGCTGAAACCGCAGATCCTCAAAAAAATATTCCTTCTGCCATTAATAAAATTCCATTTCGCATTTTGCTTTTCTATGTAGGGGCATTATTTGTCATTTTATGTATTAACCCATGGTATGAAATGTCTGCTTCAAGCAGTCCCTTTGTCCAAGTGTTTACATTAGCAGGTATCCCGATTGCTGCTGGTATTATAAATTTTGTTGTGCTTACTTCAGCGGCTTCAGCAGGTAACAGTGGGTTATTCTCCACAAGTCGGATGCTCTATAATCTTGGTAACAATAAACAGGCGTCTGCAGCATTCGCAAAACTCAACAGAAACAGTGTGCCAAGTAATGCTCTCGTTATTTCTGCTATTGTTGTATCAGTTGGTGCTCTGTTAAGTAAGTTGATGCCAGAGAATGCCTTTAGTGTTGTGACGACAATCAGTGCAATTTGTTTTATATGGGTGTGGAGCATTATCATCATTTCTCACATCATCTACAAACGAAAAAAACGTGCTTTACATGAAGCTTCCATCTTCAAAGCACCACTGACTCCTTTTATCAACTACGTCGTGCTTGCGTTTTTCGCCTTTTTATTAATGGTGATGTTTATTTCTGAGGCTACGCGTACAGCACTGCTGTTAACACCAATTTGGTTTATCGCTTTATTTATTATTTATAAAATGAAAAAAAGATGACTTCAGACTAAGCGCTGAAAT
This sequence comes from Lysinibacillus sp. OL1, assembly GCF_004332175.1. Lineage (NCBI taxonomy): Bacteria > Bacillati > Bacillota > Bacilli > Caryophanales > Bacillaceae > Lysinibacillus > Lysinibacillus sp. OL1. The sequence goes on along the minus strand of NZ_SJDS01000018.1, from coordinate 15,020 downwards.
CATCTTCACTTATTAAAAAATAGTCATATCCCATTCTGTTGCTAGCTGTTTCAGCAACTGTACACCTGCCACACTGTTTCCTATTGGATCAATCGCTGGTCCGTAAATTCCGATACCACAGCCAGTAGGAAACGGCGAGTGCAGGCCTGCATGTCCTGGAACAGCCGCAAGAATCGCACCTGATACACCACTTTTGGCAGGGAGGCCAATAAATGCCGCAAACTTCCCTGAGGCATTGTACATACCACACGTTACCATTAAAGCCTTCGCTAATTTTGCCACTTGTTTTGGGAATAGCTGTTTCTTTAACAGTGGGTGATAGCCATCATTCGCAATAACTAGGCCAATCATGGCTAAATCTGATACATTGACTTCAATTGCACATTGCTTCAAATAAACCTCAAGTGCCGCCTCTACTGGACAATCTAAAAACCCTGAATCCATTAAGTAATAGGCCAATGCTCGATTACGATTAGCCGTTTGCCACTCTGACTGGAATACTTCTTCATTGATACTCAATTGCTTGCCGATGATTTGTTCTAAAAATTGTAGAATCTTTGTGACCTTCTCTTGCGGAGAATGACCAGCCAACATGGAGGATACCGTAATAGCCCCAGCATTAATCATCGGGTTAAAGGGTTTACCTGGCTGATGACTTTCTAAGCGAATAATTGAGTTAAAGGTATCTCCTGTTGGTTCAACATCTACTCTTTCTAAAACATATGGTAAGCCTCGATCCATACAGGCTAAAATAAAGGTAATAACCTTGGAAACGCTTTGAAGGGTAAATAGTTCTTCGGTATCTCCCGCTTTGATTTCGTGGCCTTCAGTCCCCACAATCGCCACAGCTAATTGATTAGGATCTTTTTTGGCTAAAGCAGGGATATAATTAGCACATTGCCCTTCTTTGGTAGCTACACGATACTGTGATACCCACTGTGCTAGAAGATGATGCTGATGATTGGGTTGTGTTGACATGTCGCGTTCTCCTTTCAAAATGAGGCAAAAACAGAGCCTTCATAGTTCTCCTATGAAGACTCTATCCTGTTAGCGCTTAGGTGGCTGTGTTCCCTCTGGAATTAAAGATTGATATGTTTCACCATCTAGACGTTCTTGCCATTCCTTTTTCGCTTTTTCAATGTATAGAGGATTATCCAGCAACGCTAAGGCTGTACAAGCCATAATTTTAGCAGCCTGTAGCATTCCTTTATGCGCTATTGGGGTCACTCCCTGAGACACTACCTGCCATGTATGTAATGGTGTCCCTAATGCCATGCATACAGTTGTACACTGTACGGTTGGTACGTTCCAGCTAACATCGCCAACATCTGTAGAGCCACCCATAATAAATTCAGGTAGCATGCCTGGAACATGATCAGCAATCACTTTGCCTTGTAATTGCTTGGCATCTTCTCTGCGTAAGCCCACTAATGAAGCTGCTTGTACTTTTGGTGTAAACGTATTGAAAATTGCCTGCGCATACTGTTCATCCTCTATTGTATAGTCTGGCATACCAATTTCAAGTATTTGTTGATACATCACATCATAAAGTGTTTTATTTGTAATAAGATTTGATGCAGCACCTTCAAACTCAATGTCCACTGACGTCCCTGTCATCATTGTGGCACCCTTTGCAATGTTCTCAACGCGCTGATAAATTTCCTGCACTTGCTGCTTTTTAGGTGCCCTAACTAGATACGTTACCTCTGCATATGGTTGAACGACATTTGGCGAAGTTCCGCCAGAATTAGTAATGGCATAATGCACACGTGCTTCTGGAATGATGTGTTCTCGTAAGTAGTTTACCCCAACATTCATAAGCTCAACAGCATCTAAAGCACTTCGTCCAAGATGTGGTGCAGCTGCGGCATGAGCACTTTTGCCCGTAAACTTAAACGTTGCGGCATAGTTTGCTAGAGAACTACACGTCATCACAGTCGAAAACGTACCTGGATGCCAAGAGATCGCGATATCAACATCATCAAAAAGGCCAGCCTTTGCCATATAAGCTTTACCAGATCCATTCTCCTCTGCAGGGCAACCGTAAAAACGGATTGTTGCTGACTGATGATTTTGCTCTAAATAATCCTTTACAGCAACAGCAGCTGCGAATGCGCCAGTACCTAATAAATTATGACCACAGCCATGTCCGCTTCCACCATCAACAAGAGGCTCATGTTGTGTCGCCCCACCTTTTTGACTCAAGCCTGGAAGCGCATCATATTCACCTAAAAAGGCAATGACAGGCTGACCAGAACCATACGTTCCAACAAGCGCTGTTTCAAGAGCAGCAACACCGACTTCTGTTTGAAAACCCTCTTTTTCTAGTGCCTGTTTCATATATTCCATCGATTTCTTTTCTTGAAAATGAAGCTCGGGCACAGCCCAAATCGCATCGCTTAATGCTACTGTAGCTTGCTGTTTTGCTTCAATTAATGTTGAAATTTTTTCATGATAACTCATATTTGTCCCTCCAAATTCATTATGCTTTTAATAATGTTCCTTTTTGGTCGTTTAATGTGACAAGCGATACAATACAGATAAGCGCAAAGCCAATTAACATCCAAAAGGCTGCATCAAAGGAGCCATTAAAGGCATCAACCATAAATCCAATTGCCATCGGTGTAACAAACCCTGCTAATTGTCCCCCTGTATTGGCAATCCCCATTGCAGAACCTGTGATAGAGGAAGGTAATTTCTTGAGCACAATAACAGGTAGTAATGTAATGACAAACGCAATAAAGATCGAAACGACTGTTTGGTAACCAATAAATAACGTCACTGTTTTGGCAGTAAACATTAAATACAATAAAAGACCAATGACTGCGCAGGAAATAGAGCCTAACACTTTCTCCATACCTTTTGGTAGCTTATCAATGATATAGCCACTACCATATACACCAATTATCGTTGTAATAGCTGGTATTGTTTGCGCCCAACCAATGGACATTAAATCCAAGCCTCGATTTTTTTGAAGATATGTTGGAATCCAAGAAACTAATCCCCAGTTCACTGCATAAATACAAAAATAAGCAATGATTAAATTCCACATTAGGGGTGTTTTCAATAACTCTTTAAAATTCACTTTGTTCGTAGTATTTTCTGTTCCAGCAGTAGCTGCCTCATCTTGCGGGAGTTGAATGTATTTCCAATATAAAAAGGCAATTATGGCCCCAATTGCTCCAATGATGATAAACATCATGCGCCAGCCAATCGTTCCTAATAGATAAGCAGCTAGCAAAGGGACGATGAGTGAAACAATGCCACCAGAAGTAAGCATGATGGACATCGCTCTACCTCTTTCCTCTTTTGGGAAAATCGTAGCAATAATTTTAGAGCTTGATGGCTGAAAACCACCCTCACCAATACCAAATAAAAAACGAATTACAATCATCGCTGTTAAAGACCAAGCAATAGCTGTTAGGCCCGTAAAAATAGACCACATGATAACAGCCATCAATAAAACTCGTTTTGCGCCAAACTTATCGGCAAGCCAGCCACCCGGTATTTGCATAATGGCATAGCCTAAAAAGAAAGCGCTTAAAATAATACCCGTTGAAGATGCATCCAGTTGCAAATCTCCTGTAATCGAAACCACTGCATAGTTCATAATATAGCGATCTAAATTCCCTAAAGACCAGCCTAAAAATAAAAGTGCAAGGATGACATTTCTAGATTTCTTCGTTATTTCATTTGTTGTCATACATATCCCTCCCATATATAGAAATCCTCTCTTTATTGCCACGACTATTCTTGAATATGCTTGCCCCCTTGTCCGTAAATCCCCTTTTATATACCGACATTTTCGTTATATATTCGTATAATAATCAAAGTTCAATAAAAAGACAATATTTTTTTGAAAATTTCTAATAGATAATCGTCTTCGTAAATCCATATTATGTACCTAAATAACCGCTGAATTTAGTGATTTATCAGTATTTAAGGCTTCAAAAAGCATAAAAAAATGTCCCACACCATTTATTGGTTTGGGACATTTTTGTTTTTAGACAAGTTGATACATTTTAATAGGTCTGCCTCGAGTATGCTGTAATTCTTCTCCACAAATTCTCGCTAAATCTACATTACATAAATCTGCTACGATTCGTTGGGCATTTCTCTCGCTCATTTGCAGTTGTGTCGCTAAATCCTTTGTCGTAAAATGCTTCCAATGCATTTTTTGTACAAGTGCATGGATTTTCATATAGGTTTTAATACTAATATTCCCTTTTTTTAGTTTTTCTAAAATATAAGGGTCTTCTGCTCGGTAGGAATAGGATAGCTCTTCTACATGCCCTACCGATTCAATAATGGTGCCATCATCCTGTATCATCACGATGTCAATAGCCTCGTTTTCCTTCGTCTGTCTTAGTCCTCGGTGAGCATGTAACTCAGCATTGAACACTGTTTGAGCAAAGCCAATGCCTGCTGTCACCTTTGTCTCCATTTCAATCGACAACTGATACATTTTTTCCTGTAAAAATCGTATTTGCCCTTCAATCGCACCTCTTGTACTAAAGATCGTATATTTACCATTCCCCTCTTCAATAAGAGAGCCATCAATCTGTTCACAGAGCTGTAGTAGATTTTCCTTCGTGCGCAATTCTAAATATTGAATACGATAGCCTTGCTTCATGCGCTCTTTTAATGAATCGAAGTCCTTAATTTCAAGCATGACTGCACCAATTTGTGTCTCTTTATAATAGGACGTTTTGATCTTCTCTGTAAAAAGTTGAACTGTATGATAAATTTCTGTTTTTGTTGGGGAAACCCAATAAGATGGCACACCACGTTTCTTCAGCTCTTCATCAACAGAGGGATAACAAGTAATCGCAAAATCAATTTTGCCCGCCTGCCAAAGGCTATAGTGGAAATCAAATAGCTCTTGTGGATCAATAGCGACATCAAATTCCTTTAGATACATATGGTGGACATTATGCCGAATCTCTGCAAGACTTTCTGAAGCCATTTGAGAAGGCGAAGGAATAATATCGATACTAACATTTTCTATAAACTTTTTTTGCTGATAGGATTGTTCTAAAAAACCCCGATAAATAGCCGCTTCGGAAAAAATAATATGGGTCAATTTATCTTGGGATACATTCGTTTGGCGGGCAAGTTTATAAGGGATGTAACCAGAAAACAACCAGAAATCGACAGCCTGATTATGTGTCTCCACAAGATGCTTTGTTTCCGTCGCCACTTCATATATATACGGAATAAATTCCATATCCTGTTCGATTTCTCGTGCTAAGGCAATAATTCTTTCAACGGATTGAATGGGACCAACAACACCTATTTTATACATCTTTTGTTCCTACCTTCTTTGTGAAACTACAATCTTATGTAAAAAATTTCTTCCTTTGTTGTACATAGTATAGCGGACAATCAAATTACTAGACAAATCTTATGTATAAAGAAAAGCCTCGAAAACTGTTCGAGGCCATCTGGAAGTAACAATTATTGCTCGGTTGGATACATGTTTGTATAGAGTAACTCTAATCTTTTAGAGAGCTTTCCATAGGCTGTTTGCCATGCTTTACGTGCAGCATCATTACTGCTCCCTGCTGGTTCGTATATAGCATGGACCTCTTCAACCTTCTTCAAATCACCCTCTGCTTGCGTGAGCTTCGAATAATTTTTAACAACCTTCTTATCAGCATCACTCAGAGCATCATAGGCTTTACGGATTTCACTTACTTTCTCCTGTAAACCATTGATATATTCACCTTTTACAAGAAGTGAATTGATGGATTCAATTAATGACAATGCATTTTCATTCGTTTGCTGTTGTCCTTTTTGCTTATCAATGATCAATTGTCTAGTTCCTGCATCAATCAGGCTCACTTGTTTAGATGTAAGCTTTTCATATGCCTTGATCACAGTGCTTGGATTTGAAGCAAAGGATTTCTCATAGGTCTTCATAAAGCTTTCCACTTTTTTCACGTCAGCAAGCGCAGTTTTTAAAATATCATAGTTTGTAATCAATTTTTTCTCACTTGAACTAAGGCTACTATATTGTGTCGAAAGATTTTTAATACTTTCAATCGTTACGACATAGAGATTACTGGAAACAATTGTGGCAATATCATTATTTAGCTGTGTAATTTTCGATGCATTTTCATCTATATTTTGATTTTTTAATAAAGCTTCATATTGTTCTTTTGCTAAATGCTGCTGATTCGCAGGTAATTTCGCATAAGCTTTTTGCACTGTTTCAATTTTTTTAGCCTTTTTCGCAGCATCTGTTTCTTCTCTAGCGGTCTGTATTTTTTTATAGAAGGATTTCACACCTGTAATATCCTTATTTGCTGCTGTTAATAAATAATAATTTGTCACGTATTTTCTTGCAGCTGAAGACAATTTTTTATAGGATTCAGAAGCTGTATTAACAGCGGTTTCTAATTGATTGAATGAATATTTCGTAACATCCGCAAATTTGGCAATATCCGCCACTAACGCCTCTGCTGCTGCTTTATCAGTAGGCACTTTACCATTGCCATCAACTGAAATCTTTGGCGTGTTTAGTAAAAATTCTTCAGCATTATATACAAGTGATTGCTGTAAATTTGTAAGATTATTATAAGCTTTTAAAGTACTTGTATAGCTTGAATTAAGTTTACTTTCCTTTACACCAGTTGTTGCAGATAACTTTTGATAGGCATCCATATCTTTAATTACTTTTTCAGCTGCTTTTAAATCTTTCTGTAAGGCAACAAGACTATCGTAGCCAATAATTTGTGCTGCTGAGGCTTTCGTTAAGCTCTTATATTCCTTGATCATTTGATTGACATTATTGACATGACTTTGCCATGAACCAGCAGACGGATTGAACGGATAAACATCATCGCTAATATAGCTATCTATAACATTATTTAAATTTATAATTTGGCTTTCTTCTGCACGTTCTGCTGTAGTCAAACGCTGCACATACACATCTGGCACTAATTTTAATTGTTTATACGTTAATTTTTCATAGACTGTACGGATTGATTTAGCAGTCGTCACTTGTTTATTAGGCGTACTATTTGTAGCTAATTTATCAAATGATTTAATGAATTGCTCGACCTTTTTAATATCCGATTTAGCCTCAGACAAAATTGCTTGGTTTTGAACAGCGGCTCGGAAGCTTTGTGATAATTTCTCAATATCTGCTTCGATTGTCTTTACGCTCGCTTGTAAGGAATCAACATCCGAAGCTACATATTTCACAAGTGAATTCTCATAGGATAATAAATTAAGAATAGCTTGATTGAGTTTTCTCACTTCTTTTATCTCTTCAAGATCATTTGGCTCGTTTAATAGATTTTTAATGCTCTTATATAGGGTCTCATCTACATCTAAGCTACGCTGTAACAGATCTAGCTTATTATAAGCCTCTTCTAGTTCCTTTATTTCTTTTTCATTACTAGTCTCTATTTTGCTCCATTTTTCGTTTAACTTAGTTATTAATTCAACATCAGCAAGTGCTCGCTTTAAGACATCATAATTAGACACATTCCCTTTAGCTGCCGCTGATAAGGATTGATAGTTTTTTTCTAGTTCCGCAACTTTAGCACCAAATTCTGCTAAGCTTGATACATTGTATTTATTATCATTGACCAGTAAAGCTTTAATCTCTTTCGTTAAAGTATCAGTGGGTTGTTTAGAGACAGTAATGGTATCAGATAGTTTAGATTCCGCAAAAGAAAGACCCACTTTTGCTTTGACGGTGACAGCAATATTTTGAATATCCTTTTCAATGGCATCCTTCGGAATCGTATATGTACTACCTGAAGCACCCTCTATGATCGTAAAGGAGGTATCACCTAATTTATAAAACCATTGATAACTATATGTAATTTGATCACTTTGCAATTTTGCACCATTCTTATCAGTGACAGTAATACCAGCTACTTTCACTGTTTCTCCAGGTGCTACAAAACCAGCGGATTGACCTTCTAACGTTGGGATGGTGATATCGAGCTCTAATGGCTCAATATGGCGCGGTGCACTTTTAAATTTTTTACCGTCTGTCGTAGTTGCTTCCACAAAAATGCTTTTTCCAGCTGCTTCAACAGGCACTTTTAAGGAAATAGACGTTGCACCAGAGATGGGCTTATTTGTTGAACCCTCATCACCAGTAATTTCCTCTAGATAATACCATTGATAGGCATTGACGATTGTATCATTTGGTAATTTTTCTACTTTTAATGTTGCATTGACAATATTTTCACCAGTGACTGAAACTGTTTCGGCCGCACCTGCTACAGTGGGAACGATAAGTGCTACAGGAATAGCTGCTGCTGTTAAAAATAATTTTTTATTCAAATCTATTGACCTCCTCAATCCTTCTCCTGATTATATCGGTCATATGGCCATAATTTCCTTGAATATTAGGTAAATACTCTAAAAAGTGTATTTTTTCCTGATTTACTATTTAACAAATAATATTTTTTTGATAACGTTTTATTATTTTTGATTATAAATAAAATACTTTTCAAACAAAAGCCTTCTAACCCACATTCGTAGCCTCTACGAAGAGATTAAAAGGTATTAAAAAAATATATGCACTTTTGCTTCCGCTTCATCTGGTTATCCTCGTATCATATAAGTTGGTCGGGTCAGGGTCTTATAGGTATAGGGATTCGTATGCTGGGTTTCACTTACTTGGATACGAATCGTCATCCCTTCTCCTACTTTGCTATTTAATGCGAATTTCCCATTAAAAGCTTGAACGCGCTCCTGCATGCCTTGTATGCCCATAGAATCGGCAAGTAGAATATCATCTATATTACAACCAACACCATCATCGCTATACAAAATTTGGAATCCCTCTTCGGTGCCTAGTAAATGTATTTCAACTGTATTAGCATAGGAATGTTTTAACGCATTGTTTAATAGTTCTTGGAACAGCCGATAAATCATTAAATTTAAGCGCTCATCCTCTAAATAGAGGCGGTCAATTGTATAGATCAAAACAAAATTAGCCCGTTTATGAATTTTTTGTATTAATTTTTCAAGGGCTGCATTTAAGCCCAATGTATCTAATAGAGGTGGCTTTAAGTTTTCGCAGTAGCCCCTCAAATCATTCAGAGAGATAATCATATGTTCATGAAGCTTTATAAGTTTAGATGGGATCTCCTCTTTTTCTTTTGTATGCATGAGGACATCCATTTCCCTTGCAATGTGCAGTTGCTCTTGTAAAATCGTATCATGAAGTTCCTGTGCTAACTGATATTTTTCTTCCTCAAACCTTAGCCAAAGCAATTTATTGAGCCATGGTAGCTGTCGATTATCAGCTTCTTTCATATGCTTTAACTGATTTAAAAGCTCCTCAACCATTTTTGTGTTTTCGATAAAATTATTTAAATAGAGTAGCAATAATTCTAGCCATAGCAGTTCCTCGTCCTTGAGATAAATCGTTTTATTATGATCCACAACAAGGATTCGTTTAAAGTTCACATCCTGATGAATAAAGGCGATATAGAAATGATCTGTCTTTTTTATATCTCCCAAGCCTAATCTTTCGACTAGTACCTCATCTATTTGATGCTGCGTGTATTCTTTGGATTTATTGGTTAAGGTAACTTGATGTGTTTGAAAATCATATGTGAGCACATACACACTTTCCATTTCAAGCTGCACCACAACCTCTTGTACAAATTTCTCCAATAAGTCCTCAATCTTCACCACTCTACCAATACTCTCAACGGTCGTATACAAACGGTGGATGTAGTCGCCTTTTGTAGAAAATAAAATTTTCCGCTTACGATAATCAATCCGCTCTTTAATGTAGAACAACGCCATTAACGATAGAAAGGCAAAAAAGAAAATCTCTGTCATACGCGAAACTGATAAATCTGCAAATAAATATAAACCGATTAACAGCCATATCGTAAAGCCAAATGAGAAATTAAAATAATAACGCAATCGAGAAATGAAATACTCCATATCAAAAATACGTTCAGTGAGTTGTGTAAAAATGAAGCTGAATGGAATTAGTAAAAGAAATAATGAACAAATATCAGCAGAAAGTAGTTGTTCATTGACAAAAATTTGAGGTAAAGCATATAAAAATAAAAAAGGCAGAAATGGGATAATTATACTCATTAATAAAAGCTTTAGATGGGAAGATTTATACTTAAAAAAACCTACAATTAAAATTCCAAGATTCAATAGTATTAATAGAAAAAATAGCCATAGTATCAATTCAGATAATATCGGATTAATTGATGGATAAAAAATACTAAAAACACTCATTGCTACAGCCAAAAAAGGTAAAACAAAGAAATTTCTTATATTTTTTAAGAATAACCACTTTATATCTAAAAACAAAAAATATTCTTTTAAAAAGAGCAATAAAATGACTAAACACAGAAGTAAACTACTACGATTAATAATCATACCTATATTATCTAAACGTCCTGAAGCACCAATACTTACATAGGCTAAAGAAACACTTAGAATAAATAATATAAGTAAATTAGTAAGTTTTTGGTTAATTCTTTTAGAATATAAGTATATTGTAATGAATAATGTTAGAAAATAATAACAAGCTGGTATTATCAATAAATAGTAAAATTGTTGAGGAATATCTAGATTTTTTATCTGTATAGAGACTATCCTTCCATCCGACTTTTGAATTGTAATTTCTTTCGCTGCTCTTATGGCAGAATCAAAGGATATATAAGATAAATTACTTATTTTAACATTATCAACGTATAAAACAATATCTCCAGGAACAATTTTATGCTTAGACGCCCAATTTTTATAGTAAGAATCCGTTATTGTCCAATTATCATTTATTTTTTCTAATTCTATATTTAAAAAGGGCGTGCTATAAGTAATATAAAGTAAATAAATACCTGAAATTAAATAGAATCCTATAGCAAGCCCAAACCATTTATTTTTTAAATATTTTAGTACCAAACGCGATTTTCTAAACATACATCTTCATCAAACGAATCCAATATTGCCTTTTGTTCTAATGCTGTTACACCAATGAGAGAAGCTTTTTTTTCTTTTAACAATGTCACCAACGTCGGATTTTGCTCTAAATACTGAATCATGTTAATCATTAAAATCGCCTCATTTCTTCATTTTTTAAGTTTATAGTCACTATTTTTTGCCAATAATTCCTCTTAATAAGGAATTATTAACCATATATGTAACTATATTTTCATTATACTACCACTCTCCAATAATTCAACATTATTTTCTAAAAAATTCAAAAAATAATAGAATACGTAATAATTTTGCTTTATTTTCAATTATTTTTCTCCAAAACTAGACATAGAAACAAATAAAAAGCTCCTTCCTTCTAGTAGGAAGAAGCCTTTCATTTATATTTCTTACTCATACTGACATCCTTCTTGTAGCCACTTGCATAAATCACAAGTAATCAATGTTGCATGCTCCGGGTTCATATCACCACTATCTACTGCTAAAACACGATAATCCTCTGCCTTTATGTCCATTAAAAAGACCATTCCTCCACTATCATCACCAATTGCAATATAGCCTTTTGCATATTCCTCCACTTCCCAAGTCTGGTTTCTTTCTATTACTTCCTCTGTACCATAAATGAACACACCATTCGTAAACGATAAACCGTTACTTTCCTTTAATACAAGTGTATACGCACTCGGAAGTTGGCAATTCAACTTATTTTCTATGTGTAAAATTTGGCGATCTGTTGCTGGAGGATATGCCGTATAGCTATTATGTATAGGTAACATTTCGTCACCGTCCTTTCCTCTATATTTTTTTCACATCTGGGCTGTACAAAATTCATAAAATGCTAGGATTAAGTCATCTACCTTTTGTTTATTAGCAATTTTATCCAACCATTCTTCTGGAATTTCATCCAACTGTTTATACATACCCGCTATCGATCCTGTAATCGCTGCAACTGTGTCCGTATCTTCTCCTAAATTAACTGCCTTCAGAATGGCGTCTTTAAATGTTGTAGAATTACCTACGCACCAAATGGCCGCCTCTAATGAATGAACAATATAGCCGCTTGATTGAATCTCGTCTTCAGGCGTATTTAAAAAGTTTTCATGAAAAATCCTTGCATAAGCATTTAACTCTGCTTTCATTTCATGTTGTAAATTATTTTGAAGTAGTTCAAAAACCTCTTTTAAGGCCACTTCTAGTGAATTATTTCGGTATAAGCTTAATAATAGCTCAATGTAAATAATGGATCCTACTATGGAACGCGGATGACCATGAGTAATCTCTGTATATTGATGTACTAAATCTTTTCTTTTAGCAAAATCTAACTCATGCATGACCACGAATACTAAAGGAGCTATCCTCATTAGTGTACCATTGCCATTATCAAACTCGCCCGTTTTACCACATTGTGCTGGCGGAACACCTTTTTTATAGTTGGAAACGGCTTCTGCTGTAGTTATTCCAATATCAAACATTTCGCCAAATGGTGTAAGATAGCCCTGCTCCATGTATTGTACAAATTTGTTCATTAATGTTTTGGTATCCCCATTTTCAATAATGTTCTCGACCAGGCAGAGTGTTAGCGAAGTATCGTCAGACCAAGTGCCAGGTGGCTGATTATAAGTACCATACCCCATCACATCTTGCACATGGAAAGTTCCTCTTTGTTTAAACTCAACAGGTACGCCCATTAGATCACCAATAATCCCGCCGTATAAAGTGTCAAACACTCGCTCCCTCAATTTTGTATCTACCATTGATGCCACCCCTAACTTTTATTTAATTTATCACAATTCAAAAACAGTACATTTAATTTTATAATAAATCAATTCCTCATTTATTATTTTTTCAATCTCTCTCCAACCCCCTCCTGCTAAACCTGAACCAATTTTAGGCATCTGTATCGATAATCGATTTTTTAATGCAAATCTCGCAACTTTTCTTAAACATAAACGAAGCGCATCATAATCAATATAGGTTGTACGATCTTTATCATTTTTCTTCACACCGTGTTGTGCAAGCATATTGGCAACAAAAGTAGCTTTCTGCTGGTCTACACATACAAACTGAACCTCTCCTAACCCAAAAGTTTCTTTATCCTTCGACCATTTTATATATTCATTTTTGGCAAAAGGGAATTGCTTTGATAAAGATAAAACAAAGCCTTTTCCCCATTTTCCTAAAATATTAACAACATGAATGATGAGTGTATGTTCTTCGAAAGGAAGAGAAGCATCACCCTTTAAGTAGTTTATGTGAGAATTGTTAGCTACAATTCCCTCCTGCCATTTATTCTCAAATTCTAATTGAGTAATAGGTACACTATCGCTTAAATCTAAACTCTCGATATGTCCGTCATACAATAAAGATCCAACATCTTCGTTCCAATCGTGCAATGATGAAGAACTATATATATCATTATTTATTATGTTGATCTGCCTAGTTGCAACGCCATCATCAAATTCTGTATATAATTGTCCATAACCTTTTAAAAATTCAATATTATCACATTTATAGTATAATAGACTATTACTAGTCCTTGCGTGACTCTCTACCACTGTTTACCTCCATTTTGGAATATCCAAATACATTTTTCAACCAATAATAAAAGTCCTGTTTCGACTAAAACTTTAATTCGCATATATTTAACAATCAAAACCACTTCCATAATCAATTTTCATAATTTAAAGACACTTTCCCTTTTTATGAATAGTATAGCATTTCTAGGTATTTCACCTAATATGAAAACCTCAGCATCTTTCTTTGCATACCTATATGCTGGATTTTCAAGTGGGCAGTCATTTGTAAGAGTGTTTCTAGTAATCTACCACCAGCACCATAAACACGATCTTTTTTGTCTTTTGTTTCATATAGATTGCCTACATCATCGACGCTACGGTATAAGAAATAAGCATTTGCACCCTTCCAAGCTAATACTGTACGAGGAAGTGGAGCGTAATACGCCTTTTCGCCCCAATCTGCTAATGTATAAGATGTTCCACCGATAATTTATTCAAATTTCGGGAACTCATTTGAGATTGTATAACGTGAAGCTGTTACGGTAGGTAGCTTTTTATGAGCCATTTGCATCTTTGTAAATCACCATTGTTTTTTTAGCAGTTTGATTACCTGAAGCGTTTAAGTTATAGTTATGGTTTTTTGCGAATGTTTTACCATTCACAGTAATTGAATTTCCAATTTCATTAACGTCAACACAGATAGAGCTAGAAGATGTAGGTGTTTGATCGTAAGATTGAGTGTTGTAAAAAACCGCCATTGATACCATAATACGATGTACTCGTTAAGGGTTTACAGATTGTTTCTGTGCAAATGTTAGATAAAGGTGTTTTAATCATGTGAACGAAGGGGCGACCCATCATCCAAAGTTCGCTTGAATAAGTATAATTTGTAGCCATAAGATAGTTCCTCCTAAAGTTATGCAATATTTTGTTGCAACACTCTATAAAGGGGAATTTCGATTTGATTTAACAACCTCCTAAAAAAAGGTTTTAAAAAGGTTTTATTCACGTTCATACATATTTAGTCTTATTCGTAAAAAAAGCCCAAGCTGTATACAAAATGGGAAATGCCCCCGAACATCCTCGCTACAATGACTGTTGTAATTTTATAGATTTGGAGTTTTCGCGATAAATATCCATAGGTTATACATCGTTGATTTAACAATGTTTTTCGATTGGATCACCAATCGCAGCATGTATAAAATTCTGCATAAATAGCATCAGAATTTAATCTTTACTTCTTATGATAAACAAAATATTCTAAGCCTCCATACGTCTTAAGCCATTTAAAATCAAAGTATGAGTATAATAACCTTGAATAAAATAACCATCTTAAACGAACGTAAACGACCTATAATTTGATTTCCATGAGTCTTATTTGGTAAAACAAACAAAAAAGCATTTCCCAAAAAACAATACAATACTGTTAATTTTCGGCAATGTATAAATAAAAAAGACCACCTCGTATGAGATGGATACATCATTCATCTATTCAATTAAAGCACCACGTTTGTTGAACAAGGAATTTTGTTTACCCTTCAACAATTGCAAGATATTTTTTGA
>NZ_SJDS01000178.1:0-206 GCF_004332175.1 Lysinibacillus sp. OL1 | reverse complement strand
AATACTAATCGATCGAGGACTTAACCAAAAAAGTTTGAAACATTCAATGCACCGTTTATCCAGTTTTGAAAGAACAAATCTTTCAACAAAAAAGAGAGCTTCAAGACGCAGTAATACGCCGTGTTTTGAAGGTCGAATAAGTCTAGTGATGATGGCAAAGAGGTCACACCCGTTCCCATACCGAACACGGAAGTTAAGCTCTTTAG
>NZ_SJDS01000177.1:0-209 GCF_004332175.1 Lysinibacillus sp. OL1 | reverse complement strand
TCCCGTGGTGTAGCGGTTAACATGCCTGCCTGTCACGCAGGAGATCGCCGGTTCGATCCCGGTCGGGACCGCCATTTTTAAAATAAAAGTCATGAGAAGCAAAAGAGTGAGAAAGCTTAGCATGGACGAAATGGGTCAGTAGCTCAGTTGGTAGAGCATTAGATTGAAGCTCTAAGTGTCGGCGGTTCGATTCCGTCCTGACCCACCAT
>NZ_SJDS01000176.1:0-218 GCF_004332175.1 Lysinibacillus sp. OL1 | reverse complement strand
ACGAATACTAATCGATCGAGGACTTAACCAAAAAAGTTTGAAACATTCAATGCACCGTTTATCCAGTTTTGAAAGAATAAAATATTAGAATATACTTGTAATTTTTATAAGATATGTTATAATAAGTATTGTCTTTCAAATAGTCTAGTGATGATGGCAAAGAGGTCACACCCGTTCCCATACCGAACACGGAAGTTAAGCTCTTTAGCGCCGATGGT
>NZ_SJDS01000175.1:0-229 GCF_004332175.1 Lysinibacillus sp. OL1 | reverse complement strand
ATCGCTGTTGTGGCCTCGCTCGACGAGCAGGTCGATCGCTTCGGCGAACTCGTCTGTCTGCATGTAGTCCGCGTAACCCTGGAACGAGGCGTTTCGCCACGCACCGTTGATGCTGTCCTTGCGTACAGGACCCAAACCGCCCAATGCCGTCATACGGCGGTACGTGATCTTGCGCGCACGCACGCTCGCCGCCAAAGCAGCCTCACCGAACTGCGGATTGTGCCGGGAC
>NZ_SJDS01000174.1:0-229 GCF_004332175.1 Lysinibacillus sp. OL1 | reverse complement strand
GAAAGGCCGGCGACAACAACGTGCGGGAGCACCGACGCCTCGCCGGCCTCACCCAGGCGCAACTGGCCACGGCAGGTCAGGTGAGCAGACAGAGCATCGTCTCCGTCGAACGCGGTGACTATGCACCGAGTGTCTACCTGGCACTTCGCCTGGCCCTGGCGCTGGGGACCACCGTCGAAACGCTCTTCCCCTTACCCGAATCGGAACTCACCACAGAAATTCCAGAGGA
>NZ_SJDS01000173.1:0-229 GCF_004332175.1 Lysinibacillus sp. OL1 | reverse complement strand
CTCCCGATCGACGGCACCACCGGATACGACGCCCTCAATCAGCTGGGCGGCATTTTCGTCGATCCCGCCGCCGAACTCGAATTGACCGAACTCTCGGCAGATCTGACCGGCGACGACGGGGACAGTACGTGGTTGCATCACACCGAACGTCAGTTCAAACGCGACACCGGGCGCGGTGACCTGGCACCGGAGGTTCGCAGGCTCGTACGTGCAATCCGACGCGAAACCG
>NZ_SJDS01000172.1:0-230 GCF_004332175.1 Lysinibacillus sp. OL1 | reverse complement strand
GCAGAACAACGTCGTCTTCCGGCCGGAAATCGTTGGCCCGTCACCGAAGTCGTACTGTAACCACAGCCCAGGTTCGGTTACCCACGGCCGATACACTCGCCGCCGCCCAGCCCGAAACTGGGCCTTCGCCTCCGCGACCGTCAGGCGCGTGGTCAGCTCCCCGCCGGGGCACCCCAGCGCGACGATCCGTTCGTGGATGACATCCGCGCGGACCTTGCCCTGAGAGCGGC
>NZ_SJDS01000171.1:0-230 GCF_004332175.1 Lysinibacillus sp. OL1 | reverse complement strand
GATGCGTGAGGATGCATCCCTTGGGACGGCCTGTGGTGCCGGAGGTGTAGACGAGTGACGCCAGATCGTCGGCCTTGATGCCCGCGAGTCGCTTCTTCAGCTCGGTATCGTCAACGTCGGCGCCCTGTGCGGTCAGCTTATAGACTGCTCCGTCGTCGATCTGCATGACGGCCTTGAGAGAGCTTTGCGCGTCCTGGAACAGCTGCTCGTGCGCGCCCGTTTCGCCGATC
>NZ_SJDS01000170.1:0-230 GCF_004332175.1 Lysinibacillus sp. OL1 | reverse complement strand
GAAGAGGTCCAGTTCGGTACCGAGCTTGCGGTGATCACGACGCTCGGCCTCGGCGAGCAGTTCGAGGTATTCGTCCTGAGCCTCGGTGGACTCCCACGCGGTGCCGTAGACACGCTGAAGATCGGCGTTGTCCTGGTTGCCACGCCAGTAGGCGGCGGAGCTTCGGGTCAACTTGAAGGCCGGGATGTGCTTGGTGGTCGGAATGTGCGGGCCGCGGCACAGATCGGACC
>NZ_SJDS01000169.1:0-231 GCF_004332175.1 Lysinibacillus sp. OL1 | reverse complement strand
GCGTCCTCGTCCGCCGCGATGCGGGCGGCGTCGAGGCGACGCTTGGCGCCCAGCAGCCATTCCTCGCAGCGAGCGGCGAGCGCCTCGCCGCGCTCCCAGAGGGCGAGGGACTGCTCGAGCGTCGGTGCCCCCTGCTCGAGTTCGGCGACGACGCGCACCAGTTCGTCTCGGGCGGCTTCGAAGGACAGCGATTCCACGGGGGCGTCGGTCGGCGAAGTCACGTACTCCATC
>NZ_SJDS01000017.1:60553-73031 GCF_004332175.1 Lysinibacillus sp. OL1 | reverse complement strand
ATCCACTACTTTAACGGAATTTGTGATTTAAGCTATGTCAACTATTCAGATGCATCCAATGAGTGGCTAGCATTTGAGCGGAACACACCTGTATGGGGCGATACGTACCATATTCCATTCAAAGAGATGGCAGCATTACAAGGTCCTGTCTTAAATGTCGGGCCATTTGGTAAGGATGCCCATCAAAAAACAGAACGTTTGCATGTGGATAGTGCGTTTAAAGAGATGCCTATTATGATTGATACATTGATTAAAAGTTTATTTTAAGTAAAAAGAAACTTCATTCAAAGTAGCTTTCATATCCTTTCATTTGAATTGTTACCTAATAATCTAAGATGACACAGTACAAAATAGAAAGAGGTTGTTATATGGATTTTGCCGCTTTAACAGGTAAAATAGCAGGGATTATCTGGAGTAATGCATTAGTTTATCTTTGCTTAGGAGCTGGCGTTTACTTTTCGCTTATTATGAAGTTTCCACAGTTGCGTCTCTTCAAAGATATGATTAAACAATTATTTAATAGAAAAACTTCGGCAAATGGCGTTTCATCTTTTCAAAGCTTTGCAATGGCATTGGGTGGACGTGTCGGTATTGGGAATATCGCTGGTGTAGCTACTGCAATTTATTTTGGAGGACCAGGTGCTATCTTTTGGATGTGGGTCATTGCCTTTTTAGGAGCTGGTGCTGCCTATATTGAGTCCTCGTTAGCCCAGGTTTGGAAACAAGAAATCGCAGGAGAGTATCGTGGAGGGCCAGCATACTATATTGAGAAAGGGTTAAAAAATAAGCCTTTTGCTATATTATTTGCTATCGCTACAATTATAGCAACTGGTTTCACTGGCTCAGGTGTTCAAGCCTTTAATATTGCTGATTCTACAAAAAATGCCTTCGGGATTTCACCAATAATTACAGGTATTATTGTTTCAGCAATATTTGGATTTGCTATTTTTGGCGGTATTAAAAGGGTTGGAAAAGTTGCAGAATATGCAGTACCATTTATGGCAACTGCTTACATACTTCTTGCATTCATTATTTTATTGATCAATATAAAAGAAGTACCTGCAATATTTGCTTTAATTTTCAGCTCTGCCTTTAATTTAAATGCTGCATTCGGTGCTGTTTTTGGAAATGCAATTATGTGGGGAGTAAAAAGAGGGGCTTATTCAAATGAAGCAGGTCAAGGTACCGGAGCACAGGCAGCTGGTACCGCAGAAGTATCTCATCCTGCTAAACAAGGGCTTGTCCAAGCATTCTCGGTATATGTAGATACACTACTTGTTTGTACAGCTACAGCCATTATGATCATCTCCACAGGCAGTTACAATATTGCCCATCCTAATGGGGGATTTTTGGTTGAGAATCTACCAGGAGTTGAAGCAGGTACTGCATTCGCACAAGAAGCAATTAACTCATTCATTCCTGGTTTAGGAAGTCCTTTTGTTGCTATCGCAGTATTTTTCTTTGCAATAACTACTATGCTTGCTTTTGGGGTATACACGGAAAGTAATGTTGCTTACTTATTTAGAAACAATAAAAACTTTGCTACTATTGCTATTGTCGTAAAAGTACTACTAGTGATTTCTATCTTTTTTGGAACGATTCGTTCCTCATCAACTGCTTGGAATCTTGCTGATATCGGTGTAGGTACACTTGCATGGTTAAACCTAATTGCTATTATCTTATTAACAAAGCCAGGTATAGCTACATTAAGAGATTATGAAGAGCAAAAGAAGTTGGGGCTTGACCCAGTCTTTATTCCCGAAAGATGTGGAATTAAAGATGCTGAATTGTGGAATGAAATAACTGAAAAAAACTATCCAGATCAATTAGCCGCATTAAAAGAAAAGGTTGGCGACTTGAAATAATTAAATGAACCCTGTAGTAGTCACTAAGAAGTTGAAAAGTTGCTGCTATGCAGGGTTCTTGCTTTTTAAATTTCCATAGAATTTAAGGTAGATTATCTACCTTTCAGTTGGGAAATGCTTTACTTGATCAACTGCCTCTAATAATTTTCTTGTTACAATTTCTGATTCATCAATATGGCTTGTTAGAACGCGATTTGTTTCATCAAATAAGGCTGTCGTTCTATTAAATTTATGCATAACATCTTCGTTTGATAGTTTTTGATCTTTAATTGATGCTAATAGCTCATTTATTCCTGTTTGAACATTTGTCATAATGTGCAGCAATTGATCAATTTTTACTGATGTTTTAGCACTTTTATCAATGCCTTCCGTTACTAGCTGCATGTTATTTTTATTATCCTCATAAGCAAGTCCAATTTGTTCTTCTATTTTCTTGGTTAAATTAGCAATATCTTCTGTGCTTGTTTTCGTATTTTCAGCTAATTTGCGAACTTCCTCGGCAACAACCGAAAATCCTTTACCATGCTCTCCTGCTCTTGCTGCCTCAATAGACGCATTCAAAGCTAGTAAATTGGTTTGATTTGATATTTCACCAATAACATTTACAATTTCTGCTATTTGCTTTGAGCGCTCACTTAAATTACTCATGCTTAAAGACGTTTTTTGAGACTGCTCCCCCAACGCATCAATTAAATGCTCTACTTCCTGAACAGCCTGCTTACTTTCAACCGATAATGTCATCATTTGATTCGAGGAAGAGATTAATAAATTGCCTTTATCTAGGGCATTTTCAGAAATTTTATTGGATTGAATTGTGCTATCCTCAACTTTATTAAACTCTCCTACAATATCAGCGACCATTTCTCCTAAAATAGTATGCTGGTCATTTACCTTGTTATGTTGTTCAATAGTTTCAATGATTTCCTTATGTAACTCATTTAAAAAAATTTGAAATTCATGATCTTTCTTATCCAGCTTTGCATTCAGTTCATCAATTTTAGCCTTAAATTGCTCTAAATCTACTTTTTTTGATTGAAACATTGTTAACACAGCCATCACCTCAGAAAATAGAATATTAAATATGTATTTATTTTACTGGATTTAAAGTAATTAATATACATCTTTAGAAAAAAACAAACACTCCCTACTAACAACGACATAGCGTGATAGTAGGGAGTGTTTTGTTTTTTTAATAGGCTAAACCAAATAAAGCTTTAATATGTGTTAAGTA
The DNA here is from genome assembly GCF_004332175.1 of Lysinibacillus sp. OL1. NCBI lineage: Bacteria > Bacillati > Bacillota > Bacilli > Caryophanales > Bacillaceae > Lysinibacillus > Lysinibacillus sp. OL1. Next base: position 69,935 of record NZ_SJDS01000017.1, on the reverse strand, counting down.
ACGAATATTAGAAGCTTCTTTCATTAATGTTGCAGGAAGGCCTTTAAGCTCTGTGTTGCTCGCACCAATTGTAGCAACAGCATCTTTACGACCTAAGCTTGCAAGTGTGCCAGAGTTTACAGCTGAGAATGCTTTCATATCTTGGTTTTTGTATTGTGCAAATACATTATAACCAGCACATTCACCCATTTGCCATGCAACTTGTGCTGTTGGAGCGTATAGTGGACGACCTCCATCAGCTGGTAGTGCAACAGATGCATCACCAATAACAAAAACATCTTCGTGAGATGTAGATTGTAAGAATTCATTAATCGTTGCTTTTCCACGATCAGCAGCTAGACCTGATTCGCCTACGATTGGAAGTGGAGCTACCCCACCCGTCCAAACAAGTGTATTTGCAACAATTGGTTCACGGTCTTTTAAAGAAATAACGTTGCCGTCAACACCTGTTACTGGTGTACCTGTAATAAATTCTACGCCACGTTTAGTTAAGCTTTCAGTAGCGCGTTGGATAAGTGTATCTGGAAGAACTGGCAAGATTTTTGGACCAGCTTCAACAAGTTTAATTTTAAGATCAGCAAAATTAACACCATGTTTTGCAGCAATTTTCGGGAAGTTGTCCACGATTTCACCAACAAGCTCAACACCTGTTAAACCGCCACCACCAATAACGATTGTTGCATCTGCTTCATTTTTAGATTGTGCATATGCTTTAATGCGATCTTCAATATGTTTGTTGATTTTATTGGCATCATTTACCGATTTAAGAACCATAGAGTTTTCTTCTAATCCTGGGATACCAAAGAATCCAGTTTGGCTACCTAAAGATACTACAAGTGTGTCGTACGTTAATGTATAACCATTATCTAGATCAACTTTTTTAGTATCTACATTGAATTTGGATACTTTCGCAATGTGCAGGTCAATATCTAAACCTTTAAAGATTTTTTTAAGTGGTAATGCAACAGCACCTTCTGCAATTGTACCACCAGCTAAACGGTGAAGCTCAGTGATAATTTGGTGTGTTGGGAATTGGTTTACTACAGTAATTTTAGCTTCATCAGCTGATAGATACTTACGTGCTGTTAATGCAGTTAAAACGCCAGCGTAACCTGCACCTAAGATGACGATTTCTTTTGACATGATTAATTAATCCTCCGTCCTTACGAATTGAATTTACCTTGAGTCTTATTTGGCTTTGCGTTCTGAGCTTACTTGTAAGAAAGCATTAACAAAACGGAAAACATTTTGAACTTGAGGGTCTTTTAACATTTTCACAAGACCGAATAAACCAATTACTTCATGGCTTTCAGATGCACGGTCTTTCGCTTCAATTGCAGTTGCTGCAAGGTTTTTCGCAGAGCCAACTACAGGACCAGCGATTTCTGTTACTGCTCCAACAGTATCGTTTTTAAGCACTTCGTCTGTTGCAACAGCTTGAGCAAACTCATATGATTTCGTTAATAATGTCATCATTTCAGTTAACTTCGGTAATTGCTCAACTAAAGTTGTAAGTGATTCTTGAACTTCAGGCTTTAATAATTGATCTAGTACATCTAATTGCTCTTTACTCACAGTTACTTGTTCAGCCTGTGTTTGGTTATTCGTTTCTGACATTTTGAACTCTCCTTTGCCATCACTAGTACTATTTTTTATTACTTACATGTAAAAAAGACCATTAAGGTAAAACTTAACAGTCGTTACAGCGTATATCTTACACAATCACCAGTCACAAGGGCTGGATAGCGATTCGTATGACTTGTTATTACAATGTTTACTTTAAATCGCAAAAAGCGCATCATAATACCATCCTTATCTTGTCTTGGTGACATTACAACCTTCATTATAAGACTGTTTGTACATTATTTCAATGAGCTATATCACAATTTCGACAATCTTTTCAAAATTCATTGATTTCATCAACTATTAACTGTCTTGCTATAATAAATTTTCCAACGCATCATAATTTTTAATGATCATTCTTTTTCCTATCATCTCTATATCCCTTTCTCTTTGGAAAGCAGATAAACGACGGCTTTCGGTTTCTCTAGTAGTATTCAATAGGGACGCTAAATCTTTTTTGTTAGTGTCAATAGAAATGTGTCACTCTTGGCTAACAAAGCAGATTTTAGAATACAGGAGCTTTTCTTTATTTTAATTTAATGACAATAACACGAACGTTTGTAATTGCTTCTAAGCTGTGCTTTTCAGATGGTTTTAAAGTTAAAATTGTATCTTGTGTTAAAATTTCCTCCACCCCTTCAACAAGAAAGCGAACTTCACCAAATTGAACAATAATTAGCACTTCATTGTCCGCATGATGCTCAGGAATTTTTTCACCTGCACGCAGTTGAATGTTTAAAATATCTGCACCAGCGATACTCCCTAATTTACCAATATGTTTTGTCTTTTCTTCTAGCATTGCTTGGATTGGTATAATTGTCATTGTCATTCCTCCATTACACTGTTGTCCATAGTTTTAGGTTTCCTTTTGATTTACGATGTTCCACTACTTTCTAGGCCACACCCCCACTATAATGAAGAATCGCTCTGATTGTCTGTGACTTGCATCACTAAAAAAGAAGTATCCCAAATGAATGAGATAACTCCTTTTATAAACCTATTTTGTGTTAACGTTTTTCAACAGAAAGCCAGAAGAAATTTGTTACTTCCTTTGCCGTTACATCTACTGAGCCTAGCAAAGTTTTACCATCGCCATCTTTAAAATACCCTACAGTCATTAATGCCATAAAGTTATGAGCGAAAAACTTTGCATTTCCTTTTCGAATTGTGCCCTTTTCCATCTCTTCCTGCATAGCATGCTCTATTGTTTGATACATACCATTTTCAGATGCTTGAACTTGTCTCAGCTGCGATTCGGATAGATTGATGGTAGCCTCTTTCATAAAATTTTTCATATCAATATCGATAGTGGCTGATAAATGAACCTCAACGAGCTGTTCAAGTCGTTCTTTAAATGGTTTTGGCTGCTCTAAAATTTGTAGAATAGATAGTTTGATACGATCCATCATAGCGATTAAAGCAGATGTATATAAATCCCCTTTAGTTGGGTAGTAGTAATAGACAGTCGCCTTTGTTACGTTACAAGCCTTTGCTACATCCTCCATTGAAATATTTTTGTAGCCCTCTTTAATAAAAAGTCCTGTGGCTGTTTCAAGGACAATATCTTTTGTAGGTTTCGCATTTTCATCATGGCGAGGTCTCCCGAGAACACGCGGTGATTGTTTCAACAAGTTCGCCTCCTTAATTAAGCACTCTTTTTACGCATATTATAACATATTAATATTTATGGATTGATTAATTAACCTTCTAGTATATATAATTAAATCACTTACATGAAATGGGGGTCTTTTGATGAAAAAACATCCACTTGAGCAATGGGGCTCAATGGTTGCAAGTAAAAAGGGAAGATTATTAGCACTAGCTTTTTGGGTGCTACTAGTAGTTGTATTCTCATTTGCTTGGCCACAAATCAATAGTATAGAAAGTGAGTCAGGCAAAAATTTACCTGATACGGAAATGTCTGAGCAAGCTGCGTCCATCATTGCAGAGCAATTTCCTAATGATGCTGGCACACCTCTATTGTTGGTGTGGCATCGCGAAAATGGCTTAACACCTGATGATTTTTCGGCTATACAAGGTGTATACAACGAGCTGCAAGCAAAGCCCTTAGCCCATCAAACAATGGTTCCACCATTTAATCAAATGCCGCCTCAGGCTTTAATGGCTTCCGCTTCCGAAAATGGTACAACAATTGTTACACCTGTGTTTTTTGAAAAAGGTGTCGCAACAGATATGCTACAGGATAGTTTAGATAAGCTGACAAAAATTATGGAAGGCTATCAAGTCCAATTAGATGATAAATTATCAAGCGATGCACTCCATGTGCGCTATTCTGGACCAGTGGGTATTGCCACTGATGCTGTCAGTTTATTTTCACAAGCAGATGTGAAGCTATTGATCGCAACTGTATTACTCGTTTTAGTATTACTTATTATTATTTATCGTTCTCCATTGCTAGCTATTATTCCTTTAATTGTTGTAGGGCTTGCCTATGGTGTAATTAGCCCGACACTTGGTTTTTTTGCTGAACAGGGATGGATAGATAAAGATTCACAGGCAGTTTCCATTATGACTGTTTTACTTTTTGGTGCAGGTACTGACTATTGTTTATTTTTAATTTCAAAATATAGAGAAATACTCTTTGATGTTGAGGATAAGACGGTCGCAATGAAGCTAGCTGTTAAAGAATCGGGTGGTGCTATTTTAATGAGTGCCCTAACAGTGGTTATAGGTTTAGCGACCCTTAGTCTTGCCCATTATGGCGCATTTCAACGCTTTGCCGTACCATTTAGTTTTGGTGTGCTTGTCATGGGGATCGCAGCACTTGTTGTCCTACCTGCAATTCTTGTCCTAATTGGGCGAGTAGCGTTCTTCCCCTTCACTCCTCGAACGGAGGAAATGGCCAATAAAAAGGGCAAGAAACAGCATAAGCCTTCACATAAGATCAGTCATAAAATTGGTCATTTTGTTACCCATAAACCTTGGGTCGTTATCGCTGTAACTGTAATCTTACTTGGAGGGTTAGCCGCATTTGTTCCACGAATTCAATATACATTTGATTTGCTTTCATCCTTCCCAAAAGATATGCCGTCTAGAGAAGGATTTACATTAATAGAAGAGAATTTTTCGCCTGGAGAGTTAGCACCTGTTCAATTAGTAATAGATACAGAAGGTACTGATATTAATATCCAGCAACAACTTGAAGCTATCTCTTATATTGATAGTGTGGCAGATGTACAAATTGGCGAAAAAAATAAGAACATACACTTGTATGAACTCAATTTCAATGCCAACCCATATGCACAGGAGTCATTAGCTCATATTCCTGAACTACAAAAAGAGGTTATTAAAATACTAGAGGCACAAGGTCTCAACAACGCTGAGAAGCATGTTTGGCTTGGTGGAGAAACAGCTAGTCAATATGATACACAACAAATAACCAAGCGAGATGAAACAGTAATCATGCCAACCATGATTGCCTTAATCGCGTTATTATTATTTGTCTATTTACGTTCTATTACAGCAACGGTTTATCTATTAGCGACTGTTATTATTTCCTATTTTGGGGCATTAGGTGCTGGATGGTTAATCTTACATCATATCATGGGGGCCGAAGCAATTTCTGGAGCAATTCCATTGTATGCTTTCGTGTTCTTAGTAGCTCTCGGAGAGGATTATAATATCTTTATGATCTCAGAAATTTGGAAAAAGCGTAAAACCACTGACCATTTAACAGCTGTAGAAGAAGGTGTTGTCCGAACAGGAAGCGTTATTACATCTGCTGGACTCATCCTAGCAGGTACATTTGCGGTGCTGGCAACATTACCGATTCAAGTGCTTGTTCAATTTGGTGTTGTGACAGCCATTGGTGTATTGCTCGATACATTTATTGTAAGACCATTACTTGTACCAGCCATCACAACAGTACTAGGTAAATATGCTTTTTGGCCAGGTAAGTTATTTAAAAAAGATGCCTAAATAGATAACACGGACATTAGCTAGGTGTGATTGTCATACATGCTCATGTCCGTGTTTTTTCTATTAATACTATAAGCATTTCATCATATAATTATAGTAAATTAACCTTATGACATTCTATTTAAATAAGGAGTGGCATGCATGGATCTACAAAAATTACAGCAACGTTTCCCATTATTAAGCCCCTTCTCAGGTAAAACTGATGAAAATTATGTATTTAATTTCGACAATCAGCTTTACGAAATTCCCATACACACAATGACACAAAATGAATATGAGCTATTGCGAATATTCTCAGGCCCCACTGTCTTATACGATAACTATGATATGATTTGGCTTGATTATTTTACAGATAAAACAGATATTGCTCCAACTAATCTTCCTATGCATCGTTTGTTATTTCTTCATTTTGATAAAGACTTTACCACATCTACATTATTGCGTTCAGTCTTTGAAGCTTTACTTGGGAAGGATATTATACTGCTATCGCTTCAACCACAATTATTTGTCATAATCGAATGTATCGACTGCAATGAGCTTTTAGATTTGGCTCATTATGTTAATCCCCTAATGGCAGACTTAGAGACTCATTTTAAGATTTTTGTTTCTGATATTATACACAACATCACCACGACAAAGGAACGATTTAGCTGGTATGTTCACCTTCTACCATCCATTTGGACTTATACACCAAAGCATGTACTCACACAGCAAGAGCTTTTAGTACCATATGTAACGCAGCATCTAGCCTATCAAGAGAAAGAGATTTTTATCTCCTCTATCCTAAAAAGAGCCACTTCTCAGCCAGAATTACTCCATACAATCAAGAAATTGATTGAATGTGATGGAAACATTACATTAGCATCTAAAAAGATGTATATGCACCGTAATACCTTACAAAATCGCTTAGAAAAATTTCAACAAATGACGCAAAAGGATATTCGGCAATTTTCCCATCGACTAGAAGTTTATCTCGCAATTATTTTCTTAGAATCACTTTAAGACCAACTGCACAAATTATGCCTTCAACACTGTGCAAGCTTTCCATATCACTCTATTCTAAAGTCATTTACAATGAAAATATGACTTGTAAAGGGGTGCAGTATGTATGGCGGAATTACGGTTAGAGCATATCTATAAGATTTACGATAAAAATATCCAGGCCGTAACTGATTTTAATTTGCATATCCATGATAAAGAATTCATTGTGTTTGTAGGCCCTTCTGGCTGTGGTAAGACCACAACTTTACGTATGATTGCTGGCTTAGAGGATATATCAAAGGGAGAACTATACATTGACGATGTTTTCATGAATGATGTGGAATCAAAAGATCGTAGCATTGCAATGGTATTTCAAAGCTATGCTTTATATCCACATATGACAGTCTATGATAATATGGCATTTAGCTTAAAGCTACGAAAGGTCGATAAAAAGGAAATAGATCGTCGTGTTAAAGAAGCTGCTAAGATTTTAGGATTAGAGGATTATTTAAAAAGAAAACCAAAGGCTCTATCTGGTGGACAACGTCAGCGTGTAGCACTGGGAAGAGCAATTGTCAGAGATGCTAAGGTATTTTTAATGGATGAGCCTCTTTCTAATTTGGATGCCAAATTACGTGTACAAATGCGAGCAGAAATCCAGAAGCTCCATCAACGAATTCAAACGACAACGATCTATGTTACACATGACCAAACAGAGGCTATGACGATGGCTACCCGTCTGGTCGTGATGAAGGATGGCCTTATACAACAAATTGGGACACCTAAAGAAGTATATAATACACCACTTAACATGTTTGTAGCAGGCTTTATTGGCTCACCATCCATGAACCTTTTCCACTGTCGTCTAACAGATACCGAGATTCTTTTAGGCGAGCAAAGCTTCCCTATCCCATCCATGCATTTACCATTGTTAAAGGAAAAAAATTATTTAGGGAAAGAGATTATTATGGGTATACGACCTGAGGATTTACAAATGACTGATGTTATTTCCCCTTACACTTTCACTGCAACAATTGATGTTGCAGAATTACTAGGAGCAGAAACTTATCTCTATTGTTCTTTAGTAAATCAGAATTTTATAGCTCGAGTACAGGCTGATAACAATTTTTATCCATCCGACAAGGTTTTCCTATTTATGAAGGAAGAAAAGATCCATTTCTTTGATCCTCAAACAGAGGAACGTCTTTGAAGCATGCATGCTTCGAATCCACGAGTTCGAGAAGAGAAAGCCAGCTGTATATCTCATTGATAGCAATCAAATTTATATTCAAACTTACACCTGGTACATTTAAATAAGAAATTAATTGATTTCTTCAAACGAATTAAAAGCACGCTAGGCATTATCACCTAACGTGCTTATTCTATTAATCTTATTTTGCTGCGGCTTGAATCTCAAAGTAAGCCCAATGCTCTTTAGGTATATCCTTGAAGATTTGTTCTGTGTCCTCAGTTGGTATTGGACGATTAAAGATTCGATTCAGTACCTTTACTGCCTGTGCACGTGTTAGTTTCTCTTCAGGTCTAAATTCACCATTGCCTGAGCCAACCATTATACCTATCGCACTTATGCGACTGATTTCTTTTGCTGCCCAATGCGAGAACGCCACATCACGATATGTTTCTCCACTTGCGGTTATTTCGCAATACGGGGTATCTGTAGACCCTTCTACACATTGCTTATCAATCCATCTCCCAGCAATAACCGCCATTTCGGCTCTAGTAATCATTTCATTCGGCCCGAATGAACGATCATGACGTCCTTGCATAATTCCTTCTGTACGAATATATTCAATATCGTTTTTTGCCCATGAAGTAGCTGTATCTGCATAAAATAGGTTAGACGCTTCAGGTACATGATTGCCACTTAGGTTTCTTGCCAACATTGCTGCCATTTGGGCACGAGTGACATTTGTATTCGGACGGAAAGTGCCATCTGTATAGCCATGAATATAGGAAGCAAATGTGCTGTCTACCTCTATTGATTCTTTCTCTGGTTGCACTTCTTCCTGCGGTTGTTCTACATAAAGGAGAGAAAATGTAGAAAAGTGCTCTACATCAAAGACTATACCTGTTTGCCCTCTCGTAAATTCTGCAAAACGCCCACGTATTATTTCAGCTGTTCCATTACTATGTTCTACATAGACCATCATATTTTCTCGTTGAGCTGATGTGAGATTCGCTGGTAATGGTAGTAGCAATGTTACTTGACGGTTTTGTAGATTTGTGTCGATAGATATTGGCTGACCAACGAGTTTTACATTAGCGCCATTACCCTGTTGTAAAACTAGTTCAGCTTGTTTAGCCCGATCCTCGATAGCTTTTTGCCGCAATGCATCCCTAATCGGTACAATTCGGAAGAAAATATCTTCATTGAAATCATTCATTGAAGTAAAAGGAACATCTATTTTGACCATTCCCATAGCTATACTAAAATGTGATTTGCCCTCTATTAGTCGTTTAGCAGCATCTCTATCAAGTATCACCTTTGTTTCACTTGCTGGTGGTTCCATATTAGGGATCACAAGTCGAGATCTTTTATCTTCCTTATTCCCTATGATCCGAAGAAATTCGTTTGCATTTGCAACTGTAAAGTTTACTGTATCTTGAAAGCTACCGTTACTCAATACACGTGTTAACACGGTTTGGAGGAGCACATCATCTGGCATACTTTGATCTACAACATTTATTTTTAACTGATTACTTGGTGCAACAGGATCAGGTGTTGGTGTAGGACTAGGCGTTGATGATCCTCCATCTCCTGGTACATTGTTTTTAGACCACAAAGCATACAAGATCAAATTCCCTTTCCCCATTTGGA
>NZ_SJDS01000017.1:0-60547 GCF_004332175.1 Lysinibacillus sp. OL1 | reverse complement strand
GCGTTGATGATCCTCCATCTCCTGGTACATTGTTTTTAGACCACAAAGCATACAAGATCAAATTCCCTTTCCCCATTTGAATCGTTTGCCCAATTTTATAAGTAACACCTTTTCCATCAGCCTTCGTATTCCATCCGACAAATGTATAGCCTGCTTTTATTAAATTACCTGTATTACCCAGTATTATGATAGGGTCCTGATGTTTATACTCCTTTGAATCTGTTGGTACTATCCCCCCATCAGCCCCGTTACTGTCATACGTAACCGTTGCAACAGGATCAGGTGTTGATGATCCTCCATCTCCTGGTACATTGTTTTTAGACCACAAAGCATACAAGATCAAATTCCCTTTCCCCATTTGAATCGTTTGCCCAATTTTATAAGTAGCACCTTTTCCATCAGCCTTCGTATTCCATCCGACAAATGTATAGCCTGCTTTTATTAAATTACCTGTATTACCCAGTATTGTGATAGGGTCCTGATGTTTATACTGCTTTGAATCTATTGGTACTATCCCCCCATCAGCCCCGTTACTGTCATACGTAACCGTATATATTTGCAGTGCACTAGTCGTAAAATTCCAGGAAGTATTATTAGTAATACCTTTATACGCATTACCTGCTACATCCGTAAATGCACCTGCGTCAATTTGAATGCTGTAAGTGGTGTTATGGGATAAATCCAATGTAGGATTTACTGTCACAGTTTCATTAGTAACAGAAACATTTGCTTGTGTAACAGCAATTGTTTCGACAATTTGGTTGTCTGTAGCATTTCTTATGACAATATTTTTACTAGTTACAGGTAAGACCCTTTCATCAAATGTTAATACAAGATTATCTGCAGGCTGTACAGCAATTGCCTGATGCGCTGGGAAATAGGTTGTTATTTCAGGAGAAATTTTATCAAATATCACAATTGTCCCTGATGAAATCTCGGTTACCTGTAAGCCCTCATTCCCTGCAATATCTTGAAAATCAATTGTAAAACTGATAGGTCCCTCTAAGTCTATGGACTTTAACGTATAGCTTGCTTGCCATGTTTTAGCATCCCCATCACCTTTATCATTTACATTTGCTGTTTGTCCTAGGATTGATACATTCGGTGATTGAATGTCCTCACTTGTCTCAAAGTCGATTGTGATTACATCGTTTACCTTAGCAACTGTTGGATTAGCATTATTTGAAGCCATTGTCACCTTTTTTACTGTTGGCTTTACGCTATCGACAATGACATAGCTTCCATCAGTTACGTCCGTTACCTCTATTGCCGAATTACCTAACAGATCTTTAAAGTTAATTGTAATAGGTGCTGTTCCCTCTAAATCACCATTGACTATAACATATGTTGCCTGCCAGTTTGTGGATGCTCCTGTTACAATAGCAGCTTTCCCCAAAATGGTAATTATAGGTGCTTGTATATCTTTATTTGTTTTCATTGTTAAGGTGATCGTATCTCCTACTTTAGCCTTTGTAGGATCCAGATTATTCGATTTGATCTTTACCTCTACAGCTTTTGGCAGAGCTTTATCAATCACAAATGAAATGGTTGTGGTATTCCTTGCACTATCTGTTACTACCAAAGTATAATTTCCAGATGTACTTACAGTGGCTCCACTTGAAAAGGTTGCTCCATTCAGGGTAGCAGTTCCTTCACTAAAACTAATCGTTACATCCGTGTTATAAACACCGTTATTTGTAACCCCTATTATGACTGGTGGTGTTGTATCTAGAACAATTGTATCTGAAAATGTATTTGATATATTGCCAGCAGTATCCCTTAGTTGCATATAAACTGTTTTACTACCTTCTCCATAGGATAAAGTCCAACTTTTCGTAGATATTTTTGACTCCCAACTGGACCAAGTAGTACCATCATTCGAAAAGCGCATTTCTATCGCTTCTCCTTCTAAATCAGTTGCCGTCATTGTTAAGTTAACATTAGTAGAATTTGTATATGCTTCCCCATTATTAATCATAATAGAGCCTGTTGGTGCATTATTTTTAGTAATCTGGATTGTAAACTTCTTGTCAAACGTATTGCCAGCCTCATCTGTTACTCTTATCGTAATCTTATAACTATTTTTCGTATCATATTCAAACGACATATTTGTCTTTAATACATTTCCATCAATCGTAAAGAAGCTTGTATCCCCAGACTGTAATGAATACGTGAATGTTTGCGAGCTTCCTGAATCTGTTGCTGTCAATGTCCCAACAGTTGTACCAATAGGCTTCATTTCTTGTACAGTAGTATTACTAAGACCTATTTCGGTAGGTGGTGTACCATCATAAATTATTTGTAATTCATTTGATGCTTTATTCAATGCACCTCCACTATTTGCAACTACCTTTTCAGGAATTTTGATTTTCACAGCTCCATCAGCAATAGGTGATATAAGAGCTGTATATGTGGTACCACTCCCTGACAGAATTGCCACATTTCCATTTGTAACTTCGATATCCCCAATCATAAAGCCTGTCACTGACTCACTGAATACCAAAGTTATAAGAATTGAATTGCTATTTGTTGGACTAGAATCATTTGGTATAATTATCACTGCTGGACGTGCATTGACGACTAGCTCCATTGTATAGTCAGTACTAAAATCGATACCATCACTTACCTTAAATGTAAAAGATGAAGATGTGCCATTTTCCGTAATATATCTTAAATTACCTGCATCTAAATTAGCCTTACTAATTGTCATACCATTTGTAATAGCTTCCCCACCATCAAATTGCTGATTATTGTTGTTATCAAGAAAGAGCTGTCCGCTATTTGGGATAGTAGAGATTTGAATCTGTTGCAAAGTATCTCCAGCATCTTCATCTGAAAAAGCAAAAGAAGTACTAGTAAATGTATACACTTGACCCTCGTTTACATTTTCGGTTCCATTACTGGATGTCGGTGGTTTATTTAATGCAGTGATTGTTACCTCCTGCATCATATAGGCACTCTTATTGCCATCAATATCTTTGACAATGACATTAAAATAATAGGTTGTATTAGCTACAAGACCTGTAACATTAAAGGAGTTACTATCTTTGGTATAACCGCCTAACGGTGTCCCATTCAATTCTATGGTACTAACCGTATCAATATTGTTACTACTAGATTGATAGACTTGATATTCTAAATCCTCTTGAGCTGTTATATCATCAGATGCTTTAGCCCAGTCCAACTGTACGCCTGAGGTAGTAATATTTGAAGAAGTTATAGCACCATTTGTAATTGTTGGTGGACTATTATTTGGGATATCAATCGTAAATTGGGTAAACGTTAAATCCCATAGTCCCGCCTGTACAGTAGGTATAAAATTTACACTCGCAGTAATGACAAATGAGTTGATTCCTTCTATATTAATAGGAATATCATAAATAGGCTCATGATTTGCAATTGTCTTAAAAATTACAGGATTTCCTTTTGGGTTTCCTGCCCCATCATACCCTTGAATTGTTATGGACAATGCATCGTTTTCAGGATGTTTATTAATCGTATTAATTTTTAATGATTTTAAATCGAAGATCCCACCTGCAAAGCTTTCCCCAGCAGAAATTCTAATTGATTTTGGTGGTGAATATTCATCTGCATCAAAATAATAACCAGCTGGAAATTGTGATCCATTGCTATATGTGAATAAATTAATACCATTATCACCAGGAATACCGCTTACTACAAAGCCATTATTTGTGTCATCTTTCCACGAAGCTTGAGTTAAATCCTGTATACAACTTGGAAAATCTGGCGAATCGCAAGCAGCCGCCTCCACTTTTAAAGGTGAAACGAACCCTAATCCCATCAATTGACTATAAGCGACCAACACCAAACACAGGGTTATGGTTAATATCTTTTTTCCCATTCTATATTCTCCTTCTTGGTTTCACACCCTTCATTTAATGAATCGTTAACTCTTAGGAGGCCATTCCCCATATAAACAAATAATAAAGTTCAGTCCTAAATATGGCTGCATATTGTTATGTGGTTGACTTCCTCCAACAGCATTAACCGTCATTAGATTCATTTGTTTATTTACTTGTGACGTATAAACTGGGACAGTTCCTTTCCCTTGCTGATCTGTCCATATTGCACCCGTTGGATCATTATTAGTGGTTTGAAGATTGTTACAATTTGCTAGATGATTATGACTAGGCATCTCATTTTCCAACAGCGTTACAGAGGGGGCACCACCACTACTCCCTATAATTCTAGGCGTTAAACCTACACCTGTTCCTTGATGAATAGCTGCTCTACCATTTAAATTTGGTAATGCAAAGGTTGTTTTACCATCTCCTCCATATCTGTTACCCAAAATAGCATATAATGCACTATTCGAGGCAATGTTTATTATCTGACCATCACACAAAGCCCAGTCTTTTGGTGCAAAATTACCGCCAAATATTCTAATTTCTCCAATATATGCTTCTGACACTTTGCCCACCTCCTTTTTTCTAATTTCTTGATGGATAAATTCCTACTAAAGCTATGCAGTAATTAGCGACACTGTATGGCTGCATATTTTGATGTGACTGCGAATTTCCTGATGTTGACAATGCTTGCATGTTCATAATAGTATTTGGTTGATTGACAGAATAAATATTATTAGCAGATGTACCCCATACATTTCCAGCAGCCACTTTCAACGTAGCACTTTCTGAACTACCATTAACAATATGTGTATGAGTCGGCATCTCATTAGTTGTTAATACATGTGCTTCTTCTCCTGCTTTTTGTCCACGTGTGATGCTACTGCTTACATGAACTGGGACTCTTCCCCTTAAATCAGGTAATGCAAATGTCGTAGAGCCATTTCCACCATAAGTTGCTCCTAAAATTGAATACAGCGCTTGGTTTGTATTAATTTGCAATATTTGCCCATCGCATCTTGCCCATCCGCTTGGAACTGTCCCAAAGCTAAATAATCTTATTTCACCTACATATTGTTCACTCATCCTTCATACCTCCTATTCTGTTGGATACATACCGTAAAGGGCAATAATGTAACTAATTGTTAAAAACGGCATTACATTGTTATGAGGAGCGTTTCCTCCCACACTTGAAACAATGGCGGCATTCATTGTGCCATTTGGTGGTTGTGTCGAATATTGTATATTTTTTGCCCAAACTGCATTTTCTGGACTAGGTGTTGTGCCATCAAGAGAAGAAGCTTTTACCTGATGTGTATGTGCGGGAAGCTGTGAAGAGATTAAAGTGACGGTTTCCGCCCCTCCCATTTGACCATTGACAAAGGTAGTACCAGTAGTTGGATTCTGTCCTTGATGTACTATAACCCTGCCTTGAAAATTTGGTAATGCAAAGGTTGATTGACCATTTCCCCCGTAGGTTGTGCCAATCAAAGAAAAAAGTATTTCATTTTCGGAAATAGATAATAGTTGACCATTACAAAGAGCCCAGCCATCTGGGGCATAATCACCAGCAAATAATCGAATTTCTCCGACATATTGTTCCATCCTTAAAACCTCCTTACAAAATATTGCTTTACCTAGCACATTACAATAACAAGGTTAAAATTAGGTTAAAAAATGTATTTTTTCCCAAACAGACTAACTCACCTACCATTTAATCCAATATCATTACAATGTTTTTGCTTATAAGAAAGATTTAAGAAAAGTGGGTAATGGCATTACATCTAGCTATCTACCTCCAAACCAGAATTCGTTTTATTTCCGGGAAAGAAAAATATCAAAAGCTATCGAGAGAAAACTTCTCGATAGCTTTTGTCTACAGTCTAAACATACAAACTTTAATATGTTTTTATTTTATTTTTTCTTTTAGCCACTTTTTTATGCAACCTCTGAATAACTGAACGTGTTTCATCTAAATGATCCACTGTTTGCTCATAGGCACTCGTCACTACCCCCATAAATAAAATATCAACGACAAGTAACTGCGCTAGACGTGAGGAAGTGGCGCCACTTCTAAAAGTTGCTTCAACATTTGGAGAGACATATAAACAAATGTCTGCTAGGCTAGACACTAGTGAACTACCGTAGCGCGTTAAACTGATTGTAGTGGCTGGTGTTTGGCTAGCTATTTCAAGGATTTTAGCCACTTCGTGCGTTTCTCCGGAGAAGGAGATACCTACTACTACATCCCCCTTCTGTGTATTAACAACGGCTGTAGCGCCTAAATGCAAATCCACAAATGCCCTACTATTTTTATTGATTCGTAAAAATTTTTGGTCTGCATCCATTGCTGCTATACCTGATGCACCCACTCCAAAAAATATAATTTTATCAGCTTGTGATAAGGCCGTTATGGCACGCTCTAATTCAGCAATATTTATTAAATTAGCTGTTTGTGTCAAAATTTCACTACTTTGCGTCGTTACCTTCTCTACAATCGATGGCAACACTTCATTCGCCTCAATATCTCGATCTTCAATTTTAGCATGTTGTAAATCACCAGCAATGCGCAATTTCAGCTCTTGAACACCACTAATATTTAACGATTTACATAGACGAATAACTGCGGCACTACTTGTTTGACTTGCCTCTCCTAGTTCAACCGCTGTCATTTTTATAGCCTGTGTTGGGTGTGCTAATATATAGCTTGCCACCTTTTTTTCGGAGAGTGGAAGCTTTTCGCACATTTCAGCAAGCATAATTAAACCCGCATTTATTTTTTCCATTTTTCCAGCTCCATCTCTAGATAAAAGGAAGTTATCCATGTACCTCCTTCATCAATATTTCTTTAGTGCCACCGCTCTCCGCACATGCCCTTCTGATTGAGCAAGTAATTCCGTCGCCTCTTCAATCGTTGTATTCGTCAGTAGCACCACAATCGCGAGCTTTACTTGATAATTGTTTTGCTCCAGAACACTTTCAGCCTGACTATAAGAAACTCCCGTTACCTCACAGACGATTTGTTTGGCTCTCTCTCGCAATTTAAAATTACTAGCATGAACGTCCACCATTAAATTTTTATAGACCTTTCCAAGTTTAATCATGGTTGTCGTTGTAATCATATTTAATATTTGTTTATGAGCTGTTGCAGCCTTTAGTCTTGTAGAACCTGTTAAAATTTCTGGTCCTGTAATCACCTCTATTGCAATATCTGCATGCTTACTAATAATAGAATGAGCGTTGCTCACTAAGCTGATTGTTTTTGCCCCTAGTTGTTGAGCATAGTTTAATGCTCCTTTGACAAAAGGCGTTCGACCGCTTGCTGCAATCCCTATCACTACATCTCGGTTTGTTAGCTGTTGTTTCTGTAGTTCAAGCTCTCCTAATGAAAGATCATCTTCTGCACCTTCTATGGCAATCATTACTGCATCTGCTCCTCCAGCCAATATTGCCTGCACAAGCTTTGGTGATGTACTAAATGTAGGTGGACACTCTACGGCATCTAGCAAACCAATTCGCCCACTTGTTCCTGCACCAACATAAAATAATCTACCGCCATTCTTTAGTGCATCCACAACAGCTGTGACAGCCTGCTCGATTTCAGGTAAAACCTTTGCTATGGCTAATGGTACTTTTTTATCCTCTTCATTCATCAGCTTTATAATTTCAATAGTGGACATTAAATCTAGATTTGTCGTATCTGGATGATAGCCTTCAGTCGTCAGTTTTGTCATTCGTTCCATTGAAATCAAATCCCTCCACACTAGTTTTCATGGATACTCATCCAAGTTCCTTTTACCTTTTGTTGTAAAGCCTCTGTGATTGGAATTCCTTCACTGAGAAGTCCATTAACGAAAGCTCCTATAACAGGTGGCACCTCTGGTTGTATTAGTTGATTAGGTATTTTAGCAAGCTGTAATTTTTCTCGAAAGCATTGAACAAAATAAAAATTTTCGAATAAACCTCCACATAGGACAATAGAGTCACCTTTTAGCTGAGGCTCTTTTTTCAACATTATTTGGATGAAATGAGTTAAATGATGAGCAGCGTGTTCAATAATTTTTTGTGCCCTATCATTATTTTGCTCTGCTAAACGCAACACCACACGAGCTACGGAGGCTATGAGTACACGTGGCTGTGGATGCTCATAAACATGCGTAATAATTTCAGTAGGATTCTTTAATGCTAGCTGCTCCATAATAGTCGCTGTAAACAGATCCTCATTCACGCCAATAACATCGTAATGTCGCGTAATCAATCGCAATGCCTCTTGCCCTATATAGTAGCCACTGCCCTCATCTCCTAATAAATAACCCCATCCTCCAACACGACTAACTTGATGATTTTTTCCAACTGCATATACGATGGAACCCGTCCCTGCTATCACAACGATCCCTTGCTGTGTAAATGTGCCGCTAGTAAGTGCCGCTACCGCATCATTGGTGATGGTTATCTTACAGGAGCTAGCAGGGAAAAGGAAGCTAATCCATTGCTCCCAGCGTTCTTTATCTAACAGGCGATCGCCCCCTGCCACACATAAGAACACCGCAGCAATATCATTATTTGTTGCATCTATCTTTTGTAGTAACGTGGCAAGGAGCTTGATAATATGTAGCCTTACCTCGTCAGGTGGCGTTGATTTTATATTCGTTCCAGCTCCTTCAACAAAAGCCAGCACTTCCCCTTTTCTTGTCCCAATCACTGCACGAGTTCTCGTCCCACCACCATCGACCCCAATAATGTATTCCCTATTTAATGGCACCAGCCGTCAGCCCCTCCATAAATTGCTTTGAGGCAATAAAGAATAATAGGATCATTGGTAATGAAGCTAATGTTAAACCTGCAAAAAGAGAGCCCCAATCTGCCGAATGCTCCCCAAAAAGTGACATCATTCCAACAGGTATCGTCCGTTTCATTTTTTCTGTAATAAAAATAAGTGGGAAAAAGAAATCATTCCATGAAGCAATAAAATTTATAATCACCACTGTTCCAAGGGCAGGTCTCATTAACGGTAACATTACATGCCAAAGAACTCTTAAGTTCCCCGCCCCATCTATACGGGCTGCTTCCTCTAATTCATAAGGCATTGTTTTAAAAAAGCCAGTTAAGATCAGCATGGATAATGGAATACCTGTCGCCATGTTCATCAAAATTAAAGACCATAAGGAATTGATCAGTCCTAAATCACGCATTAATATAAAGAGCGGGACAATCCCCAATTTTATAGGAATCATCATGCCTAATAAAAAAATAAAGAACAATGCATGATTCCAAGAAAATTTAAAGCGAGCAATATAAAATGCAGCCAGTGAACAAACAACCACTATTAGTATCACAGATACAATACTGACAAATAGACTGTTTAGAAAGTATGTGGTAAATGGAATTTTTGCTAATAATGTACGGTACGTATCTAAGCTAAAGCTAGTCGGTAAACCCAATGGATTTTTATAGATATCCACGCTCTGTTTAAATGAAGATAAAATCATTAACAAAATTGGATATAAACTAATGGTCGCTACTGTAAACACCACGAGATAATAAAATGGTCGAACCCAAATAGCGCCTTGCTTCACCATACTCACCCCTTACATTTGAACATTCTTTTTATTGGCAAAGCGTAAAAATAGCGTCGTACAAACTAATATAAATAAGAATAGTACTGTAGCCAACGCCGAACCCAACCCAATAGCTGTTGTGCCAGAAGCCGTAGAGCTACCAAATGCTAAGCGATAGAAAAACACGGCTAACGTATCTGTAGAATAGTACGGCTCTCCCATGGAGCCCTGCATTGCATATACTAATTCAAATGCTTCAAACGATTGGATAAATGTTAAAATGCCCATGATCATAATTGATGGCACCATTAAAGGCAAGTAAATCGTACGCAATAAAGTAAAGCCCTTAGCGCCATCTAACTTTGCAGCTTCGACTAACTCGCTTGGGATCCCTTGAAAGCCAGCAAGAAAAATTAAGACACCAAAACCTAATCCAAACCAACAATTGACTAAAATAATGGCGATTAACGCCGTTTTGGGATCACCCAGCCAAGCCTTTTGCAAGGTTTCAAGACCTAATTTCTCCAAAATGACATTTAAAGTACCGAAATTTGGATTTAGAATGAGCTTCCATAAGAAACCTACAACAATCACTGATAATAATCGCGGTAGAAAGAAAGCAGCCTTAAAAAACTCTGCACCTTTAATTTTTTGATAAATAATAAAGGCAAGAAAGAAGGCAAATCCATTCATCACAATCATTTGCACAACAAAATAGAGGACATTATGTTTAAAGGCATTCCAAAACATGGAGCCATAGGGTTCTGTCGTAAAAAGCGTCACAAAATTTTGGAAACCGATAAAATCACCACGAGCCATCCCTTTCCATTCAAAAAAACTATAGGATAATGCCGCTAATATCGGATAAAGCACTAACAACCCATAGATTATCAGTGCTGGAATAGGGAAAAGATGGATAGTCCACCTTACTCTCGATTTCCTCCTTCTTACTGATGGAGCTGTATATTCTCTTATCATGAGTAGCCTCCTTTTACTAATCATGAAACAACGAGACCCCTAAACTCCTTATAGCACTTCAGGGGTCTGCTGACTTGATGCTTTCATTATTTTTGAAATGGCGTAAACCAAGTTTTAGCGTTTTCCTGTATTTTTTTGGCAACCTCTTCAGGCGTAACTTGACCTAAATACATGCCTTGTAGCTCACTTTCAAGCAAGCTCTTTGTTGTTGGGTCCCCACCAGTAAAATTAGTTACCCACATATATGGCGTTGCTTCATTGGCAGTCGAATGACTAATAGCATTTAACAATGCATCATCAGAGGTAATACCTGGAATAGCACTGATCATCGAAAACTCTTTTACAAACAACTCACCAAACTCCTTAGTTGTTAAAAATTCTAAAAATACTTTAGCCGCTTCTTTATTTTTCGAATTAGCATTGATCGCAAATGAGCCGTCTACCCAAGTCGTCACCGTTGTATTACCCTCTTTAGATGGAATAGGGAAATAACCTAAATCTAAATCTGGGTTCATTTCTAATACAACAGGAATTTCCCAGCTACCTAACGGGAACATAGCCGCGTCTTCTAGTGCAAACAAAGTACGGATATCATCCATTCCTAAGCCTTCTGAATTGACAGGAAAATACTTTTTCAAGTCATTCATTACTTGAATTGATTCAATAAACTTCGGATCTGTAAAATCCTTTTCTCCTGCGAGCACTGCTGTGTAAAAGTCATTGCCCTCATAAACAGCAGGACCGACAATACCATGTAGCAACGATAATAGCCAGCCTTCTTTTGTACCCATTGCAATTGGTGTAATACCCTTTTCTAATAATTGGTCATTTAATGCCATGAATTCATCCCATGTAGTAGGAATTTCAAGATTATTATCTTTAAAAATCTTCTTATTATAAAAAAATTGTGTAGAGCTTAAGTTAATTGGTACACCGTACTGATTCCCTTGGTCATCGCGAGAAGCCTTTAATGCTTCTTCAGGAAATACATTCAATCCATTTAAGTCGTTTATTTTCTCAACATAACCTGCCTCCGCAAGCTTCAATCCAGCTGCATAGGGACGTAAGTGGAAAATATCTGGACCCTCTCCAGCCTGTAATGACGTATTGAGGACTGTATTATATTCAGTATTTTTAGTTGGATTAAATGAAACATGTATCTCAGGATGTTGTTCATTGAATAAAGCAATCACTTTTTCATACTTGGCAACATCTTCTGTGCGCCAACTCCCTATTGTTAGGGAGACCTCTTCCGTTTTCGGTTTCTCTTCATTATCAGGTGTTGTTGAGGTCGTTATTTTCTCATTCTTGTTACAGCCTACTAAACCCACAATGAGTAATAAAAGAAGCAGCAATAACCATTTACTCTTTTGTCTCATACCAGCAGATCCACCCTTCATATCAGTAATTTTTCATAAATCATCGTATGAAGCTTCTCTCTAATCCTTCCCATGTTTGTATTTCTCCCATAATGCACAGCATTCGTTAGTAAAATGACAAATGCCTTTTTTACAGGGTCCATCCAAATACTCGTGCCTGTAAATCCTGTATGACCAAATGAGCCCTTGCTCCACCTCCTACCAAAACAAAATGATGCTTCATCTCCTCCCCATACTTCAAAGCCAAGTCCCCTCGTTTTAAAAGTTTTCGTATAGGCAAGCTCTAACCATTCATATGGAATTACACTTTGTTG
Source organism: Lysinibacillus sp. OL1 (assembly GCF_004332175.1). Taxonomy (NCBI): domain Bacteria; kingdom Bacillati; phylum Bacillota; class Bacilli; order Caryophanales; family Bacillaceae; genus Lysinibacillus; species Lysinibacillus sp. OL1. Next base: position 48,452 of record NZ_SJDS01000017.1, on the reverse strand, counting down.
CTTGATCCCCAACCAAATTTCCGCATACTTTGCTAAATCCTCTACACATGAAAATAAACCTGCGCTACCAGCAATACCATCTAGTAAAAAAGCTTTCTCATCATGGACTATTCCCTGCACAAATTGACCTGCCACCATTTCTGTAGATGCTGCAAGCGTCCTTCTATGCACAGGCAGTTGAAAACATGTATGATGCATGCCCCATGGCTTAAAAATCTCTTGCTCTACAAAACTTTTTAATGAAATGCCAGTAACTTTCTCAATCACCTTTCCTAGAATAATCATACCTAAATCACTATATTGCACTTGTTCATTTGGCTGCCAAACTACATCACTTGTCAGTACCTCCTGCAGGATGTCACGCTTATGCTGCTGTCTCTTGACTACAGGTGTTAAATCTGCTGGCAATCCTGAGCAATGCTGCAATAAATGCTGGATTGTAATAAGAGGATATTTAAAATCAGGCAAATAGGTTTGAACTGGATCTGTTATATAAACTTGATTTCGACTCATCAGGAGTAAAATAGCTGGGAGTGTTGCGACAACTTTTGTTAAGGAGGCTAAATCAAACAACGTATTACTTAAAATAACTTGCTCGCTGCCATCCTCAGCTGTATAGGCTCCATAATTGCCTGAAAATAGCCTTCTTTCTTGCTGTTGAACAATTAATACAGCACCTGGAATTTTTCGTTCTTTCACTAAGCCAGTCATATATGCATCTACCAAGCAAGCACCCCACTATTAAATGTCTAAATTTTCTGTAAATTAGTATTATCATATAAAATAAAATGATGAAAAATAACACCAATCCTAAAATTTTTTTTCATATGTCCTCAATAAAAAATCCCTAGCTAGTAACTATTTACTGGCTAGGGATACTCTTGATTATTTAGTTGGTTTTTTTAAATCCATTGACGCTGCTGCGCTTTCAACTTTTACGCGTTTCAAGAAGAAGGCAAGTACCACTGCAATCACTGTTATACCAGCTGCAATTAAGAAGGAATGCGTAATACCATCTAATAAGGCAGTTTGCATAATTTGATCTTGCATTTGTTGCATTTGCTCTGCTGTAGGCGCTGCTCCTGATTGTGCAGCATTTGCTTTCGCTTCTGCAATTAATTCTTCCGCTTTAACTTTTGTACGATTATTCATAAATGTTACAAGGATCGCACTACCGATTGCTCCTGATACCTGCTGTAATGTATTATTAATGGCTGTACCATGTGGATTCATCATTTGTGGTAGTTGATTTAAACCGTTTGTCATAATAGGCATCATGACCATCGACATACCGAACATACGAATTGTATACATCGATACGATATATGTGTAGCTTGAATCAATTTCTAACTTTGTTAAACCGAAAGTTGCGATTGTTGTAATCGTTAATCCAACAATAGCCAACACACGTGGACCAAATTTATCGAAAAGCTTACCAGTGATTGGTGACATAATCCCCATGACAAGAGCTCCTGGAAGCATCATCAAGCCAGCTTCAAATGGTTCGATACCGCGGATAGACTGTACATATGCTGGTGTTAAAATCATCCCTGAGAACATTGCCATAGAGATAATAACTGAGATTACAGACCCTAAAGCAAACATTGGATATTTATAAATACGTAATTCCAGTAATGGCTCATCCATTTTCAGCTGTTTAACAACGAAAATAATTAAAGCAATGAAGCCAATCGTAATTGTGCCATATACCCATGGACTTGACCAACCTTTATCTCCTGCTGTACTAAAGCCGTATAAAATACCACCAAATGCAACTGTTGATAAAAGTACTGAAGGGAAATCTAAGTGAACTTCACGTGTCTCCATCACGTTTCTTAGTTTCCAAACACCAAATAATAAACTAATTAAAGCAAATGGAATAATCATTTGGAAAAGCATACGCCAATCATGATGTTCCACAATATACCCTGATAATGTAGGACCAATTGCTGGCGCCATAATCATAACTAAACCAAAGATCCCCATTGCTGCCCCACGCTTTTCTTTCGGGAAGCTTGTTAGCATAACGTTCATTAAAAGTGGTGACATACTAGAAGCTCCGGCTGCTTGCACCATTCGACCTGCTAGCAGCATGCCAAAATTAGGAGCGAAACCTGCCATAATTGTACCAATTGTAAAGATAGACATCGCTGTAATAAATAAATGTCTGTTTTTAAAGCGTGTCACAAAGAATGCTGAAGCAGGCACTAAAATACCGCTCACAAGCATATACCCTGTTGCTAACCATTGTACTTTTGAATAGGTGATCCCAAAATCTTTCATGATTGTTGGTAATGCCACATTCAACAATGTGTTATTTAGAAAAGCAACAAAAGCACCCACAAATAGAATAGCTATCATGCCATAAGGGGGCTTTTTCATTGTTTGCTCACTATTCATTTATATCCCTCAATTCTTTCTTGTGTTTTACGATAAAACTTATTTTATACTCGTAGTCTACTTTTTTCAACATATAAGTTTATATTTTTTATAAACGTTGATATAAAAGCGTTTCAAGTGTAGAATAAGAGTATAATATTATAAAAAAGGTGAGGTTATGAACAAAAGAAAAAGACAAATTATAACAGCAGCACGCGAACTTTTTATTGAAAAAGGCTTTCTAGATACATCGATTAATGACATCATCAATGCGGCTAAAATCTCTAAAGGTACATTTTATAATCATTTTACTTCGAAAAATGAATGCTTAATCGCCATCTTAGATGAAGGTCGCGAAGAAGCTAGTAATCGTCGCCATGAACTCATTTATGGCAAGGACCCTACAGATTTAGAGGTATTGACGCAGCAAGTCGCTGTTCTCATGTATGTCAATCGTGAACATAATTTAGTACAGATATTCGAATCCATCTTCCAATCAAGAGATAAAGAACTAAAAAAAATTATTATTAATTACCATTTACAAGAATTAGAATGGCTCGCCAATCGTCTAGTACAAGTCTTTGGAGAAGAGATTAGCCCTATTAGCTATGAATGTGCTGTTCAAACACTCGGAATGATTAACCTCACTCTACGCGCTGTCTTTATTGCCGATTATAAATATATCAATCGAGAAGCTATTGTACGTGTAGCATTGCGCAATATTAGCGTAATTATACCCACTATGCTTGAGTCGAAAGAGATTATCGTAAGTGTTGAAATGATCAATACCATTCAAAATGTCGTGAACTATAAAACCGTTACAAAAGAAATGGTTATTGAACAACTAGAAGGATTTACAAAGGGATTATCGAATAATGAAACAATGGAAGGTTCGGAGTATGCACAATTCTTATTAGAAGAATTGCAGAAAGAAAAACCGAAGCTTTTTATCATCGAATCACTTCTTACACCTTTCCGTAAGGCCTTCGTCGGCACAGAACATATCGCAGAAGCCCGTGACATCGCCAATAACTTATGGCGTTACGTAAAAATTGAACAGCCCGCTGAACGATGTACGAAAAATAAATAAAAAAAGAGGTATCAAATGAACACTTTGATACCTCTTTACTCTGTTGAATGAAATTAAGTTCTATGACAGACCTTTGTACAGTCTTAAGAAAGCTCAGAGATTCACCTTAATGACATTGAAATTTTAGCACAAAGATTGTCCCATCCTGACCTGAACGGACACTAATTGTGCCATTGTGTAAATCAATGAGCTGCTTCGTTATGGCTAGTCCTAGCCCTGTTCCTGTTATATCGTCTGTTGTATTCGTACCTCGATAATAGCGTTCGAATAGATTATCGAGCTCCTCCTGTGGAATACCAGGTCCTTGATCAGCAATGGTAAGCATTACTTCTTTACCAGTATGTTGTGCTTCCACAATTACCTTCGTGCCTTCAGGGGTATATTTTTTCGCATTGGTAATTAAATTATCCATTATTCGCTTGAGTAAAAGCTCATCCGCTTGTAACAACACATCACCATCCACCTTCACACACACCTGTTCGTCTGCAAATTGTGGTAGCCATGTTGCTAGCGGCAGTACCACTTTATCTAGCTGTATGGCTTTATTTTTTAATTGATACGTATACGTCAAATCCTGAATAAGTGCATCCATATAGGTTGCCTTTTCCTGCATGGTCTGTGCAAAAATACGCATCTCTTCCTTTGTCCACTCATAATCCTCCGATGCCAGCATCGTTGAATAACCGTAAATTGAGCTTAACGGGGTCTTTAAATCATGCGATAAACCGGTTATCCACTCCTCCCGTAATTGCTCTGCATGCTTGATTTGCCTTTCATTTGAATCAAGTCGCTCCGATAAGTGATTGAGTGACTCTTCTACAGGTTGGAACAGTTTAAATTTTCTTTTCAACTTCCCTGTCTTTTTATGATGAATTTTTTTGTCACTAATCTCACTGTAATCGAATTGGGTAAGTCGCTCAATGCGCGATATCACATAGACAAGTGGTCGCACGAATTGACGTGAAATACTAATAGATAAGAAAATAACCCCCAACAGCAAAATAATATGTCCCCCAAAGAAGATAGAAACAAACAGTACCATTGCCTTATTAAAAGGCTCTTCAAATGGCTTATACGATGGATTAGGCATTCTTACAACAAATGTCTTATCGTTGGCTAAGGCTGTACTTTGCTTCAGCTCCGCATGCTCGAAAATATCGTATTTTTCCTCTAGTAATTGTGGCTTATTTAGCTTCTCATAACGTTCGCCTATGACCTCAATTCGATTCCATTGCTCGTCATAAATTTCAACACTAGCTTTATTTTCTTTTAGACGTTGCTGTGTTAAAGCTGAAATGTCCCCTGTCGCTGTCCAGTTTTCAAGCGCATCCTCAAAAAGTGGTTGCACAGGAGTAGTTGGAAGAAATAATAAGTAGTAATTCGGCAATTCCCATGTATGCATGCCTGGTTGCTGCAATGCCAATATTTCACTATCTGACTTTCCACATAGACCACATGTATCTCCTGTATAATCAACAATCGTCATGGTTGGATCAAATAAATAAAGCTGTCCAACATTTTCTTCAGCTCTCTTCACTAAATAATCAGCAATTTTAACTGTCTTCCCTTGCTCTACAACTGCATCATCTTCGATTTCAAAGGAGCTCATCACATGAATGTTGTCACCAACACGGTCATTGATAAAAATAGCAAAAAACACCAAACTCATAATAAAACCTGAAATGATCAATAGATAGAATATGATGAAATACGAAACAAAGCGGAGTGTTAATTTTCCAGCAGGCTTCATGAAGAAATGTCCCCAACAAGCTTATAGCCAATGCCTCTGACAGTGATAATGCATGTCGGTTTTCCAGGATTTTTTTCTATTTTTTCTCGTAGCTTTCTAATATGTACCATCACTGTATTATCATCAAATAAACAATCACCCCATACACGTTCGTATATTTGCTCTTTTGATAACACTTGCCCTGCATTGTCACATAAATATTTTAATAAATGAAACAAGCGACCACTGATTATTTCCTTTACACCGTCTACCTCAATTTCTGCTGCATCAATGTCAAATGTAAAACGGCTGCAAGTAAATATGTGATTTTCTGATACGCCTTTTTTCTTCATATAACGGACTAGCTGCACCTTTACTCGTGCTACAAGCTCTAAGGGGTTAAATGGTTTTGTAATATAATCATCTGCACCATTCATAAAACCACGAAGCTTATCTGCATCACTACTTTTTGCGGTTAAATAAAAAATAGGAGCGTCCGTTTTTTCTCGAATACTATTCGCAATATCCAGCCCACTTCCATCTGGTAGCATGATATCTAATAGATAAAAGTCAAATGTTTTAGTATTCATTTCATCTTTCGCTTCTTCAATTGTATTACATAAGGTAATATTGTTAATTCCTTCTTTTCTTAAAATGATTTCAATCATTTCAGCAATGGCACGTTCATCCTCTAACACTAAAATTGATGCTTCCTGCATTTCCTCACCTACTTTTAAGATTACTTTAAGGTAGTCATTATTTCACCATAAGCTTCCCTATTTATTATATGTATAAGATAACCAATTAAGGAGATAAAACGCAATGACAACTAATCGTGTTACTTTCATTGATACAATGCGTGGATTTAGTTTATTTGGCATCTTAATGGCAAATTTGCTAATCTTCCAATTCGGGATGTACGGCAAAGATGAATTAAAAAATCTTTCTACCTTAGATAACGGGGCTTTATATTTTGTAAAAGTTGTGATTGAAGGCTCGTTTATGCCCATCTTCACTATTTTATTCGGCTTCTCACTTATTAAATTAATTGAATCCATCCGCAGAAAAAAGAATAAAAGCCGTTGGTCTATTTTGCGTCGTGTAACAGGATTAATTGCCCTTGGCTTATTACATTCTATTTTATTGTGGGAAGGCGATATTCTATTTTCTTATGGCTGTATGATGTTATTTTTAATCCCATTTATTAATCGTAAACCAAAAACTTTATTTATTTGGGCTGGTATCCTATTTGTACTAACTACAGCGTTAACATACGGCTCTATGGAAACGTCTAAAAAAGAACAAAAAGAAATAGACACATACATCGAGCAAGCGGATGATGTTTACGCTAACGGCAGCTACTTAGAAATTTTTGATTTTAGAGCTAATGCCGAAGTACCAGGAATAGAGGATTCTTCATTTATTTTCATTATATTAATTTTTGCACCTATGTTCTACGCACCACTATTCCTGTTTGGGATGGCGCTTGCTAAGAAGCAGGCCTTCGTGGAGATGAACAAGGAAATGAAATGGTATAAGCTAGGTGCTCTCCTTGTACCCATAGGGCTCGTATGTAAAAGTGTAAGTTTTATAGAAAGTAAAAGTGCATTTTCTTCTATCTTATTAATGGGTGGCTCCCAGTTATTAGCGATTGGCTATGTTTGCCTCGCAGCATACATTTATAACACCCGTCCAGTTCAACTACTAGCTCCTGCATTTGAGAGCGTTGGCAAACTATCACTAACCAATTATTTACTACAAACCATCATTTGTACAACTGTTTTTTATGGCTATGGCCTTGGCTTATATGGCAAATTAGGGGTCTTTGGCGGAATCCTTTTCGGAATCGTTGTTTATAGCCTGCAATGTGTTTTCAGCCTTGCCTATTTAAAGAAATTTAAACGTGGTCCGTTTGAAACAATCTTACGAATATGGACAAATTGGTCTTGGACTGGTCAAGTAAAGTAAACCCCTCAAACAAGCAAATTAGAAAGGAATATTTTTTATGAATAGTGACACAAAAGAAGACTTTACAGACTCATGGTGGTTTTTAGGCATTTGTGCAGCTGTAGCAGTAATTTTAACACTATTTGCCTTTTCATAGACAATATCGATTTCATTTGCCTCCTTGCTGTATACTAGGATTACAACTATACAGCCTAGGGGGTATTTCGTTGTTACATCGGATTATGATTACTGGCTATAAACCACATGAGCTTGGTATCTTTAATGATAAACATCCCGGTATTGTCATCATAAAAAAAGCATTGGAAGCTCAACTACGTACACTGCTTGATGAAGGTCTCGAATGGGTGATTATCAGCGGCCAGCAGGGCGTAGAAACTTGGAGTGCTGAAGTTGTTTTAATGTTAAAAAAAGAATTTCCATTTTTAAAATACGCTGTGATTACACCTTTTTTAGAGCAAGAGAAAAATTGGCAAGATCATAAAAAAGAAAAGTATCAAGCTTTAATTGCCCAAGCTGATTTTGTCACAAGCGTGACCAAAAAACCATATGAAGCTCCTTGGCAATTTATTGAGAAGGACAAATTTATTATCCAAAATACAGATGGACTTTTATTAATTTATGATGAAGAAAATGAGGGTTCACCCAAATATATCAAACGGCTTGCAGAAAAATATATGGAGTCCCATGATTATAATCTTTTATCAGTAACTGCCTATGACTTACAATTAATAGCTGAAGAAATTCAACAGCAAAACTGGTAGAAAAATATTGATATAATTTTCTGACAATTATATACTAGAAGTAATAAAAGCTGATTGTTCTTATGGTTTTTACCTATAATTTGAAAGGAGCTGTCATCATTTGAATAAACATATTGAAATGATTCTTGAAGCTTCTCCCGTAAATGTGTCACATGATACGTATCGTAGAGAATGTCGGTATACACGGGGAATTCATATTGAAGAACAAGAATTTCTTGCTATTTTAAATACAATGAATCATGATTCACGCTTATATTTTGATTTCCATAATCCACGTAAAGAGATTAAAAAGGGAACCTATTTGAATGGACACTCCGGTTTAGCCTACAATATTTATGATTACTATAAACAAAATTATAAGATTGAGATATCTGAATTAATCAACGGTAAAGATTTTTATGTAAAAATCGTATAAAGCTGAAGCCCCGTTAAAGTTTTACCTTTAACGGGGCTTCTTTGACCTTATAGGTCTGCTACTTGAGCACCTAATTCTTTATTATTATACATTTCTGTATCTAATTCTTTAGTAATACGCGCTGTTGTAACACCAGCAGTCATTGAACCACTTACATTTAACGCTGTACGACCCATATCAATTAAAGGCTCAACAGAGATTAATACACCTGCTAAAGCAATTGGTAAATCAAGTGCTGATAATACAAGGATAGCTGCAAATGTTGCACCACCACCAACACCTGCTACACCAAATGAGCTAACTGCTACTACTGCAATAACTGTAATAATGAACACAGGGTCAAGTGGATTAATGCCGACTGTCGGTGCAATCATAATGGCTAACATCGCAGGATATACACCTGCACAACCATTTTGACCGATTGATAATCCAAATGAGCCTGAGAAGTTTGCAATCCCCTCAGATACCCCAAGACGACCTGTTTGCGTTTTAATATTCATCGGTAAAGTACCAGCACTAGAACGAGATGTAAAGGCGAATAATAATGTTTCTGCCGATTTTTTCAAATACGTAAATGGATTTAAACCACTTAATGTAATGATTAATAAGTGTACGATTAGAACAATAAATAGAGCTGCATAAGAAGCAATAACAAACTTACCTAAATTATAGATAGCTCCAAAATCAGATGTTGCTACCGTACGAGCCATAATCGCTAGAATTCCATATGGCGTTAAGCGTAATACAATTGTTACAACACCCATAACAAGGGCATAGATGGCATCCAATCCTTTTTTAATTGTAGCTGCTGTTCCCTCATCCTTACGTGCCACACGTAAATAAGCAAAACCAAGGAATGCTGAGAAAATTACAACCGCAATCGTTGAAGTAGAACGAGCACCCGTTAAATCAAGGAACGGATTTGCTGGGAATAACTCAATAATTTGTGTTGGTAAATCAGGAGCTGCTAAGCCCGTTGTTTTTTCTTCAAGGTATTGACCACGTGCAGTTTCTGCGTCACCTTGTAAAATTTGTGTTGCATCTAAATCAAAGACTGTTGCAGAAAGAATACCTACAGCTGCGGAAACGGCTGTTGTACCGATTAAAATGGCTAAAATAAGTGCTGCCATTTTTCCGAAATTTTTACCAATCTTCATTTTAGTAAATGCAATTAAAATGGAGATAAATACTAATGGCATTGCTACCATTTGGAGCAGTTTCACATACCCAGTACCGATAATATTGTACCAAGATGTTGTTTTGGCTAATACTTCAGAATCGAGACCATAAATAAAATGAAGTCCAAGACCAAGTACAATCCCTAAGCCTAAACCGGCAAAAACACGATTAGAAAACTTAACGTGCTTTTTATTCATAACATATAAAATTCCAACGAACACAAGTAACACTGCTACGTTAAGAATGATTTGTAAATTCGACAATGGAATGCCTCCTAAGATGTTTTATAATAATGTAATCGAATTATATACCCATAATCCCTATAATTCAAGTATGTTTTATTAAGATTAATAAATTCCTATAACAAAAAGCTTTCTTGCTAAGAATTATACCCCGAAAAATTGAGTAACAATCATCCTTTGGCAAAGGATTAATCATGGAAAAGTCATAAAGAATGTTTGTAAATGTATAGCTAGTTTAATCAATGCCACTACATTTGGTGACAAATGAGTAACTGCCCCTATACTGTTAGTTTTTAACAGTGCAGGGGCAGCCTTTTAAGCATTATTTCTAATTACAAATCTTGGTTCGTAGTCACTAATGATGTCAAACACACCGTCATTATAGCAGTAGATATGATGTTCTACGGTAGGAATTTCTTTGCTTCCAATCCACGGGAGTTGATCAAACCATTCTATATAATCTGAATTGCTCATTTTATAAAACCATTCTGCTGAAGAATTTTTAGATTGTTCTTGGGTCATGGCTTCAGTGACCATGTCTACTAAATCAGATCGTGGGATTTCTCCAGTATAGCGAAAAGACCAAACATAATCTTGAATAGGAGACATCTTATCATAGATAATATCAACTTCTGTATTGTTTCGATCTATTAATGTTAAGCAGAGCCCTCGATCTGTATAATTCAATGTGGCATTAATGATTTGGGCTCTTTCTAAGCAAGTGACGGGTTGCCAAATGTGCAGTCTTCTTGAATCCATCTAAACCTCCTGTAACCAAAATATATATCAATTTTATTTAAATTTTCATATATTTTACATATCAATTCCATAATTCTAGCATAGTTTGCTAATGAACAAAATATTTTTGTTGTTTATTAATGAGGTAACAACTACCCGCTATTTTTTTACACTGCTTTTTTACATGTGTTACCGCATTGGATAATTGTTCGACAGAGTCAAAATACTGATATTCATTCGTAATTATGGCAATGGATAAGGATGTACATGTTAAAGGCTCCAGTTCTCCAGATCTATTAGCCACCTGAACATATGCTAGATCCTCTAACTCGTAAAAACTAAGTATGTTGGCATCAAAGTCATCAATAATTTTTTGACACATCTTTTCTACCTCGTAATAAGGTAGAATGGCTACAAAATCATCTCCACCAATATGTCCTAAAAAATCCTCTACGCCGCAGATATGTCTTTTTAGTATTTCTGTTAAATACCGTAAAATTTTATCGCCTTTATTAAAGCCATAAGTGTCATTGTAGGTTTTAAAGTGATCTAAATCAAAATAGATTAAACTATATTGCGATAGCTGAAGTGCTTCCTCTAACTTTTCATCGATTAATTTATTGCCTGGAAGACTACTTAATGGATTCAGGAAGCTTGCAATGGCTACTTGTGTATCAACAAGCTTTAACAATAACTCTCGAATACTAACCATGCCATAATAAAGATTGTTTTTCGTGACGATGACATCATCATATAAATCCTCAGGAGGTCTAGCCATGGCTAATGTACTGACCTCTGTGATCGGTGTATTACGATCAACGATTAAAGGGTTTTTCTTTATCATCAGCTGATTTTGACGTTCCATTAATAAATGATAGCCATACCGAGTACCGATTTTTTGATAGAAATGTGTGCGTGTAATATGTCCAATTGGTTTTTCATCACGCACAACAACAACGCTACGCAACGATGGATTACTTGTAAAAAGTACATCTACTTCTTTATTTTTCACAAATTCATCAATACATGGAACTTTCTCAATGACTTCCCCTATCTTCATGGTCACCCACCCTTATTTTCCCCATATATATTTCCTTTGCAGGCTTTCCTATCGCATAGCCCTGTGCATAATGAATGCCAATACGATGGAGATAATCAAGCTCCTCTTGTCGTTCAATCCCTTCAGCGATGATTTTAGTATTGGCTTGTTCAGCATATTTCATTAACAATGTGACGAGTTGCTGTTGTTCACTATTTTGGTCTATGAATTGAATTAACGAACGGTCTAGCTTAATAAATTCTGGCTTTAAATAGATGAGCGTTTTTAAACTATTATAGCCTGATCCTACATCATCTACGGCAATACGATAGCCCTGTGATCGATAATGTGATAATACACGTTCAAACTCCACAAAATCTATTACTGCACTCCGCTCAGTTAATTCAAAAACCACTTGCTGAGGTTTAATTCCAAGCTCCTTCAATAATTGTAGCGTTTCACCACTGTGATATTTTTTATCTAATAAAACATTGGGATGTATATTAAGGAACACTAAAAAGTTTTTATTCACCAAGTCTTTGTGTAAACGTTCCTTAAAACGTTGCAAGGAAAGATTTCTACAAAAACATTCAAATAAAAAAACACAATCTGTTTGCCCTACAAACTCATAAAACTGATCCACACTGTTAAATAATGTGGAGGGTAATGGTCGATTTAAGGCTTCAAATCCTATTGTTTGCTGTGACTGTAAATCTACAATAGGTTGAAAGTATGTATGTAAATCGTTATGTTGAATAATTTGTTTCAATGCCTTTAAACGTTTCATATATAACGAACTACTTTGATGCTGACCATATAAATATTTAAAAAAAGAAACTATATTACTTGTTTTTATACTTTGTCCCACTACAGACTCCATCCCTGCACCTCTTCAATTGGTTATTATGGTTCATTGTACGCTTTGATTGTAAACAGACTGTGAATCGAATGTAAAAAGAGCAAGTTCCAGCAATAGGTTTTAACAAAACTCTTTTCTAGTTAATATTTCACAATATTAAAACTATTACAAATAATTTATTTGATATAAAATGATATTAGTGTATGATTGTAATAATAGGTTTATATTACCTATTATATTTTTTTGTGTTTTTACTGTATTGGTCTTAATAGGGAAACCTATTTAGATAAAAATTATTCAAGGGAGGATCCTGTTAATGAGCTTGTCTATTCAACAATTATTGGAGAACAAAGGAATTACACCGAAACCTGAACACCTTGAACTATTAAAAACACGCTGGGAAGGTATGCAGTCACTTCGCAGCAATTTAGAAGGTATTGCGATTGATGATGCAGACATCGCTGTACGTAGTATTCCTGGAGGTGATCACATTGACAACTGATTTACATTTAAAATCTGTTGAAGAGTTGGCACCTTTACTTGCATCAAAGTCGCTATCTCCCGTGGAATTAACGAAAGCTATTTTAGATTTTGCTGAGGAAAGTCAGCCTAAAATTAATTCCTATATGGCTTTTTATCGGGAAGAAGCCTTAGCAAGGGCAAAAGAAGTTGAACAGGAGATTCTCCAAGGTCATTATAAGGGTATGTATCATGGGATACCTATGGCCTTAAAGGACAACTTGTATTTTAAAGATAAAATAACAACGATGTCCTCAAAAATTCATAAGGACTTCGTTTCTGATTATGATGCGACAGTGGTTGAAAAGCTACGTGATGCTGGTGTTATTTTCACTGGGAAATTAAGTATGCATGAATATGCATGGGGAATTACCAATAACAACCCCCATTACGGCCCTGTTCGTAACCCATGGGAATTAGATAAAATTCCTGGTGGTTCAAGTGGAGGCTCTGGTGCGGCTGTTGCAGCTGGAGCAAGTGTTGCTTCACTAGGGACAGATACAGCAGGCTCTATTCGAATTCCATCTTCTGCTTGCGGCATTGTAGGTTTAAAACCTACACACGGTCGTGTAAGTAAATACGGCTGCTACCCGCTAGCATGGAGCTTAGACCATATTGGTCCGATGACAAAGACAGTTAAGGATGCAGCGGGCTTGCTCGAAGTCATTGCTGGTTTTGATCATCGAGACCCTACTTGCGTGAATGTTCCAGTAGACAACTATGAGAAGCAGCTTACTGGCAATATCAAAGATCTAGTGATTGGTATCAATGAAGAATATTTCTTTAATAATGTTGATGCTGATGTAGAGAAGGCTGTTAGAGCAAGTATTCAAAGCTTAGTGGATTCAGGCGCTAAAGTAGAAGTGGTGCGTATTCCTTCCCTACATTATGCAGAATGGGCAGAGCTTGTGACGTCTCTTTCAGAGGCAGCAGCTATACACCATTCAGATTTACAAAAGAGACCACAAGATTTTGGTGACGATATTCGTCTGCTATTTGAGCTTGGTGAGTTACCTTCTGCAGTCGATTACTTGCAGGCTCAGCAGGTACGTCGTCAAATCAAGCAGGAGTTTACAGAGATTTTTAATAAGGTAGATGTGCTCATTTCCCCTACCCTACCTGTTGTAGCCAGTACAATTGGGGATGATTTTGCAGAGTTAAACGGTCAAAAAGTAGATTTAATTGATAATATTATCCGCTTTACAGGCCCTAGTAACTTAACAGGCTTACCTGCCCTCTCGGTTCCTTGTGGCTTTAAAGGAAACTTACCAATAGGTCTACAAATTATTGGCCCAGCCTTTAAAGAAGGACGCATTTTAAATGTAGGCTACGCTGTTGAGCAAGCAAATCCACAGAGAAATAGAAAACCAAATATTTTTGCTAATATCTAAACGATAAGCACTAGAAATCTGCTCACTTCACGGTATACCACTGAATGAGCAGATTTTTTTATGGGGGAAACCTGTTAGCATTCATACTAATGGTTTTTTATGAACAAGTAATTTTATAATAGAAGCTAGAAGCTTACTACAGGAAAGGCAATGATCCACTCATGAATGTAGAGAAATTTTTACAATTACCTATTACCAAAGACTTCACTGTTATAGCGGGTCACAACGGCTTAAATAAAGCTGTTCAAAATGTAGAAATATTAGACTTTGAATTTTCACCTGACATCCACCATGTCAGAGATACTATCTTTACACCCAACAGTGTTGTGTTAAGTAGTTTATTATTTGCTAAGCAAAAGCCTGAGTATTTATTCAATGCTGTTAAAAATCTAATTGAGCTTGGGGCTAGTGCTTTAGCTTATAAGCCTGTTATTTTTAAGGAATTACCTGAAGAAGTTTTGTCGTATGCAGAGCAGCATAATTTCCCTATATTGCGCTTTGGTGGGGATGAGTTTTTTGAAAAAATCATTTTAGAAACGATGGCTTATGCTAAGACACAGGATTATTCCTATTTTATAGAAACGATTTTACGAAGGTTAGTGGAGGAAGATGTAACACAGGAGCAAATCAAATCCATTTTACAACAGCTCAATAAGCCCTTTGAAAAATATGTATTTATAGCAAATCTACGAGCTGGTGACACAATCCATCCGAACTGGATGCAGCCCTTTTACTCGTTGGAGCCACTATTAAAATCGGGTATGATTTGTTCTTATAAAAAAAGTCTATTTATCATCATGACACATCCATCTCAGCAATTCCAATTTGAAAGGGTTTTACATGAATGGCTAACATTATACGCCATACCCACTGATACAATCACTTTCGGCTATAGCAGTTGTAATGATGCCCAGACAGGATTCCCATTGGCATTACGCGAAGCCTTTTTTGCCAGTATTTTCGCTGAAATCGATATTCTCCCTAGCTGTCATTATAAGAATCTCGCGTCTGATTGTTTATTAATCGAGTTATACCGTAAAGATGCAGCATTCGCTATGGACTATGTTAGCTCCTTTTTAGCCCCTCTATTTGATGATAAGGCTGATCCAGATTTAATGGAGACTGCCATAACTTATATCATTAAAAAAGGAAATATTAAGGAAGTTGCTGTAGCACAATTCTGTCATCCAAATACAATTCGCTATCGTATGGCTAAAATACGTCAGCTAGTAGCCCCCATAGATAATGATTATGTTTTTTATGAACGCCTAGCTGCAGCCGTTAAATTGTACTTATTACATAGCAAAATGACCAGTGACTAATCGCTTTGGAATAAGTACAAAAAAACGCCTGAATATTTAGAAATAAAATCAAATTCTTTTCTTCTCTCTTATGCTATTCTATTGAAGTTAGGAGGAAGAACACATGAAAACTTACATAGCTGATGGCATGTTATTAGTTACTGCAATCGTGTGGGGTAGTGGATTTGTTGTAACGGCCATTGCTCTAGAATATTTAACAGCATATCAAGTAATGGCTGGCAGATTTTTATTAGCTTCAATCATATTAAGCGTTTTATTTGGCGCCCGCTTAAAAAAGGCTTCGAGATCAGTAATTTGGAAGGGAGCTTTATTAGGTACGATTTTGTATATAGCGTTTGCCCTTCAAACAGTCGGACTGCAATATACAACACCATCTAAAAATGCCTTTTTAACCGCAGTTAATGTCATTATTGTTCCTTTAATAGCATATGCCGTTTATAAACGGCGTATCGATGGCTACGAAATCATTGGTTCGATAATGGCAATTGTAGGCATTGGCTTTTTATCATTACAAGGCTCATTGACAATGAATATAGGTGATGCCCTATCATTAGCTTGTGCTGTTGCTTTTGCCTTTGATATCTTTTGTACAAACCTTTTTGTTCAAAAAGAAGATGCCATTGCTCTAACTATTATTCAGTTTCTCACAGCATCCTTCATAGGTGTTCTAGTTGTCATTAGTCAGGGTGAAATTCCTACGTCACTTGAAAAAGAGGCAATTTACTCTCTTGTTTACTTAGGGATTTTTTCTACAACAATAGCTTATCTTTTCCAAAATGTGGCCAATCAATATACAACTGCCACAAAGGCTGCGATTATACTATCAACGGAATCTTTTTTCGGCATGGTTTTATCCGTTATCTTCTTGCATGAAATGCTAACAAGCCGTATGGTCGTTGGTGCTGTCCTTATTTTACTAGCTATACTAATTGCCGAAGTGAAACCCGCACATCCAAAAAAGAAGCTAATGAAAGCACTCGATAATCAGACCCCAAAATAGTTTCAGTTTATACTGGAACTTTTTTTATGTTTATTAAACTCGACTAGTAATAATGCTTGTCGTAATCCCCACAACTAGCACTGTAATTATAGATAATAGCAAGGTCGAGGTGGATAGGAGAAAGCCACCTATAACAATCACGATGGAATCAATAAAAAATATTAATATCCCAACATTGATACCCGTTTTATCACAGATAAATTGTGCTATCAAGTCAGTCCCCCCTGTGCTTGTCTGAAATCGCAGCATTAGACCAATACCAAAGCCTACAAGTATTCCTCCAAGAATGGCACTATAGAGCGCATCAATTTGCACAAGATTGCGGACAGGCTTTAAAAAATCGATAATGAAGGAAGACGTTAGTAAGCCATGTATACTATTGTAAAAATAGGTTTTATATTTAAACCACGCAATAATAAAAATTGGAATACTAATGATAATAATCATTAAACCAATTTGGAGCTTATATAAATAATGTAATATTAGCGCTAACCCTACTACTCCCCCATCTAAAATTTCATAGGGCGTTAAAAATAAGTTTATTCCTAACGACAATGAAATACTTCCTATTATAATAACTAGACTTTTTGTAAAGAAATACATACAACCCCCCTCCGTGTCTATGCATGTCTTATAGTATGAAAATAGGTTATTGAACATGTTATGAAATAACCTTAGATGATTAGCCATTTTTATCGAGTGCATTTGCTAAATTTCTTCGAAACTTATTCAATTTATTTCCGTATATACAGATAAATTTTAAATTAACAAAGGGGATTATGATATGGAGCATGCATTATTGGAACAAGTTAAACATACTAGAACTTTTTTAAGACAAGAACAATTGGAAACAATCTTTAAAGAGTTTGATGGTCAACGAATGCGCTTAACAGAGGTACAGCGCTTGGAGAAATACCGTAAAATGCTTGAAAGTCCTTTTCGCTTTTTCCGTGGGAGTGCCTATCTCTTTTATTTTGATATGACAAAATCCGCTTCAATCTTCCATACTCCTGATAGAAAACCGACTTGGATTCAAGGTGACATGCATATGGATAACTTCGGTGCTTTTCAAAATGAAGCAGGCTCCATTGTTTTTGATGTCAATGATTTCGATGAGGGCTATGTCGGTTCTTATTTATACGATATTATTCGTATGAGTATTAGTATTGCACTTTATTTAGAAGAACAAGACTTACATAAAACAACTCAAGAAAAGGCTATTCAACATTTTCTTAATAGTTATATCAATCAACTAAAACGATTTGAGCGTAAACAGGATGATCCTCTAACACTCATTTTCACAAAAGATAATACAAAGGGACCCGCAAAGAGGTTATTGAAAAAGCTTGAAAAACGCCAAAGATCTTACTTTTTACAAGATATTACGTATCTCAATGAAGATGGCGAACGTGCTTTCTTATGGAGTGAAGAAATTCAACCAGTCACTGCTGAGGAATACAGTGCCATTTCAAACGCACTTTCTACTTATAAAATTAGGGACATAGCTTATAAGTATGGCTCTGGGACAGCTTCTATCGGTTTAAAACGTTACTATATTTTAGTGGAAGATGAAAAGGGTGCATCAGGGGTTGAAAATTTAGTGTTAGAAATGAAAGAAGTACGCACAGCCATTCCTGCCTACTTTCTTCCCTATCAGGATCTGTTTTGGGCTCATTATGAGCACCAAGGAGCACGAGTAGTTGGAACTCAAAAAGCCATGCACCACTTAGAGGATCCACATTTAGCCTTTATTACAATGAATGGTCAGGAATTTTATATTCGAGAACGTTCTCCTTATAAAAAGAAGATTAAGCCTAAAAACTATAAGGATGTAGAGGATTACTTTACAACAACATCACTTATGGGGAAAATCGCCGCTAAAATACATGCACGAGCTGACATCGATTATTCTCATGTTTTTACCTATCACAGCGAGGAGGAGATTTTAAAAGCGATCGGTAAAGAACGAAATGTATTTATAGAACATACAATTTTACAAGCAATGAGTTACAAAGAAACCGTCTATACAGATTATGACTTATTCAAAAACTGGGTTGAAACAAAAATGTAAAAAGGGACCTTCGCTTTTAGCGAAGGTCCTCTCATATTGACTATTATTTTTGCTTGGCCTTCATACGAGCAAGTAAAAAGCCGCCCTTAAATGATTTAGGCTCATACGAGATAATAAACGCATTCGGCTCAAATTGCTCTACTATTTGAAAGAGCTCTCCTTCACGATTCCTCTTCGTTAAGATCTCATATTTATAGCGGTTACTATCTCGCCCTTCTCCTATATAAATCGTGACTGCAAACCCTTCGTGGCGAAGAAATTTCACAAGCTCTTCATTTTTATTTTGCGTATTAATGGTTGTATAAACATAGCCTATCGCTAGCTTTCGTTCTATTTTTGCTCCTAAAAATATACCTAATCCAAACCCAACTGCATAGACAACCATAGATAACATACTTTGCTTCCCACTAAAAACGAGTGAAAGGCCAAATACATACACCAACATCTCCAGCATCCCAAATATCGCAGCAAGGAACGTGATATTCTTTACTAAAAATATAGTTCGTAATGTTAAAAAAGGTACATATACTAATTGTAGAATTAAAATTAAAACAATACTTTGCATTTATGCTAGACCTTTCTGAGAGTAGTTTTTATATAAGTATATGTTGAAAGAGAGAGTTACATGCGATTTCAACAACTCTATTTTACATTCCCTTTTAGTCTAATGTTAAACATTCAAGATGACTGTCTAAAGTTATTTTAACGGAACAAATTTTAATCTAAAATCATAATCAATAGTTTAATCTATTACGACAAAAAAATGCCACCTCCTTAAATCTATATCAATAGATAAAAGTAGATGACACTATTCTTTTCATCAAAATATGTAAAATATTTAGATGAATGTTATTTAATTATCTTTTTAAACTTCCCCATGCATCGGGTCTTTTTTATGCTTCGGCCCAATCATGTTGAATAAAATATTTAGGATAATCGCTGTGACTGAACCACAAACAATACCATTTGACGTTAAGATTGAAACGCTTGTTGGCAGTGCATCAAAAATGCCAGGAACAACGGATACACCGACACCTAAACTTACTGCAATCGCTGCAATCATTGCGTTTTCTGCTGATTCATTCATAACAGGTACAAGCATGCCCATACCTTGTGTAATCACCATACCGAACATCGCAAGCATTGCCGCACCTAGTACAGATGTTGGAATAATCGTTGTTAATGCTGCGATTTTTGGTAGGAAGCCTAATGCTACAAGTAGACCACCTGTGATGTAAATGACTTTACGGTCCTTAACGCCTGACATACGAGTTAGTCCCACGTTTTGTGAGAATGTTGTGTATGGGAAGGCATTGAAAATACCACCGATTACTGAAGCTAGACCTTCTGAACGGTAGCCACGAGCCAAATCTTTTGAATCTAATTTTTTATTACAAATATCACTTAGCGCAAAATAGACACCAGATGATTCTACTAAAGATACCATTGCTACAAGTGTCATGGTAATAATCGCCGTTACATCAAATGTTGGCATGCCAAAGTAGAAAGGTTGTACCATGTGAAATACATTAGCATCTGCAACTGGGGTGAAATCCACCTTGTCCATGAAGGCACCTAAAACAGTACCTACTACTAATCCGATCAGAATAGAAATAGCGCGAACAAAGCCTGTAGAAAAGCGATAAACGACTAAAATGATAACCAATGTAATAAAGGCTAAGGCTACATTAGAAGCAGAGGCAAAATCCTCAGCACCTTGTCCACCTGCCATATTGTTTAATGCTACTGGTAATAAGGAAATACCGATAATTGAAACAACTGACCCTGTTACGACTGGTGGGAAGAATTTCACAAGCTTGCCGAAGAAGCCCGCAATTATCATTACAATTACACCAGAGGCAATAATAGAACCATAAATGTCCGTAATACCCTGCTCTGGGTTTGTACCAATCGCAATAATTGGACTTACCGCTGTGAATGTACAGCCAAGTACTACAGGTAAGCCAATACCAATGAATTTACCTGAATAAACCTGTAAAAGTGTAGCGATCCCGCACATCATAATATCAATCGCTACTAAATACGTCATTTGTGTTGAATCGAAGCCAATTGCCCCACCGATAATCAGTGGCACTAAGATGGCTCCAGCATACATTGCAAGTAAATGTTGAATCGCTAGCGCAGTCGATTTAAAGGTATTCATTACGCGCGAGCCTCCGTAGCAAATGTTACTTTGCCATCTTCAAGAGAATCTACTATTGCTAATGACTCAACGCGAACACCTTGCTCACGCAATAGTTTTCCGCCATCTTGGAAGCCCTTTTCAATAACAATTCCAACTCCTACAACATTCGCACCCGCTTGTGCAGCAATATCAAGTAAGCCTTTGACAGCCTCACCATTAGCTAAGAAATCATCTACGATTAAAATATTGTCATCTTCGCTTAAGAAATTACGTGAGACAGAGATCTCATTTGTTTCATTTTTTGTGAATGAATGTACCTTTGAAGAATAAAGGTTATCTGAAAGAGTTAATGATTTACGTTTACGAGCAAACACGACAGGCGCGCCAATTTCTAAGCCTAACATCACGGATGGGGCAATACCTGAAGATTCTATTGTTAAAATCTTTGTAATCACTTGATCAGAGAAACGATTTGCAAATTCATGACCAATTTCCTTCATTAGCATCGGATCAATTTGATGGTTTAAAAATGAATCAACCTTTAATACGGATGAAGATAATACTTTACCCTCTTGCATAATTTTGTCTTGTAATAACTTCATTTCTTTCATATCCTTCTTTCGTAAAAAATTATAAAAAAACGCTGAATACTTTGATTCCATTCTGCTACGAGTGGAGCAAAGCATTCAGCGCAAAAACGTCGAAATGAATAGAAAACATCATTAAATTGAAGTTCTCTAAAAGCATTGCTACCCATAGTCGATTCATTTACGGTAAATCGGTAGAAACTTGCGAGCCCTATTCTCGCTATTATATGAGTGGATTTGTATGAAACTATCAGAATAACCAATTTATCACTTTATTCGGTAAGGGCTACTATCTCTCACCAAAAAAAGTTTGATTTTTCGGAATTTAATGGCATTCTGGAACTTTTTAATTGTAAACGTTCGTGTTTTCAATCAACGTACTGATTATAACAGACTATTTTCTAGCTTGCTAGCATTATTTTGATAAATGGAACGGTACTGTCATAATGACGACATTTCTGTGAAATAACAGTGATGTACGAATGAGAAGACTCGATTGGTTGTGTAGCATATGATGCCACCCTTTTTTCGGTAAGAATTGAGGGATAACAACTGTAACTTTATGACCTGTCTTCGTACATTGATGTTCTACTTTATCAATAAATTTAATTAATGGCTGTGTAATGCTGCGATATGGTGAATAGTAGGTAACTAATCGTACATCAGGTTGCCAGGCGTTCCACTTCTCTTCAAAAGCTTTTGCATCTGCTTGATTGAAAGCTACATAAAAGGCAATCACTTTATCAACCTTAAGTGATTTGGCATAATGTAAGGAGTTTTCCACCACCTTTGTTATACCAGCTACTGGCACAATGAAAACATTTCCCTCAATAGTAGCCAGTTCCTCATGATTTAATATTAACTGTTCTCCAACAGCTTGATAATGTTGCTTAATGCGATGGAATACAAAAATAATAATTGGTAAAAAGATAAACACTGGCCATACTTGAGGCATTTTTGTCACAAAAAACATCATTGCCACGATGAAAGAGATAGCAGCCCCAATTGTATTGATCGTAAATTTTGCTACCCAGCCTTTAGGTTTTTCGCGCCACCATTTTCTCATCATTCCCGTTTGCGCTAATGTAAAGGGAATAAATACGCCTACTGCATAGAGCGGAATTAAATGCTCTGTGGCCCCGTCAAAAAGGATAATTAAAAAAATGGCTGCAATACCTAGCATTAAAATACCATTTGAATAGCCAAGACGGTCCCCACGAATTTGGAAGATTCGTGGGATAAAACCATCCTTCGATAAATTCACAGCAAGCAAGGGAAATGCTGAATATCCTGTGTTTGCGGCAAGTACTAAAATCATTGCCGTTGTCCCCTGTACAATATAATAAAGAAAATTCCGACCAACACTAGCTTCTGCTAGTTGGGAAACGACTGTTGCTTCTGCTGTTGGTGCAACGCCATAAAAATAAGCTAGACTAACAATCCCGATGAATAAAACGGCTAAAATGGCGCCCATTGCTAAAAGCGTTTTAGCAGCATTATTTGGAGCAGGATTTCTAAAATTAGGTATGGCGTTAGAAATAGCCTCTACTCCAGTTAACGCTGAGCTTCCTGAAGCAAATGCCTTTAATAAAATAAATAGGCTAATCCCTGCCACTGGTGTGCCAATCTTTGGATGTAGCTCTGCAGGCACCTGTCCAGTTGCCACATTATAGAGCCCAATCCCGATTAGCAACAGCATAACGCCTACAAATAGATAAACTGGGTACGCCAAGATAGAAGCTGACTCTGTTACACCTCGCAAGTTTAAAATCGTTAAGAAAATCACAAATATAATAGCAATGGGTACATTATAAGCATGAAGACTTGGAAATGCAGATGTAATGGCATCTGTCCCGGCCGACACACTTACTGCTACCGTTAAAATATAATCAACAAGCAAAGAACCCCCTGCAACAAGACCTGCATTCACGCCTAAATTTTCTCGTGATACGACATAGGCGCCTCCCCCATGTGGATAGGCGAAGATAACTTGACGATAGGATAAAATCAGTGCCACGAGTAGAATAACCACTCCAGCGGCAATAGGTAAAGAATACCAAAACGCCATTGCACCTACCGTCATTAGGACAATTAAAATTTGTTCTGGTCCATAGGCTACTGATGACAATGCATCTGACGATAATATGGCCAGTGCCTTTGTTTTACTGAGCTTTTGTTCCCCTAACGCATCGGATCTTAATGGTTTGCCGATTACATAACGTTTGAATGAGGATTTCATTGATAAACACCTTCTAGTTTCATAGAATGTGTTTCGCCTTTCTAAATTACATCAAAAAACGCCTACAAGTCATCACTAAATAAGACTTGTAGACGCTCATCCGTCTGCCAAGCTCCACTTTTCTGCTCTTAACGCTTACGAGGTTAGCTGTCGGATTCGGGCCTGAGTAGCCCTACTCCTCCACAAGGAAGAGATTCACCCCAAGAATGGCTATGCCATCCATCAAAATTGGTTCCCCCGCGTTTAGTTGCTTCAGCGATTTAGAAATTTGAAACTTTTATAATGATGTCATATTACGCCTGCTAATTAAAAAAGTAAAGAAGAAAATTTTTCTCTTTTTTGAGTAAAAGCATAGGCTTTTTTTGAACATATAAATAATCGCTTCTTAAAGAAAATTTCCTGAATACCTAGTCAAAACCCACAATATAAACAATAAAAACTGCCTTAAAGGTATATTCTACCTTCAAGACAGCTCATTATATTAGTCATCAAAGCCTTGTTCAAAGTCGATAATGTTCCCAGAGACTGCATCCACATCTACTTCGTATTCATATTGACCGTCTTTCAGTTCAATTTCATATACACCATCATCAAGCTTAATTTTTGTCACTTTACCCTTTGCTTTTGTTTGGGCTGTCTTGATAGCCTGCTCTTTTGTAATTATTTTTGTTGTAGCAGTCGTAGCAGGAATATGATCATCCCAATCATCGTCATCTAGACGTTCCTTTTTCTGCTTGAGCAATTTTCCACTATAAGCATCAAATTTTAAATCATATTCTTCTGTATCTTTATACACCTCTACTTCATAAATAGAGCTAAACTGATTTTGGTCAAATTCGATATTGGCAACTGTACCATCCACTACCGCTAGAGCTTTCTTCTCAATTTCCTGCATGGATAAGACCTTTTTTTCTTGGGCATTTCCTGATAATAAAGTCGTCGAGCCAATCGCTGCACCCACTCCCAGTGTCATTACTAGTGCTGGAATCATGATCATTTTTTTCATGTTCATCTCTCCTTTGTTTTATCTAAACTTAGCTTACCAAGTGAAGATGATAGAACTATAAGAGAAACATTAGAATTTCATGAGAATGATTTAATGATCGTCATCCCATGTTACAGACAGTACTTTTCCTGAAACAGCATGAATTTGAAATGTAGCTTCGTCCTCCTGCGTTTCAATCTCAACTAAATAATAACCACCCTCTGAGGTTTCTTCAAAATCAACTGAATCCACTTCACCCTTTAATTGCTTAAGAGCTATTTGAATGGCCTGTTGCTCAGTTATAATAGGCTCTTCGATAGGTTGTTCTTGTGGCTCAACCTTTTTCTCAGCCAGTAGTTCGCCAGTATAACCATCAAACGTTAAATCCTTTTGAATTTCCTCATTTTCAACACGTACAGTGTAAATGGAGTCTGTAAGCATAACGCTTTCTACATCTCCATATTCCTTTTTAACCATTTGTCTGATCTGCTTTTCTGTTAATAGTAATTTACTATGTCCTTCTTTCAGGATAAGATCAGTCACCTGTTGTGTCGTAACATCGAGTATAGCTGCATACTTGACATCGTCACGCGTAAAAAGCATTTCAAAGGTATTTCCTTGTTTTTCAACCTGTGTAACATGACCATTGTAGATAGTCTCAATATGCCGAATAGCCTGCGCTTCACTAAGAGGTTGAACGTAAAAATAACGATGTTGAACAAACCAAATTACTCCACTACAAAAAAGGATAATAACAACAATTACTAACATCCACTTTTTCATTGCTGTTCCTCCTTTGGTATACATAAAGTAAAGCTTGAGCCTTCCCCAAGCTTACTTTTCACATCTATCGTTATACCTAATTGTTGTGCCAGTTCATGCGCTATTGCTAGCCCTAGCCCTGAACCTCCTGTTTTACGATTACGATCCTCTGTTACACGATAAAAACGCTCAAACAAATGAGGAATATGCTCGACTGGAATACCCATACCAAAATCTTGGATGGTAATACGTACTTGATTGGTTGTTTCGGTGACTTGAATACGTACTTCATCCTTACTATATTTCCTAGCATTATCCAGCAAAATAAAAAGTAGTTGCTTCAATATTTTTTCATCACTATAAATAAATTTTGGAATCTGCGCATCAATTCTAAATGTTCGATGATAAGCCTGTTCCATTTGTGAAGCTACTTTATTTAAGAAAGGGGCAAGCTCTAGTTGTTCGAAATGAACGTCCAATTGCTCTTTGTTTTTAGCTAGTTCTAGCAATTGCAACACCATTTCATGCATACGAGATGATTCATTGGCAATGGCTTGTAAGGATTCCTGAGCAACCTCCCGATTATCAAAACCCCTTCTTAGGAGGAGTTTTGCATAACTTTCAATGACAGTTATAGGGGTTTTTAACTCATGGGAGGCATTTGATACGAATTCTTGTTGCTTTTGATAATGTTGTTCAAGCTTCTCCATCATCATATTAAAAGTACGGTTAATGTTTGTTAACTCGTCGCCACCTTTTTCTGTAGTATCTATTTTTTCATATTTCCCAGTAGATGCACTTTTGCGCATGGTCTCATTTAAACGTTCTAGCGGTAATAAAATAAGTCGCCCAAGTACCAAGCTCGCTAGGAAAATTGGAATCGTTGCCACGACAGATGCAACAACTAAGATGACCTTTAACAAATCTAATGTCCGTTCTACTTCTTCCATAGATTGCTGTAATGTTATATCCACTACCGTTCCGTCGATCCAAATAGCAGGCATAGTGTAGGTAATGGCAGGGACTTCTTGCATTTCAAGGGTAGCTTGAACCTTTGTTTTCAAGCGTTCACCATCATAAATATAAACAGCACCCTCTGTGGGCATATAAGCTCTTAATACTTGCTGTAGGTTGGTTTGTGCATTTAACTGACTCAGTGTAGAGCTTAAATCATTTGCCCGTGACTGGAGCTGATTATATTCCGTATCATAGGCAAATTTCTCATACAACAAATAAATTCCACTATTTGTTGCCACTACAATAACTAGCATAAGCAATGTTGTTAGTAGATGAATTTTTGTTTTAAGTCTCATAACGATGTTCCTTTAGCACATATCCAACACCTCGAATTGTCTGAATAAGAGGTGTTGGATTAGCAGCCTCAAGCTTTTGTCGGACATAACGTATATAAACATCCACAACATTTGTATCCCCATAATAATCATAGCCCCACACAGCCTCTAATATTTGCTCCCTTGTCAGTACCTGTTTAGGATGCTTTAGTAAATAGAACAACAAATCATACTCACGAGGTGTCAGCTGAATTTCCTTATCAAAATATACAACTTCCCTTGTTTGCTCGTTTATCGATAAATGGCCAAATGTAAGTGCAACTTGCTTTGGACTCACCTTCTGCGAAAACCGTAATGCATTGCGAATTCGTGCCAGTAGCTCCTCAATTTCAAAAGGCTTTGTCACGTAATCATTGGCTCCTAAATCCAAGCCCTTTACCTTATCCTCTACTTCACTTTTGGCAGTTAGCATGATAACAGGTGTTTGGGATTCTGTTGCACGAATACGCTTTAGCACATCAATACCACTCATCTCAGGTAGCATGATATCAAGTAAAATTAAATCCCATTGCTGCTCACGGTATTGTAGTAAGCCTTCTGCTCCTGTATGGGCCATCGCTGCCTCATATCCTTCAAATTGAAGCTCCAGTTGTAGCACTCTCGCAATATTTTCTTCATCTTCTATAATTAAAATTCGATGTGTCATGTCGAATCCGTCCTTCGCCTTTTCTTTTCATCGTATACGATACAAGTGGTGAAAGTCTAATTAGAAAATGATGAGAAAGACAATACATTTCTTTTTTTGACACAGAGTATGTCTTTAACTAATAAACTTTTGGTAAAAAGCTGTATATATCCCTTTTCTGAAAAATCCCTGAGCTTACTTTAGCAACTTTTTTGCCATTTAAACGGCTTGGAAAGGGAAATTCCATATGTGGACCATTGTAATGAATAATGGTCACTGTACCATCAGAGTTATTACGCCAATCATAATTCCTTTCATCTGTTTTGATTGAAAGTTTAATCGATACAAAAGCTAAACTTAAGAATAATATGAAGAAGATAAGACGAGCAATTTTCAATAGAAACACTTCCTTTTCTATTAGCATAATAATTTACATCCTTACGCACTATTGAGTAATGTTAATAATTTGAACAAAAAAATCTCACCAAAAGCTTTATGGATAGCGATTGGTGAGGTTTTTAATTATTGATGCAAAGCTCTATACAAAAATGCTACAAACTCCGCACGTGTTACAGGATCATTTGGTCTAAAGTTGCCATTATTTCCAATTGTGATCCCATTTCCTGCGAGTATAGCTATAAAGTTATGTGCCCAGTGTGTTTTTGGCACATCCTTGAAAGTATCTTTATTCGATGAAGTTAAATTAAAGGCAAGGACTAATACTTTTGCCATTTGGGCACGTGTCATATTAGTAGTTGGCTGGAAATCCCCATCTATGCCTTCAAACAGACCTGCTTGTTGCACCTGATCGATTACCCCAAAATAGAGATGGTTTTTAGGTATATCGTCAAATTCTCGTGCGTCTTTTTTCGGTTCTAGCGCTAACGCTCTTGTTAATATCAGGGCAGCATGCTGGCGCTGAATTGGTGCATTTGGCTTGAAGGTGCCATCTTGATAGCCTGTAATAATGCCCTGCTTTGCCATCTCCTGAATCATCGCCCAGCCCCAATGTCCTTTAGAAATATCTGAGAAGATGATATCTGGCTCTGGTTGGGGTGTTGTCTCTGTTGGTTGTGGATCAATTGGTTCTTCAGGTCTAGGTTCTTGTTTTTCAGGTATGGCTGGCTCTGGTATCGGGGTTGGATTCGGAGATATACTTCCTCCACCACCCGATGAATCGTCTGTTACCCAATGAGCATATAATGTGATACTGGACTTCACTACATCTTTAGAAAAATTCCATGGTATCGTCAGTTCAATATCCTTATACCAGCCTGTAAATAAATAACCTGCCTTTGTTGGATCTACTGGCTTTGTTGCTAAGGTATCTTTAATCACCTTCTGTGATGTTACTGCACTTCCTCCATTTGTTTCGAAAACCACCGTATATTGTGTGATGACCTTTTCCCATTTTGCATATAAAGTTGTATTTTCGGTTACCTTATCCGTTGTAAAATTCCATGGTGTACTGAATACAGCATCTGTATACCAACCTGCAAACTCATATCCAGCTTTTGTTGGGTCTGCTGGCTTTATTGCTAAGGTGTCTTCAGTTACCTTCTGTGATACTACTGTGCTACCTCCATTTGTTTCGAAATCCACCGTATATTGTGGGATGACCTTTTCCCATTTTGCATATAAAATTGTATTTTCGGTTACCACGTCTATATCAAATTCCCATGGGATACTCAACGTTTTATCTTTATACCACCCTATCAATATATGACCTGCCTTTGTAGTATCTGCTGGCTTAGTCACTTTAGCTTTGTCAGTAACTTTTTGAGACGGAATCGCACTTCCGCCGTTCGTTTCAAAATTCACCGTATACTGTACGACTACCTTTTTCCATTTAGCATATAAAGTTGTATTTTCGGTTACCTTATCCGTTGTAAAATTCCATGGTGTACTGAATACAGCATCTGTATACCAACCTGCAAACTCATATCCAGCTTTTGTTGGGTCTGCTGGCTTTATTGCTAAGGTGTCTTCAGTTACCTTCTGTGATACTACTGTGCTACCTCCATTTGTTTCGAAATCCACCGTATATTGTGGGATGACCTTTTCCCATTTTGCATATAAAGTTGTATCCTCCGTCACCCTATCTATCTCAAAATTCCATAGACTATGGAGTTCTGCGTCTTTATACCAATCTACAAATAGATGCCCCGTTTTTGTTGGATTAATTGGTTTAGTAGCCTTCATAGGAGAAGTAAAAGTTTGACTTGGAACTGAACTTCCACCATTTGACTCAAATTTAAGCTCATATTGCTGTACTAAATCCCATTTCGCATATAAGGTTATATTTTCTGTCACTTTATCTATTTCAAATTCCCATAGGGTTGTGAATTTTTTATCCTTATACCAGCCTGCAAATGTATATCCAACTTTTACGGGATTTTCTGGTTTAGTAGCCGTCATATAAGAATTTATAGTTTGGCTAGGTAACGGACTTCCACCATTTGACTCAAATTGAACCACATACTGTTGTTGCACTATATCCCATTTTGCATATAAAGTTGTGTGCTCTGTGACCACATCTGTTGCGAAGTCCCATAGTTTAGTTAAAGCAGGGTTTTTATACCAGCCCGCAAATATTTGTCCTGCTAAGATTGGCGGTTCTGGCTCTTCCAACTTATCTCCATATTCTGCGACAATTATTATAGGGGTAGTACTATTTCCTGCTTCAAATCTGACACCATATACATTTTTCAACCACACAGCATATAAATCTATATCAAACGTTACCCTAAATGTGTCGAAGTTCCATTCTGTAGTACGTTCTTCATTAAACCAGCCAATAAATTTATGTCCTTCTTTTATTGGAATACTCGGTTTGCTGAGTAGCGCTCCTTCTGGTACTTCGACAGTTGTAATGTCTGTATCAGAGTGAAATGTGACAGTATGCGAATTCTTTAACCATTTTGCATACAAGATTTTATTTTCTGTTATCACATCTGTATTAAAATTCCAGGGTTTATTCAATTCTTCATCCTTATACCAACCATCAAATGTAAAACCTGCTTTCACTGGAACATCGGGTTCTACCACCTTTTCCCCAGACAATACTTTCTGTTCTTCTATGGTAGTACCATCACTATTTGTTTCAAATGTAACTGTGTACTGTTGGACATTCCCCTTGGCATAAATTCTCAAGGGTTGTGTTACATTTACATCCCATTTTGTTACCCATGATAAATCTTGGTACCAACCGTCAAAAGTACTACCTTGGCTGTTAAATGCATTTACTCCCAACATTAATGGGCTATTAAATTGAACCCATTGTAACCGATTATATTCAAATGCCCTATCCCCAATGCTCGTTAAACTGTTTGGGAACGATACAGTCGATAATTGATTATCATAAAATGCCAGATTTCCTATACTAAGAAGACTATTAGGAAGTTGTATAGATGTTAGTTGATTTTGACCAAATCCCCAATCACCTATACTTATAACATTATTAGGAACGACTATAGTTTTTAACTTATTACCAAAAAACGCGAGATTCCCTATACTAAGAAGACTAGTTGAAAGTTCTACATTCGTTAAGTAATTAGCTTGGAATGCTCCTATCCCTATACTAGTAACACTATTGGGAATATTTACAGTTGTTAACCTATTACTATCAAATACATAATTTCCTATACTTGTTATACTGTTTGGAAGTTCGACATTAATTAACTGATTATAGCCAAAAGCCTCATCTCCTATGCTTGTTACACTATTTGGAATCTTTATATTTGTTATCCGATTGTTTGTAAAAGCTTGGGCTCCTATTATTGTTACACTATCAGGAATATTTACAGTTGTTAATCGATTTCCAAAGAAAGCCTGATAATCTATAGCCGTAACACCATCAGGGATGTCCACATGTACTAACTGATTACCATAAAATGCTTGAGCTCCTATGGTGGTGAGGTTTTTTGAAATGGTTACGCTTGTTAATTTACTATTTTGGAATGTCCAACGTCCTATATCCTCCACACTATCGGGAATCACAATCGTGCTTAGTTGAGTTTTGGCAAAAGCCCAATCGCCTATCGTTATTACACTTTCAGGAATCACTATTTCTGTTAGGTTAGATTCATAAAACGCGAGATTTCCTATTATTGTTACGGGTTTCCCTTCAATGGTTTCAGGAACAACCACTGATCCCCCCGCACCTAAATATTTTACAATCGTTACACCTGCGCTATTTGGTTGTATCTCAAATTCGCTTGTATTGAAATTGGTTAAATCACGATCGTTATCTATTTGCTCATGAACATCAACCTCACTCTTATTATCTACTTCATTTCCCCCTGCTTCTTTAGCTTTTTCTTCTATGTCATTTTGTTCATTCGCATAGGTCAGGGATTGTCCCCATTGGAAAAAGAGCAGTAATACAATAAGCATAATGGTAATGTTTTTCTTCATTCATCCTCTCTCCTTCTGTAAATTTTCAGCTTCAAATAGCCCCTTTCCTTTGTTTCCATACATTTATCCTTATAAAGAAAAACACTCTTCTTTATCTTAAAAAAATCAATTTACTTCTACTATTGAGGAATGTTAATTTTTCACTAACTAAAAATAAACCGCTATCAATAAATTGATAGCGGTTTGTTTTATTTGGATTGTTTTAATAACAATGCTTGGGCTCTATTTTTTACTCCTAGCTTATTGTAAATTCCTGAAAGATACACGCGTATGGTCCCTTCAGATAAAAATAGTTGCTCTGCTATTTCCTTATTTGAAGCACCTTCTGAAAGTAGTGAAAATATTTCTTGTTCACGAGGAGAAAGAACTTCTAATACAGGTATTAGTTCTTGAACATAATTCAGTAATCGATAGACATAGCTAATGATTACTTCATCCCAGTCTTCTTTAGCATGCTTCTGGCAAACATCAATATAGTCCCTCATAAGGGGAATAATTTTATTCTCATCTAAAAAAGTTCTTATATAGTTATAAGGTTCAGCTAATTTCAATGCTTGGTGTAACGTTTCTAACGCCTCATCTGCTTGTCCTTGCTCACCCAAACATATGGCTAATAATATTGTGGCTTCTATACGAGTGGATAGCTGTTCTTGTTGTTGTGCCTGCGATTGTACCTGTCTAATCAATTGCTGTGCTGCTAGTGGATGTCCTTTCATGAGTAAATAACGTGCTTTTACTAGCAAATAAAATGGCGTATCCTTATCTACTTTTTCTTTGACCTTAGCTAACTCCTGTTCTGCTTGGACAATATTGTCTTCACGTAAAAATAAAAGTGCCTTCATCACTCTTATACTATTAATCCAATGGCGTTCATTGACAGCTTCAATTGCATGATCCAAAACGCCTTGAGCAACTATATATTGCTCTTCTAACACAGCCATTTTACTTTTAAGAATATACATCGGTACTAACAATCCTGCATCTTGAAATTGATGTCCAGAACGTATAGCTTCCTCTAATTCTATTGATAGCTCAGCAAATTGGTTCCACTCATATAATTTTTCTGCACGCACGCCATAGCTATAGCCCGTCATACTTAAGTTTTTAAATTTCCCTGTTCTAAACTTAGCAAAAAAAGACATAGCCTGTTCATCTGAAAGCAACTTTCCTCGAGATCCAATATTTGTTCTAAACAACATTGGCTCTGTTTGATTATATTGGATAAATATTGCGTCCCATTTGGACCCGACTGGATTTCTCTCCAGTCTTTGTCGAATGTATTCCCCAGCTTGAGAAAGGTCTCCATTTTTCATCACAAAAACATAGGCTTTCACACCTAGAAAATCATCGACAGCGGATGCATACTCACTTTTATTCATCCATTGATTGGACCTATGCTTTTGTTCTAGTTCTAGTATCGTCTGATAAGCATCTTCTAAATTGTGTAATGCTGCAAGTGTATAAGCATACATTACCATCAACTCTGGGTGTACCTCATAGCCATTAGACAAAAATGTATCAATCCATTTTACATAGGATGTGGAATGACCACAGGAAAGGAATGTTACAAGATGCTCCTGAATCCATTGTTCAGCATACATAAATACGTTGCCGCTTAAAGCAAGCTCTATAGCAGATAAAAAATTCCCATTATTATATAAAGCTACAGCTGCCTTTTCATATAAAAAAATAATATCCTGCTGAGTAAAACGATTGCTCAACTCTTGGCGCAATGCTTCTCTAAATAAATTGTGATATCGAAAAACCTGTTCTTTTGCTTCTACTCTGCTAATAAATAAACCTTGTTGATCAAGCTCTAATAAGACTAGGTGAGCATCGGTACGGTTTGTTAGGACATTACACGTATCAGCGGTTAATTGTTCTAAAAGTGAAGTATAAAGAAGAAAGATTTGTAGGGGTGGTGCTAGTTTGGAAAAAACCTCACTCATTAAATATTGGAACACATATAAATTACTTTCTCTAAACTCTTTGTCTACATTGTGGAAACCTGCTAAATTAGTCAATTGCAACCCTGTTGGCCAGCCCTCTGTTATCTCAAAAACCTTTTGAAGTACCTTTACATCCAGCTTTTTATTTAAATTTTTATAAAATTCTTTTGTCTCTTCATACGTAAAAAGTAGATGCTCTAAACCAATTTCAAGCAAGCAATGGTTTAATCTCCACCTTGCAATCGGTAATGAAATAGATGATCTACTAGTCAAATAAATAAAGCAATGTTCAGGTAAGAAATCAATTAGTCGAATCATCGCTTGATGGATAGTAACATTATGAATATGATGATAATCATCAATCATTATATGAATCTTTTTAGTAGATAGCGATAATTCATTTAAAAGAGAGTCCACTAAAAATTCTAATGGTAACTGTGGTTGAGCATGGAGTATAGAATTAATCCGAGAGGCAGCTTCTGGCTGTAAGGAGTGACCAATAGCATGAATTAAATACTTCCAATAGCGGTTTAGATCATTGTCTGTTTGGTCCACCGTATACCATGCAACTGCCGTCTCAAGTTGCTGAAACCAACTACTTAGAAAAGTGGTTTTACCATACCCTGCTGGTGCTTGTACTACTATAAGTTTTGCTGTTGACTGATGTAGAATAGCATTTAATCGTTCTCTTTCTATAATTTGCTTGCCCGTTTGAGGGACTGTTGTTTTTGAGGCTACTAAAATATTTGGCATCATGTAAACCTCCTTTCTCTTTAACAACTTTAAAAGCCTAGCCATTCTTTTGCCCATAATATGGCCTTCGTGCGAGATTTCACACCTAGTTTACTGTAAATTCCTGTTAAATATATACGAATAGTTCCCTCTGTCAACTGCAATTGTTGTGCAATCTCCTTATTAGAAGCACCTTCTGCAAGTAATTGTAGAACATCTTTTTCTCTTGCAGTAAAGTTAGCGAAAAACTCATCTTCTTTGCTGTCATTCTGTAATAGTTTATTTAAATAGGCTAACGGCACTGACATAAATGTATCTCCCTTACTATGCTGACGTAGACGCCAGTATTTATTAAGTAATGGCCAGATAGAATCCTCTTCTATAAATGTACGGTAATACCCATATGACAGTCCATGTTCAAGAGCATCGTGTAATACTATTAAAGCCCAATCCTCTTTACCAAGTGAAAAATGACAAATGGCTTCTAGCAGACCCGCTTCAATAAGCGTAACGATTTGCTTTTCCTGAATTGCTCCTTCTTTTAAACGAATAGCAATTTGCAATGCTTCCTCCAGTTGGTTTTTAGCATACAGAATTTTACCCTCAACTAATAAATAAAAGGGATTTTTTGATGCAATTCTATAATTGATAAAATCCGTCACTCTAAAAAATTCCTGTTGCGCATATGAAATATTTCCTTCCAATAAATAAGATTGTGCTTTCATAATATAGAGCATTCCGATCCAATAAGGTTTATCGGTTTCCTTCATAGCTTCAATCAATAACAGATGTGCTTCTTCGAATTGTTTTTTAGTCATATAAATACGTGCCTTTAATAAGTACATTGGTATAAATAATCCTGGATCTTGAAAATGCAAACCATATTGTAAACCGATTTCTAACTCTTTACTTGCCCTATCTAAATCATTTATTTCATACAAAATTTCAGCTAGTAATCCATAGGTAACGCCTGTAATATTTCGCTCCCTTATTTCACTTTCATTCAACACGCTAATCAGTTCATCCATTTTTTCTACTGGTAAGAATTTTCCTTTTGCACCTATAAAAGTACGTAAAATTCTAGGTTCAAATTGATTATATTTTAATGAAATATCATATAAAGATGACTTATTCTTTCTTACATTTACACGTGTTTGTAAGCCTACTTTTGCCCTTTCAATATCCCCATCTTCCATATAACCAATATAAGCATTCAAAATTTCAAAG
This sequence comes from Lysinibacillus sp. OL1, assembly GCF_004332175.1. NCBI lineage: Bacteria > Bacillati > Bacillota > Bacilli > Caryophanales > Bacillaceae > Lysinibacillus > Lysinibacillus sp. OL1. Next base: position 12,730 of record NZ_SJDS01000017.1, on the reverse strand, counting down.
ATTTTTGAGACAGCAATAAATTGAAAACCATCCATCCATTTCAATTTATTTTGTTTTAAAAGTAGTTCCTCTATGATTTTATTCGCCTGATCAATTTCATGGGTTGAAAACAGAGTAGTAATATATAAGACAAGCATATTAATATCTACTGGAAACTGCGCATTCCTTAATTTCTGTATCCACTGCCCGAATAATAGAGTATGTCCCTCGGCAAATATTTCGACTAAATATTTTTGAATCCATTCATGTGCAAGCTTGTATAATTCGCCATTTAAAGCAAGCTCAATTGCCGCTACATAGTCTTCTCCTTGGCATAAATTAGTGGCTGCTTCGTAATAAATAGAGGTAATCATTTCATAGGAATATTGCCTTTGAAATTCTACCTGTAGGGCATGCCTAAATAAAGTTTGGTAACGATAAACGGGTGGATGAGCTTGTACTTGTTCGATAAACAAACAATTTTTCTCCAGCTCTGAGAATGTAGTTAAACTATCTAATCCGTTCGTGATGGATGCACAAACACTCGGATCTAAGTAGTTTAAAATGGAAGTTCTTAGTAGAAAATCTTGCAATTCTTGAGGTAATATTAAAAGAATTTCTTGCATGAAGTACTCATGTATATATGAACTAGCTTTGCCTAAAATTTCTTCACTACTAAGATTACCTATCATTCCACCTGTTGATAGCTTTATCAGTTGGATACCTGCTATCCAGCCCCCTGTAGTCTTTAATAAAGGCTTCAGCGCATCCTTCTGTTCATCATTAGTAACAGAATTAAAGAAAGATTGTAGCTCTTCTAAATCAAAACATAATTGACCCGTCCCGACTTCTAGTATCCAACCTTTTACACGCCATTTTGCTAGTGAAAGTTCTAAATTAGTTCGTGTGGTTATATAGATTCGTGCATTGGCTGGTAAATATTCAATAAGTCGATTGATAATTTGATGAATTTGAGGGTTGTGGATTTCTTGAAAATTATCAAAAACAATATGAATATTTTCTTTATATGTATTCAAATCGTTTAACAGTGTATCTATAATTATTTCAAAAGGTGGTGTTTCATCTAGTATATTGTTTAACTTTTGTTCTACATTCAATATGCTAAAAGATAATGTATGTATTAAGTACTTTAAAAATTTCACAGGATCATTGTCATTCTGATCGATAGTAAACCATGCTACCGATTCATCAATATGCTTCAACCACAGACTTAAAAGAGTCGTCTTTCCGTATCCTGCGGCTGACCGTATAATGGTTAGTTTCTTCATTCGATTGTTAGATAAAATAGAAAATAATTTCTTCCTCTCTAATACATTTGGCACTGTACGTGGAATTGTTACTTTTGATTTTACCCATACCATATCCATCACCCTGTCTCCCTTCTTCATTTCATTAGTTCTATAAATTTCGAATTTTTCCTGCAATTTAATTTTTCTACTCATTCACTTCATCCAAAAGAGCATACTTATTTTAGAAGGATAAAGCAAACTACTTCACTTTTTTTATTCCTAGCGTTAGAATACTAATATCTTATTTTCCTATAGGAAACTTTATTTCACTAATGATACTTTTTGAAACGAGGGAACAATATGGTTTACAAACGAGTCACAAAATCGTCTGCAGAGGCGGTTTTAGATGGAGATATAAAAGGTTGGCGAAGATTTTTGCCATTTTTAGGACCTGCTTTCATTGCAGCAGTCGCCTATATTGATCCTGGCAATTTTGCTACAAATATTACAGCAGGCTCTCAATACGGCTACCTGCTACTTTGGGTTATAGCCTTTTCTAATTTAATGGCCGTGTTAATTCAGTCCCTGTCTGCCAAACTTGGGATTGCCACAGGAAAAAATTTACCTGAAGTCGCACGCGAGCATTTTTCTAAAAAAACATCTATCTTTTTATGGATACAGGCGGAATTGGTCATCATTGCCACAGACCTCGCGGAATTTATCGGAGCAGCACTAGGGCTTTATTTACTTTTTAATATCCCAATGCTTCCCGCCGCATTGATTACAGCAGTGGGTTCATTCGCTATTTTAGAGTTGCAAAGAAGAGGATTTAGAGCCTTTGAAGCAGGTATTTCTGGCATGGTTTTAATTGTTGTATTGGCGTTTGCCTTCCAAACATTTTTAGCGCAGCCAGCATGGGGTGATGTAGCGATTGGCATGTTCACGCCACACTTTGAAGGTGTAGATTCACTATTATTAGCAACAGGTATTTTAGGTGCAACCGTTATGCCTCATGCTATTTACTTACATTCCTCTTTAACACAAAGCCGTATTATTGGTCGTAATGAAGAAGAAAAAAGACGCATTTTTCGATTTGAATTTATCGATATTATCATCGCTATGATTATTGCTGGTGCCATCAATATGAGCATGCTCATAATTGCCGCAGCAGTATTCCATACCCAAGGCGTTGTAGTTGAAGATTTAGATGTTGCCTACAATGGCTTAAAAGAGGCGCTCGGCCCAATGGCTGCCATTTCCTTTGGTCTTGGTTTACTTATTGCAGGGCTTGCTAGCTCCTCTGTAGGGACTTTAGCAGGTGATGTTGTCATGCAGGGCTTCATTCAAAGAAAAATACCTCTTTATTTACGTAGAGCGATTACCATGGTGCCACCACTTGCAATCATTGCCTCTGGTGTGAATGCTACCTATGCTCTCGTTCTTAGTCAGGTTGTTTTATCATTTGGTATTGCCTTTGCACTTGTCCCTCTGGTTATGTTTACAAGTAAACGAGACATCATGGGAAGCTTAGTTAATCACCGTATTACAACTGTTTTAGGTTGGTTTGTCGTAGTCATTGTTGTTACGTTAAATATTTACTTACTGTGGGAAACAATTTTTGGATAACAAAAAGCCAGGTACTCTATAGTAATGAGCACCTGGTATCTTTTTGATTAAACGTCCACCTTTTCGATATTTCTAATGGCTAAATAAGCAATACCAAGACCCACGATTGCTAAAGTAATTGGAATAATAATAATATCGTTTAAAGTAAAGTTACCTGAATTTGATGAAGTTACAGACACAATTATAATAGATGAAATGATAGTTGTCGGTATAGAGTATTTTCTCATCCCGAAATACAATGGGATTAAAGCTATACCTGAGGCAGCAATCGCATTCATCAATACAGAAGGTATTTGCTGGATAATTAAAGAACTTGATAGTACATCAGGAATTAATTCATATCGATCGCTTATGATACAAAAAATGGTTGTAATAAGAGCATTGGAGATAATGATCATACTGAAAGTAAATAGCATGACAATAGCAAGCTTTGCGACCATTAATTTCTTTCTACTTATAGGATACATAAAGGCTAATGTAATGGTTTTAAATTTATATTCTCCGATGATTAACTTAGCTATTAACGTAGAAGCAAAAATCATAAAAACTGCTCTTACAAATGAATCAATAACACTGAATGCAACCTCATAATTTTCAAGCCCTGGGTCTCCTTCAACTTTAGAAATAAATAAAATCATAAACAAGAAACCAAGAATAACAAAATTAGCGATAATGGCTCCTTTAACATATGAACCTAAATGAAATTTTTTCATTTCTAAACGCATTAAATTAAGCATGGACAACACCTCCATTGATTAGCTTTAAGAAATAATCCTCTAATGAACTTGTTTTTTTACTAATCTCTTCAATCTCAACGTTATGTTCAATTAATGCTCTAGATAGGCTTTTTTGGGATAGAGTTGAGTCGTATATACGTATCGTTTTATCATCCATTAGCTTAAAATTAGTAATGTTCAATTCGCTTTCAATAATAAACGCTGCCTTTTTCCCATCACTTACAATCACTTCGGTATAATTGACCTGATCACGATTAATAGTATCCATTGCTACCTCCGTGATGAGCCTCCCATTCTTAATAACACCTATTGTATCGACCAATTGTTCTATTTCAGCCAGAATATGACTAGAGATAATAATGGTTATACCGTACTCTTTACAAAGCATCTTGAAAAGCTCTCTTAACTCCTTTATCCCTACTGGGTCTAATCCATTAATTGGTTCGTCTAATATAAGTAACTCTGGCTTTGTAATAATGGCCCTTGCGATACCTAATCTCTGCTTCATTCCCAGAGAAAAATCTTTAACCTGCTTATTCTCTGTATTCGATAACTTTACTAAATTAAGAACATGTGCAATTTCTTTCTTATCATAATAACCCATGTATTCACAATGTAATTCCAGGGTCTCACTAGCCGTTAATTTTTCATAAAAAATAGGATATTCAATAATTGTCCCCATTCTTTTTAGTATTTCATAGGATTTATCCGTCAATTTCGTCCCCAAAATTTCTACATCCCCACTTGTAGGCTTCGTAAGATTAGTTAGCATCTTCATAACAGTCGTTTTACCCGCACCATTTGGACCTAAAAATCCATAAATTTCTCCCTTCTTAACGTTCATATTGACAGCAGAAACAACTTCCTTTCCATCGTACACTTTCGTAAGCTGATTTGTTTTTACAATGTATGTCATGTAATTCTCTCCCTCAATTGTGACTAGCTTCATTATAAAAAATGAAACTCTCTATTTTATTACTGCATTCTTACATATTTCTTAAGTAAAAAAGCCTGCAAAGCATTAAAGCTCTACAAGCATAATCGATTTAATACATCATTCGCTTTAACGAAATCGTAAAAATAGTTCTTTCATAGGGAATACTCGATAAACGGATGGAGCCATTCATTATTTCTACTAGTCTCTTTGTAATCGTTAGTCCCAAACCGCTACCTTGGAAAGATTTATTTCGAGAATCCTCAAGCGTATACATTCTTTCAAAAACGCGATCGATATGATATTCATCAATGCCCCTGCCACAATCCCACACATCAATATCAATATTGACTTCGTCATTTCTTATGGTAATTCCAATTACATTGCCATCTGCTCCATATGCAATAGCATTAGACAGTAGATTGTTTAACACTCTATTTAATGCTTCTTCATTACCAAGTGCATATATGGAGCTTTCTGGGATATCAATTTTAATATCTAATCCCAGTGAAGTAACCAAATCGTAAAAAGACAAAACATTTTTTCGGCATATTTCACTGACATTGATTTTAGTGATTGGATAATCTGTGTCCCCAGCCTCTAATTTTGCCAAGTCAAAAAATGTATGAATAATTTTTAATACTTCTAATGTTTTAGCATGTACACCCTTAAGTAAACGTTGCTGTTCCTCGTCACTAATCCCATTTTGAAGTTGAAGCATTTCAATATAGCCAAGTACAACGGTTAAAGGCGTTTTAAGATCATGTGAAATATTGGCCAACATCTTTTTCATGGAATTTTCCATTTTACGATGCGTAGCCTGAATTTTTTGATGTTGATCTAGCAAAGTATTCAGTGTAATAAGTAACTGTTGAATTTCTGAATTTGTAGTTGTTACTAGAATCTTTTCATACGTCTGTTCATTCACAATTACGTGTAGTTTTCGATGAATATATTGGATAGCACGTTCTTGTTCCTTCTTGATTTTCCATTGAAAAATAAGAATGCCGATTAGCAATACAATGATTAATAATAATAGAAATATCATATAGTTTTACCCTTCAAATTTATAGCCGATTCCCCATAGGGTTTTAATATATTGAGGATGTGACGGATCATCTTCTATTTTTTCACGTAGTCTTCTGATATGTACATTTATAATATTTTCATCTCCGTAATAGGCATCTTTCCATATCGTCTGATAAATTTGCTCTTTGGTAAAAACTCTGTGGCGATTTGTCACAAACAATTTTAAAATGGAAAATTCCTTTGATGTCAGCTTTATCTCTTGTCCGCTCTTTGTTATTGAAAAATTAACGATATCTATCTTTAAATTATCAATTTCTAGGACTTCTTGCTTTTGTTCAGCTTGACTAGAGTATTTCGTAGCTCTTCTGATAACAGCCTTTACACGTGCTGAAAATTCCAGCATAGAAAAGGGTTTAGCAATATAATCATCTGCCCCTAATCCTAAGCCCAATGCTTTATCAACATCACTGTCTTTTGCAGACATAATAATGATAGGAAGTGCTGCCTGCTCTCTAATAATCTTTAATACTTCCAATCCATTTAATTTAGGAATCATAATATCTAAGATGACTAAGTCAAAGGTTTTTTGCAAACAATTTTGTAATGCCTCTTCGCCATTAGTCACTGTTGTGACATGGAAACCTTCCATCGTTAAGTAATTAGAAACCATTTCACGAATGGCTTCATCGTCTTCTACAAGTAAAATATGCTTTTGCACTATGATGCACCTCTCCTATCAAAACCCAATTTCCATATGTATATTACATTACCATATTTATGATGTTTGATTAGTGATTTGTTTATGAGTGTTGAAAAAAGAGCTGCTCCATAAACCATCACTCTTTGGTTTATAGAACAGCTCTATTATCTAATCTTCAACTTTTAAATCACAATCTTTAAGTGGAAGCATTTTTGTTTTGTGCTTTATTTTATAGCCAAACCATAATGCTAAAAATAATGGAATCCCAATATACGAAACAAGGATACCGTACCAATCAATCTTATCGCCTGTAAAGGCTGTGTAATTTTGTCCAATGACTACAATCATACAAACTGTAAAAGCAAATAATGGTCCAAACGGAAATAATTTGGCTTTATAAGGTAATAACTTTGGATCTAAGCCCTGTGCATCAAACGCTCGGCGGAAACGATAATGACTAAACGCAATACCTAGCCATGCAATAAACCCAGACATTCCAGAAGCATTTAATAACCAGATATAAACCACTCCATCGCCAAAGAAGGATGCCAAAAATGCTAAACAGCCTACAGCTAATGTTGCCATAAGTGCATAAATCGGAATACCTCTACGACTTAGCTTTGCAAAAAATTTAGGTGCATGTCCATCCATAGCTAATTGCCATAACATACGAGAAGATGCATATAGTCCTGAATTTCCTGCTGAAAGCATAGCCGTTAAAATAATGGCATTCATTAATGAAGCAGCAAAGGCGATACCTAGGCGGTCAAACACTAGTGTAAACGGTGATACTGCGATATCTTCTGATAATAAACGTTCGTCTGTAAATGGAATTAACATCCCAATTGCACCAATCGCTAAAATATAAAACAAAAGAATACGCCAAAATACAGATTTAACAGCCTTCGGAATATTTTTACCAGGATCATCTGTTTCACCAGCTGTAATTCCTAGTAATTCTGTCCCTTGGAATGAAAATCCTGCAGCTAGGAAAATACCAAATGTAGCAAGGAAGCCACCATGGAATGGCCCATCACTAACAAAGAAATTAGTGAAACCTACAGGAGCCTGCCCACCTAAAATACCAAAAATCATTAGTAAGCTAATGATAATAAAAACAATAACCGTTGCTACTTTAATCATGGCAAACCAATATTCACTTTCACCATAACTTTTTACGGATAGTAAATTAAACGTCAGTACAACAGCAATAAATAATACTGTCCAAAGTGCTGATGAACTATCTGGGAACCAATATTTCATAATTAATGACACAGCAGCAATTTCGGCAGCAATGGTGATTGCCCAGTTATACCAATAGTTCCAGCCTAATGCAAAGCCCAAAGCAGGATCTACAAATTTCGTTGCATACGTACTAAATGAACCTGATGATGGCATATAGGCAGCCATTTCCCCTAAACTTGTCATTAAAAAATACACCATAATACCAATTAAAGCATAGGCAAGCAATGCTCCTCCAGGTCCTGCCTGAGCAATTGCTCCTCCACTGGCTAAAAATAGCCCCGTACCAATTGTACCGCCTAAAGAAATCATTGTAATATGACGGCTTTTTAATTCTTTTTTCAGCTTCGGTGCTTTATGTCCGAGCTGATTTACTTTTATTTCACTCACGATATAGCTTCCTTCCTATTTATGAGGCAAAAAAATGCCATCACATATACACTGTGATGGCTACATTAATCCTCAGTTTTTCCTACATGATAGCTCAACACGTTGTGCAAACGTGACAGTTCTGTTCCTTTCGGAGACAGCCCCAGCATGAGGTTTTCAAGTCCCCTCACACTTCGGCAATATTTCCTTTCAACTAATTTCATCAATGCTTGTCATTTCAATTAGCATACTTATAAATATCGCGACCTCTACCTCAATACAAACATGAGGCATATAATTATTAAATTTATGATGTTTATTATACTAACATAAGACCATAGACATTTCAATACAACCATAAATGTTCTGTATTTTATGAATCTTCTACTATTTTTAATAGTGTGATAAAGTGTTATAGTAGTTCAATTAGAATGATTATTATTAGGGGGGATTTTATTTTGACTACAAATGATCATTCCACTAGTTTTCCAAGTAAAAAAATTAGCTGGAAAGGAACAACCTTACTTTTAGTCTTTGGAGTTATCTTTATAGCCTCTACATTACGAATGCCACTAACTGTTGTTGGCCCAATTATATCCTTTATCCGTGAAGATCTTGGAATATCTAATGTATTGGCAGGCTTTCTAACAACGATACCATTGCTGGCTTTTGCTGTTATATCTCCATTTGCACCAGTTGTAGCACGCAAACTAGGGCTTGAGCTAACATTATTTTTATCAACTTTTCTCTTGGCCTTAGGAATTGTCCTACGTTCACTTGGTACTACAGAATTACTTCTATTGGGTACTGTGTTAATTGGCGTAGCCATTTCTTTTGGAAATGTACTAATTCCAGGATTATTGAAATTGAAATTTCCCTATCATGTGGGTTTATTAATGGCCTTTTTCACCATGTCCATGAATTTTACTGCAGGCCTTGGTGCTGGTATTAGCTATCCGATAGCTAATTCATGGTTAGGCTGGCAAGGTGCACTTTCCATTGCACTCATACTCGTTCTCATTACAATCTTAATTTGGATACCTCAACTAAAGTCAAATAAACCGGAACCAGTTACTACATCTAAAAAGACCAGTACACCTTTATGGAAATCACCTGTTACTTGGGCTGTCACAGGGGCAATGGGTTTACAATCTTTATTATTCTACACAACAGCAGCTTGGATACCTGAGATCTATATTGCTCAAGGTTTAGCCCCTGATAAAGCTGGCTGGATGTTTTCAATCATGCAATTCTCACAAGTACCAATGGCCTTAGCAGTGCCTATTATTGCCGGTAAAATGACTTCTCAACGCCCACTTGTATTGATGTTTACATCCTTCTATTTAGTAGGCTTTGTTGGGGTTGTCATGGAATGGACAAGTCTTGGGGTACTGTGGATGGTTCTTCTAGGGTTAGCAGGTGGTTCTTCATTTGCCCTAGCAATGATGTTCTTCACTCTCCGTACTCGTACTGCATTTGAAGCAGCAGATTTATCAGGCTTTGCACAATCTTTGGGTTATTTATTTGCCGCAATTGGTCCTATTCTTTTTGGCTACTTGCATGATTTATTTGGCGGCTGGAATATTGCGGGATGGCTCTTTGTCGTTGTAGCAATGTTACTCTTCTTTTGCTCAATGAGAGCCTCTAAGGATGAATATGTGCATTAAAATTAAATAAAGCAGGTGGATTAGATTCCTCCATCTGCTCTATTTCTATATAGTGTTTACACATTACTTAATTGTCGGGTTGCTGGAGTAATGTTAGCAATTCAGCAAGGCATTCTGATGCTTCATTATTACGAGCTGTTATAGTAGAAAAAATAGGAACAGCCTCTTGTAAAAGCCTATAACTATAATAGTAATAGCCTACAAAAGCTTGCTCCTCATAGCCCTTTGGCGTTTCTTTCTCCCACTCCTGTTCATCATTATCCTCATTTTCTATCCACAAATAGTTGACGTCTAATAGCTCCTGCATATTTTTAACAGTATTGACTGGCTCGAGATAATCCTTGGTAATAGCATGTGCCACAGCTAAATATAACTGTACCTCTTGTAAGGAGACAACCTCTAATTTTTTACTAGTAAGCTTTTTTAGCAGGACAAGCAAAACCCATGGTGTCACCTGCCACAGTGTACCTTGATGTTCAATTAATTCAGCTAGTTGTGTGTATTGCTCCTGTTCTATCAGCTTAGGAATGGCTGTACCTCTACCATAAGGTGTCGTCAATTGTCTCCATGGGATATTGGGAATTTGCTGATTTAACATAGTAAGCGCCCTCTCTCATCAAAAGTATTGAAAGTAAACAATTCCTTTACACTAATAGCATGGTTTTTGATAAAAATAATTTGGTGTATGATAAATATTTACATAGGGTTTATGGAATATATGCGTTGTGGCAGGGGAAAGTGGTGGGATTAACCATGTCCAGTTGCCTGTCACTTCTCTTCCTGTTGATTTTTCTGCCTCCTCAAACAATTTAAACTGCTGAGCTGCTGTATGATGATCAACAATGCTCACACCATCTTCTTTAAATGAGTGAAGAACAGCAATATTAAGTTCTACTAAAGCACGATCACGCCAAAGAGACGCATGTTTGGTTGTATCAAGATTAAAAATGTCTGCAATGGCAGGTAACATATTATAACGATCATGATCTGCTAAATTTCGTGCACCAATCTCTGTTCCCATATACCAGCCGTTAAATGGAGCTGCTTGAAAATCAATTCCAGCCATTTGAAAACGCATACTCGAAATAATGGGTACAGCATACCACTTCATTCCTAATTTCTCCACATCGATTGACTCTGGATGGCGGATTGAGACCTCTACTATATTTTCTTCAGGAATTACAAACATTTGAGGAGCACGATTATCCACCTGTATAACGAGTGGTAGTACATCAAAATCAGTTCCTTTACCTCTCCATCCTAACGACTCACACACTTTTGTAAATTTAATGGACTGTGAATCTCCAATAATGCCTGCATCTGTTTCATAGCCTGCATAACGAATTAGTTGATGATTCCAAATCCGTACTCTATCTGAAGCAAACACTGTTATAGTTGGACGAATTTTCCCATGATTTGTCGCATAATCAATATGTTCTAGTAATTTTTGAAAAATAGCCTTTTCATCTAAAACATCACGTGCATCTACCACATGCAGTGACTGCCAAAACAGACGTCCAATACACTTATTGCTATTTCGCCATGCCACCCGTGCACCAAAAACTAGCTCCTCTGTTGTTGGATGATATTCACCTGCATCCTTAACTGCCTGTAATCTATTCTTTAACCAAAGTTCTGATTCATTTTGTTCTGTCTGATATAGATTTAAAAATTGCTGTATCTCCTGTATATTCATATCGATTCCTCCACTTATCCTCATATTAGAGGAACAAAACAACAAGCACCATGAAAATAGTAATCGAAAAAACATACATATTTTATATATGAAATAGTTTGTTCAAATTTACTCTATAGACTCTTTTTCGTAAGAGAATGTAAGGGAGAAAGATTTTAATTATTATAAAAAGGCTACAGTAGTCATGTAGCCTTTTTCAGGGGATTGCAGAACAAAGAAATCAATAGAATTTTTATAAATGATGGAAAGACTAATCGCTCTGAGCTACTTACTTGCTGCTAGTACTTCGCTTTCGCATAGAGCAGAACCAGTTTCACTAATTCTCTGGGCAGGATTGCGCCTGTATCGCTATACTAGAGAAGTCAAGCGCCTTCACAAAAATGTTGACCATGAAGTGTACGTGGTAAGTAAAGCGGTTTATTGGAAGCCCATAGAAAGATGCTAGGGGAATGAAATTTAGTCCTTCACCTTGCCAATAGGTCTTTTTCTGCTATTGCATTATCTTTTATCGATTAACAAAAAGGAGAATAGAAAAAAGCATGTAACACACATCTGTGCTACATGCTTGATGACCCGTACGGGATTCGAACCCGTGTTACCGCCGTGAAAGGGCGGTGTCTTAACCACTTGACCAACGGGCCGTGGCTCCGAAGGCAGGACTCGAACCTGCGACAACCTGATTAACAGTCAGGTGCTACTACCAACTGAGCTACTTCGGAATAATGATGGGCCTAAATGGACTCGAACCATCGACCTCACGCTTATCAGGCGTGCGCTCTAACCAGCTGAGCTATAGGCCCATTTTGGAGCGGGTGATGAGAATCGAACTCACGACATCAGCTTGGAAGGCTGAGGTTTTACCATTAAACTACACCCGCAATAATGGTGGGTCAGGACGGAATCGAACCGCCGACACTTAGAGCTTCAATCTAATGCTCTACCAACTGAGCTACTGACCCGAAAAATGGAGGAGGTAGAGGGATTCGAACCCCCGCGCGGTGTTACCCGCCTGTCGGTTTTCAAGACCGATCCCTTCAGCCAGACTTGGGTATACCTCCAAAAATATTACAATGGTGGAGCCTAGCGGGATCGAACCGCTGACCTCCTGCGTGCAAGGCAGGCGCTCTCCCAGCTGAGCTAAGGCCCCATAATTTTTTGAAAATGGTCGGAATGACAGGATTCGAACCTACGACCCCTTGGTCCCAAACCAAGTGCTCTACCAAGCTGAGCTACATTCCGTTGATTTTATGGCGCGCCCGACAGGAGTCGAACCCATAACCTTCTGATCCGTAGTCAGACGCTCTATCCAATTGAGCTACGGGCGCATGTTAATTAAAAAATGATGAGCCATGAAGGACTCGAACCTTCGACCCTCTGATTAAAAGTCAGATGCTCTACCAACTGAGCTAATGGCTCGTGAAATTAAAAATGGCTGGGGTACTAGGATTCGAACCTAGGCATGACGGAATCAAAATCCGTTGCCTTACCGCTTGGCTATACC
>NZ_SJDS01000168.1:0-231 GCF_004332175.1 Lysinibacillus sp. OL1 | reverse complement strand
GCGTCCGCCAAACGCGGGGCCGAACTCGCTGTCCTGGAATCCTTCCCGGCCGCGTTACTCGCGAGGGCAGGGTTGATCCTCGGCCCGCGCGAGGACATCGGGCGGTTGCCGTGGTGGCTGCAGCGTATCGCGGCGGGCGGACGTGTCGTTGCTCCCGGAGTGCCGACCAGACCGTTGCAGTACGTCGATGCCCGCGACATCGCAACCTTTGTCCTGTCCGGACTGGCCGCC
>NZ_SJDS01000167.1:0-231 GCF_004332175.1 Lysinibacillus sp. OL1 | reverse complement strand
GGTCAGTAGCTCAGTTGGTAGAGCATTAGATTGAAGCTCTAAGTGTCGGCGGTTCGATTCCGTCCTGACCCACCATTTATGCGGGTGTAGTTTAATGGTAAAACCTCAGCCTTCCAAGCTGATGTCGTGGGTTCGATTCCCATCACCCGCTCCAAGGGCCTATAGCTCAGCTGGTTAGAGCGCACGCCTGATAAGCGTGAGGTCGATGGTTCGAGTCCATTTAGGCCCACC
>NZ_SJDS01000166.1:0-232 GCF_004332175.1 Lysinibacillus sp. OL1 | reverse complement strand
ACCGCTTCAACAGCTTGTACAGTGTTATCGCCAAGACGCATTACTGTGTTTTTACCAAACTGTTTTTCAATTTGGCTTAGCGCAGCATTGAGCGCCTTGCTTTTATTATCATCCATCTTACAACCTCAAAACGATGTCACGGATATTTACTGAATATGCTCAGTATAGTGACAGATTTAGTCTGTATCTTCTATAAAAGTCAGATCGTGTGCGACACAATATGACGCATGTC
>NZ_SJDS01000165.1:0-233 GCF_004332175.1 Lysinibacillus sp. OL1 | reverse complement strand
CACCGACTACGAATCCGGCTCGACAACGCAGCGCCCCCAGCTCACCGAATGCCTGAACTACCTACGCGATCACGACGGTGATGTCCTTGTCGTCTGGAAACTTGATCGCCTCGGACGATCCGTCCGCCACGTCATCGACACCGTTCACAACCTCGGTGAACGCGGCAAGGCGTTCCGTTCCCTCGCGGAAGGGTTCGACACCACCACCGCTGGCGGCGAATTCCTTTTCCACC
>NZ_SJDS01000164.1:0-233 GCF_004332175.1 Lysinibacillus sp. OL1 | reverse complement strand
ATCTTGATGTCGGGCACATGCCCTGGCTCGGACCACTCTCGGTGTCGCAGCCCCGACTCCTCGGATGTGATTGTTTCCTCTCCACCGTCCTGCTCGCCAGTCACGGCGCGCCCTTGGATGCGCAACCAGGAAAACGATTGGTCACCGCCGAACAGCGAGTGGCGTTGATCGCCCGGGACAAGGGCTGCGCCTTCCCCGGCTGCACGTGCGTACCCGCCTGGACCGATGCGCAC
>NZ_SJDS01000163.1:0-233 GCF_004332175.1 Lysinibacillus sp. OL1 | reverse complement strand
CTCTGACCCCACCGCATGGGAATTGGATGGCCGGGTCATGCACGTGACCCGGCCTCCGCTCGTGCAGTTGGTGAGCCTTCTGATGGCGCACAGCCCGATTCACGTTGTGTTCGGGTCGCTTCGTGACTCTGAGGATGAGCGGTTTCTGTACGAGCAGGTGATGGACTTCGAGTCATCGGTCGGGAACGACTTGCTCAACGATGTTGCCGATCAGCTTGTGGCGGCATGGTTCG
>NZ_SJDS01000162.1:0-233 GCF_004332175.1 Lysinibacillus sp. OL1 | reverse complement strand
AAGATAGTGTGACAGGTGCACACAAGTACATGTCAACAAGAATGTGATCCGAGTTACACGAGTTGCCGAAAGGAGCCGGAATGCCTGTACCTACACTCGACGTCGTGACGAAGGCCGGACCGGTGAACCCAGAGCGCAGGGAACCTGACAACAGGGAGCCGGAAAGTCGTGCCGCCAAGAAGGAACGCACACGCCAAGCACTCCTGGACACTGCCATGGACCTCTCGGCCGAT
>NZ_SJDS01000161.1:0-234 GCF_004332175.1 Lysinibacillus sp. OL1 | reverse complement strand
CAGGGTCGATCGAGGGTGGCGGGACGAACCAGGGTTTGTTGGCGGCGCCGATTCGGATCACCCATTTCCCGACGAACCCTGATTTCCGGTGCATCAACCGATGATGTGAACGGCACAGCAGGACCAGGTTGTTCATCACCGTCGGGCCACCGTTCGCCCAGTGCTTAATATGGTGCGCATCCGTCCAGGCAGGCACACATGAACACCCCGGGAACGCGCAGCCCCTGTCTCGGG
>NZ_SJDS01000160.1:0-234 GCF_004332175.1 Lysinibacillus sp. OL1 | reverse complement strand
CATCGTCGCGGTCGATAAGAACCATGAGGTCTTCTCCGCCGAACCGATGATAGTGATCGGGTCCCCGCCTCGCTTTCTCGATATCGAGATGTTCATCGCGATGGACCCACCGCGCCACGACGTGCAGCGAGCAGCTGTGCAGGGGGTGGTCGCGCCTAAGAACCTGCGTGAGATGGAGACGCTCATTCGGTCTCGGGTTCGCGAGGTACTAGACGACTTGCCGGTGAATCAGCC
>NZ_SJDS01000159.1:0-236 GCF_004332175.1 Lysinibacillus sp. OL1 | reverse complement strand
AATGGCGATCAGGCCCAACCACTTGCGGGTGGTGGGTGAGATGTTCACGAATAAACCTCCATTGTGAAGTAACTTCATTATGAAGGTATATTTGAGGCGGTAAGTTGTCAACGTGCGCGCTGTGCTCGACCGGCCGCCGTCTGGCACAGGAAAGGTGGGATCAACGAGGTGGAGGCACCTCGCGACATCTCCGTGGAGCGGGAGCGGCTGATGGACGAATTCAGCGCGTACGGTGG